>JAFUOD010000007.1 GCA_017472735.1 Oscillospiraceae bacterium | reverse complement strand
ATGAGGTCTTTTTTTACACTGAAAACCCTTGAAAAAGCTTATAAAACACGAATTTTATAATCATTTTTTAAGCGAATTATGAAATAGTAGTTTTATAATCAGAATTGCCCCTAAAATTATAAAAGGGGTTGCCCCGTAACAATAACTGATTTGGGACACTCCCTGATATAAAAACAGGGACACAACAAAATATAAAATTGACCTTGCAAAAGAAATTTTGCAGGGTCTTTTTTTACGCTCAAAACCTTGCAAAAGTATCGTGAGATAAGGCATTTCAGGGCATAACTCCGAAAAATAGCGATTTTTCGGACTTTTGGCAAATGATACGTGACTTTGCCTTTTTGCCCGAATATTTTGATATGCTACTTCGCCCTGAAACAATAACCAAATTATCCGCCCTTCAAAAGAGGGGCGGATTTTTGCGTTAAATGCTATGGTTTTGCTTGATTATTCCTCTTTTTTATGATATAATAAACTGATTATTTATGTTCACTTTTAAGGAGGCGGTTTTGTGAGGATAATCGGCATCGACCCCGGCTATGCAATTGTCGGCTTCGGCGTTTTAGATTTCGACGGCAGAAACTTTTCTGTTGTCAACTTCGGCGCAATAACCACCCCCGCAGGCATGCCGTTTGATGCTCGCCTCAACACGATTTATAACGACATGACCGAGATATTAGAGCTTTACAAGCCCGAGGCCTTGTCGATAGAAAAGCTTTATTTCAACACCAATCACACCACCGCTATCGACGTTGCACAGGCAAGAGGAGTAATCCTGCTTTCTGCCGCCCGGCGTGCAATCTCAATAAATGAATACACCCCCTTGCAGGTCAAAAACTCAATTGCAGGTTACGGCAGGGCAGAAAAACATCAGGTGCAGGAAATGACTCGCTCGATCCTTCATTTAAAAGAGGTCCCAAAGCCCGACGATACTGCCGATGCTTTAGCACTTGCAATCACTCACGGGCACTATTCAAGCTCTGTCGCTTACTCCGCATATTTGAATAAATAGGAGGTTTAACCATGATCTACAGCCTTACAGGAAATATCATACATACCGAGCCCGACCTTTGCGTCATTGAATGTGCTGGTGTCGGATATGCTTGCCGCACAACTCTTTGCACTCTCGAACAGATACAAAATCTTGACCGTACCACCCTTTACACCCACTTAGCAGTTCGTGAGGATGCTATCGACCTCTTCGGCTTTGCCACACTCGAAGAGCTTGACTGTTTCAGATTGCTTACTTCTGTCAGTGGCGTAGGTTCAAAATATGCACTTGCAATTCTCTCAACCCTAACACCCGACCAAGCGGCTCTTGCCATTGCCGCCGAGGATACCAAAGCGTTCACCCGAATCAAAGGCGTAGGCAACAAGATCGCTCAGCGCATTGTTATGGAGCTTAAAGATAAGATCGCTAAAGAGCCTTCTCTCATGGGCTCCGCCGCAGGAGGGGACTTTGCACCTGCAACCAAGGCAAACACCCCGGCAAACGAAGCTGTTGCCGCTTTGGTCGTTCTTGGCTACTCTCAGTCCGAGGCAGCACAGGCTGTCTCACGCCTCGACCCAAGCTTAGCGGCAGATGAGCTTATTAAACAAGCGTTAAAGCTTTTAGCTTCTGGCAAGTTTTAAAGATAACAGGAAAGGAGAAAGCATATGATTGAAACAGGCGAATTCGATTTTGAAAACCGCATTGTTGCTCCCAACTTGATAACTAACGAGCGTGAGGAAACTGACCTTTCGCTTCGCCCCAAGTCTTTAAGCGAATATATCGGACAGGATAAGGTTAAAGAAAACCTTTCGATTTACATTGAAGCCGCTAAAAAACGCAGTGAGGCTTTAGACCACGTTTTGCTTTACGGCCCTCCCGGTCTTGGCAAAACAACGCTCTCTGCAATCATTGCTCACGAAATGGGTGTTAACATTCGCATAACTTCAGGCCCTGCAATCGAAAAGCCCGGCGACCTTGCAGCTCTTTTAACCAACCTGCAAGAGGGTGACGTTCTTTTCATCGATGAAATTCACCGTCTTTCCCGTGCGATAGAAGAAGTTCTTTACCCCGCACTCGAAGATTTTGCTATAGATATCATCATCGGCAAAGGCCCTGCTGCTCGCTCAATCAGAATCGACTTGCCAAAGTTTACCCTTATCGGCGCCACCACACGCGCAGGTCAATTAACCACCCCCTTGCGCGACCGTTTCGGTGTTATTCAGCGTTTAGAGCTTTATTCCAAAGAGGATCTGGCTGAGATCATCATGCGCTCGGCTGTTATCTTAGGCGTTGCAATTGATAAAGACGGCGCTTACGAGCTTGCCTCACGTTCACGCGGCACACCCAGAATCGCAAACCGTTTCTTAAAACGAGTTCGTGACTATGCCGACGTTATGGGTGACGGAAGAATTACAAAAGAGATCGCAAAAATCGCTCTTGACAGAATGGAAGTTGACCCCTTGGGGCTTGATTCACTCGATAAGCGCATGCTTAATATGATAATAACGGGTTATAACGGCGGCCCCGTCGGTCTCGAAACCTTAGCCTCTGCCATTGGTGAAGAGGCTGTAACGCTCGAGGACGTCTGCGAGCCATACTTAATGCAGCTTGGTTTCATCTCCCGCACTCCTCGTGGAAGATGCGCTACCGATTTGGCATATAAGCATTTGGGAATTTTAAAAGACGGTCAAACGACTTTATAATACATCACAAGAAGGGAACTATGTTTAATGGGAAGATTGTTTGGAACTGACGGCGCAAGAGGCGTCGCAATAACCGAGCTTACCACCGAGACCGCCATGCTCATCGGCAAGGCTGCAGCACTCACTCTTTCTGCAAAATCTCATCACAAGGCTAAAATTTTAATCGGCAAAGATACCCGCATTTCGGGCGATGTGTTAGAGGCTGCGCTTATCGCAGGCATCTGCTCTGTCGGTGCCGATGTTCATGTTTTAGGTGTTATACCCACCCCTGCGGTTGCTTATTTAACCACAAAATACGGCGCCGATGCAGGCGTTGTAATCTCTGCTTCTCACAACTCTTACGAATTTAACGGCATCAAGCTTTTTTCCTCAACAGGTTACAAGCTACCCGACGATGTCGAGGCAGAAATTGAAGCACTTGTTTTAGATACCCCCGAAAAGCTTACAGGCTCGGGAAATGAGAATATAGGCAGAGTTTATTACGAAAAGAATGCCGAATGGGACTATGTACGCCACCTTATCAAACAAATCAATACCGATTTAGGCAGAATGAAAGTTGCAATCGACTGTGCCAACGGTGCCGCTTATTCCTGTGCCGAGAAATTCTTTAAAGGAATCGGCGCAAATGCAATTTTCATCAACAACACACCCAACGGTATGAACATAAATGAAAACTGCGGCTCAACAAACCTCGAAATGCTTGCTAAAACCGTTGTTGAAAACAGATGTGTCGCAGGTGTTGCTTTTGACGGTGATGCCGACAGATGTCTTATTATCAACGAAAAAGGCGAGGTAGTTGACGGCGACAAGATGATAGCACTCCTGGCTCTTGATATGAAAGAGCGTGAACAGCTTAATGCAAATACCTGCGTTGTTACACAAATGACCAATCTCGGTTTCTTCCGCTGGGCAAAAGAAAACGGCATAGTCGTTTCCACATCCTCAAAGATCGGAGACAGATATGTGCTCGAGCGTATGCTTATCGGAGGTTACAACCTCGGCGGCGAGCAGTCGGGTCACATCATTTTGTCCGATTGCGGCACAACGGGCGACGGCGAGCTTTCAGGCGCCAAGATTTTAGAGATTTTAGCTCGTTCGGGTAAAAAAATGTCCGAGCTTGCAAATGTGTTCACTCCTTACCCTCAGCTTTTAATCAATGTAAAGCTTCGCCCCGAATGCAAAGGAATGTGGAACAAGGTTGAAGAAATCAACGAGATTATCGCTTTTTGTCAGGAAAAACTCGGGTCCGACGGCAGAGTATTCGTCCGTGAATCTGGCACCGAGCCTTTAGTTCGCGTTATGGTCGAGGCTAAGAACAAAGAGATTACATATCAGTATGCCCACGCAATTGCCAAGGTAGTTAAAGACCACTTGGGCGAAGAACAATAAATTACAGGAGAATAAATTGTGAGAATAGCCGATAAATGGGCGGATTACCGCATTATTGATACCTCTGACGGCGAAAAGTTAGAATCGTGGAAGGGCAAAACTCTTGTCCGCCCCGACCCCCAGATAATCTGGAAAACCGACCGCCGCAACCCTCTTTGGCGAAATGCCGATGCCATATATCACCGTTCAAGCAAAGGCGGCGGCGAGTGGGAATACCGCCGCAAATTGCCCGAAAGCTGGCAGATCTCTTATGGCGATTTAAACTTTATCATTCGCCCAACAGGCTTTAAGCACACAGGCCTTTTCCCCGAACAGGCAGTTAACTGGGACTATATGGCCGACCTTATTAAAAACGCAGGTCGTCCCATTAACGTTTTAAACCTCTTTGCTTATACAGGAGGAGCAACACTTGCGTGCGCCAACGCAGGTGCAAGCGTTTGCCATGTCGATGCTTCAAAGGGCATGGTTCAGTGGGCACGAGATAACGCCGCCGCTTCTGATTTGTCCGAAAAACCTATCCGTTGGATAGTTGATGACTGCGAAAAATTTGTCGAACGAGAGATCCGTCGAGGCAAACGTTACGATGCTATTATAATGGATCCACCCAGTTACGGAAGAGGACCCTCGGGCGAGGTATGGAAGCTTGAAGACTGCATTTACGACTTAATTAAGCTTTGCAAGGGCGTTTTAAGTGAAAACCCTTTATTCTTTGTTTTAAACAGCTATACCACAGGCCTTTCTCCCTCTGTCATGGCATATATGCTCGATAACGTTTTAACCAAGCAGTTCGGCGGCAGGGTAACTGCCGATGAAATAGGCCTTCCTGTTGAGGAATCGAATATGCCTTTGCCTGCCGGCAGCACCGCCATTTGGGAGAAATAATATCTATTAAATTAATAGGATGCTTTATATCATGAGTAATTTTATTGAAGTACAAAACGTCAGCTTTTCTTATATTAACGATTTTGAAGAGCCACCGATTAAAAACACGGTTTTGCAGGGGCTGTCTTTAGAGATCAAAAGGGGAGAGTTTGTTGCAATTTTGGGTCATAACGGCTCGGGCAAGTCAACTCTGGCCAAAATGTTCAATGCCATTAATCTGCCCGAATCGGGCAAGGTGTTAATCAACGGCATGGATACGCTTGACGAAAACAATCTTTTCGATATAAGAAAAACTGTCGGCATTGTTTTCCAAAATCCCGATAATCAGATAGTTGCCACCATTGTCGAGGAGGATGTAGCCTTTGCACTCGAAAACATCGGTGTCGAGCCCGAAAAAATCCGTCAGTCGGTCGATGAAGCATTAAACACCGTCGGTATGTATAAATACCGCGAGCACGCTCCTCATAAGCTTTCAGGAGGACAGAAGCAAAGAATCGCCATTGCAGGCGTTCTTGCCATGAATCCCGAATGCATTGTAATGGATGAGCCTACCGCAATGCTCGACCCTGTTGGCAGACGTGAAATTATGAAGACTATTAAAAAGCTCGATTCCATGGGCGTTACAATAGTTTTAATAACTCATTATATGGAAGAAGCTGCACAGGCAGGAAGAGTTGTTGTTATTGACAACGGCAAGATAATTTTAGATAACGAGCCTAAAAAAGTTTTTTCACAGCTCGAGCTTTTAAAATCCGTCGGTCTCGATGTACCTCAGGTTACCGAGCTTACCCACAGCTTGATCGCCTCGGGCATACCTCTTAAAAACGACATAATCTCTGAAGATGAATGTGTTTTAGCACTCTACGAGCTTTTAAAGAAAGGCTGATGATCAATTGGGTATTTTAAAAACTGAAAATTTAACACATATCTATGGCGAGGGAACACCTTTTCGCAAGGTAGCTCTTGATAACATAAATCTTGATATTGCCGAGGGCGAAATGGTCGGCATCATCGGCCACACAGGCTCGGGCAAATCAACGCTTATTCAGCATTTCAACGGTCTTTTAAAGCCTACATCGGGCAAAGTTTTTGTCGATGGTGAAGAGCTTTTTGCCGATAAGCACCGTCTTCGTGATATCCGTTTTAAGGTTGGTCTTGTTTTCCAGTACCCCGAATATCAGCTTTTTGAGGAAACCGTTTATAAAGACATCTCCTTCGGCCCCAAAAACATGGGACTTGACGATGACGAGGTTGACCGCCGTGTAAAAGAGACTGCACGTCTTGTCGGCTTAAAGCCGGATGTTTTAAAAAAATCCCCGTTCGAGCTTTCGGGCGGACAAAAGCGCCGTGTGGCAATAGCCGGCGTTATGGCAATGGAGCCTAAGGTCCTAATTCTGGACGAGCCCACCGCAGGTCTCGACCCTCACGGACGTGACAGAATTTTAGGGCTTATTAAAGAATATCACCAAGAAAAAGGCAACACTGTAATGCTTGTTTCTCACTCGATGGAGGACGTTGCAAAAACAGTTTCAAAAATTCTCGTCATGGGTGAATCTAACGTTATCATGTACGACACACCCGAGCATGTCTTTGCCAAAGCAAAAGAGCTTACCGACATGGGGCTTACCGTCCCTCAGATAACAAGAGTGTTTGTCAGATTAAAAGAAATGGGAATTGATTTTCCTGACGAGGTTTATTCAGTCGATTATGCTAAAAAGCTTGTTTTAAGGCTTTTAGAGCAAAAGAAAGGATAATTGGTTTTGATAAAGGATATAACCATCGGTCAATATTTCCCGGGTAAGTCGCTTGTTCACAGGCTCGACCCCAGAATTAAAATATTGCTGACCGTTTTATATATTGTCATGCTGTTTTCAGCATCCGGCTTTTTGGGCTTGGGTCTGGGCATGATATATCTCATCATTGCTTTTTTAATTTCAAAAATACCGATCAAAATGATGCTTAAAAGCATAAAGCCCATAATCCCCATCATTATTTTTACGGGTATACTTAACTTATTCTTTGTCGAAGGCGGAACAGTTTTGTTCTCGTGGTGGAAGCTTCAGATCACGTCTGAGGGACTTCGCACAATGGTGTTCATGGCTGTAAGAATCATCTTCCTCATCTGTGGAACATCTTTGCTCACCTACACCACCTCGCCAATCACTTTAACCGACGCTATCGAGCGCATTTTATCTCCTTTAAAGGCCATAAAATTTCCTGCGCACGAAATAGCAATGATGATGACGATCGCACTTCGCTTCATTCCCACTCTTGTTGAGGAGACCGACAAGATAATGTCTGCTCAAAAAGCACGAGGCGCCGACCTTGAAACAGGTTCTGTTTTACAGCGAGCAAAGGCATTAATACCAATATTAATTCCTTTGTTTGTCTCCGCTTTCCGCAGAGCCGAGGATTTAGCTCTTGCCATGGAATGTCGCTGTTATCACGGCGGAGACGGAAGAACACGTATGCGTCAGCTTAAAGCAGGTGTTATTGATTGGGTGGCAGTTGCAGTAACTGTTATCTTCATGGCGGGAATTTTTGTATTGAACGGACTGTTGCCGATATGACAAACTTTAAAGTAACAATGTCCTTTAAGGGCACAAATTATCACGGCTTTCAGCGTCAACCCGATTTGACAACCGTGCAGGGAGCTGTCGAGGATGCGATTTTCAAGCTCCTTGGCGAGAAGGTAACAATAAACGGCTGCTCTCGAACCGATGCCGGTGTTCATGCAAACCGCTTTGTCTTTAATGTCGCCCTCGAAACCGATATTTCTCCGCGAGGGGTGATCTTTGGCTTAAACGGCGTTTTGCCGCCCGATATTTCAATTCTTGAATGCGAGGTCGTACCGCCTGATTTCCACGCAAGATTCGACTGCAAGGGAAAAGAATATGTTTATATCATCCACAACAGCGAAATTAAGTCGCCGTTTTATGCCGATACTGCCTACCGCAGTTGGTTCCCTATAGATGCCGACAAGCTAAACAAAACCTGCAAAGATTTCATCGGCACTCACGATTTCAAATCGTTTTGCGCAACTGCCTGTGATAAAGAGATAACCGTCCGCACTGTTTTTGATTTTTCAGTTACACGAGAAGGGAACTTAGTAAAGTTCACCGTCTCGGGCGATGGATTTTTATACAACATGGTGCGAATCATGGTGGGTACGCTTTTGTTCATTAACGATGATAAGCTTCCAAGCAATTCTATCCCTCATATAATCTCGTCTTTAGACCGCACAAAAGCAGGCAAAACCGTGCCCCCTCAGGGCTTATATTTAAACCGGGTATTCTATTGATTCATTATTATCTTTTTGAAAAAAGGAGGAATAAAGCGTGTCAAGCGTCAACTCATTCGAAACCGATATGCGAAAGCTAAGACGCAAAAGAAAAACCAAACGAACAATTAAAAACCTTCTTTTTATCTTTTCGGTTATTTTAGTTGCAGGAATTATATACGTCACTCAAGATAAATGGATAGGTTATCTTGACGGCATTTTAGAACGTGCCCAGTCTAACACTCCTTTTGGTGAGGCTTCTATCGCCTCAGGTAACTATCCCATCGATATAAGCAAAAAAACGAATACAGCCATTGGAACAATACAAAACGGCTGGACCTTGTTTGCCGATACCGAATTTTACGTTTACGACCACTCGGGTGATATATCCTTCTCGGTGCAGGCAAGCTATTCAAATCCAATCATCACCTCAGCCCAAAAAAGAACACTCATTTACGACCTTGGCGGCTACAATTTCATGGTTTGCTCGTCCAAAAAGCAGGTGTTCTCCAAAAAGCTTACCGACCAGATACTTCTTGGCGCTGTCGGCGAGGACGGATCGGTTGCAATAGTAACCTCAACCGATAAATACACATCATATCTTACTGTTTATGACCGCAACGGCTCCGAGATCTTCCATTGGGCTGACGGCAACATGATCACAGCCGTAGCGATTGATAAATCGGGCAAAGGCTGCCTTGTTTCAAGCTCCTACGCTTTCGAGGGTGACTATAGATCGTCGGTTACAATGCTCGATTTTTCATCGACTGATATCAAATTCAAAACTTCACCTGTAAAGTCACTTACCTTTGCACTTGGATATTGCGATAACAACAGCTTCTGGCTTTTGGCAGATGACGCGCTTTACCGCTTCTCGCTTGAGGGCGATGTCGAATTTAAGTATGACTTCGATTTCGATCTCGTTTCTTACAGCTTCAGCAACAGTTCCTGCGCCCTTATCTTCGAAAATGTCGGTGTTAACAACACAAACATCTCCATTATTTCTGTTGATTCGCAGGATGTCACTAACCTCACTTCAGAGGATAATGTGCGCCACCTTCATGTTGATGGCAACACTGTTTATTACAACACCGATACAAAGCTCTTTGCTGTTAACAGTAAAGGTGAACCACTTGCCACTGCCGACCTTGACGAAAAGTACCGTTCGTTTGCAGTTTTAAACGACAGCGTTTACCTTTTGGGCTATCGTCACATTCAGCGCATTGATTTTGTACATTGATTTATAAATTTAGATTAAGGAGGTTACAATGGCAGCTCAACTTTACTGGTTTTACGATGCTTTGATCATCGGCATCTTTCTAATTTTTCTATACATCGGCGGCCGCCGTGGATTTTTACGCAGTGTTGTTTTTTTGGTGCTTGTCGTTTTGTCTATTGTTGTAAGCTGGTTAGGTGCCGAAATTGCCTCTCCGATCGTTTATGACAACTTTATAAAAGAACACGTTACCCAAGCTTTAACAAAAAGCTCACAAGAAACCAGCCCTGCCGACATCGCTTTTGAAGCAATCACTGAAGGTGATTACGGTGTCGAAATGACCGATACCGAGCTTGACAGTGTTTTATCATCAGCAGGCGATTTCTTTAATAATATTGCTCAGGAAATGAAAAACAGCGGCGCAGTTTCGGATGAAGAAGAAATCAAGTCCGAGGTTGAGCAGTCGATGATTGAAAAAATGCTGAATTCGCTCCTGGGGGATGTTGTTTCAAAAGACCTTATAAACGAAATGCTCGTCTCTATCGAGGGTACGACTAACGGAGTAGACAATGTTTTAAGCGCCTTCATCGGCGGCAATGCTGATGAAACCGCCCGTGCTACCGAAGAAAACATTGTAGCACCGATAATTAAGGGCATATTAAAAATTTTGGTATGGCTTGTTCTTATGATTGTTTTCCGTCTTATCATAGGTCCTGTTTCCGATTCCTTTAAGCTTGTCAATAAAATACCTCTCATCGGCCCTGTTAATTCACTTTTGGGTGCAATCTTGGGGGCTGTCGAGGGTATAATATTCATATATGCGCTTTCGCTCGCAGTAAAGCTTGCGGTCTATTTAACCGAAGGCTCGCTTATGTTTATAAACGATCAGACAATTTCACAGACTTACATTTTTAGGTATTTCTATTATTTCGACATCAGCACACTTATTTAGTTTTAATTTTATTCGAGGTTTATTATGATTTGTTCAAGATGCAAAAAACGACCCGCTGCCGTGTTTATCACAACCCTTAACGGCAACGAAAAGAAAAACGAAGGCCTTTGCTTTGTATGTGCCCGTGAGCTTGGTATAACTCAGGTTGACGATTATATGAAGCAAATGGGCATAAGCGAGGAAGACCTTGAAGCTTTGACCGAAAGCATGACAGGCGAGCTTGACGGCGACTCGTTTGAAATGGGCGGCACAGGCGCAATGCCCAGCTTTTTAACCAACCTCTTAGGCAAAATGGGGGGAGGTAATAACACCCCTGAAAATGCTCTTTCTTCCGAGGGGGAGGATTCCTCTAAAGATACAAAATCTAAAAAAGATAAGAAAAAGGGCAAAGAACAGAACGAGCTTAAGTTTTTAACCACTTATTGCACCCACTTAACAGGAAGAGCGCGTGACGGCAAACTCGATAATATTATCGGCCGTGACCGTGAAATCGGCAGAGCTATCCAGATTTTATCCAGACGTCAAAAAAATAACCCCTGCTTTATTGGTGAACCCGGCGTAGGTAAGACTGCCATAGCTGAGGGGATTGCCCAAAAAATCGTTGCAGGCGATGTGCCCTTTAATCTTAAGGGCAAAGAACTCTATCTTTTGGATCTAACAGCACTTGTTGCAGGCACTCAGTTCAGAGGACAGTTTGAAAGCCGTATTAAAGGCTTGATCGAAGAAGTAAAGCGCGAGGGCAATGTTATCCTCTTTATCGACGAGGTTCATAACCTTGTCGGTACCGGTGACAGCGAAGGCACCATGAACGCCGCAAACATTCTTAAACCCGCCCTTTCTCGAGGAGAGGTTCAGGTTATCGGCGCCACAACCTTTAAAGAATACCGCAAGTATATTGAAAAAGATTCGGCTCTCGAGCGCAGATTCCAGCCGATCACCGTTTCTGAGCCTACGGTTGATGATACTGTTGAAGTTCTTCTCGGAATCAAAAAGTATTATGAGAATTACCACCATGTTAAAATTTCTGATGCCGCAGTAAGAATGTGTGCAGTGTTGTCTGAAAGATATATCAACGACCGTTTCCTGCCCGATAAGGCAATCGACCTTTTAGATGAATCCTGTGCTTGTGCATCAATTCGCAGTCCCGAAATCGCAAAGGCAACTTCGCTTAAAACTCAGCTTGATGAAGCTAACAGTGCTTTGGCTGAACTTGAATCGGCTGAGGAGCTTGACTATGAAAATATAGTTAAAACCAAGGCAGAGATCACTAAGCTCGAGGCTGAATATACCGCCGCTCAGGCCGAGGCTGACAAAGTTTGCGTTAACGAAGCTGACCTTTCAAAGGTTATCGAACTTTGGACAGGTATTCCCGCAAACAAAATTGTTGAATCTGAATACGCAAAAATTCGCAATTTACACGATGCTTTGAGCAAAAAGGTCGTCGGTCAGCCCAACGCTATCGACCTTGTCTGCTCAGCAGTTAAACGTTCCCGTGTTCAGCTCACTTCACGCCGCAGGCCTGCATCGTTCATATTTGTAGGCCCCACAGGTGTGGGCAAAACCGAGCTTGCAAAAACTCTCGCTGCTGAACTATTCGATGCTACCGAGCCGCTTATCCGAATCGATATGTCTGAATATATGGAAAAGCACACGGTTTCCCGTCTTATAGGCTCGCCTCCGGGTTATGTCGGTTATGACGAAGCAGGTCAGCTCACCGAGAAGGTGCGCCGCAAGCCTTATTCAGTAGTGCTCTTTGACGAAATCGAAAAAGCCCACCCCGATGTTATGAATATCCTTTTGCAGATTTTAGACGAGGGCAGAGTAAACGACGCCCAGGGCAGAAGCGTTTCGTTCGAGAATACCGTTATTATAATGACCTCTAACGCAGGCTCAACAGATAAGTCGGGCATGGGCTTTGAAAGAAGCCAAAATGAAATTTCTAAAGACAGAGCAATGAAAGGCCTGCGTGATTTCTTAAGACCTGAATTTATAAGCCGTGTTGATGAAATTGTTGTATTCAACCCTCTTACCAAGGAAAACTATGCCGATATCGCTCACCTTATGTTTAAAGAGATGGAAGCACCCTTGGCTGACAAGCTTATCATGTTTACCTTTGACCGTGCCGCCGAGGAGGCTATTGCCGCTATTGCATATGACGATAAATACGGTGCCCGTGATATCCGCCGTGTTATCCGTAAAGAGGTTGAAGATAAAATCGCTAATCTCATCATCGACTCCGGCGAGATCAAGCTTCGTACTATCAATGTCACAGCTAAGGACGGTAAATTAGTCGTCGAGGGTGTATAATAAAGGGCTCCTCACCGCCGGCCACATTCTCGCATCGCGCCTTTCAGGCGCGCGCTCACCCGTGACAGGCGACTCGTCGCCAAACCCAACCTCTAAATGTAAACTTTCTGTTAATTTTTCTAAATATCCTTGCACCAATATATTAATTATGGTACAATGTTCAAGCCGCATATGCTCGGCCCTGAAAATCGGTGAAAAACCGTGCCGAATCGTAGCGAGTTTTATAGTAAAGGCAGGTGCCAACTTATAATGTACGCAGTAATTGAAACAGGCGGAAAGCAGTATCAGGTTAAAGAGGGCGATATCCTCTTCATCGAAAAGCTCCCCGTTGAAGCTGAAGAAAACGTAACCTTCGATAAGGTCATCGTTGTTGGAAACGGCGAAACTACAACCGTAGGTGCTCCCTATGTTGCAGGTGCTACCGTTGAAGCTACAGTTCTTAAGAACGGTAAGGCTAAGAAAATCACTGTATTTACCTACAAGCCTAAAAAGGCTTCTTCTCACAAGAAGCAGGGTCACAGACAGCCCTACACCCAGATAAGAATTGAAGCTATCAAGGCATAATGATTGAAGCTCAGTTTTTAGCAACAAAAGGCAAGCTTAAAGGCTTTGCCATCAAAGGCCACGCAGGATATGCATTATTCGGTAAAGACATCGTATGTGCGAGTGTCTCCTCCGGCGTAATGATGACTGCAAACACCGTTACCGAGATTTTAAAGATTAAAGCCGATGTTAAGGTTTTTGACAATGAGATCAGGTGCGGACTTTTAGAGGACTCCGACGAGGCATCTAAGTTGATTGAAGGGTTAAAACTTCATTTACAGCTTTTGGCGGAGGATTATCCAAACACAATAAAAGTAAATATTTCGGAGGTGTGATAAATGTTAAGAATCAGTATGCAGTTCTTCGCTCATAAAAAGGGTGTAAGTTCCACCAAGAACGGTCGTGACTCTGAATCCAAGAGACTCGGCGCTAAGAGAGCAGACGGACAGGCAGTTTTGGCAGGTAACATTCTTTACCGCCAGAGAGGTACTCACATTCACCCCGGTGTGAACGTAGGTATCGGTTCTGATGATACTTTATACGCAAAGGTTGACGGCGTAGTAAGATTTGAAAGACTTGGCCGCGACAGAAAGAAAGTAAGCGTATATCCCGCAGAATAACAATCAGGCATAAATCCCAGGCCCTTAAAAAGTCTGGGATTTTCCATTGAATCAAGAAAGAAAAGGAGGGCGCAAAATGTTTGTTGATGAAGTTTTCATAACAGTCGAGGCAGGTGACGGCGGCGACGGCTGCGTCTCATTCCACAGAGAAAAATATGTAGCAGCAGGCGGACCTGACGGCGGTGATGGCGGCAAAGGCGGCGATATCGTCTTTTTGGTTGACGATAACTGCTCAACCTTAATAGATTTCCGCTATAAGCGCAAATTCTGCGCACAAAGAGGTGCAGACGGCGGCTCTAAAAACAGCTTCGGCAAAGGCGCACCCGACCTTATTATAAAAGTACCCCGCGGCACAGTTGTCCGCGAGAAGGAAAGCGGCAGAATACTTGCCGATATGTCAGGCGATGAACCTGTTATAATCGCAAAGGGCGGCAAAGGCGGCAGGGGAAATGCACATTTTGCAACCCCCACCCGTCAGATCCCTCGTTTTGCTAAACCCGGCTTCAAAGGCCAAAAGTTCGAGCTTAAGCTTGAACTCAAGCTCCTTGCTGATGTAGGCCTTGTCGGCTTCCCGAATGTAGGCAAATCCACGCTTATTTCGGTAGTTTCAGCCGCAAAGCCCAAAATTGCAAACTATCATTTCACAACACTCACTCCTGTTTTGGGTGTTGTCAAAATCAGCGAGGGTAACTCCTTTGTCATGGCAGACATTCCCGGACTTATCGAGGGTGCCAGCGACGGCATAGGCCTCGGTCACGAGTTCTTGCGCCATGTCGAGCGTTGCCGTCTGATCATCCACGTTGTCGATGTCTCGGGCTGTGAGGGCAGAGATCCCATTGAAGATTTTGAGATCATCAACCGCGAGCTTAGAAACTTCTCCGATGACCTCGCAAACGCTCCTCAGATCATTGCAGCCAACAAAAGCGATATGGCAACCGACGAGGACGTTGAAAGATTTAAAAAGTATATCGAGGAAAAGGGCTTAACCTGCTTTGAAATTTCAGCTGCAACCACCAAGGGAACCAAAGAGCTTATTGATTTCACATCGCTCGAACTTAAAAAGCTTCCTCCCTTGCGTGTGTTCGAGCCCGATCCCGTACCCACATGGGACACTATCGAGGTTGAATCTGAACGTCCCTTCAAGATCACTTTTGAAGATGGTATCTACTTTGTCGAGGCAGAGTGGATGGAAGGCGTTTTGCGCATGGCAAACATGGATGACTACGAGTCGCTCCAGCACTTCCAGCTTGTACTCAAATCAAGCGGAATTATTGACGAGCTTGAAAATATGGGAATTCAGGACGGCGATACTGTCTCTGTCTGCGATTTCGAGTTCGACTATGTCAGATAACTGAAAGGGTGGTTACCACGTTAACTCAGCTCGATAAACGAACCGTAAATCAATACAGCCCCTTAACGCTTGCTTTTTTGGGCGATTCAGTATACGAACAGCTTGTAAGGCACCACCTTGTTTTGCACGCAAACATGCCTGCCGGAAAGCTTCACAGCCTTGCCGTAAAGCTTGTTTGCTGCGAGTTTCAGTCAGACGCTGTCGAGCTTATAACGCCTGATTTAAACGAGGATGAGGCGGATATCATGCGCCGTGGCAGAAATTCAAGCGGAATAACAGCGCCCAAGCACGCATCGGTCTCGGTTTACAGACGTGCAACTTCGCTCGAATGCCTGTTTGGTTACCTTCACCTGTTGGGCGAGCATGAGCGCATTAACTACCTGTTCGAAAAAATTTGGCAAACGGTTGAAATCGACGCAAAATAGCGTTATAATCTTATATAAATTGAATTTGTAAGCACTGAAAGGAATGGTCAAAACATGTCAGGACATTCGAAATGGAATAATATTAAACGCAAAAAGGAAGCAGCAGACGGCGCAAAGGCAAAAATCTTCACCCGCATCGGCAGAGAGATTACAGTCGCTGTTAAAGAGGGGGGAGCTGACCCCTCCAGCAACTCAAAGCTCCGTGACCTTATTGCAAAAGCAAAGGCAAACAATGTTCCTAACGATAACATCGACCGTGTAATTAAAAAAGCATCGGGCGATAACGATAAGAACAATTACGAAACTATGGTATACGAGGGTTACGGCCCTGGCGGTGTTGCTGTAATTGTTGAATGTCTGACAGACAACAAAAACCGTACCGCAGGCGATGTAAGACACTTCTTCGACAAATTTGGCGGCAACATGGGCACAACAGGCTGTGTATCCTTTATGTTCAGCCGCAAGGGCGTAATCGCCTTGGAATATGACGGAACTGACGAAGACAAGCTTATGGAGGACTGCTTCGAGGCAGGCGCAAACGATTTCAACATCGAAGACGATGTTGTTGAAGTTTCTACCGAACCTAACGATGTTTACAAGGTTTCCGAGGCATTGACTTCAATGGGTTACAAGGTCTTATCTGCCGAGGATGCAATGGTTCCTTCAACCTACACCGTTCTTACTGATGAAACTCACCTTAAATATATGAATCTTCTTTTAGAAAACCTCGATGAGAACGATGACGTTCAGCAGGTTTGGCACAACTGGGATGCTCCCGAAGAGCCTGAAGAGGACTAATTAATAACAAATCAAAAAGGATACTGAGCTTTTCGCTCGGTATCCTTGCTTTTTTATATTATTTCTGCGGTTACAATATAACAGCCTGTGTTGTCATTAGATATAACATAGTTCTTGCAGTTCAAGGGTATCTTTATCATGTTGTTTTCAGGCTTTTGCCGTGTAATTATGTATCCGCCAACTTCGTAAAACCTATTCTCTTCCAGCGAGAATATATATTCTTCAAGTGTCAGCTTGTTGTTATAAATTATGTCTGAATGTGGCATCCCAACATATCTTATATGCCACGGCTCAAAGCGTATTTTGGTTTCACCTTTGCCGTAGTGTGGGTATCTTATAATAAACCCATATTCATGGCAATGGGTGTTTACAAACTGACCGGCATTCGATTTTAAAAAGGCTTCACCCGCAAAGTTTTTAGCATAAACATCTGCGGCAAGTCCGCTTTGATGTTCGCTGGCATCGGGCAGAGTAGCGGTTTCGGGGTCATCTTTATATAAAGTTTCTTGTTCGTTTCTTGTCCGCAAGGTGCTGGTAACATAAAGGTTATCGGCTGTGTTACTTGTAACCGCTTCAGATAAAAGCGCATAGCTTTCAAGCATGCATCTGTTCATCAAAATGCCTGTATCTTTATATTCGCCTATTTCTGCCTCAAATCTTTCATCAAGCTTATAGTCGGTGTTTATAAGCATTAAGCTCTGATTAACTGTGTAGCCGTTTTCTTCGTTAAGCTCGCTAAGCGTTATTTCAATAACGTTCGGCTCAATCGTTTTAACGTCAATCCTTTTCCTGTCATAATCAAGCTGCCACGCTAAGTGGTCCTCCCACGGAATATTGATTAATATGATCGTAAATATAATTGCAATAACACAAAAATACAACACCATTCTTCTAATGCGATATTTGTTTAAATACTTCATTTTTATACCTCCAAATAACTATAACGCATTATAGCATTTGCATATTTTCGCTTCAATAATTCTTAACAAAACTTAATTTCTTTAAGAAAAACTTAATATCATTAATCTGCGAATCGCATAGTTTTGCTTTTAGTAGATATAAGAATTTTGTTGATTTTTCCTGCCTATAAACTTTTCTAAGCTTTAGCTTACCCAAAAGAACGTTAATTTAGCTAAAAAATTCCTCTGCTTATTACCTGAAAATATATTGATTAACTAATTGTAAAGAGATTTACTTTACACTTTTTAAATTTGCAATTTGTTTTTTAAAGGCTTAAAATACAGTTATCCTAATAAGAAACGAAGGCGTTACTATGAAAAACAAAAAACTCGCTTCAATAATCGCTGTCGGCTTAATGGCTGCACTTTGCTTTGTCGGCAACTATTTGCAAATTAAAATTCCCAACGGCGTTTTAATCACCCGAATCCACTTCGGCAACTCCATGTGCCTTCTTGCAGGCCTTTTGTTCGGAGGTTTAAACGGCGGTCTCGCGTCGGGTATCGGCGCCGCACTTTATGATGTGTTCGACCCTGTCTACATTGTCTCTGCACCCTTTACATTCCTTTCAAAGTTTGCAATGGGCATTGTTTGCGGCTTGCTTGCAAAATCTCAAAAGCGCTTAAAGAGCGAAACCGCACACATCATAACCGCCGCAGTTCTCGGCCAGCTTGCTTATATCGTTTGCTATCTTGGCAAAACCTTCATATCGCAGCTTATTCTTGGCTATACCCTCGAAACAGCACTTATCGCAACGGGAACCAATCTTATAACCTCTTCTGTCAATGCCGTAATCGCCGTTTGCGTATCTGTGCCGCTTTATTTCGGCTTAAAAAAGCCTCTTGCCTCAACCTATTTCAAAGAGCTCATCAACGAGCGCAACACTTCAAAGCTCAAGTGGCAGCACAAACTGCTGATCTGTTTGGCTTTTGCCTTAGTTGCAATCGGTGCGGTAATCTTTGCAACCTTAATGAAAAAATAGTGTGTAGTTTATAAATAAAAAGCCTCCCCAAAGTGCTTAATGCATCTTGGGGAGGTTTTCGTTTATCTCATTATTTATTTCTTGGGCTTTTTAATCTTGTTAAGCTTTTTGTTCAAATCCAAAAGCTCTTCTTTGGTAAAGTTGATGTTCATCATCGACATCATACCGGTCAAGCGCAAAACGGTAAAGCTTCCAAGCATCGACATCATTGTGTCATCCATGCTGCCCATGTCAAAGCCCATGGCCTTTTTGTCCTTAGGCATTTTGCTTGCCATAATCGAGGCAAAAATCATCTTACCTCTAACAGTCTTCATAATGTCGCCCATTTTGTCGTTGATCGAGAAATATCCGTCCGGCATATCAATTTCAAACCAGTTGATGATAGCGTTCTTTTCAACAAGCCTATATTTCTCGTTAAAGGTATCAACCTTTCTTATAACGCTTTCGTCTTTATATTCTCCGGCAACTGCCTCAAGCTTTGTTTCGCCGACATTGGGTACATCAAAATAGAAGAAGTGATCATCAGCAGTCTTTTTGCCAAGGCTTACGCCGTTCGCAAAAAGCTCAACCTCGGGCATGTTCGAGTATACGGTAACCTTTGTTACGTCTTCAACTCTGTCAATATATCTCTTAGAACAAAGGTGAACAAACTTCTCGTCCGAAAGCCATGCCTTGTAAGCATAGAAGGAGTCCTTCTTATACTTTCTGTCCATGGTAACAAGTCCCTTGTGGTTCTGACCGTTTTCGCCGCCCTCGCTTCGTGCATCAGCGCCAAAGTCAAACATATTCCAAACGTGTGTTGCCCACATAAAGGGTCGTGTAAAGAGCTGTTTAATAAGCTCCTCGTGGTAATACGATTGATACTCTTCAGTATAGTCGCCCTGCATCGGGTTCGAGGTGTGCCAGTTCAAAGCCTCACAGCCATATTCCGAACAGCCAATCGGAATATTCGGGTGTGTTTCGTGGAACTTATCAAACCAAGGGCCGTTCATGTCAGTCTCGCCGCCATACCAGCCAAAGTAATGGTTATAAGAAACTACATCGGGAATTTGAATATAAGGGCTGTCGATAGGGCAGGGCGAAACCGCAGCAATGGTCGTAAGTCTTGTCTTGTCCATTTCGTGAACAAGGTCGTTTAAAATTCTGTGGTTTTCAAGCAAGTCGGGGTCTTTGTCACCCTTCATAGAAATTTCGTTAGAAAGTCCCCAAACAACAATACAAGGATGATTATAGTTTTGTGTAACAAGCTCTTTCATCTGAGAGATAGTGTTCTCGCGGCCTGTGGGCATATGCTGAGAAATGTAGGGGATTTCAGCCCAGATTACCAAGCCCTTTTCATCACACAGGTCATAGAAATACTGGTCGTGCTGATAATGTGCCAAACGAATCGTGGTAGCACCAACCTCCATAATAAGGTCAATGTCTTCTTCGTGGTGTTCAGGTAATAAAGCATTACCAACGCCCCATCTGTCCTGATGGCGGGAAACACCTCTTAAAGGATAAAGCTCGCCGTTAAGAATAAAGCCCTGTTCAGGGTCAATTTTGAAGGTGCGGCAGCCGAATCTTGTTACAACGTTATCAATTACAACATCGCCGTCCAAAAGCTCAGCCTTTGCAGAGTAAAGATAAGGGTCTTTGCGTCCGTGCCAAAGGTGAACATTCTCAATGCCAATAACAACCTTTGTTTCGTCACTGTCAACTGTTGCAATCACATTGCCTTCTTTGTCGCAAACTGTATATCTAATCTTAGCCGAGGCCTTAAGGTTGGTTACAAACACTTCAATTTCAACTTCGGCATCACTGCCTTTGATTTCGGGAGTCACCTTAATACCCGGGCCTCCGTAATAATCAAGGTCAAAATGGCTTTCATTTACGCAGATTATGTTTACATCTCTGTAAAGTCCGCCATAGAATGTAAAGTCAGCAACCTGTGGGTAAACTCTGTCGTTAGGCGCGTTGTCAACAGCAACTACCAAAAGGTTTTCGTCCTTTAAGTGGTCGGTAAGGTCAACTCTCCATGTCGAATAGCCGCCGTCGTGGTGCATAAGGTTTTCACCGTTCAAATAAACATCTGCCGATGAGTTTGCACCTCTTAATTCTAAATAGATTCTTCCGTCAGCAGGCAACTGGGCACGTTCTAAAGCTTTTGCATAATAACATGTGCCTCTGTAATAATCGTTTCCGCCGTCCTGACCGTCAATCGCATTCCATGTGTGAGGCAGATCAACAGCTTCCCAGTCGTTGGGCAGGCAAGCAGGAACTTCATTTGCGGTTTTTGAAAACTGCCAACCAGAATTGAAATTGATCACGTTTCTCATTTATTTATCGCTCCTTTATTAAATATACTTAGTTTATATTTTACCTCATTATTATACAACTTATTTCACAACTAGTCAATATATATAGATAATATCAACACTTAAACTTGTCAATTATAAAATTTGCATAATATTTGAATAAATTATCATTTTTTGTACTGTTTTTGTCAAAATGTATTGACAATATAAAATAATCATGTATAATAACATATGAACACTTATTCATGTGTTATTATAAGGAGAGATGAATATGCATAAACACGAAAACTGCAACTGCAACGAGTGCCCTCATCACGTTGAATGTGGCGGCGAAAATATCGACAAAGTCAAGCTTTTTGAAAACAAAATGATAACCGAGGAAGAAGCGTATTATGTAAGCGAGCTTTTTAAAGCTATATCAGACCTTACCCGTGTGAGAATTCTTTTCTCGCTTTTGGCAGGCGATATGTGCGTTTGCGATATTACCGAGCTTGTCGGTGTTTCGCAATCAGCAGTGTCTCATCAGCTGAGGGTATTAAAACAGGCAGGTCTTGTAAAGTATCGCCGAGAGGGAAAAACGATCTATTATTCCATTGCCGATGACCATGTTTCAAGTATTCTTGCAATGGGTCTTGAACATATTTCAGAATAGAATCGCCTTCACGCTCTTGATCGGCGGCGAAATATATCAAAACACCTTGCATCACGCTCGGCACGAAACGCCACTGTGCTTCGCACGCGGCGTTCCACGCCTCGCTAATCAGCGGTCAACAGCAATGAATTTAAATCCACCACCCCCGGGGGCACCTTGCTCCGCCTGTGCCTAACGGCACGCATTCCGCAAGACGCCCCCTCCGAAAAAACATTCAAAGGAGACTCTAACCATGTCACATTGCAGCTGCTGTCATTGCGACAGCCACCAAGAAGAACACAACCACGAGCACGATCACGACCATAAACACAATCATAATCACGATCACGACCACGGCTCGCTAAAGTCAAATCTCATTAAAATTATCCCTGCGGCAATTCTTTTCATCGTCTCATTCTTTTTGCCCGAAGGATGGGTTGTTAATTACATAATCTTAATTCTTGCCTACCTCATTGTCGGTCACGAAACAATAATTGAAGCCGTAAAAGATTTAGTCAAAGAACACTACATCGGCGAATGCTTTTTAATGACCCTTGCTTCTGTCGGCGCAATTGCTGTTGGCGAGGTCAGTGAAGCTGTAGCAGTAATGCTTTTTTATTCCATTGGTGAAATGTTAGAGGGCATCGCAAACGACCGTTCCCGCAAATCTATTACCGCACTTTTAGATCTCCACCCCGATTCTGTAAACATTCGCCAAAACGGCGAGCTTGTTAAAGTCGCTCCTGAAGAGGTCAAGGCAGGGGATACCGTTATCGTTTTGGCAGGCGAACGCATAGCTCTTGACGGTAAGATTATTTTTGGTGAAACCACTTTAGATAACTCAGCCCTCACAGGCGAATCCCTGCCTGTAAATGCCGCTGTAGGCGATACCGTTTTTGGCGGAGGTATCAACTGCTCAGGTACTATCGAGGTTCTTGTCGAAAAAGAATACCACGATTCGGCTGCCGCCCGAATTTTAGAGCTTGTTAAAGAGGCTCAGTCTAAAAAAGCCAAAGCCGAGCGCTTTATCTCCCGCTTTGCACGGCGTTATACCTTAACTGTTGTCGCTCTTGCTGCAATTGTTGCATTCATATTCCCTATCTTCACGGGTTACTTAGATACTTTTTCAACATGGTTCTATCGAGCACTTGTTATGCTTGTTGTTTCTTGCCCTTGCGCGTTGGTTATCTCTGTACCGCTTACACTGTTTGCAGGTGTTGGCTGCGCCTCAAGTAAAGGCATTTTAATTAAAGGCACTAACTATATTGAACAGCTCTCAAAGCTTAAAACCTTGGCGCTTGATAAAACAGGTACCATTACTCAGGGTGTTCTAAGCATTGAAAACACTACCTTAAGCGAAGCTTCTTTAGAGGCTGTCGCTTATGCCGAAAGCCGCTCGACCCACCCAATAGCAAAAGCAATAGTTAAGCACTATGGTAATTCAATTAACGATAACGCTATTTCCGAAACACGTGAAATCGCCGGCAAGGGCATTATAAGTACAGTAAGCGGTGAATCGGTCGCTGTCGGCAACGAGGCGCTTATGCATGATATATGCGATAACCCCGTGTTAGATGAACTAAACGGACTCGGCGTTCATGTTGCAATAAACGGCAAGTACGCAGGCTCAATAAAATTTGCGGATAAGATAAAAGACGATTCTCATAAAGCAGTTGAAGAGCTCAGAAGCTTGGGTGTCAGCAAAATCGTTATGCTCACAGGTGATACCGAAGCAGTAGCAGAAAAGGTTGCATCAAGCGTCGGAATCGACGGCTTCAAACATTCTCTTGCACCCGATGATAAGGTGAACGAGCTTCAAAACTTAATGCATCAAAAGAATAACGTCACAGCCTTTGTCGGCGATGGAATTAATGATGCACCTGTTTTGTCGAGTGCAGACATTGGCGTTGCAATGGGCGCTTTGGGTTCAGATGCCGCTATCGAATCCGCAGATGTAGTCCTCTTAGACGATAAGCTTTCAAAGCTTGCCTTGGCAATGCGTATTTCAAGAAAAACCATGGGCATTGTTTGGCAGAATATCATCTTCTCACTTGGTGCAAAGATTCTTGTAATGATTTTAGGCGTTACAGGCGATGTAAGCATGTGGCTCGCAGTTTTCGCCGATATCGGCGTAATGATAATTGCTGTATTGAACGCCCTTCGTGCCCTTAAATCTCCAAAATAACCGCATAAGACCGGGCGCACGCCCCCGGCACAAGCCGCCCTTGCGGGCGGCCGCGCCTTAGGGCACGCGCCCTTTGTTATTGACTCCACCCACTCAATATGCTAAAATCAAAAGTAATATTTTGATATATTGTAAGGAGAAATTATGGACTGGCTTGAGCTTAACATTTTCACTACTCACGAGGGGATAGAGCCGCTAAGCGCCGCACTCATCGGCGCAGGCATAACAGGTCTTGTTATAAACGACCCTAATGATATAACGGAGTTTGCCGAAAATAAAAACCCGACATGGGATTACATCGACGATGAGGTTTTAGCAAAACAAAACGACGAAGCATTCATTACTGTTTATATTCAAAAAGATGATTCTGCCGCCGATATGCTTAACGAAATAAGATCAATTGTCGGCAGCCTCAAATCGCTCGATGAAGCTGAAGAATACGGCAGACTTGAAATTTTGTCTTCCGGCATTCGCGAGGAGGACTGGGCAAACAACTGGAAAGAGTTCTTTAAACCAATCGAAATCGGCAATAAGCTCATTATTAAGCCCACTTGGGAGGAACTGCCTGCCGACTGTAAAAGATGCGTTGTCGAGCTTGACCCCGAAACCAGCTTCGGCACGGGCCGCCATTTTACCACTCAGCTTTGTTTAGAGCTTTTGGAAAAATACGTTTCAAATGGTGACAGCGTTTGCGACCTTGGCTGCGGCAGCGGCATCATCTCAATTGCCGCAATCGCTCTGGGTGCCGATAATGCTGTCGGTGTCGATATTGCCGAGGATGCCGCTAATATCGCCAAAGCAAACGCTCTTAAAAACGGAATTGCCGATGAAAAATACACCGTTTATTGCGGAGATGTAACAACCGACATTGCTCTTAAAGAAAAAATCGGTAAAGGTTATAACCTTGTCGCCGCAAACATCGTTGCCGATGTTTTAATGGCAATGAAAGAAATATTTGCCGAGATTACAAAACCCGGCGGCATCTTAGTGATTTCGGGTATTATAGATGACAGACGTGACGAGGTAATTGAAGCTGTTAAGCAATGCGGCTTTACACTTATAGAAGACCTGCACCGTGATATGTGGAATGCCGCTGTATATAAGCGTGATAAATTATGATAAATATCATTTATAACGATGCTCACATTTGTGTCTGCGAAAAGCCTGTCAATGTCGATTCCGAGAAGGGTATGCCAAAGCTTTTAGCCGAACAGCTTGGCTGCGAAATCTACCTTATACATCGACTTGATAAAGCAGTCGGAGGATTAATGGTGTTCGCAAAAACAAAACAGTCAGCGGCTAAATTAAGCGAAACGGTGCAAAATCACGCACTCACAAAAGAGTATTTCTGTGTTGTTTCGGGCAAGCCCGAAAAAGAAACAGATACACTTGAAGATTTGCTTTACCGTGATGCTAAATCGGGTAAAACCTTTGTTGTAACAAGAAACCGTAAGGGCGTTAAAGATGCCAAGCTTGATTATACTCTCATTTCCTCTAAAGAGGTGGAGGGCAGTATTATCTCTCTTATAAAAGTGCGTTTGCACACCGGCAGAACTCACCAGATAAGGGTGCAGTTTGCGTCACGCAAGCTCCCTCTTTTAGGTGACAGGCGTTACGGCGGAAATAAGTCAGCCAAGAACATTGCGCTTTTTTCCTGCCATCTTGCATTTGATCACCCCATAACCAAACAAGCGCTCGATTTCACCCTAACCCCGCCAAACGACTTCCCCTGGAATGAGTTTGCATATTAACACAAAAAGCACCTGCAATTTTGCAAGTGCTTTATTTTTTCTTCACAGCCTTACTGCCGCCGCGGCGCACTCGACTCCGTCCACGCGCCGCTCTCTTATTCTCTCTTACATCAACGGTGCAAATACTTTTAATACCGCTTGCAAAAGCCTGTAAAACGTGCCCTTTTTGTTAATATAATCAAGGGTTATCTCCTCACACTTCTCCTGCGTTTCCAAAAAATCTTTTTCAACCTCGCTCACACAGCTCGATTTATAAGCCAAAACGCAGTTCTCAAAATGTAAGTAAAAGCTTCTAAAGTCAAAGTTTGCCGTGCCCACCACGCACACCTTGCCGTCTGCTACTAACGACTTCGCATGAATAAATCCCGGAGTATATTCATATATCTTTACTCCTGCCTTTAACAGCGCACGATAGTAAGAACGTGTTACCGCTAACACAAGCTTCTTGTCTGGTATGTGAGGGGTAATGATCCTTACGTCAACTCCGCTTTTTGCGGCATGGCACAATGCTGTTTGCATTTCATTATCTAAAATCAAATAAGGCGTAGAGATGTAAACCGATTTATTTGCACCGTTTATCAGCCCCATATAGCACATTTCGCAAATTTCATCATTATTCGTGGGTCCGTCTGCAAAAGGCTGAATATAACCGTCTGTCTCATATTTTGTGTTGGTTGCATAGCCCTTAAAGTCCGTTTTGGCTTCCCCTCTCGAAAAGTGCCACAGCTGTAAAAACGTCTCGGTCATTTTGGCAACGGCATCGCCCTTAAGCATAATGCCCGTGTCCTTCCAGTGACCGAATCTTTCAACCTCGTTAATATATTCATCCGCGAGGTTTATTCCGCCCGTAAAGCCAACGCTTCCGTCAATAACAACAATTTTCCTGTGGTCTCTGTAATTGAGGAAGGTATCAAGCGAGGCTCTTACTTTGTTAAAAACCGAAACTCTTAATCCCATTGCCTCAAGCTCTTTGTCATAGCCTTTAGGCAGCTTCGAAATAGTTCCCAAGTCGTCAAACATAATTCTCACTTCAATGCCCTGCGATACCTTTGCTTTCAATATCTCAAGAACGCCGTCAAACATCTTGCCCTTTTCAATAATAAAGTATTCAATAAAAATAAATTTTTGTGCACGTCTCAGCTCGTTCAAAAGTGCCTCATAATATTCCTCGCCCGAGGCAAAATATTTCGTCTCGGTGTTTTTGTAAACAGGCGCATATGCTGTCTTTTTAATATACCTTAACTGCCTTGCAATTTCAGGGTCCAAAACCTCAATTTCTTCAATGTTCTCATTCTCGTTTTGAATCATCAGCCGCTCGAGTGTTTTATATTTTCTCATCCTTTTCGAGATTCTGTAATCCTGCTTCGATTTCGAGAATATCAAATACAAAGGCACACCGCAGAAGGGAACAACAAGCACCAACACAAGCCATGCAAGCTTAAACGATGGGTTCATCTCCGAGTTTGCAATGTCAACAATAGTAAGCAATGCAATAATTGAAGATATAATATAATAAACCGCAAACTTATTGAACATATAGCTTAAAAATACTATAAGTATCAAAAGCTGCAAAAACACAAGCAAAATAGTAATAAACATTCTGCTTTGCAAAAACTTTGAAAGTCTTTTCATTTTTTCTCCTTTAAAATTGCAAAATTTTGTCGTTTTTCTTTATATTATTATACATCAGCCGAGCTCCGATATCAACCAATCGATCTGTTAAAAAAGTTACAACTTAGTTACAGCTAAGTGACAGATTGCCATATTCTCTTGACTTTATTCAAAACAATTGTTATCATTTACTCGATTATAAAGCAGTAGTATGTCTATTGCATGATTTTTTTCTGAAAGGAAAGCGTGATTTTATGAGTGAACACAAGATGCTGTGCATGGGTTGTATGGAGCCTGTTGAATCTGAAGGCACCTGCCCCAATTGCGGATATAACGACAGCACCTCATATCATCCTTCATACCTTGCACCCAAAACCGTTTTGGATGACAGATATATTGTTGGTAAGGTTTTGTCCTTCAACGGCGAATCCTGCACCTACATCGGTTACGATAACGTTTCAAACGAAAAGGTTTTTATCAAAGAATATATGCCCGATGCTTTGTGCTCACGCACCAAGCAAAGCCCCGAGATTATTGTTAACCAAGGCTCGATAGTTCAGTACAAAAATTATATGTCAGAATTTATCGAACTCAACAAAACTCTTTCCCGTTTAAGAACGATGTCGCACATAGTGGCACCTCTTGATATGTTCTCGCAGAACAACACCGCTTATGTCATTTTGCAGTATACCGAGGCTATCACCTTAAAGCAATATCTTTTCGATAACGCAGGCGAGCTTACATGGGAACAGGTCAAAAAGCTTTTCCCGCCTCTTTTAACAACACTCGGTTGCATACATAATGCGGGTATTCTTCACCGCGGTATCAGCCTCGAGAATATTTTGGTTACCGATAGGGGAGAGCTTAAGCTTACCGGTTTTGCAATTCCCGGAATAAGAACGGTAAATACCGACCTCGCCCCCGAGCTTTACACAGGCTACTCTGCCCCCGAGCAGTATTCTGCCGCCCAGTGGGAGGGTACTTGGACTGACGTTTATGCCGTTGCCGCAGTAATGTACCGTTTGCTAAGCGGCTGTATGCCCACCGAGCCTATGGCAAGAATCGGCAAGGACTCGTTAATGGAGCCTGCAAAGATCAACCCTCATGTTCCTGCAAATGTTTCAAAAGTTATCATTCAGGCAATGAGACTCAACTGCGACCAGAGAATCCGCACGGTTACCGATTTTGTAACCAAGCTTTTCGAGCAACCTGAATATATGGCAGCAAAGCACACACCCACGCAAACAATACCCATACAGGTGCCAAAGCGCACTTCTAAAAATAAAAAGTCTGCTAAAAAAGGCTCAAGCATCGGCGTGATAATCGGTGCAGTATTTCTTATTGCGGTTGTTGCAGCAGCGCTTTTAATGCTGATCTCCATGCTTCTTCCCGACAATACCCCCGATAATCCCAATCAGAATAATCCCTCCAATTCGGGCGGCTTTGTAAGCGATGCACCTGTTGTTACCGATACTCCCGAATCCTCAAGCGAGCCGGTAACTTCGGTTACGCCTCAAAGCACTCAGCCTACCAGTCAAACAGGTAATATGTTTGTAATGCCTTCTCTTATCGGAAAAAGGTATGATTCTGTTATCAGCAATGATACATGGAAAGAACGCCTCGAATTCGAGGTTATTTACGACTACAGCGAAGAGTACGATGCCGGCTACATCTTCGAGCAGGATATCGAAGAGGGAACCAACCTTTATCCCATTCAAAAGGTTAAGGTCAGCGTAAGCAAGGGCTTTGCCTCTGTTGAGATACCAAACTTCATTAACGAGTTTGGAATGAACATGACAAAATCCGAGTATATCGCAATTCTCGATACTTTAAATATCAAGTATGAGATACGCTATACCGAAACTCCTCACATGCCTTCCGATTATGTTTTGGGTGTATTCTGCCCCGAAACCTTAAGCGAAGTAGGCGGCAAGATCAATGTTGCCGAGGGTAACACTCTATATGTTGACGTTTCGGTATATTCCGATATAACGATTGTGGGTTAGAGTAAAAATATACGAAAGTGTTAATAAAGACGTGCTTAATTTTGGCACGTCTTTATTATTGACTTTACCAGTTTACTGTGATATTCTTTATAAGTCAGATAGTAGTTAATTCATATTTTTATGTTATTAATATTTTTAGGAGGACTTTTTATGTCTCGTACAATCGGTATCCTTACAAGCGGCGGCGACGCACCCGGCATGAATGCCGCAATCCGTTCCGTTGCGAGATCTGCTTTGGTAAGAGGATTTAAGGTCATCGGTATCCGCAGGGGCTATCAGGGACTTATCGAAGGTGATATGTTCGAAATCGGTCCGCGTGATGTTTCCGATATCATGCACAAGGGTGGCACAACTTTGTTTACTGCTCGCAGCACAGACTTCACCACAGAAGAAGGTCAGAAGATTGCTAAAAAGCGTTGCGATGAAGCAGGCATCGATTCACTCATCTGCATCGGCGGCGACGGTACCTTCAGAGGAGCATTGGATCTTCACAAACTTGGTGTAAAGTGCGTTGGTATTCCCGCTACTATTGATAACGATATTCAGTGCACAGAATATACCATCGGCTTTGATACCGCAATGAACACAGCTCTTGAAATGATCGATAAGATCAAGGACACCGAAATGTCTCATAACAGATGCTCTGTTGTTGAAGTAATGGGCAGACACGCAGGTCACATAGCAGTTAATGTCGGCGCAGCAACAGGCGCTATCGAAGTTGTTACCGCTGAAAGAGAATATGACATCAACGCAATCTGCGGCAGAATTGCTTATTTAAAATCCACCGGCAAACAGCACTTCTTGGTAATCGTTGCCGAGGGTGTAGGTAACTCCGAACAGATCGCTCAGCAGATCGAAGCTAAAACCGGCGTAACTTCACGCGCTACCGTTTTAGGCCACGTTCAGCGCGGCGGTTCGCCCACCTGTTGGGATAGAGTAATTGCTACTAAAATGGGTTACTACGCTATTGAACTTTTGGCATCGGGTGCCGAAAACCGCGTTATCGCAGTGCGCAACGGTAAGCTTGTCGATTACGACATTGTTGAAGCACTCGGCATGAAGAAAAGATATGATGAACGTTTGCACTCCCTTTTGGGCGAGCTTGCGATCTGATATCTATATATTTTTAACATTCAAACACTAAGAGTAGAAAACCGAGCGTAAAAGAGTGTCGGACAGACGGGGAGTTGCTGTCCGAACGAAAAGACCGTTTGTGTACTGCGGTTCGGTTTTCGCATCCCGCTTAACGTGCATGAGCTTTTTATAGACCTCTTTAATGCATATTAAGCAAGATTTATCTATCTTATTAAGGAGGATTTCTATGAAAGGCTTTTTTAATTTGTTCGTCCGTTCCGCAAAGGAGCTGAAAAGCATCAGATGTTTAGCAGTAACTTCAATGCTTATAGCACTCGATCTGGTGCTCAAGTTCACAATCACGATACCGATTACAGATTCTCTTAAAATTTCGTTTGCGTTTATTGCACTTTCTGCAATCGGTATGCTCTACGGTCCCACAGTGGGTGCTTTGGCAGGCTTCATCACCGATATCTTAGGCTTTATCATCAAGCCGTCGGGAGCATTCGATATCCGTTATACATTAATCGAGGTCTTGGGTGCTGTTATCTACGGTTTGTTCCTTTATAACGCCATGCGAGATAAATGGATGCTTCCAAGAATTGTTGTCGCAAAGACCTTGGTCGTAATCGTTTGTAACCTGTTCCTAACAACGCTTGTCAGTGCCAGCTATTATGGTAAGGGCTTCTTTGCTTTGTTCCCAACAAGAGCTATTAAAAATCTCGCTCAGCTTCCCGTCGATATTTTCCTCTTGGCACTTTTCCTTCCGTTTATTTTAAAAGCGTTTGAGGTTGTTTTTAAAGGTGTTAGAAAGTGCGACGAAAACCTTGTTTTCAGTGATGCAAACGTAACAAAAGCTTTTATGATCATCATAAGCTTAATGCTTATAATCGTTTGTTCGTTAGGCTTAGCAGGTCAATATCTTAAAGACAGAGCTGACGCTTTGGAAGATACCATTGAATCTCAGCAAGAAGAGATCGATCATCTTTACTCTCAGTTAGGGATTGCTAAACCGATTGAAGAACCCGCAGAATAGCTCTTTAGACCGACTGTTTTTTAATAGTCGGTCTTTTTTCGCAAATCTAACACAAATAACACTTGCTATTACCTAACTTTGATAGTATAATTATAATATATTTGTCAGGCGTATGTTTGCACAAAGCTCCGCTTTCACCGCCTCCACCCTCCGCCGACTATGCCACCTTCGTCGGCATAGCTCCGCCGTCGGACGTCGGCTCACTTTAAAAACCTTAAAAACCTCATAGAACTTGTCATTTAGCCTGTCCTTGCGTCATATTAATTGATAAAGGAGTGGATAAAATGCAAGCTGTAAACTATCATAGCAAAAGAAACACCATTTTTACCTCTGAAACCGCTGTTATGCTTTCGCTTGTTTTCGGAATTGCCCTGGGCGTTATGGTAAGCTCTGCAATCTCAAAGCAAACACTTTTAAGCATTTGCGACATGAGCAATATTATAAATATTTGCTTAAAAGGAGAATGGGTTGCGGCATTTGCGTCAACATTCATTTTTGCCGAGGTTTTTGTTGTCATAATGTATCTTAACGGATTCGGTGCCATCTTTCAGCCGTTTTCTTTAATTCTTTGCACTTTAAGGGGGCTGGGTCTTGGCGTTTGCGTTCGAGGAATATACCTAAGTGACAATATTCTTTTAAGCCTTGTGGCTTTTTTGCCGTTTGCAATCGCTTCAACGGTGGTTATTTTGTTGCAGGCAAAGCTGTCAATAAAAATGGCGGGCTATTATTTCTCGTTAACCGTTACCAGCGAAAACCGCCTCGGCGTTAAAAACGAAATTCACGATTACACCGCGAAGTTTATTATTTTATCCATAATTCTTGCTATTTTAAGCGCACTTAACTGCCTGCTAATGAGGCTTATCGCATCTGCGCTTTGATATAAACCTGAAAGGATGTTTAAAACTTATGGGACTCTTCTCAAAATACGAAAAGGTAGGCCCCGGCGTCTCTAAAAACCCCGACGCCAAGGCTCCGATATTCAAATTTTTCGAGCTTTACGGTTCGCACTTCTCAAAGCTGATTATCTTAAATCTCATTTTGCTTTTGTCGCTTTTGCCGTTTTGCCTCATTTTCCTTGTTGAATACCTTGGGTTAGAGGGTACTGCATTCAATGTCGTGTTTTATGGCGCATTTGCACTGCTTGCAGCATTTATCGGCCCTGCGCTTTGCGGATTTATGAAGATTTTAAGAAATATTTCCTGCGAGCGCCCTGTTTTTATTTGGCACGATTATTGGAAAGCTTTTAAAGCCAATTTCAAGCAGGGGATTGTTATGGGCTTTATAGACTCGGTGTTTATAATTGCTATCTCATTTGCTTTTCCTGTTTATTTCAGCCTGGCTGAACAAAGTAATGTTTTCTATATTCCTTTTGCTGTGTGTCTTATCGTGTCGTTAATCTTTTTAATGATGCATTTTTACATTTATCTTTTAATCGTATCAACGAACCTCAGCCTTTGGAAAATTATTAAAAACTCCTTCCTTTTAACCGCTATCGATGTTAAAATCAGTTTTATCAATCTTGCAGTAACCGTCTTGCTTGTTTTGGCAATAGCAATGTTCTGGCCTTACACATCATTTGTGTTTGTCGTTATCCCTTCGTTTTTAGGCTTAATGTATGCTTTCAATTGCTTCCCAATAATTCGTAAGTATGTAATTCAACCTTATTATGACGAGAGGGGAGAGGAAAACCCCGAATTTGCATATAAGGATACCGAAGGCGAGGCTGTATTTGTAGACACTCCCGAAACAGAGATCCCGCAGGAACAACCCAAACAATCGAAAAAAAGAAGTATTAAGTAAAAGGTATTAGTATAAAAAGGCGAAAGGGAACTCCCAATCGCCTTTTGCTTTTTGTTAAAAGCTGTGAACAATCACTGACAGTGCTAACTGTTCGTGATAGTTTCTATAGATACGTTGCTTTGCAAAACAAGTGTGAAAAATCACTGACAGAGCTAACTGTCAGTGATTGTTTCTATAGATACGTTGCTTTGCAAAACAAGTGTGAAAAATCACTGACAGAGCTAACTGTCAGTGATTGTTTCTATAGATACGTTGCTTTGCAACGTATCTATTTTACATAAACATCGAACCGAGGCCGTCCATCATCTGTGACACCGACTTTATAGCTTTAACAGTGTTCGACTTGAAGTGCTTTTTCTGCGAGCGAGTTGCATTTGTTACTGCATATGTTGCGGCACCCATTACCATCCCAACCGCAACGCCTTTTAACAACGAAGAAATATTCATTTTACCATATCCTTTCATAGGCAATTTCGACAACTTTTTGCCTAAAGATGTATTCGCACTGATATTTTATACGAAATATGAGAAAATAACCTTAGAAATAATTGTTTTATTCCTTCAAAAGTGGTAAAATGTTTACTAAAGATTTGTTGTGCGTTTACTTGCAGGTTGTGCCTGTCTCTACTGTCTGCAAGGCGAAGCCCGCCGTCAGCCACCGCGCCTAACGGCGCGACGGCTGACGCCTGCCCCGCGCCTTCGGCGCGGGTGTCGGCGCCGAAGGCGCCGACAAGGGCTTCGCCCACACGCACACTCGCAAAATTCTCACGGAAGGATTTGATATGTAATGACAGAATATAAACGTGTTGCCGCGATCCACGACCTTTCAGGCGTTGGCAGATGTTCCCTTTCGGTAATCCTGCCCACCATGTCTGTCATGGGAATCCAGGTCTGTTCTGTTCCCACAGCAGTTTTATCAAGCCACACCAACGGCTTCGGCGATGTTGTTTTAAAGGATATGACCGAATTCATGCCCGAGGCACTTAATCATTACAAAACAGCAGATGTCGATTTCGACTGTATCTATTCTGGCTTCCTTGCTTCAAGCGAGCAGGTTTCGCACTGTCTCGAATTTTTCTATGCTTACCCAAACGCCCTTAAAGTTGTCGACCCTGTAATGGGCGATAACGGCAAGCGTTACCGAACATATACCGATGAGCTTTGCAGACGCATGAGCGAGCTTGTCTCGGCTGCAGATATTATTACCCCTAACTTAACCGAGGCTTCTATCCTCTTAAACGAGGCATACCCCGTCACACCGCTTACCGTTCAACAAATGAAGAGTATGCTGTCACGTCTTTCGGGCAAAGGCCCCAAAACGGTCGTCATCACAAGTGTAATGATGGCTGACGGTACAATGTGCAATGTGGGCTACGACAGCAAGAACAATGCCTATTGGCGTGTGAAATATGATATGATACCCAAGCATTATCCCGGTACAGGCGATATATTTGCAAGTGTTTTAACAGGCGGTCTTATTTTGGGCGACAGTCTGCCTATTGCAATGAGCCGTGCTACCGATTTCTGCGAACATACAATTAAAACCACTTACGGCTACGGCATTTCCCCTCGTGAGGGTGTAATGATTGAAAAGTGCCTGCCCATGCTTTTTGATAACCGCAGCTATACCGATTACAGCGCAATGTAGTTTTTCGGAGGATTGACATGAATTTAAATATCGTTTTGGTCGAACCGCAAATCCCTCAGAATACAGGCAACATCTCACGCACTTGTGCCGTAACAGGTGCTCGTCTTCATCTGGTTAAACCAATGGGGTTTGAGGTAACAGACAAAAACCTTAAGCGTGCAGGTCTTGATTATTGGGATAAGCTCGACATAACTTATTACAACGGCTTAGATGATTTCTTTGAAAAAACCAAGGGAGGGAAGTATTATTACTTTACCACCAAAGGTAGGCACGTTCATAGCGATGTTAATTATGAGGATAACTGCTATATCCTCTTTGGAAGAGAAGATAAAGGCTTGCCGGAATCTCTTTTGCACGATAACCCCGACTTTTGCGTTCGCCTTCCAATGCGACCCGAACTAAGAAGCCTTAATCTTTCAAACAGTGTCGCCATTGCAACATACGAGATTTTGCGTCAGTGGGATTACCCCGACTTAACCCGTGAAGGAAAGCTTACACAATATACATGGTAAGCTGACGCCGCCACCGTGCGCCGATCCTCGCAGACTGCTCACGCAGTCACTCGTCTGCGCCGCCCGACGGCGGCTAATCGGCGGACACACTTCGCTTGCAAGGCAACTGCCTACACCGCCGATGAAAATATTTCTTGCTCGGCTTTGCCTCGCATTTTGCTTCGCAAAACTGAAATATTTCGTAAAACTGCATATCACCGCCGCCACCGTGCGCCGATCCTCGCAGACTGCTCACGCAGTCGCTCGTCTGCGCCGCCCGACGGCGGCTAATCGGCATCAGCATCTCTCTTTAGGTTAAAATAACACATTTTGACCTCAAAAAAGTCGCAAATTTCTATCAAAAATTAGCTTCAAACTATTGCTATTTCCACGTAAATTTAATATAATAACTATGGTTGTTAAAATTTTGGCAACCTTAATTCCAGTACTTAATTTGAAAGGAAGATATATTTATGGCAGGTTTAAACAAGGTTACAGTTGAAGACTTAAGCGTAAAGGGCAAAAAGGTCCTTGTCAGAGTTGACTTTAACGTTCCTCTTAAGGACGGTAAGATCACTAACGACAACAGAATCACCGCTGCACTTCCCACCATCAACAAGTTGGTTGAAAACGGTGCAAAGGTAGTTTTGTGTTCTCACCTCGGCAAGCCCAAGAACGGTCCCGAGGATAAGTTCTCCTTGGCTCCCGCAGCAGCACGTCTTGCTGAGCTCGTAAGCGCAAAGGTTACTTTCGCTAAGGATGATACCGTAGTTGGTGAAAACGCTAAGAAGGCAGTTGCCGAAATGGCAGAAGGCGACATCGTAGTTTTAGAAAACACCCGTTTCCGCGGCAATGAAGAAACCAAGAACGGTGAAGATTTCGCTAAGGAGCTTTCTGAACTCGTTGACAACGAAGTATTCGTAATGGATGCTTTCGGTTCTGCTCACCGTGCACACGCTTCCACTGCTGGCGTTACCAAGTTTGTTAAGGAAACCGCAGTTGGTTACCTTATGCAGAAGGAAATTGCTTACCTCGGCAACGCTGTTGAAGATCCTGTCAGACCCTTCGTTGCTATTTTGGGCGGCGCTAAGGTTGCTGATAAGCTCAATGTTATCTCAAACCTCGTTGAAAAGTGCGACACACTTATCATCGGCGGCGGCATGGCTTACACCTTCTTAAAGGCAATGGGCAACGAGATCGGTACCTCTTTGGTTGACGATGAAAAGCTTGACTACTGCAAGGAAATGCTTGCTAAGGCTGAATCCTTGGGCAAGAAGATCCTTTTGCCTATCGACACAGTAATCACCAAGGACTTCCCCGATCCTATCGACGCTCCTGTTGAAGTTGCAACTGTTCCCTCTAACGAGATCCCTGCTGACTACATGGGACTTGACATCGGCGAAAAGACTCGCGAACTCTTCGGCAATGCTGTTAAGAACGCTAAGACTGTTGTATGGAACGGCCCTATGGGCGTATTTGAAAACCCCATTCTTGCAAAGGGTACCTTGGCAGTTGCTTCCGCAATGGCTGAGACTGACGCTACCACCGTTATCGGCGGTGGCGACTCTGCAGCAGCAGTTATCAACCTTGGCTTTGCCGATAAGATGACTCACATCTCCACCGGCGGCGGTGCATCCCTTGAATACCTCGAGGGTAAGGTTCTCCCCGGCATTGATGTAATCGCAAACAAGTAATTTATAACCACTTTTAAAACGGAGCATATAATTTGCTCCGTTTTAAATAATCTGACATTTTTATTTCTTGAAAGGATGTTTAATATGAACAAGGATCTCCGTCAGGCAGTAATTGCCGGCAACTGGAAAATGAATAAGACACGCCCCGAAGCTAAGGCTCTTATAGAAGAGCTTAAGCCTTTAGCTGCAAATGCAGGCTGCGGCGTTGTAATTTGCGTACCTTTTACTAACCTCGAAACTGCCTTAGCACTTACCGAGGGAACTAATATCGGCGTTGGCGCCCAGAACTGTCACTTTGCAAAATCGGGTGCTTACACCGGCGAGATCAGTGCAGATATGCTTGCTGAAATGGGCGTCGAATATGTAGTTTTAGGCCACTCCGAAAGAAGACAGTATTTCGGCGAAACCGACGAAACCGTTAACCTTCGCACCAAGGCAGCTCTCGAAGCAGGCCTTAAGCCCATTGTTTGCGTTGGCGAGCTTTTGTGGGAACGCGAAGCTAACATCACCGAAGAGGTTTTGGCTAAGCAGGTAAAGCTTGATTTTGCAGGAATTTCTGCTGATGACCTTAAGAAGACAATTATCGCTTATGAACCCGTTTGGGCTATCGGCACAGGTAAGACAGCTACTGCTGACCAGGCTGAGGAAGCTTGTCTTTTCATCCGTAACGTGCTTGCTTCTCTTTACGGCACCGATACTGCCGAGGCTGTTACCATCCAGTACGGCGGCTCGATGAATGCAGCTAACGCTCAGGAGCTTCTTTCCAAGACTAATGTTGACGGCGGCCTTATCGGCGGCGCTTCCTTAAAGGCACCTGATTTCGCAACCATCATCAACGCTGCAACCAACGGTTAATTTGTGAGGTATATAAACATGATTAAACCTATTGTTTTAGTTGTTATGGACGGTATCGGCTATTCCGTAACAGGTCTTGGCGATGCTGTTACCCTTGCAAATACCCCCACTTTAGATAAGCTTTTAAAAGAATGCCCCAACACCAAGCTAAAGGCTCACGGCTCCGCAGTTGGTTTGCCCTCTGATGACGACATGGGCAACTCCGAAGTAGGCCACAATGCACTCGGTTGCGGTCAGATCTATTCTCAGGGCGCAAAGCTTGTTAACGAATCTATTGAATCGGGCAAGATGTTTGCATCAAGCACATGGAACGAGCTTGTTGATAACTGTAAGGCAAACGCTTCTACACTTCACTTTATCGGTCTTTTGTCCGACGGTAACGTTCACTCAAATATTTCCCACCTTATGCAGATGATAACCAAAGCTAAGGAAATGGGCGTAAAGAGCGTTAAGTGCCACGTTTTGCTTGACGGACGTGACGTTCCCGCGACCTCGGCCCTCACTTATGTTGATATGCTCGAGGCTCACATGGCTTCTTTAAACGATGATACCTTCAACTCTTGCATCGCATCCGGCGGCGGAAGAATGAAGGTTACAATGGATAGATACGAAGCTAACTGGGATATGGTTAAGCTTGGTTGGGATACACACGTTCACGGAATCGGCAGACAGTTCGAGAATGCGACCGACGCTATCAACACCTACCGCGCTGAGCTTGATGTTATCGACCAGGATCTTCCTGCTTTCGTTATAGCCAAGAACGGCGAGCCCGTCGGCAAGATCGTTGATAACGACAGCGTAGTTCTCTTCAATTTCAGAGGAGACAGAGCAATCGAAATGTCGATGGCATTTGATCAGGCTGACTTCACCGCTTTCGACAGAGGTAATGCTCCCAAGGTTGTATATGCAGGTATGCTTCAGTATGACGGTGACCTTAAGCTCCCTGAAAAGTTCTTGGTTAACCCGCCCGAGATCAAAAACACCCTTTCCGAGCTTTTGGTTGCTAACGGCTTACGCCAGTACGCAGTTTCCGAAACTCAGAAATACGGTCATGTAACCTACTTCTGGAATGGCAACAAGTCCGAAAAGTTCTCTGAAGAGCTTGAAACCTTCAACGAAATTCCTTCTGATAAGGTTTCCTTCGATGAACGCCCCTGGATGAAGTCTGCCGAGGTTACCGACGATGTGATCGCCGCAATGAGAAGCGGCAGCTACGATTTCATTCGCTGCAACTACCCAAACGGTGACATGGTTGGTCATACAGGAAACTTAGACGCTACTATCATTGGTGTTGAATCTGTAGACATTGGCTTGGCACGAGTTTTAAAGGCTGCCGATGAGCTTGGATACACCGTTTTAATCACTGCCGACCACGGCAATGCCGACGAAATGCTTGAAAAGAACAAGAAGGGCGAAGTAGCTGTAAGAACAGCTCACTCTCTTAACAAGGTACCCTTCATCATCTATGACAACGCCAATACCTACACAATCAAGGACGGCGAATACGGCCTTGCAAACGTAGCACCCACCGTTGCAAAAATCTTCAGTCTTACAGCTCCCGATTGCTGGGAAGACAGCATGATTTAATATTTGCTTTTTCAAAGTCGGGAAGGGGTATCTTCCCGACTTTGCGCTTTTTATGCTTATTTACTGAAAGGAACACTTTAAAATGAAAGTAATCTGGAACACTACTTTTATTACAAGACTTACAGCACTTGCTTTGTGCTTGTGTCTTACATTATCTTTGTGTATTGGTTGTGCCGATACTCAGCCCTCTATGGATAACAACCCGATAGACGAGAATATCGTAAACGTCAACACAAATAAAATCACTGTTAATAACCCTCTCATCTGGTCGGATATTCCCGACCCCGATATTATAAGAGTAGGGGATACATACTACATGGTTTCGACCACCATGTTTTACAACCCCGGTGTACCGATTATGAAATCAACCGACCTCGCCCACTGGGAGATGGTAGGCTATGTATATGACACCATCGAAAACACGCCGGCTACCGACCTTGTCGGCGATAACGAGTGCTACGGTCAAGGCTCATGGGCAGCTTGTATCCGCTATCACGACGGTTACTTTTATGTTTTGTTTGCCTGCCTCGACCAAGGCAAGTCTTACATCTTTAAAACCGAGGATATTGAAAACCCCGATTGGATAAGATACGACTTCAACCGCGTATTCCACGACGCAACCCTTTTGTTTGATGACGACGGCAGAGTATATGTTGTTTACGGTGCAGGTAATGTTCACATTACCGAGCTTGAACCCGACTGCTCAAAAGTTAAACAGGGCGGTGTCGACCAGCTTTTGTTTAACACAGGCATTTGCGAAGGACTTGACGGTGCAGAAGGCGCACATATCTATAAAATCAACGGAAAATATTACATCACAATGATAAGCTATAGAACAAACGGCGATTGCTCGAGATGTGAAATCGTCTACCGTTCCGATAAGCTTTTAACAGGCTGGGAGGGTAAGGTCGTTCTTTGCGACTCGATGGGCTATTACGGCAACGGTGTTGCACAGGGCGGCATCGTCCAAACCCTCGACGGTGATTGGTATGCACTTTTGTTCCAAGATCACGGCGCTGTAGGAAGAATCCCTTGCTTGCAGCCTGTTACATGGGAAGACGGTTGGCCCATGATGGGCAAAAACGAAGATGCCGCTGTTGAGGTTAAGGTTATGTCCGATAAGGATAGCTGGACTGAAAGCACCTTTATGGCAGATGATGAATTCGACTATGCCGAAAACAAGCTTGGCCTTTGCTGGCAGTTCAACCATAACCCCGATAACGACAACTGGAGCGTAACCGAGCGCCCCGGCTATTACAGAATAAGAACAGAGAAGACCGAAAAAGATATCTTCCACGCTCAGAACACTCTTACCCAGCGTGTAGAAGGCCCCTACAGTACTACCGAGGTTAAGCTCGATGTTTCAGGTCTCAACCCCGGCGACTATGCAGGTATATCCGCTTTCCAAACATGGGCAGGCAATGTTGGTGTTTATGTTGATGAAGATGGTACCAAAAAGGTTTACTTTGAAACAATACATCGCACCAGAGGCGGCGATATTGTAAACGAAGAAGTGATCGATCAGGATGAAATTTACCTTAAGATCGAATACAAGTTTTCTGAGATCGATGAAGAAGGCAAAATCACTACTCAAGATCAGGCACGCTTCTATTACTCGCTCGACGGTACTGAATGGGTTAAAATCGGCAAGGGCTTCACAATGACCTACGACCTCGATTTGTTCACAGGTTACCGCACAGGACTTTATTACTACTCAACTACCGAAGCAGGCGGAACTGCTGACTTCGATTATTACCACACTTATAAGGGCCTCCAACCCGAGGCGTAATCCAACCGCCTCCACGCCCTTCGCCCAACCGCCCTGCGGGCGGCGCGCTTCGGGCACGTCGGCGTAACCCCTTAACACAATGCAAAAACAACCCCTCTCTGCTTTTAAAACAGAGAGGGGTTTGTGCGTTACATTATTTAGTTTTCTTTTCGTCAATCGCTATCGCTTCGGGTTCAGAAACAACAGGCTCATCCTTAACCTTGCCAATGTCAATTCCGGGCATGGTATAATAAGAGTGGTCAACGGGCATGTTTTTGTTGTTAAGCCGTGTGTTAACAATTGCACGAATCAGATCATAAATTACTGCAAATATCGGCACACCAATAATCATGCCTACAATTCCAAACATGCTGCCAAATACCAAAATTGCAAACAACACCCAGAACGAGCTGAGACCGATCTTGTTACCCAAAATTTTGGGTCCCAAAATGTTGCCGTCGAACTGCTGTAAAACAAAAATGAAGATAATAAACCAAATCGTTTTTGATGGGTCTGCAATCAGCACCAAAATCGAACAGGGAATAGCGCCGATAAACGGACCGAATACAGGGATGATGTTAGTAACACCGATAATTATCGAAATCAGCATTACATAAGGCATTCTCAAAATCAAAAGTCCCGCACAGCAAATGCAGCCAATAATAAACGAGTCGATGATCTTGCCGTAAATAAAGTTTAAAAGCGCATTGTTTGTGTTGGTGGTAATTGCAAAGATCTTTGAGTAAACATCCTCTTTAAATATTGCAACAATAAGCTTTTTAGCCTGTGCCTGAAGCTGGTTTTTGCTAAATAGGAAGTAAATCGCCAAAATAAATCCGAAAATAAAGTTTTTAACCGAATTTGCAAAGTCAAAAACGCTTGATAACAGGTTTGTTAACTGGGGCACAAGCGAGGTTAAAAGCGACTGCAAGCTCGAATAAATATCGTTCAATTCATTGTTGATGATCGTTGCAAGGCTGGGATTATCAGCAAGCGTTTTGCTTATCCACTTCGAAACCGCCGGAATAAACTCGTTTGTAAATCCATCGTAAATTCCGGGAATGTTAGAAATAATCTCAGGGATGATCGTTAGTATTATCGCCGCAATAGCAGCAATCAAAACGATCGAAGCAACACATATGCCTATAACCCTTGAAACCTTTGGCCGTGCTTTCTTCTTAAAAACAAACCTTGCCAAAAACTTCTCAACCGATTTCATGATCGGATTCATCATAAATGCCAAAACCGCACTCCAAATAACAGGCTCTAAAATCTCAATAATTGCCGAGAACACTTTAACAAGGTCCTGCCACTGGAATATGCAGAAAATAAGCGCAATTGTAAAAACGATCGCAAAAATCGCATACCTAAGTATCGTGTTATATTTCTTGTTCGAGAAAATATTCAAAAGCATCAGTCCTTCCAAGTCATGCTGATTTAAGTATACAATATTATTGTAAAAAATGCTACAATAAAATCAAAAATTAATTAAATCTTAAGATGATTTTTTTGCTTGTTCCTATTTTCATTAAAAGGTTTTTATGATATACTTATTAAGTATCATTATGTAATTATGCTTTTCGGAGGTTAAACCGTGACAGATAAAGAATTCAATACCCTAAAGCAAAAGGCTTTAGCTAAATATTTTTCCAAGCTTAACGATATGCAGCGCGATGCTGTTTTTACCGTTAACGGTCCCGTACTGATTTTAGCAGGCGCAGGCAGCGGCAAAACAACGGTTTTAGTAAACCGTGTTGCTAACATGATATATTTTGGCAACGCTTATTCTGATACTATTCGTTACGCAGGCGTTTCACGCTCTGATGAACAGTTTTTAGAGGATTATGCAAACGGTATTGAAACCGACGCCGAGCGTTTAAAATCCATCGTCGCTGTCGATTGCGTAAACCCGTGGAACATTTTAGCCATTACCTTTACCAACAAAGCCGCAGGCGAGCTTAAAGAGAGACTTGCTGCCATGCTTGGCGAGCAGGCACATGGCATAACTGCCGCAACCTTTCACTCGGCATGCGTTAGAATATTGCGCCGAGAGATTGAAAAACTTGGTTACGACAAATCCTTCACCATTTACGATACCGACGATTCCGTTCGCGTAATCAAATCCTGCCTGCAGGACCTTAATATGTCTGATAAAATGTATCCGCCAAAATCTGTGCTTGGTGAGATCTCTCACGCTAAAGAGTCTATGCTAAGCCCTGACGAATATTCAGCTTCCGCTTCGGGCGATTACCGCAAGCAGCAATATGCAAAGCTTTATGCCGCTTATCAGAGTAAGCTTGTTCACGCAAACGCTCTCGATTTTGACGATATCATTTTGCTCACAGTTCGCCTTTTTGAAGAAAACCCCGACGTTTTAGACCACTACCAAAACCTTTATAAATATATTTTGGTCGATGAATACCAGGATACCAACATGGTGCAGTATCGTTTGGTTTCAATGCTTTCGTCAAAGCGCAAAAATCTTTGCGTTGTAGGTGACGATGACCAGAGTATATATAAATTCCGCGGCGCCACCATCGAAAATATCCTTTCTTTCGAGGAACAGTACCCCAGCGCCAAGGTCATAAGACTTGAGCAGAACTATCGTTCTACACAGAATATTTTAACCTGCGCTAACGAGGTTATTAAAAATAACAAGGGCAGAAAAGGCAAAAACCTTTGGACATCTTCGGGCGAGGGAAGTCTTGTAACCCTTTACAAAGCCTCAACCGAGCAGGGCGAAGCACGATTTGTTGCAAACATGATCTTTGATGCCGTTAAAAAAGGCGGAAAATATTCCGACAACGCTGTTTTATACCGCATGAACGCCCAGTCCAACGCAATCGAGCGTGCGCTTGTTGCAAGCGGCATTACTTACCGTGTTATCGGCGGCGTTAAGTTCTATGACCGTAAGGAAGTTAAAGACATCATCGCATATCTTTCTGTTATCAACAACGAGACCGATATGCTAAGACTTAAGCGAATCATCAACGAGCCCAAGCGAGGAATAGGCGACGCCACCGTTGATATGTTAGAGCAGATATCCTCTGACTTAGGCGAGCCGCCGCTTAACATCATGCGCTCAGCAAAGGATATCCCTGCGCTTTCACGTGCGGCGCAAAGGCTATGCGATGTTGCCGCAATGTTCGACGATTTTAAGCTCAAAGCCGAAAGCATGCCTCTTGCCGACTTGCTTGATGAGATTCTGGATAAAACCGGTTATCTAAATATGTTAAGAGGACAGGGCGAAGAAGGCACGACCCGTCTTGAAAACATTGAAGAGCTTAAATCCACCATGGTAAACTACTCAATGAATGCCGAGGAGCCTACTCTTTCCGGCTTCTTAGAGGAAATTGCCCTTTATACCGACATCGACAGCATGAATCCCGATGACGATGCCGTAACATTAATGACTGTTCATGCCGCCAAGGGCTTAGAATTTGACAATGTTTTTGTTGTCGGTCTTGAAGAAAACATCTTCCCATCCTCTCGAAGCGTTGATTTGCAGGAGGATTTAGAGGAAGAGCGCCGCTTGGCTTATGTTGCAATAACCCGTGCCAAAAAGAACCTTTACCTCAGTTGTGCTTCACAACGTATGCTGTTTGGTTCAACAAGCTTCAACCGTCCGTCACGCTTTGTCGATGAGCTGCCCAAAGACTATGTCGAAATCAAGTTCGAGCATAAGCCCGCAGAAGCATCTTCGCAAAGACCTCGCACAGCGCCCACGCCTGTTAAAAACGGCTTTGGCAGTTCGTCGTTTGGTGCAGGTCTTAACCGTCAGCCGTCAGCACCCTCTGCTTCCAAAGCAACTGCACAAAGCTTTAATGTCGGCGACAGAGTCAAGCATAACGTATTCGGCGAGGGCACAGTGGTTCGTGCTATAAAAATGTCGAGCGACACCATGCTCGAGGTCGCTTTTGAAAAGGTAGGCACAAAAAAGATAATGGCTGCCTTTGCAAAAATTCAAAAGATTTAATTGTTTTCTTCATATTGTCTTATATAGGAGGAAAGTAAATGGATATAAAAATACTTCCGCGAAAGTTATCGGGTACAGTAACGGCTGTTCCCTCAAAAGCAGAGGCTCACCGCAAGCTCATCTGCGCTGCAATCACTTCCGAAAGAATCCCCTCGAAGGTAAGAAACGTATCGTTCTCGGCTGATGTTTGCGCAACACTCGATGCATTAAAAGCCATCGGATGCAACTTCGAGGTTATTGGCGACAGCGTTATTTTTCATAAATTCATTCCCGCCGGTGAAATTACCATCGACTGCCGCGAATCAAAGGAAACATTAATGCTAATGCTGCCGCTTGTTTGCTGTTTTCACAGCATTAGTGCCACATTCACAGGCAGCAATTCACTGATTGATGAAAGCCTTGAAAATCTTATCAGGGTTTTAAGCTCAAAAGGCTTGAAGACTGATTACAACGGCAAAATGCCCTTTAAGTTCGAGGGTGATTTTCCCTCGGGCGAGTGCTATGCACAAAGCTATTTGAATATTTCTGGGCTTATGCTGGCTCTTCCTCACAACAATACGGACAGTATGATCGTAGTTTCTCAAAGCGATGCATCCCGTGCATTTTCAGATATGACCGCCGAAGTTTTAAGAGAAGCAAAAATATTGACCGCCTTTGCAAACGGCATTTATATCATACGAGGCGGACAGGCATACAGCCTTATCGATACTGATATCGGCGGCGATTTTTCGCTTGCTTCAAACTTTGTTGTTGCAAATGCAATTTCAAGTAACATTCGTGTAACAGGTCTCGATGCTATGTCCCCTCAGCCCGAAAAGGCAATTTTTGAAATTATAAGAACAACGCAGTCAAGTAACTGTAAAGCGTTTGAGCTTGACGCGAGCGACATTATCAATCTCGTTCCAATTCTTGCTGTATATGCCTGTTCACTTGAGGGGGTAAGCCGAATAAACGGCATAAAAACTGACTTTTACGATTGCAGGACTTTAATTACAGCCACCTGCGATATGATAAATTCAGTTGGTGGCAATGCAAAAGCCTTTACAGACCATATCGAGATCGAAGGCGTTAAAAAGCTTCATGGCGGGGTTATTGATCCCCATGATGATTACAGAATCGTATTAGCGTCGGCAATTCTTTCAACCATCTGCCACGAGCCTGTTATTATAAAAAATTGTGAGTGTTTTACAAGGTATTATCCCACATTCTTTATCGACTTCAGAAGGCTGGGCGGCATTGCAGATATCTCATTGAATTAAAAAGGAGCCGTATTTCATGGCAAATTTCGATAAATACATTACCCCAAATATGCTTAATCTTACCGACACCTATGCCGTTAAGATTCTAATATGTTATTTTTTAAGACAGATCAACCGTCCCATCACACCCGACCAGCTAACCGACATAGCCACTAACGACGGTGTTTTAAACTACTTCGTTTTTATGGAGGCTATGAACCAAATGCTCGAGGCAGGCACTATAACCTTAGAGGAGCGTGACGGCGAGCAGTATTACGTTCTTTCACCTATTGCAAAGGCGGGTGCCGATGATTTCAAAAAAATCGTCCCCAAAAGCTTCCGCGAAAGAATCCTGTCTTCGGGTCTTAAATTTTTTGCTAAGCTTAAAAACGACCGTGACGTTAAGGTTTCGCTAACCGAGCAGAACCGCGGATACATTGTCAACTGCCTTTGTACCGACGGTAACATGGTGCTGATGGATTTAAAGCTTTTCGCCCCCGATAAAGAACAGGCAACCATGCTTGCAGATAAGATCATGTTAAACCCTTCCGACTTTTACGGCAGAATTTTAGATTTTGCCATTGAAAACGAGGAATATAACCCCGACCCCAAGGAGGTTGACGAGCTGTGAAAAAATCTTCAAACTTCTTCGCGCTCACTTCGCGAATGAAATATATCAACCGTTGGGGCTTAATGCGCAACACAAGGCAGGAAAATATTGCGGAGCATTCTTTAGATACAGCTATCATCGCCCATCTTCTTTGCGAAATAAGAAACAAGCGCTTTGGCGGCAATGTTGACGCTTCTAAAGCTGTAATGTACGCCATCTATCACGATGTCCCTGAGATCATCACGGGCGACCTGCCCACCCCCGTAAAATATTACAGCCCCGTTATAAGTGAGGCTTACAAGGATGTTGAAAAAGCTGCAGTAAACAAGCTTTTAGAGGGCATCCCTTCCGACCTGCGTGATACCTATGCCGATATCTTCGATGAAGAAAACGACTGTGATCTTCGCCGCATCGTTAAAGCTGCCGATAAGATCTCTGCGCTTATCAAATGTATTGAAGAGCGCAAAACAGGCAACAGCGACTTTTTAGATGCCGAGCGCCAGACCCTTGCCTCGATCAAAAAAATGAATATGCCCGAGGCTGACGCATTTTTGAACGAGTTCCTCCCCGCATATTCGTTAACGCTCGATGAGCAGGCTTAATTATTATTTTTTATGTCGAATTATAGACTTTTTTCTTATTTAGTTGTATAATCAACATGCTTGATTATTGCAACTTGATTTGCTAAGAGGTATTAAAAATGAATTTTAATTATTTTTGGTATACAAAAGACACCATTCCCGACGGTGTCGGCTTTAAGCTTTTTGGTGCATTTCATATTTCATCCATATTAGCGGCAATATTAATCATCGCCTGTTTGGCTTTTGCTTTTAAGCGCCTCGGAGAAAAGGGAAGATGGCGGATGATCGTTGTTGTCGGATGTTCTCTTTTGGCTAACGAGCTTTTTAAAGATATCTTCACATTGGCAATCGGCGAGTGGAAGGTCGAGTATCTTCCTTTCCACATCTGCGGAATCAATCTTATGCTGTCGTTTGTTTATCTTTTCACCAAAAACAAAGTCATCGCCCAAATCCTTTACGCTTTGGGCATTCCCGGTGCGTCAATGGCACTGCTAACCCCAACATGGACCAGCTTACCGTTCTTTAACGCAATGCATATCCATTCCTATACTGTGCATATCTGCTTGATCCTTTTCCCAATTCTTCTTGTTATAAACGGTGAGCGCCCTACATATAAGTATTTCAAGTTTGCCTATTCCGCAGTACTTATCTACTGCGTTCCGATATACTTCTTAAACAAAGCACTCGATACCGATTTCGTGTTCTTAAACGGTGTCCGCGACACACCCTTTGAATTTTTGCCCGAGGTTTTGGGCGACCCGTGGTACATTTTTCCATGTGCGCTTATTTTAGGCTTGCTCATGGCAATTATGATTTTGCCATGGCATATAATTGATAAAAAGAAGCAGAAAGCTTCTTAATGTAAAAAGCCGACTTGTCGGCTTTTTATTTTAACATTTCACATATTAGTAAATTATGCCGCTTGCATTATTTTGCCTGTGTGATATACTTAATTTATACTGCAACGAAAGAAGGCTTTTCCATGCTTAAAAAGCTTTTTATTAATGATTATCAAAATACAACAAATCCCGAAGTCCGTGAACGCTACGGCACAGTTTCGGGCTTGTTCGGTATTTTCACAAACGTTGTGCTTTTTGCAATCAAGCTTGTAATAGGCTTAATTGCCAACAGCATAACCATTATTGCCGACGGTGTTAATAATTTAATGGACGTAGGCTCATCGGTTTTAACAATGCTCGGTTTTAAAATTTCAAGCAAACCTGCCGATAAAGACCACCCATACGGCCACGCAAGATTCGAGCAGGTAACTGCGCTTTTGGTAGCTCTTTTGGTATTGTGCATCGGTGTTCTGTTTGCAAAAGGCTCAATCGAAAAAATCATCACCCCCGAGGAGCTTTCATTAAGCTGGATGACTTATGTCACCCTCATTGCAGCAATAGTTTTAAAACTCGTTCAAATGTTTGTCTACCTCGACTTTGCCAAAGCAATCAATTCGCAAACGATTTATGCCGCCGCAATGGATTCACGAAATGATGTAATAACCACATCGTCAGTCCTTTTAAGTGTTATAATAATGGGTATCTTCAGCATTAATATCGATGGCTACGTCGGCTTGCTCGTTTCTGCTTTTTTGATAGTTTCTTCAATTAAAATGGTTAAAGAGACTATCGACCCCATGCTTGGCATCCCTCCCACAAAAGAGCTTGTCGATTCCATTCTTTCTCTTATTACCGAGAGTGAATGTGTTAAGGGCGTTCACGATCTAATCATTCACAACTACGGCGTGGGTGCAAACTTTGCTTCCATCCATGCCGAGGTTGATGCCGCCTGCGACATAATTGCCATTCACGATGAAATCGACAATATCGAGAAAAATTGCCACGCAAAGCTTGGGGTTATGCTTACCATTCACATGGACCCCATCGACTATTCAAACCCATTGCGCCAAAAGCTTTACGATATTACCGTCTCGGCTCTTTCTGAATACAGTCAGCAGCTTTCGATGCACGACTTCAGAATCGTTGACGGTCCCACACACACCAATGTCTTGTTCGATATAGTAGAACCTGTCGACCAAAAGGTTAACCTGCACGATTTACGAGAATTCCTTTACAGCCGTTACCCAAAAGACGGTGAATACTTCTTTGTTATCACTGTCGATAAAGATATGAATCACCATGATTAAAAAGCTTAAAAAACCCGATATAGCACTCATTATTGGCTTTTCAGCCATGCTTTTGTTAAACATGATCGCTCGCTTAAGCCACTCATTCAGCGATTTTTATGTGCAAAAGATATTCCCTGTAATTTCACTGCCGCTAATGCGGCTAAGCGATCTTTTTCCGTTTGCGTTGGGAGAATGGCTTATAGCTATAGGCGTCGCAATTGTTCTTTTGGGCATACCCTCGCTTATAACCTTTTTTATTGTTAAAAGGAATAATAAACCCTTGCGCCGACGAATCGGTGCATTTGCCCTGCGCTTTGTTTTGTGGGTCGCACTTTATATTTTTATCACCGAAACCTTAAACTGCTTTATAATGTATCAATGCTCGACCTTTTCAAGCCGATATTTTAAAGAGACCGAGCACACCGAGGAGCTTCTTTTAGACACTCTCGAAGCCGTAGCTTTGCAGGTTGCCGACCTGCACGACAATTTCACCCGTGATGAAGACGGCTACATAGCTTTAAATAAAGATTACCGACCCGAATGTATCAGCGCCATGAAGAATACCGCTTCACTGTATTCTCAGCTTTCGGGTTATTACCCAACTCCAAAGCCGATTTATAATTCCTTTTTCATGTCGCAAGAGGGGGTCATCGGTCTTTACATGCCTTTTACGATGGAGGCTACCTTTAACCAAGATACTCAGGATATCGCAAAGCCTGCAACCATCTGCCACGAGCTTGCCCACTTAAAGGGCATCATTCAAGAGGATGAAGCAAACTTCGTTTCCATGGTCGTCTGCTTTTTGGCAGAGGACGAAGCCGTTAAATACAGCGGATATTTAGACGCGCTTTATTACCTTTATGCCGATGCTAAAAACCTCGTAGGAACCGAATATGAGGACGAGTATTACCGTATAATCTCAATTGTTCCTGCAGTTGTCTGGTCAAACGATATAGCCTCGTTTAAAGCTGACTATTGGCAAAAAAATGAAGACAAAGAAATAATACCTACCGAAACCGTCGAGGCCGTGTCCGAAGCTTTAACAGACGCTACCCTCCAGCTTAACGGCGTAAAGGACGGAATTTTAAGCTATTACCGTGTTGTCGAGCTTTTAATGGATTATTACGCAAGCGGCGGCACAATTTAACTTGACTTATGCGGTGCATTTGTGCTTAAATATAATCAGTGCTGATTATTTTAAAGGTACTCAGAAGCTGTTGGAAGTTATTTCGCTCACCCGAGTGATTTTAGCTAATACATTTGCAAAGGAACTATATTATGAAAAAGTATTTAAGACTACTTTCGCTTATCGTTGCTGCAGTGACGCTTGCATTATCGTTAACTGCGTGCGGTGAAGTGGAACAAGCAGACACAGGAATAAGTAAAGCTGTTGAGCTTTACGGAACAGATTACGAATACACCTTAGAAGAACTTCCCGAGATGAAAAAGGCAATGTTCTCCTTTATGCCTCAGGCACCGTCACTTTATGAAGCGTTTCAGGATTACTTCTATGTAGGCGGCTGTATTAACCCTGGAAATTATGAATCCGGCAAGGGCGAAGACTTTACATCAATGATGAGACAGTTTAACACCTTTGTGTTGGAAAATGCCAGCAAGCCCGAACCCATGCACCCCAGCGAGGACAAGTATAACTTTGATACTGTTGACCAATTTGTTGAATTCGGCGAGGAATACGGTGTAAGACTTCGCGGACACACACTTTTGTGGCACGCTCAGTGTCCCGAATGGTTCTTCTATGAATCGGGAACAAGCGGAGATTTCGCTTCTCCCGAAAAAGTACTTAAAAGAATCGACGAGCATGTTACAACCATCGTTAAGCGTTATAAAGGTAAAATTGATGTATGGGATGTTGTAAACGAAGTCTTTAATGATGACGGTACATTGCGTAACTCTAAGTGGCTTCAGACAGTAGGGGATTATGACGGCGACGGCGATAGCTATGACTACATCGAGCAGGCATTTATCAGCGCAGCGAAAGCTGACCCCGATGTAAGACTGATTATAAACGACTATAACCTCGAATGGAGCTATGCAAAGACTCAGGGTGTATTCGATATCGTCAAGTCTATGCTTGAAGACGGTATTAAGGTAGACGGCGTGGGCTTGCAGATGCACATCGGCTATGATACCAACATTGAAACCTTAAGAAAGAATCTTGAAATTCTTGCAGGCTTGCGTGAATATAACCCCGACTTTAAAATTGAAGTAACCGAAATGGATATGAGCTGCTTCAAGTGGGGCGACGACTCCAAGACTGTTGAGCTTACCGACAGCTTCATGGCTCAGTATAACAAAACCTATGTAGATGCTTTTAAGCTCTTCATGGAATATGCCGAAATGGGAATTCTCGACTCTGTTACCTTCTGGGGAATTAACGATGACCACACTTGGCTTAACAGCGACGGCAGAATAAATCATCCCTTCCTCATCGGCAGCAGCAACCGCTTAAAAGAAACCTATTGGGAGGTTATCTCACTCGCACTTGAGTGATAACATACATAAAAAACAATCCTTTAACCAACTTGGAACGGAGAAAAAAGCATGAAAAAACGCACATTAAAAGTCTTTGCACTTTTGGCTGCTGTGACTCTTTTGTTTACTGCCTGCTCTGCCGAACCCATTCTCACCGAGAATTACCGGTACACAGAAGCCGAGCTTAAGTCAATGCAGCTTGCAGAATATGTTTACGACGACAACGCACCCTCTCTTTGCGATGCATTTGCTGATTACTTTAAAGTCGGTGCTTGCATCAACCCATGGACCTTCAGTGACACCTCGAGCGATGAATATAAGCTTATAACCAAGCAATTCAACGCTTACGTTTACGAAAATTCCACAAAGCCCGATGCTATGCACCCCTCTGAAGATAGATACAACTTTGCCGATACTGACAAACTTGTTGAATTTGCCGAGTCACAGGGCGCTCTCGTTCGCGGCCATACTCTTATCTGGCACTCTCAGGTGCCTGACTGGTTCTTCTACGCCTCGGGCAACAGCGGCGAGCCCGCAACTGCCGAACAGCTTATGAAGAGAATTGACGAGCACGTTACCACTATCGTTACCCATTACAAGGGCAAGATCGATACTTGGGACGTTGTTAACGAGGTTATTAACGACGGCGGCGGGCTTCGCTTCTCCGACTGGCTTAAGATAGTAGGGGACTATGACGGAGACGGAGATAAGTATGACTATATCGAGCAGGCTTTCATCTCTGCCCGTGCTGCCGACCCCGATGCAAGACTTATAATTAACGATTATAATATGGAATGGAGCGAGCAGAAGACCATAAGCATGTATCTTGCTGTTAAGAAAATGCTCGAGGACGGCGTTCCGATCGACGGCGTAGGACTTCAGATGCACATCGGCTATGACACCAACATCGACACCTTAAGAAGCAATCTTGAAAAGCTTGCAAAGCTTCGTGAGATCAACCCCGACTTTGTTTTAGAGGTTACCGAGCTGGATATGAACTGCAACGGCTGGGACGGCGATCCCAACGACAAGGAATTCATTGAAAAGTTCAACCAGACCTATTCCGATTTGTTTGCACTATTAATGGAATACTCCGAAATGGGCTTTATCGACACCATTATGTTCTGGGGAATAAACGATGCCAACTCTTGGCTCAACAGCTCCGAAAGAGATAATTATCCTTTCCTTATCGACCGTGAAAACAAATTCAAATCGGCTTATTGGGATGTTATTTCCTTAGCACTTGATTAATTCTTTAAAAAACAGCCTCAGGCATTTTGGCTCTGAGGCTGTTTTGTGTAAGAATATTAACAATATATTTTTTAAAATCTCGACCGAGTATAAGATTTTAACACAAAATGGAGTTATTTTGACAAATTATAATCAACATATTGACAAATAATTATGTAAGTTGTATAATGATATTGGTTAAATTAACCGCTAAAAGCTTTTAGGAGGAAAAAACACAATGAAAAAGTTATTATCAGTTGTGTTGGCTTTGTCACTCGTTCTTTCTTTGGCAGTTTCTGCTTATGCTGTTGACACGACCAACATTTACATTCAGCCTCAGATCTGGGCACAGAACACTGTTGACTGGTCTGACTGGACACCCTTAAAGACTGCTGACGGTAAGGAAGCTCAGGTAGCTCTCGGCGAAACAATGACAATTGTTTACACCGGCGAAGCTTGGAGAGCTCTTAACTCCACCGGCTTCCAGTATGGCATCCAGATCCTCGACGGTACTGTTGACCAGTCTACCGGCGTAGTTGGCGACAAGACCAAGATCAAGTACGAGATCTCTGATATCGTATTCGTAGCTAACGGTTACGATGATTACACAGCTACTGTTGCAGGTGTTTATGAAGCTGATCTTGAATGCTACGAACCTGATTGGGGCGGCATTGCAGGTAACACTCACGTTCCCGGTACTATCGACTTCACTACAGTTGCCGGCGGCAATGACGGCGAATCTCTCATGGCTTACTGGGCAGCTCTCGAATCTGTAACCTTCACTCTTACTTACCTTGAATACAACGGTGAAGGCCCTGCTGCCGAGGATGCTCCTGCTGACGAGGCTCCCGCAGTAGAAGATACTCCTGCTGTAGAAGATACTCCCGCAGTAGAAGACGCTCCCGCTGACGAAGCTCCTGCTGACACAGGTTTGGCACTCGCAGTAGTTCCTGCTGTTGTTGCATTGGCTGCAGTTGTTCTTTCTAAAAAGAGATAAGACAATATTAAACTAATCGAGCCTCTCCTTTTTTGGAGAGGCTTTTAGTTTATAATGCAAACAATCAGAAAAAACTGCACAAAACAAAGTGCTTTACATTGAACAAATTCACATATTTCAACAGGAATATTGACAATCATATGCTTAAAAGTTATAATATATATGGTTTTTAACCACTATTTTATATGGAGGAAAAATTTAATGAAAAAGCTTTTATCAATTTCTTTGGCAATCGTTTTGGCTCTTAGCTTAATGCTTACTTCTGTAAGCGCTTTGGATCTTGACAACAAGACCCTTTTCATCCAGTTCTGGGCTCAGGACACTGCTACATGGTCGTGGAAGGCTGCTAATGATGGCTCCCAGATCTCTGTTGCACTCGGCGAAACAGTCACTATTGACTATACTGATGTTTCTGCTTGGATAACTCTTGATACCTCTGCAAGCATCAACATGGGTCTTCAGGTTCTTGACCAGACCATTACCGCTAACGGTGAACACTCTGTTGTAAAGTATGAGCTTTCCGACGCTGTTATCAAGTCCACCGGTTACGATGATCTCGTAATTCCCGTTGCAGGCGTTTACGAAGTTACTCACGACTCTGTAAGACCTGATTGGACAACTGATGATTCTGTTGTAGGCGGCGCAAGTGAAGACTATACCATCAGCCCTTCCGATATCGGTCTTGTTGCAGCTGAACAGTATATTGATTGGTTTGAAAATATCACTTCTATGACTGTTACAGTTACTTACCTTGAATACAACGGTGAAGGCCCTGCTGCTGAAGAAGCACCCGTTGAAGAAGACACTACAGAAGAAGACACCGCTGAGGAAGCTCCTGTAGAAGATACTGCTGACGAAGCTCCTGCTGATGACACCGCTGACGAAGCTCCTGCTGACACAGGCTTGGCACTCGCAGTAGTTCCTGCTGTTGTTGCATTGGCTGCAGTTGTTCTTTCTAAGAAGAGATAATTCTTTTACTTAAAACAAAATTAAGCCTCTCCTGTAAAGGGGAGGCTTTTTTGTAATTATATGCAAAATAGCCTTGCAAAAGTAGCATAAAATAAATCCCTACTGAAATAATATTGCGCAAAATCATTTTTTGGTATATAAATGTTGCGTTTTATCTCATAATTTTTCAATGTGTAATGTGAATATTGACAAAATATCATGCATGTTGTATAATAAACGTGGTTATTACCACTATATTTTATTCCAGGAGGATAATATCTATGAAAAAGTTATTCGCACTTTTAGTTGCTGCAATGCTCGTTATGGCAATGTCCGTAACTGCTTTCGCTGCAACTGCATCCATCATCACTGATGCTGCTAAGGAAACTCAGGCTGAAGTTTCTAACATCATGTTCAACTTGCCCGAAGGCGTTGCTTTCGAAAATGGCGACGTTGTTACCGTTCACATCAAGGGTACTGCAGACAACACTACTGTTCGTATCTACCTTACTGATGCTGTTGACGTTGGTCGTGTAACAGATGTTACCATGATCGACGTAGTTGACGGTGCTTTCGATGTTACTGTTGATGTAACTCTCGATACTTCCGGTGCTTTCGGCGGAACTGCTGCTCCTACCGTTCTCATCCTCAAGGGTCCCGACTGGCAGACTCCTTTGTCCAACATCACTGTTGAAGTTGTAGAAATCACTTCCGACAAGATCACCGAAGCTGCTGAAGAAGCTCCTGTTGAAGAAGCTCCCGTAGAAGAAGAGACTACCGAAGAAGCTCCTGTTGAAGAAGACACCACCGAAGAAGCTCCTGTTGAAGAAGAGACCGAAGCTCCTGCTACCGGCTTGGCATTCGCAGTAGTTCCTGCTGTTGTTGCTTTGGCTGCAGTTGTTGTTTCTAAGAAGAGATAATTCTTTCTTAATCAAATTAAGCCTCCCTTAAAAGGGAGGCTTTTTTCTATACTCCCCTAAACGCAAAATAGTGTAATTTTTTCGCAACATGTTATTACTAATTATATTGACATTTTATCTGGTATATTATAAAATATTTATAGGCAAATTGCCTATAATTTAATGGAGGAAAGTACTTATGAAGAAAATTTTAACTTTTGTTCTCGCATTAACAATGACACTTGCTTTAGCTGTTTCAGCATCTGCTTTCAGCGGCTCTGCTGATGTCGCTCTTCACTTCGGCAACGATGTTAACTGGGTTACAGTAGCAAGTGAAGCAGTTACTATTGATGGCCCCGGTGAATACACCTTTACTCTTACAGATGTTAACCGTGATGCTTTCAACATGACAGTTCTTTACATCAAGGATGTTGCTGTTGAAGCTCAGGAGGCTACTGTTTCTAACCTTCCTTCGGATATCGAAATTATCACCAAGTCCTTAAAGATCAATGGTGAAGAAATCGCTCTCGACGAAGGTTATCCCACCACGCTCAACGAAAACGGTGTATTCGACGTATGCTACTACAACATCTGGGCTACTTCCTACTTCAAGACCTTGGGCATGGAAATAATTAACGACATTGAAGTTGTTATTGAAATCAAGGGCGGCGAAGCTGAAGCTCCTGCTGCTGATGAAGCACCTGCTGATGAAGCACCTGCTGATGAAGCTCCTGCTGATACAACCGAAGATGCTCCTGCAGATGATGCTACCGAAGCTCCTGTTGATGACGAAGCTCCCGCTGATACCGGCTTGGCATTCGCAGTAATTCCTGCTGTTGTTGCATTGGCTGCTGCTGTTCTTTCAAAGAAGAGATAAATTTTCTAAATAGAGAACATACATAAAAAGCTCCCCCAAAACAGGGGAGCTTTTTTCTACATGCGATTAAATCATATCCGCCATTGAGTAAAGCCCTGCAGGCTTATCTGCCATAAACACAGCCGCATTTACGGCACCAACAGCAAATACCTCTTTCGAGGCCGCACTGTGCGAAAGCGTAATAACCTCGTCACGTCCCGCAAAGATAATGTCATGGTCGCCAACAATCGTTCCGCCTCTTACCGAGTGAATACCGATCTCAGCCTTGTCGCGTTTTTGCCTTACGCTGTGGCGGTCGTAAACATAGTTATAAGCGTTATCGCACGATTCGTTAATAGCATCAGCCAGCATTAGCGCTGTGCCGCTGGGAGCATCAAGCTTAAGGTTGTGATGCCTCTCAATAATCTCAATATCATACTGTCCGCCCAAAACCGATGCCGCCTTCTTAGCAAGCTCGCACAAAAGGTTAATGCCAAGCGACATATTAGCAGTAAAGAATATCGGTATCTGCTTAGAGCTTGAATTAATTTTTGCCACCTGCTCAGAACTATATCCTGTTGATGCAAGCACCAAAGCACAGCCATTTGTTAAAGCATATTCAAGCAAATCATCAAGTGCCGATGGGTGAGAGAAGTCAACAATAACATCGGGCTTTTCGCTAAGCTCCGAAGGCTTGTTATACACTGTAAAGTCATAGTCCTTAACAGCGGCAACGTCAATTCCTGCAACAACTTCACAGTCGTTTCGTGTAGCTATAACCTCTTTAACAACTCTGCCCATCTTTCCCAAGCATCCGCTGATTACAACTTTAATCATGCTTTTCGCCTCTTTCATTACTTTATACTTCCGAAAAAAATTACTTAATCAATCCAATGCTGCAAAGCGCATCTTTTAACACCTTTTCATCATAAGGCGAAAGCTCGCCCAAGGGCAGTCTGCATCCGCCAACATCAAATCCCATCAGGTTCATTGCAGCCTTAACCGGAACAGGATTCACATCCAAAAACAGCTTATTAGCAATGTCCAAATACTTATTAGCAAGCTCTCTTGCCGATTTATAATCCTCATTCAAGCAGTGCTTGCAAATCATATGCGTTTCAAAGGGGAGGATATTCGACATAACCGATATAACACCCTTGCCGCCAAGTGACATAAGCGGCACTATCTGGTCATCGTTGCCCGAATAAACAGGCATATCATCGCCGCATTCATAAATTATCTTTGCCACCTGCGAAATGTTTCCGCTTGCCTCTTTAACTCCAACAATCTGAGGGTTCTTCGCAAGCTCCTTATATGTGTCGATCGCAATGTTCATTCCTGTGCGAGAGGGAACATTATAAACAATAGCAGGAATGGAAACGTCACTCAAAAGCTTTTCATAGTGCTTAATAAGCCCTTTTTGCGAGGTCTTGTTGTAATAAGGAGTTACCAACAAAAGTCCGTCAGCTCCAACTTCTTCAGCGGCTTTCGTCGTTTCACAGCCATATGCTGTGTCGTTCGAGCCTGTAGAGCAGATAACAGGCACACGTCCGTTAACACGCTCAACGCAATATCTCATCAAGGCTCTGTGTTCATCGCCCGAAAGTGTAGCGTTTTCGCCTGTGGTGCCAACTGCCACAATGCAGTCGGTGCCGTTATCGATCTGATAGTCAATAAGCTCGCCGTACTTTTCCAAGTTAAGCGAACCATCGGAGTTAAATGGGGTAACAATTGCAACTGCCGCGCCTTCAAAAATAAGCTTTTTCATACAAGACATCTTCCTTTCCTGCATAAAATTGTTTATTCGGTTGTGTTTGGTTAGTTAGTCAAAATATCCCTTTGCTGCCAAAAGCTCTGCAAGCAATACAGCACCGCCTGCAGCACCTCTTAAGGTGTTGTGAGAAAGACATACAAACTTATAGTCATATTGTGTATCTTCTCTTAATCTGCCGATAGATACAGCCATGCCGCCTTCTAAGTTTCTGTCAAGCTTTGCCTGAGGGCGGTTGTCTTCTTCAAAATAGTTCAAGAACTGCTTGGGTGCCGAGGGCAGCTCCAATTCCTGAGGAACGCCTGCGAACTCCTTCCAAGCTGTCAAAATATCTTCCTTTGAAGGCTTGTTTTCAAAGCTTACAAATACAGCGGCAGTGTGTCCGTCCGAAACAGGCACTCTTAAGCACTGTGTTGTAATTGCAGGTGAAGAAGCGGTTTCAATAACACCGTTCTTAACCTCGCCCCAAACCTTCAAAGGTTCTTTTTCAGACTTTTCTTCTTCGCCGCCGATAAAGGGGATAAGGTTGTCAACCATTTCGGGCCATGTTTCAAAGGTCTTGCCGGCACCCGAAATTGCCTGATATGTACAAGCCAAAACGTTCTTAATTCCATACTTCTTTAAAGGGTGAAGTGCAGGAACGTAGCTCTGAATGGAGCAGTTAGACTTAACAGCAATAAATCCGCGCTTTGTGCCAAGTCGTTCTCTCTGATATTTGATAACCTCAATGTGTTCGGGGTTGATTTCGGGGACTACCATAGGCACGTCAGCAGTAAATCTGTGAGCCGAGTTGTTGGAAACAACAGGACATTCAAACTTAGCATAAGCTTCTTCAAGTGCCTTAATCTCGTCCTTCTTCATATCAACTGCACAGAATACAAAGTCAACGCTCTTTGCAATCTCTTCCATATCTGCGGTTGCGTCCATAACAACAATGTTTTCAATGTTTGTCGGGATTGGGGAGGTCATTACCCACTTAGCACCTACGGCCTCTTTATAAGGCTTGCCTGCCGAACGGGGAGAAGCTGCCAGAACCTTAACATTAAACCAGGGGTGGTTTGCAAGAAGCAAAATAAATCTTTGACCAACCATGCCGGTAGCGCCGATAATACCAACGTTATATGTCTTCATATTTATTCCTCCAATATTCAAGCCAAAAGCTTGAAAAAATTATTAATACTTAAAACTGCTTAAAATGGTTGAAAAATCCTTTAAGATGCACTATAATATAAAATAATGCATTTAATGCTATATTAAGCTTATTAAGTACCTCATTTAATAATATCACTGCTTTAAAATTATGTCAACTGTTTAATGTGCTAAACTGTTTCAACCTTTTAAAGCTAAATTAGAACGGAGTTAACATATTAATGCTTGATTTGCACAACTTAAAGACATCTGATTTCGATTACTTCCTGCCGGAGGAGTTAATTGCCCAAACTCCTTTAGAACCAAGAAATTCTTCCCGCTTGCTTGTTATGAATAAAGACACAGGCGAAATATCACACGACCGCTTCTATAATCTATGCGATTATCTTAAAAAAGGTGACACCTTAGTTATAAACGATTCACGAGTTTTGCCCGCACGTCTTTACGGTGAAAAGGTGGATAACGGCAGTTTTATCGAATTCTTGCTGTTAGAACAGCGCGAAAACATGGTTTGGGAGATTTTGTGCCGCCCCGGAAAAAAAGCAAAAGTCGGCACAAAATTCAGCTTTGGCAAGGGCAAGCTTATTGCTGAAATTATTGACGTTTTAGAGGACGGAAACCGCGTTGCCAAGTTCTCCTGTGAGGGTTCGATATACTCAGTCATCGATGAAATCGGTCAAATGCCTCTGCCCCCTTACATTACCAAGAAGCTTGAGAATAAAGAACGCTATCAGACAGTATATTCAAAAGAGACAGGTTCGGCAGCAGCGCCGACAGCAGGGCTTCATTTTACAACCGAACAGCTTGAAGATTTAAAGAGCCGGGGTGTAAACATTGCGCGCGTAACACTTCACGTTGGTCTTGGTACTTTCCGACCCGTTAAAGAGGACAATGTTCTGGACCACAAAATGCACTCCGAGCATTATGAAATTCCACAGGAAACCGCAGATATTATCAATCAAACAAAGGCAAACGGCGGCAGGGTAATTGCTGTTGGCACGACCTCGTGCCGTACGCTTGAAAGCGTTGCAACATTCAAAGGCAAAATCGAAGCCGCTGAAGGCAATACCGATATTTTCATCTATCCAGGCTATAAGTTTAAGGTGCTTGACGGCTTGATTACAAACTTCCATCTGCCACAGAGTACGTTAATTATGCTGGTTTCGGCCTTTGCAGGCTATGAAAACACTATGAACGCTTATAAAACCGCAGTTGAAGAAAAATACCGTTTCTTCTCCTTCGGTGACTCAATGGCTATTCTGCCGTAGCTGTCCGCGGCTCCACCGCCTCCGCCCCCTGACCTTCGGTCACACGCTTCGGCGACGTCGCCAAACGGCGGTCTCACTTTGGCTCACATCTTCACTGCCTGCACCGCCGTTACAAATATTCTTCACTTGGCATCGCCTTGTGCTTTATTCCAAAACCGGAATATTTCAAACTGCCGCTCAGCGGGTCCCCCCCGACACTACACCATTTCAAGCTTCGCTGTCGCTCAGCTTAAAATGGCGCACGTCGGTCTCCGCCCCGCTATCATAAAATACTCACATACAGAAAGGAACATTCTATTATGGGACTCAGAAAAGACTTGCAATCACTATCAAAATACGCCGACAATCCGTACGAGGCAACGTATCGCCCCGAGAAGGAGCTTAAGCGCTTTACTGTTTTACTGCTTGTTTTGCTTCCGTTCTTGCTGGGCTATTGCTGCCAGTTCTACATACTCGTTGTCGGACCTCTTTCTATCTATTGGTTTATTATGTTTGCAAAGTGCAACGAATATTGGAAAGTGTTCAAGTGGAAACGCTGGAAGCTTTTCTTGCCTACTGCAATTTTAGCACTCATCGGCCTTTATCTTGCTTTTTCAATGAAGCTTGTTGAAGGTGTTGACTGGCTTATTGCACATTGGCTCGGATTCTGATTTAAGGAGCATTGGTTTATAATGTTTACACTTTTAAAGCAGGAGGGTGCAGCGCGCCGCGGCGAGTTCAAAACCGTTCACGGCACCATTCAAACCCCTGTGTTTATGAATGTCGGCACCGCTGCTGCAATCAAAGGCGGAATATCGTCTATCGACCTTGTTGACTTAAAATGCCAGGTCGAGCTTTGTAATACCTATCATCTGCACGTTCGTCCCGGCGATGAGGTCGTTTATAAAATGGGCGGCTTACACAAGTTTATGAACTGGCACCGACCGATTCTTACCGACTCGGGTGGATTTCAGGTATTTTCATTAGCCAAGCTTCGTAAAATTAAAGAAGAAGGCGTTTACTTCAACTCTCATGTCGATGGCAAGCGTATCTTTATGGGACCCGAGGAGAGTATGCGTATCCAATCACACTTAGCCTCTACCATTGCCATGGCATTTGATGAATGTGTTGAAAACCCTGCTACCAAAAGCTATTCTAAAAATTCTTGCGAGCGCACGACACGCTGGCTTAAGCGTTGCATTGCCGAAATGAAGCACCTTAACTCGTTAGAGGAGACAATTAACCGCAATCAAATGCTTTTTGGTATCAATCAGGGCTGTACCTTTGATGACCTTAGAATCGAGCATATGAAGCAGATCCGCGACCTTGACCTTGATGGCTATGCAATAGGCGGTCTTGCAGTAGGTGAGCCGACAGAAGATATGTACCGCATAATCGAAAGTGTCGAGCCGTTTATGCCTAAAGATAAGCCCCGCTATTTAATGGGCGTAGGTACTCCCACTAATATTATCGAGGGTGTATACCGCGGCGTAGATTTCTTCGACTGTGTTATGCCCTCGCGAAATGCCCGCCATGCGACCATCTTCACGTGGAACGGCATAATGCATGCAACAAATGCTAAGTATGAGCTTGACGAGCGCCCCATCGACCCCGAATGTGATTGCCCCACCTGCCGCAACTTCTCACGCTCTTACATTCGCCACCTCTTTAAGGCAAACGAACAGCTTGCAGGACGTCTTGCTGTTCAGCACAACCTTTATTTCTATAATACACTTATGGAGCGTATCCGTGAAGCTTTGGATAACGGAACGTTTACCGAATTCAGAAACAAATATTCACCTCTCTTAGCTTCCAAGCTCGAGGATTAATTCTTATTTTTCGAGGCGTATCAGTTAATGTCAATTATCGAAATCTTAATTCTTGCCGTTGGCCTTTCAATGGATGCCTTTGCAGTTTCAGTTACCAACGGCATGACAAAAAAGAATATCAATTTGCCATGGGCATTCGGAATCGCTGCTTGTTTTGGCGTTTTTCAGGGCTTAATGCCCACCATCGGCTATTTCTTAGGCAGCACCTTCACTCAGTATGTCACACAGTTTGACCACTACATCGCCCTTATTCTTCTTGGTTTTATCGGCGGTAAAATGCTTGTCGATGCTTTCAAGAAAGAGGATGAGTGTGACAGCTCTTGCGTTTTAACAGTTGGCGCTTTGCTTGTTCAAGGTGTCGCCACCAGTATAGACGCTTTGGCAGTTGGTGTTTCCTTCGCCGCTGTAATGAACTCTATGTCGCTTGCAATGGCGGCAGCTGCAATTATCACAGTAACAACATTTGCTTTTTGCTTGGCCGGCGTTTTCATTGGCAAAAAGTTCGGCGATATGCTGAATAATAAAGCACAGATCGTCGGCGGTCTAATTTTAATTGCAATCGGAGTGAAAATCTTTGTCGAACACGTTTTCTTCAGCTGATATAAAGCTTTGCATATTCGACCTTGACGGCACGCTTGTGAACACCATAGGCGACCTTGCCGCAAGCGTCGATTTTGCTATGCGCTCACTTAGCCTTCCCACACATTCAATAAAAGAATATACAAGCTTTGTCGGCAATGGCACACTTTCACTTATTAAACGCTCACTGCCCTCAAATCTGCAGGATAACCCCGAGCTTCTTAGCAAAGCCCACAGCATTTTTACGAAGCACTATTCCGAGCATTTTTGTGATACCTCTTTTGTATACGATGGAATCATCGAAGCCTTGCATTATTTGAAAAGCAGGGGAGTGAAGCTTGCAGTTTTATCCAATAAACCCGATGTATTCACAAAAGCGATTATCAATAAGCTTTTTGGCGAGGATTTATTTGATGTAGTCCTCGGCGCACGAGAGGGGATACCCAAAAAGCCCAACCCTACAGCCGAACTTGAAGTGATAAAACGTTTTGGCTTTGAAAAAAGCGAATGTGTTCATGTCGGAGATTCTGACGTGGATGTGATTACAGCGCACAATGCTGGCATAAAGTGCCTTGGCTGTGCATGGGGCTTTAGACCCTATGAGTGCTTAAAAAACGCTAGTGCCGATTACATAATTACCTCGCCCCAAGAAATTGAGAATTTTTTTGCAAAAAACAGTTGAAATTAGCATTTTAATATGCTACAATAAAAAAGATATTTAAACACGATGACTGAGAGAGTACGTCAGCTCAGGATTTCAGAGAGATCGGCACTAAGCTGTAAGTCGATTATTCCCAAACTGACCGAAGTTCACTCACGAGTGGTTCTGCTGAAGCTTTTGTTGTAGGCAGAAACGCATCCGTAGCGTTAAGAATGGGGAGAAGTGTTGGCTTCTGACAATGGGTGGTATAGCAAGATAGCGTCTTGTCCCGATTGGGGCATGGCGTTTTTTTATTTGCCCAAACAGCGGTCAACAATTTGCTCACAGCTTCGCTGCCTACACCGCCGTTATAAGTATTCCTCACTCGGCTTAGCCTTGTGTTTTGTTCCCAAACCGGAATATTTCTAACTGCCTGCGCATCAACGCTCGCACCGAATTTCACAGTAGCTTCACCGCGTGAAATCGACGCTCGCAAACGGCGGCATAAAACGGCGGCGCCCTCCGCTGACCGCTTCACCTTCGTCGAAGCGGCTCCACCGTCGGACTGCCGCCGAAGTCTCTCAATATCTTGTTAGAAATTATTTATCAATATAAACGAAAGGAAAATGAAAATGAAAGAGCAACTTGAAAAGATCGAGCTTGCGGCTAAAGCCGAGCTTGAAAAGATTTCAGATGCTAAGGAACTTGATGACCTTAGAATCAAATACCTTGGCAAAAAGGGCGAACTCACCGCAATCTTAAAGCAGATGGCATCGCTTTCTGCCGAAGAACGACCTGTTATCGGTCAGCTTGCTAACAAGATAAGAGCTGATATCGAAGAAGCAATTTCTGCAAGAGGAAGTGAGCTTAAAGCAGCTCTCGCTGAAAAGAAGCTTAAGGAGGAACGCCTTGACGTAACACTTCCCGGCAAGCTTCAAACAATCGGCAAGCTTCACCCCTTGAATGCTGTAATGAACGAGATCGAAGAAATATTCCTTGGCATGGGCTTCGATATTGCCGAAGGACCCGAGGTTGAGTATGATTACTACAACTTCGAGGCACTTAACATTCCTGCCGATCACCCCGCACGTGATACTCAGGATACCTTCTATATTACCGATAATATTCTGTTAAGAACCCAGACCTCGTCGGTTCAGATCCACGTTATGGAGAATAAAAAGCCCCCCATCCGTGTCATCTCTCCCGGCAGAGTTTTCCGTTCCGATGCTGTAGATGCTACACACCTTCCTTTGTTCCACCAGATCGAAGGCTTGGTTGTTGATAAGGGAATTACCATGGCTAACCTTGTCGGCACCCTCGATATGCTTATGAAGCGCCTTTACGGCGAGGATTGCAAGATAAGACTTCGTCCTCACCACTTCCCGTTTACCGAACCCTCGGCAGAGGTTGACGTTTTGTGCTTCAACTGCGGCGGCAAGGGCTGCTCAATGTGCAAAAACGAAGGCTATGTTGAGCTTTTGGGCGCAGGTATGGTTCACCCCAAGGTTTTGGCAAACTGCGGTATTGACCCTAACGAATATTCGGGCTTCGCTTTCGGCTTAGGTCTTGAAAGAGTTGTTATGCGTAAATACGGCATCAACGATTTAAGACTTCTTTACGAAAACGACTTAAGATTCTTAGACCAGTTCTAAATTAAGGAGGTAATGTTATGAATCTATCCATGAAATGGCTTTCCGATTATGTAACTATCGATGAGCCTATTAAAAAATTCTGTTACGATATGACCATGACAGGCTCCAAGGTCGAGGGTTATGAGGTCGAGGGTGATTACATCACCAACACTGTCGTAGGTAAAATTTTAAAGATCGAAAAGCACCCCGATGCCGATAAGCTTGTTGTTTGTCAGGTAAATGTCGGTGATAAGGATATCCAGATAGTAACCGCCGCTACCAATGTTTTCGAGGGTGCGCTTGTTCCCGTTGCTCTTGACGGTTCAACTCTTGCAGGCGGCATTAAAATTAAAAAGGGCAAGCTTCGCGGCGTTGTATCCGAGGGTATGTTCTGCTCGGTTGCCGAGCTTGGCGTTACCACCCACGATTTCCCTTACGCTATTGAAGACGGCATTTTAATTATCGAAGAAGACTGTAAGCCCGGCGATGATATCCACGATGCTCTTGGCTTAAACGACACTTCCGTTGAATTTGAAATTACCTCTAACCGTGCAGATTGCCTTTCTGTAATCGGTCTTGCTCGTGAGGTTGCTGCTACATTCAACCTTCCCTTAAATGTAAAAGAGCCCGAATACAAGGGTATTGACGAGGATATTACCAAGACTTTGAACGTAACTATCGAGAATACCGACCTTTGCCATCGTTATATCGGCGGTTTAGTAAAGAACGTTAAGATCGGCCCTTCTCCTCGTTGGCTCCGCGAAAGACTCCGTGCAAGCGGTGTTCGCCCCATAAATAACCTTGTTGATATTACAAACTATGTAATGCTTGAATACGGCCAGCCTATGCACGCATTCGATGTAAGATATATCGAAGGCGGAAAAATCGTTGTTCGTAATGCCAAGGCAGGGGAGACCATTACTACTCTTGATGGCTCTGAACGTGAACTGAGCGAAGAAATGCTCGTAATTGCCGATGCTAAGAAGCCTGTTGCAGTTGCCGGCGTTATGGGCGGCGAATACTCGGGTATTATGGACGATACTGTTGATGTTATCTTTGAATCGGCTTGCTTCGACGGCGCAAGCGTTAGAAGAACCGCTAAGAAGCTTGGTATGAGAACCGATGCTTCCTCACGCTTCGAAAAAGGTCTTGACGCATCGGGCTGTATGCCTGCACTTTTGCGTGCTTTCGAGCTTTGTGAGATTTTAGGCTGCGGCGAACCTGTTAACACTATCATCGACTGTGATTATTCTGATAAAACACCTGTAACTGTTGATTTCGACCCCGATTGGATAAACAGCTTCTTGGGTACAGATATTTCAACTTCTGACATGGTTGCTTACCTTGAAAAGGTTGGCTTTGAAATTAAAGATAACGTTATCTATTCTCCCTCTTTCAGAATTGATATCGAATCCAAGGCCGATATTGCCGAAGAGGTTGCACGCTTCTATGGCTACAACAACATTGTCGGCACCAATTTAACAGGTGTTGCAAATGCAAAGCGCACACCTGCACAAAAGCTTAACCACACTCTTGAAAACGCTTGTGTTGCTTTGGGCCTCAACCAAATCGCAACCTTCTCTTTCGTTTCTCCCAAGTGTTATGATAAGATCTGCTTGCCCGTAAACAGTGCTTTAAGAAACTACGTTACTATCACTAACCCCCTTGGCGAGGATACATCCTCGATGAGAACCACTGTTATTCCTTCAATGTGTGAGGTGCTGGCTCGCAATTATAACCTGCGTAACCCTGCTTGCGGCTTGTTCGAGCTTGCAACCGAATATATCCCTACCGAGGAAGGCAAGCTTCCTTTAGAACCTATCCGTCTTGTTTTGGGAATGTACGGCAACGGCTGCGACTTCTTCTCAATAAAGGGCGCTATGGAAGAGATATTCAAAGCTTTGGGTATCAATGAATATGATGTAGAGGCTGCAAATAACGACAACAGCTTCGATGAAGTTTCGGCATTCCACCCCGGACGTGTTGCTGTCGCTAAAATAGGAGATAAGCCAATTGCTATCTTTGGCGAGCTTCACCCCGATGTTTTAGAAAACTATGATATCGGCACCCGTGCCTATGTTGCAAAGCTTTTGGTTACCGATCTTTTGAATATCGAAATTCCCGAAAAGCTTTACAAGCCATTGCCCAAGTATCCCGCTTCCACTCGTGACATATCCTTCATTTGTGATGATGAGATTCCTGTTGCAAGTCTTGAAAAGGTTATTAAAAAGGCAGTCGGCGCAACATTAGAAAATGTTAAACTCTTCGATGTTTACAAGGGCTCGCAGATAGAAACAGGTAAAAAGAGTGTTTCCTTCTCAATCGTCATGCGCTCGCACGACGGTACTCTTACCGATGAACAGGCAGACGGCGCTATCAAGCGTGTAACCAAGGCTTTGGTCGCCATGGGCGCCGAGGTAAGATAAGTTGTTAATATTCAACAAAACAAATTATTAGTTTTGTATAAAATTAAACTAAGGTACTTGTAATTTTAAAAGTTAAAGGGTATAATGTATTGTACTGATTGATTAAGGAGTGAAGACCTCGTGAATGACCAGACAATGACCTTTTCTGTCAAGCCCGACCGCAAGGACGAAATTAAAAATACTTTGACAGTTGTTTATGAAGCGCTTTTAGAAAAGGGCTATAACCCCGTTAATCAGATCGTCGGATACATTCTTTCCGAGGACCCGACCTACATCACGACTTATAACAATGCAAGAAGTCTTATCCGCCATATCGACCGTGATGAGCTTTTGCAGGAAATGGTCAAGTTCTATTTAAACAACTAATAATTAAAAGCAGTTATCCTTTTTGGGGATAGCTGCTTTTTATGTTAATTGTAACAGATGTGTAATTGATTTTTTATAATTTAAGTAGTAATATATAATTATAAACAAAATTCAAGAAAAATCTTCATTTAATATTTTGTTTCGACACGCATAAAATACTCTCGTAACCTTTTCGCGTTTAATTTGCGAAACGGTTATTCGGCAGTTTTTGTGTATTTAGATGCAAGATCTATTTGACGCGAAAGGGGAGGAATACAATTAAAATTAAGCATTTTAGCCGTTTCATGTGTGCATTTTTAACGCTGACCCTGGCGGCAACTGCGTTAACTGCTTGCGCTTCAATAGAAAACGGATATTACGAAAACGGTCAATCTGCACCACCGCCTGCTACAAGTCCGGTAACCACCACAACCGAACCGACAACTCCACCGTCCAGTGTTCCGCCTCAGTCGTCTGAGGAAACCACCTCATCTCCCGAGGTTAGTCAAGTACCTGAGTCGGTGAGCCATGTTTCCGATGCTGTCGAGGAGCTTGTCACCAAAGGTAATTGGGATTATTCGACTTTAAGTAACGAGGGCGACGGCTGGGGTCAGGGTACCCGCTTTGACGACCTTAACCGCCCTAAAAGTGCAGTCCGTTTTAACGAAAGCTATTCCTTATATAACGCTAAAGCTATTGATTTAACCGAGGATAAGGTTATTACCCTTACCTTCGACCAAGGATATGAAAATGGCTTTACCGGCATGATTTTAGACACCTTAAAGGATAAAGGCGTGAAGGCGACCTTCTTCTTAACGGGTGATTATGCCCGCCGACAGCCCGAGCTCATTCAGCGCATGATTGATGAAGGCCACACCATCGGCAGCCATTCCTGGAGCCATTATTCTATGCCCGAAATTTCCATTGAAGAAATGCAGTCAGAGATAATGACTCTTCACGAATACGTTTTAGAAAATTATGGCGTATGTATGACGCTTTTCCGTCCGGGCAAGGGTGAATACAGCGAGCTTAGCCTTGCTGTAACCGCAGATTTTGGCTATACCTCTGTTTTTTGGAGCTTTGCCTATGCCGATTGGGACACCGACAATCAGCCCGACCCAACAGCCTCTTTAGAGAAGCTTGTCGAGCGTTTGCACCCGGGTGCGATCTATCTTCTGCACTCGGTTTCCGAAACTAACGCCACCATCTTAGGTGATTTTATCGACCGTGCATTAGCCGAAGGATATACTTTCAAATAATAAATTACGGCAGATAGGATAATGTTTATCCCGTCTGCCGCTTGTTTTTTGTTTACTGTTTGAGGCACGAATTTTCTGTTTAGGTTTTACTTAACAAAGAAAACCACGATCAAGCATATAAGAATAAATGCTGCTGTGCCGAGACTGAAATACGCAATTTTACGGTTTGGTTGCCATTGGGTATATGCCATTCCAAGCTGATTCAATCCAAGCAACGGCACTGACACATTAATCGCTTTATCCCAAATTCCAAAGATCTGCATAACAGACAGTATGATTACGGCAACGCATACAATAATCATAAATATAGCAATGATGTTGTGCAAAATTGATTTTTTGTTTTGTTTCGGTTCCATACGTTTATACCTCAATTAGAGTGCCTATTAACTAATTTATAATCTCATAATGCTCGTGTGCCGAATCCTTTGTTGCATATTCCGAAATCGAAAGCACTCTTGCCTTAAGCGGGTTGGCACCCATTCTTATCTCAATTACGTCGCCAACCTTCACTTCATAAGAAGCCCTTGCCTGCTTGTCGTTAACAAAAATTCTTCCTGTGTCGCAAGCCTCGTTCGCGACGGTTCTGCGCTTTATAAGTCTTGTAACCTTTAAATATTTATCAAGTCTCATCTTTAAAACCTCCAAAAAATAGAATGCAATATAAAACAAAAACCGGCTGACTCTTGTCAACCGGTTTAATTAGATTACTTAGCTACGCTGTCCTTAAGAGCCTTGCCGGCCTTGAAAGCAGGAACCTTCTTAGCAGCAATGGTGATCTTTTCGCCGGTTCTGGGAATAATACCTTCCTTAGCAGCACGCTCTCTTACTTCGAAAGTGCCGAAGCCGATGAGAGTAACCTTTTCGCCGTTTACAAGAGCATCGGAAATAGAATCGATTACTGCGCTAAGAGCCTTTTCAGCATCCTTCTTCGAGCAGTCCATCTTGTTAGCGATGCTGTTTACTAATTCAACCTTTGTCATGTTTTTTTCCTCCTATTTTATATTGCATGAATCCAAAAATATAGCCGGCAAAATGAGCCTCAATCATCTAAGCAGGCTAATACAATCTATATTTTATACTTTTTCTTTACAAAATGCAAGTGTTTATTTGAAAATTTCCTTTGCAAGCCAATTTTTAGTGGATTTATCCAACAAAGCAAGTAAAAGAATGTAGATTATAACAGCATTTGCGATAGATATTGCCACGCTTTGCACATTGTTTTCTGAAAAATATTTTACTTTATTTAAAATGTTTGATGTAACACCTGCTGTTAGTGCTGCCGCAATACCGCAAATCAGCGGTATAAGGGAAGTACCCAGAGCTTTAATATTCATGTCTGTTTCTTTAAACAGCACATATACCGACATTACACAAATGATAACATAGCTTGCAAGAGTAGATATCGCCGCACCCGATATTCCAAGCAGAGGCAACGGAACAAGGATCATGTTCAGCCCAAGCTTAACAGCTGCCGCTAAAAGTGTTATTTTAACAGGGGTGTCTTGTTTTCCAACTGCCTGAAGCATTGAATACGCAGCACCGCTTATTGCCAAAAACGGCGTTCCCAAGCTTATTATTTCTAAAGGAAGCTTGCTTACTAAAATCTCATTTTGCCTTGATGAAAACAGCAATCGCAAAACCTCTCCCGACATTACGCTAAGTCCGAATCCGGCAGGTATGGATATTACCGAAATAATCGCAAAAACGCGTTTAATTTCTTTTTGAACCGTAGCTAAGTCCTTTTTGGCATACGCTTCGGAAATGTTAGGCAACGAGCTTTTCCCGAATACCGAGCATAAAGAAGGTGCCAATGAAAACACTGTCAGCGCCAAACCTGTGAACGAGCCATACAAAAAGTTTGGAAGATCTTCCAAGCTCGTTCCGCTTGCAATAATGCTTGCATATTTTTCTATATAAAGCTCGGGGCTTTTTCTCAGCGAGGAACGAATGCATAACATTATAGTCGAAAGGTCAACAGCATTCATTAAGCTCGAAACTAAAGATGCCAAAGCCATGGGAATCATTAGAACTATAAGCTGTTTAAGCGCTGTGCGCTTTCTTTCTTTATGATGGTCGTTTGCAAGCTCGGCTCTTGAAATCCCGTCTCCGCCTATTTTATATCGCAACAGTATATAAATCAGTCCGGCAAAATCGGCAGCAGTGACACCTAAAATAGCGGCTGCCGCAATTAACGGAAGTGTGAAGTCGCTTACACCGCCAAAGTTAATTACCGCAATATAAGAAAACCCAAGACCGCATATAACCCTTACAACTGCCTCTACCATTTGAGATATCGCTGTCGGTGTCATGTTCCTCAGCCCTTCATAATAGCCTCTGTAGATTGCCGTAACTGTTCCGAAGAAAATACACGGCGAAATTGCTGCAATCGCATACTGAGCATTCTCGTTGCCTATAATGCGAACTGCAATAAACCTTGAAAAAACTATCGGAATAAGTGTTAGAATAAATGATATTAAGCTAAAAACGATCAGCGCAGTTTTTTTTATGTTTCTTATGTTTCTATATCTTTTAAATGCAGAGTTTTCCGCAACAAGTGCCGAAATCGCAGGCGGCAAGCTTAACGCACAAATCGAATATATCGGCGTAAAAACTGTGTATGCACTTTGAAAATATCCCATTCCCGCACCGCCTAAAATGTTTGTAAGCGGTATCTTAAAAATAAGCCCTGCAATGCGTGAAACCAATACCGAAACCATTAATATAAACGAACTTACAAGCAAACCCTGTTTTTTCAATATCATCATTCCTTCCAAGGGGTCTTGTACCATTCTATTTACTTTGTCCGGGTTCTATTCCAACATAGTTTACCGGGCTCCACCGCGCGATGTTCCTCACTCGCCGCCCTTCCATCCGTCGGGCGGCGGCTTGGCTCCATCACCCGATGTCGCCTTTACATAACAACAAAATCTCCTCAAAAATTGACATCTTCAATCAGTTGTGCTATACTAGTTTAATGATTTTTAATCCTTTTATATCGGAGGTTTTATAAATGTCTGAAGCAGTAAATAAAAAGAAAGTAATATTCTCAGGTATCCAGCCCACCGGTACATTTACCTTGGGTAACTATATCGGCGCTGTTCGCAATTGGGGCCCCTTGCAGGAGGAATACGACTGCATCTACTCAATTGTTGATATGCACGCTTTAACGGTTAAGCGTGACCCCGTTAAGTTCAGACAGCAGACGATCGAATCTTATGCTTTGCTTTTAGCTTGCGGAATCGACCCAAATAAGTCTATCGCATTCATTCAAAGCCATAACCCCAGCCACGCTCAGCTTAATTGGATATTAGCTTGCTCCACCCAGTTCGGCGAGCTTTCCCGCATGACTCAGTTTAAAGATAAATCCAAAAAGCACCCCGATGATGTTAATGCAGGTCTTTTCACTTACCCTGTTTTAATGGCTGCTGATATTTTAGCATATAATGCCGACCTTGTTCCTATCGGTGCCGACCAAAAGCAGCACTTAGAGCTTGCAAGAAACATTGCTGTACGCTTTAACCAGCGCTTTGGCGATATGTTCACCGTTCCCGAGCCTTATATTCCCAAGGTAGGCGCTAAGGTAATGTCCTTGCAGGAGCCTACAAAGAAAATGTCGAAGTCAGATGAAAACCAAAACGCTGTAATTCTCATTTTAGATGATAAGGATACAATCATCCGCAAATTCAAGCGTGCTGTTACCGATTCGGAAGCTGTTGTTAAATATGCCGACGGTAAGGACGGCATCAATAACCTTATCACTATCTACTCTGCTGTAACTGGCAAATCTGTTGCCGAAATCGAAAGTGAGTTCGACGGCAAGGGCTATGGCGACTTTAAGCTTGCAGTAGGCGAAACTGTTGCCGACCACTTGGCACCTGTCCGTGACAACTTTGCACGCCTCTTGGCAGATAGAAACTATCTTAAGGAATGTTACACAGAAGGCGCACAGCGTGCTTTTAAGCTTTCAAACCGTGTAATCTCAAAGGCTCACCGCAAGGTAGGCTTTGTCGATTACAGATAGTCTTTTTCAGCTTTAGGGAGGGACACAAATGGACAACAAAAGAACTGTCGCTACCGCAGGCATAACCATGGGTTCATGCCTTGCAATGATAATTTCGTTTTCTTGTAATCATTCAATTCTTTGGGCAATTATTCATGGCTGCTTAAGCTGGGTATATGTAATCTACCGTATTATTGTCGGTTATTAATTAAAAATTGGAGATGTTTTATATATGAAACTTGGTATGGTAGGTCTTCCGAACGTCGGAAAAAGTACACTTTTCAATGCCTTAACAAATGCGGGCGCCGAGTCTGCAAACTACCCCTTCTGCACTATCGAGCCTAACGTAGGCATCGTTTCGGTGCCCGATGAAAGACTCGACGAGCTGGCTCGTATGTACGAGCCCACAAAGTTTACCCCTGCAACGCTCGAGTTTGTAGATATTGCAGGTCTTGTTAAGGGTGCCTCTAAGGGAGAAGGATTGGGCAATAAGTTTTTGGCAAACATTCGTGAATGTGATGCTATTATTCATGTTGTAAGATGCTTTGAATCGGACGATATCATTCACGTCGAGGGCTCGGTTGACCCCAAGCGCGATATCGAAACTATCGACCTTGAACTGATCTTTGCCGATATGGAGGTTCTGGAGCGCCGCCTGGATAAAGCCAAAAAAATGCTTAAGGGCGACAAGAAGTATCAGGCAGATATTGATTTGACCGAAGGACTTCTTTCTCATCTCGAAGCCGGTAAGTCCGCACGTTCTTACCCGTTTACCGACGAAGAAAGAGAAATGATCAAGTCAACACCCCTACTTTCTCAAAAGCCTGTTATTTATGCCGCAAATCTTTGCGAGGATGACTTTACAGGTAATGTTGAAGAAAACAAAAACTTCCTTGTTGTTAAAGAAATCGCCGATGCCGAGGGCTCTGTAGTTTTGCCTATCTGTGCTCAGATCGAGCAGGAGATAGCAGATATGGATGCCTCGGATAAAGCAATGTTCTTGGCAGAACTCGGACTTGAAGTTTCGGGCCTTAACCGTGTTATTAAAGAGGGTTATGCGCTTTTGGGCCTCATATCCTTCCTTACAGCCGGCAAGGATGAGTGCCGTGCATGGACTATTACAAACGGCACAAAAGCTCCTCAGGCAGCAGGTAAGATCCATACCGACTTCGAGCGTGGTTTTATCCGTGCCGAGGTTGTAGCTTTTGACGACCTTAAAGCATGCGGAACTATGGTTGCCGCACGCGAAAAGGGACTCATTCGTTCCGAGGGTAAGGAATATGTCATGCGAGACGGCGACGTTGTTTTGTTCCGTTTCAATGTATAATTGAATATAAAACATCAAGCGGCTTGTAAAGCCGCTTTTTTGTTACAGAATCTTAATCTTTTTAATCAAATCTTAAGAAAATCTTAAGGAATCTTAATCATTTCTTAATTGTATTTACGTCTGTTTTATTGTATTATAAAATATGTAAGATAGTTATTAGAACCTTTAAGAAAGGAATGATTATATAATGAATAAACTGTTTGCTTTAGCCTTGGTTGCGGTAATGCTTTTGGCAACAGGCTGTCAGAATAAACAGCCGACTGAAATTAATAATGCCGATACTCAGGTAACCGATGCTGCCGGTACTCCTCAGCCCTCAGAAAATAATGTAGTTGCTCCCGCAGTTTCCGACGATTCAGAACAAACCGAGGAATCCGAGAATACTAATGATTCCGAAGAAATCAAGTCAGATGATCTTAATTATACTGAGGAGGTTACACCGCCGGCACTTTTAGCTCCTTCTCGAACGACTGAGATGTATCTTACATATTCTATTGAGCTTGACGGTGACGGCAATACAAAGCATATCGCTGTTTACGAGTATGATAAACACGGCAACCAAACTAAAAGAACCATTGACAGTAACGATATTGAAGTGTGTGAATATAACAATGACGGACTTTTAACAAAGTCAATGGTATATTCGCAAAATGTTCTTAAAAGCTACATCGAACTTGGGTATGACAAAAACGGCAACATAACATCATATCGCACGTTCAACCCCAACGGTACTGTTAATTACGGTAAGTATGATCTGAATTACGACGCTAAGTACGATTCCAAGAATAGGATCGTTGAGCGTATCAGATACGACTCCCAAGATGATTACACCGTTACCACCATCGAATATAACAATGCAGGTTTGGTTGTAAGAGAAAAATGTATTTCTTCAAACGGTATGCTTTTAACCATGCGTCAGCATGAATATGATGACAAGGGTCGAATGACTACCTGGCTTTATCTGGATACACAAAACCCCAAGTATGACCATAATACCACAACAACTTACGTTGACAATGCCGACGGCTCATACACCGCAACCACTACATACACCGATACCGATATGGTTATAGGCTTTGAAGCTTATGATAAAAACGGTAACATTGTTCAGCAGCATAGCTATCTTAACGATGAACTATATAACAAGCACTTCCACACCTTTGATGAAAACAGCAACTGCACATATTCCAAAACCCTCAACGCTGACGGTGCAGTTGTTTCCGAATCATCCGCCGAATATACTTCAGACGGTACAATGACTTACTCAATTCGTACCGATTACACTTATAACAACGACGGTACAAGCCAGCAAACCACTACAGAAACTATTGTTGAGTTTTCCAAGGCTACAGATTCCGATGATTACGCATATATCAAGAAGATAATAGAAAAAGCAAACGGCGAATTGATCTTCGAAACCGTTACATATTTCGATGATAAAGACAATTGCATCAGAAATGTAACAAAGTCGGAAAAAACAATCAACGAAGAAGTTTATGAACGTGATGCTGACGGCAATGTATTACAAATATCCTATTATTCCGACGGCAAGCTTATCAGCTCCACAGTTAACGAATACGTTCGCATTGAAGGTGCAGTGCGTGATATTTTAGAGATAAACACCTAATCGCATCACCCCGGCCACTCGTCGCCGACGCTTGCACCTTCGGCGCAAGCGCTCCGCCGCCGAACGGCCTCGCAAATGAATAACAAAAAACAAAACCGCCTCCCCAAAAGGGAAGCGGTTTTAAACATTTAAAGTAAATCTTAAGCTTTTAAATTAAGCAAGCTCTGCGAAGTACTTGATGGTTCTAACCATCTGGCTGGTGTAGGAGTTTTCGTTGTCATACCAAGAAACAACCTGAACTTCGTAAAGGTCGTCAGCAATCTTAGCAACCATGGTCTGAGTAGCATCGAACAACGAACCGTAGGTCATACCGATAACGTCGCTGGATACGATAGGATCTTCGTTGTAACCGTAGGAAGCGGAAGCTGCAGCCTTCATAGCAGCGTTGATGCCGTCCTTAGTTACGTTTTCACCCTTAACAACAGCGGTAAGGATAGTGGTAGAACCGGTAGGAACGGGAACTCTCTGAGCAGAGCCGATGAGCTTGCCGTTAAGTTCGGGAATTACAAGACCGATAGCCTTAGCAGCGCCGGTAGAGTTAGGAACGATGTTAGCAGCACCTGCTCTTGCACGTCTTAAGTCACCCTTTCTGTGAGGACCGTCAAGGATCATCTGGTCGCCGGTGTAAGCGTGAATGGTAGACATGATACCGCTCTGAATAGCAGCGTAGTCGTTAAGAGCCTTAGCCATAGGAGCCAAGCAGTTGGTGGTGCAGGATGCAGCAGAAATAATGGTATCTTCTGCTGTAAGAGTATTCTCGTTTACGCCGTAAACAATAGTAGGAAGATCGTTGCCTGCGGGAGCAGAAATTACAACCTTCTTAGCGCCGGCATCAATATGAGCCTGGCTCTTGTCCTTCGAGCAGTAGAAGCCTGTGCATTCCAAAACTACGTCAACACCGATCTCGCCCCAAGGAAGCTCAGCAGCGTTAGCCTTAGCATAGATCTTAAGGGTCTTGCCGTCTACAGTGATTGTGCCTTCTTCGTCGTTAGCTTCAACAGTGTGGAGTCCTTCACCGATCTTTCCGCAGTAGCCGCCCTGAGCGGTATCATACTTAAGAAGGTGAGCGAGCATAGAGGGCTTGGTAAGGTCGTTGATAGCAACGATCTCATAACCTTCTGCGCCGAACATCTGTCTGAAAGCAAGACGTCCGATTCTGCCGAAACCATTAATTGCAACTTTAACTGACATTTTAGATTACCTCCAAATGAAATTTATTGCTTTTATGCATATATTATCTTACACTATTTTAGTCATTATTGCAAGTGTTTTGTTATAAAAATATCAATGATTATTTTTATGATTTTACCATGCAATTTGTATATTTTTTTGCATATTTAAAAACAACTGTCGAAAAATGCTTTACTATTTCAAATCATAATGATATAATCATATTCAGATTATTCAGTCTTATTTTTAAATTGTGAAAGGAGGCGCCTTTAACATGGATAAATACAGCTTAAAACCGGAATCCGTAAATGCCATTTGCAGACATATGTATGAAGCTATTGCGCTTTCTTCTCAATTTGCTTTTAATTTAGAGCAAAAAGAAATGTACGACGAGCTTGATATTCTCAAGCGTCAAACTTCCTGCTGCTTCAAGGTCCTTTCCGAAACGATAAATATGCTTGAAATGGGCAAGTACAACAACGTTAACCCAAAGGTGTTTGATATTAACGAATTTGTTGAGGATATTGTTAGCGCCTGCCGTTCACGTCTGAGAAAAACAAAAATCAAGCTTTTGTTCGAGCCTTCAATTTTGTCTCTTCATGTCGAGGTTGATCCTGAACGATTTGCTGTCTGTTTTTTAAACATTCTCGTAAATTCTTTGGCTAACATCGACAGGGAAGAGGGTGAGGTAAAAATCTCTGTTAAACCTTTTGGAAGAGATGCTATGCTCCAGATTATCGATAACGGATATGGCATGAGCGTTCAAAAAGCGACCGAGTATATAAATGATAAAGACAGCTTCAGCGGTTTCGCTGTTTTAAAAAGGTTCTGTGACACCTTCGGCGTAAGCTACATTTTTGAAACCTCGCAAAACGGCGGCTTTGCTATTTCGCTCAAATTCCCGTTAAGCTCCGGCTCAGATTTTAATTCATCACAGGTCACTTTAAACGAGGGTACTTTCTCACCGATAAACATGATTCTTTCAAAACTCGACTTTGTCGAGATCGACGCACTTTATTAAAATAAAAACCTGCAAGGCTTTAAAACCCTGCAGGTTATTTTTTATTTATCTGTCATACTCATATTCATACTCGCCGCTTTCAAACTTCTTTAAGTAATATTTTCTTGCAATTATGTATGAAACAATGCACAAAACCACTTGAATGATTGTACCTATCAAAGCATAAACCTGAATGTTATCAGTAAATATCTCCATCCAAGAGCTTGTGTAATAAAGCGAGCGCAAAGCCGCAATTGCATTTCGGTCTTCTAAATATTCCAAAACAAATACCGGAGCATAGTAAACTGCAGCAGTTAAAATCATGGTGATAGAAACGTTTACAACATTATATCTGCCATAAGCTGTGTGGCGCTTTGCATCATCGGCAAACAATGCAATCAGCGTGAATGCAGGTATCAGCCATGCCATAAATGCTACAAGCTCGGGCTTGTTGTATAAATGTAATCTTGGAATAAGAGTGCTTACAACGCTCAAAATTACCCATCGTCCCATAACAACAGCAAAAATGTTCAGCAAAAAGAACAATCCGCACCTTGCAAGTCCATAAAGCATCGTTCTTAACGAGTCTTCATTCGAATATTCATCTCTCATATAGCCTGCTACCTCCTTGAATTATTACTGTAATGATTTATTTTACTACATAATATAAATCTTCCATGACTTCCTGAACTCGATAGAAGCATGGCTTGGGCTTAAAGTTAGTATCGAACAAGCGCGTTGTAGTATCGTCACTATTATACATTACAAAGCCGTCTTGAAGACCGAACAATGTAACCGAGGTTATGTTAGCAGGCCCACCGCCAGCCGTGTCCAAACGCTGGAACATCTTGAAATATTCTTCATACTTCTTAGCCTGAATCTCAAGATTCTTGTCCGAAAGGTTATCAACGCCGATGCTAAGCTCTGTTACATGAAGCTCAAGTCCAAGCTCTGCAAAGTTTTTAATGGCATTTTCAACGTCATTTACATTTGGCCAGTCTATGCCCCAGTAGCCCTGCATTCCAATGCCGTCAATAAGTCCAAGCTCGTTTAAGTGCTTGCAAAGGTTAATAATATTTTCGTGCTTACCGCCCTGGAAGGTGTTAAAGTCGTTATAGAAGAGCTTAACGTCCTCGTCGGCATATTTTCTTGCGCTCTTAAAAGCAAGCTCAACATAATCTTCACCCAAGGTCTTATACCAGCCGTTTGCACCGCCGTCATGCCATGTTCTGCAAGCAAAATAGCTTCCGGGTGCGGCACTTCCGGGGTCAACAGCTTCGTTAACAACGTCCCAAGCATAAATAACACCGGGATATTTATCCTGAATATATGTAAGCACCTGTTCGATATAACTGTCAAGTCTTGCTAACATGGTGTCATAATCAACATAATCTGCTTCGCTGTCATATCCAACTCTAAAGAACCAGTCGGGTGTTTGTGCGTGCCATACCAATGTGTGTCCTCTCATCTGAACACCGTTATCCAAGCACCACTGAAGAGTAGGGTCAACCGATGAAAACTGAACAGCTACAGCTTCTTCCTTGCCTTTTTCGGCATACTTAACGCAACCGTCTTTGTCCAAAATAAATGTAGGCTTCATAAGGTTTGTTAACGTAACGCTGTTAAAATGATATTTAGCAACAGTCATATATTCAAGTGAATTAACTGCGCCTGTGCTGGTTGCGTTACCGGTAAGCCCAACACCAAGCATAAAGTAATCAGCACACAGTTCCTTTAAACTGTCTGTCGTCAAAGCTTCAGTCAAATCATAAGGGCTGTCCTCTAATCCGTAAGCATATGCAACTCGTTGTCTTTCTTCCTCATTGTCGCAAGCAGTCAAAAGTGTTATGCACAATGCAAAAGCAACAATCAGCGTTAAAACTTTTTTGATATTCATAGTGTACCTCAATAAAAAATGTTTTTTATCATTTTACCACATTTTATTATTGTAATCAAGCATTTATATGTAAAAAGGCACCCTGTTTTAAAGGGCGCCTCTTTATTTTTAATAATTAGCAGCAGCTATTATTATCGCAGCAGCAGTTGTTAGAGTTGTTGTTGCAGCAACAGCAGCAGTTGTTGCCATTGTTATTGCAGCTATTACCGTTATTGCAGCAGCAGAGGAGAATGAGAATCAAAATAATAATCCACCAGCAGCCTCCGCCAAAACATGAACCGTTCATAAATCTGTCTCCTTTTGTGTAAGTTTTAAAGCATTTTAAGCTTTATAGTACAGTTTATGAAAATGCAAAAAATGTGTTACAATAATTTACTGCAGTAAAAATTCATTCGCTGTTAACATACTTTAATTTATATTCATTATTATGTTCTTAGCCAAGCCGAGGGTTCGCATAGAATATTAAGCGGCATTGATTATCGGGTCAAAAACCTGTCAAAAATAACCCCGAAAGGATGATTGATATATGAAGGATTTCATCGAGATATACGGCGACAATTTTACACAAAATGCTTTAGAGGCCATAAGCAAAGCGATAACGATATCAGGCTCAATGGGTCATACTTACGTCGGCACAGAACATCTTTTGTTAGGGCTCTTAAAAATCAGCGACAGTGCGGCGGCTGTGCTTTTAAATCGCTTCGGTATACATGATGACGATGTGAAAAAGCGAATTGAGGAGCTTGTAGGCTTAGGTGAGCGCACTTATACCGACGGAACGATGCTCACACCTTGCGCCAGACGGTGCATAAGTTTAGCACAAAAAACAGCTCAGGATATTTCCAAAACAAAGGTAGGAACAGAGCACCTCCTGTGTGCCATCGTCAACCAGCAGAATTCAACTGCAAAGGGCATTCTTTATGATTTGGACTGCAACATTTCATCGCTTTTTGCAAGCTGTACCGATGCAGTTGAAAAAAGCAGTGCTATGAGCAGTCAGACCACTAAAAAACGTCGACTCAATACTCTTGAAAAATATTCAACAGATATGACTCAACGCGCAAAAGAGGTCGGATTCGATCCGTGCGTAGCCCGTGAGCAAGAGCTTATCCGCCTAGAGAGCATTTTGCTTCGCCGCACAAAAAACAACCCCTGCATTGTCGGTGAGGCAGGGGTGGGCAAAACCGCACTTGTTGAGTCGCTTGCAACCAAAATCGCAAATGGCGATGTCCCGACCCCTCTTAAAAACACACAGATATATAATTTAAGCCTTACACAGCTTTTGGCAGGAGCAAAATATCGAGGAGATTTTGAAGAACGCTTAAAAAACTGCATTGACGATGCTGCGTCGTCAAATAACATAATCCTCTTTATTGATGAGCTTCATACACTTATTGGCGCCGGTGCCGCCGAGGGCGCAATTGACGCCGCAAATATTTTAAAGCCCATGCTTGCACGAGGTGAGCTTCGAGTAATAGGAGCTACCACCTTTGATGAATATACCAAGTTTATTGAAAAAGACAAGGCATTAGAGCGCCGATTCAGCTTGATTCGTTTAGACGAACCGTCTGTCGAAACCGCCACTCAAATGCTTTTAAACTTAAAGCCGAAATACGAGCTTCACCACGGTGTTAAAATAACAGATGAGGCGATTAAAGCCGCAGTAGCATTAAGTAATCGTTATATTACTGAAAGATATCTGCCCGATAAGGCAATTGACGTAATAGATGAAGCTTGTACTAATGTAAAGATAAATCACTTTACGAATGAAAGCTCCTCCGAGCCTGACCTTACAGAAATTTTTAACGATTATGTTCAGGGAAAAGTCTCGAAAGAAGCCTATTTCGAGGCATTATCCAGCCGCATATCAAGCGAGAAATCCTATCCGTTGGTAACTCAAAACGATGTGGAAAGTGTTATAGCTTTACAAAGCTCTGTGCCAAAGCTTGATAACCTGGCTAAAAAAGCATCGCAGATCAGCGAAGTTCTTTCATCAAGAATCTTGGGCCAGCCGCAAGCCATAAACTCATTGGTGCTTGCACTAAAGCGAAGCGATTCATGCCTGCGAAGCTCTTCAAAACCAATATGTGCATTAATGTTCTCGGGTCCCACCGGAGTTGGTAAAACCGAGCTTGCCAAAGCTTTGGCCGAGGCGGTTTTCGGTGACAGTGAAAGTCTTATCCGATTTGACATGACCGAGTTTTCAGAACACCACAGTGTTTCAAGGCTTATCGGCTCACCGCCCGGATATGTAGGCTTTGGCACAGGAGGAGAATTAACCGAAAAGGTAAAGCGTAAACCCTTTAGCATCGTTTTGTTCGACGAGTTTGAGAAAGCCGACCGAGAGGTTGCCGCCCTCATGCTTCAAATCCTCGACAACGGTTTCATCACCGACTCAACCGGCAGGCGTGTATCTTTTAAAAACACTATAATTATTTTCACAACAAACGCAGTTGTCTCAAAAACAAGCAATGTCGGCTTCGAGCGTTCTTCTTCCGATTCCTCTGTGCGTGAGGGTTTAGCCAAGATTTTTACTCCCGAGCTTATGAACCGTCTTGACAGCGTTTGTAACTTCTCACCCTTATCTTATGAGACCTGCAAACAAATCGCTCTTTCACGCATTAACGAAATCTCACAGCGTTTGTCTGTTCATGGAACTGCCGCTACGTTTGCAGACAATGTAGCCGAGCATATTGTATCAAAATGTGATTACAAGCGCTTCGGTGCCCGTGAAATATTGCGTGTCATTTCCGAGGAAATAGAATCACCCTTAAGTGATATTCTGATCGATTCATCAGGCAGTGAGATATATGTTTGTGCCGATAATTCAAAGCTTATTTTAACGGCACTTAACAACAAAAAACCGACAGTTGTTTAACTGTCGGTTTTTGTTATATCGCCTTAAACGCCTCTTTAAGATTGCTTACACCAACAACCTCAATATCATCGGGCAGGCGAATGTTTTTAAGCGAGTGCTTAGGCACGATGCATTTTTCAAACTTTAACCGTCTTGCCTCGGCAATTCGTTGTTCAAGGTGCGAAACGCTTCTTATCTCGCCGCCCAAGCCGATCTCGCCAAAAGCAATGACCTTGCCGTCAATCGGCTTGTCTGTAAGCGAAGAATACAGCGCCATTGCAACAGGCAAATCAGCAGCAGGCTCGGTAATTCTAAGTCCGCCAATAATGTTGACATATACATCCAATGTACCAAAATAGAATCCCATCCGCTTTTCAAGCACCGCTAAAATCATCCACACGCGGTTAAAATCAAAGCCCGTAGAAACTCTTCTCGGGTTCGAGGCTCCCGACTTCGATACCAACCCCTGCACCTCTGCCAAAATAGGGCGCGAGCCTTCCATGGTGCAGGCAACGCAACAACCCGAAACCCCCTCGGGTCTGCCCGATAACAGCATTGCCGATGGGTTTTCAACCTGCTCAAGTCCCGACTCGCACATTTCAAACACGCCGATCTCGTTAGTCGAGCCAAAACGGTTCTTAACTGCCCTTAAAATGCGGTATGTAAGATTTCTGTCGCCCTCAAAATATAAAACGGCGTCAACAATGTGTTCCATAACCTTAGGGCCTGCAATAGCGCCGTCCTTGTTGACGTGTCCCACGATGAAGAAGGGGATCTCCTCACTTTTTGCTGTTCGCATAAACAGGTTTGTGCACTCTCTCACCTGTGTAATAGACCCCGGTGTCGAGTTGATATCTCTTATCGACATTGTCTGAATCGAGTCGATAATAACAATGTCGGGCTTATTCACAGATACCGTTTCGCAAATAGATGTCGCATCCGACTCAGCCAAAAGATAGAGGTTTTCGCTCATAACGCCAAGTCGTTGCGCTCTTAGCTTTATCTGTCTTATTGATTCTTCACCCGAAACATACAAAATCGTGTGATCATCGCCCAAATACTCGCATATCTGAAGCAAAAGGGTAGATTTTCCGATTCCGGGCTCACCGCCCAAAAGCACCAGCGAGCCTTTAACCAAGCCGCCGCCCAAAACCCTGTCAAGCTCACCAAGACCGGTTTTATATCTCACTTCATTAATCGAGGTTTCAGCATCGCTAAGGCTTACGATCTTTTCGCTCAAATCCACTCCGCCCGATTTCGTTACCCCGATAGTTGCCTTGGTTTTGGGTATAACCTCGGTCTCTTCTAAGGAGTTCCAGCTGCCGCAGTTAGGGCATTTGCCGTTCCACTTAGGAGATTCGAAACCGCACTCGCGGCACACATAAACGCTTTTTGCTTTGGGCATTGTTTTTAAACGTCCTTTCAATTAATTAAATGTCACTTGCAGGGTATACATATTCGCATATGCCTGCAAAAATAGTAAAAGCAACCTTCGACTGGTATTCATCAGATTCTAAAAGAGCCGCTTCCTCAGGGTTCGATAAAAATCCGCACTCAACCATCACGCTCGGGCAGTTTGCAAAGTGAATTAAATAAAGCTCGTTACCTACAGGCTTTGTTTCACGAGTGTTTTCGGGCTGCAAAAAGTTAACAAACGAGCTTTGCATAATGCCTGCAAGCTTTGCACCCTCTTCACTCTCACGAGAGTAAAACATCTGCGCGCCGTAATACTGCGGGTCGGTAAACTGGTTTTGATGGATAGATACAAACACGGCATTCTCATAAGAATTGATTATCTTAAGTCTGTTCTCCATGTCCGATTTTTTCTGGTTTCCAAGCCCTGTTACCGAGGTATCATGGATAGATTTGTCCGTATCCCTTGTCACAACGACCTCAAACCCTGCGGCTTTGCACATTTCTCTCACTTTTAACAGGATACTAAGGTTAATGTTCTTTTCCTCTTCGCCGTTAACGCTAACGCAGCCGCTGTCAATTCCGCCGTGACCTGCATCTAAAATTATAACCGGTTGTGTGTTTGCGCCGGCAACAACAGGCACAACAGCCTCGGGCATATCATAGGTTTTAACAAAGCCAAACACCAAAAGATAAGCGCACAAAAGCACAACAACAATTCCAACCCTGTTTACCCACAGTTTTTTAAGCATATTTAAACATACCTCCATAGTCGTTTTGTACAAACTTATGAGGCAGTCCCATGCTTTATTACTTCAATTATCTGCGGTAAACAATTTTTTCTTTTAAGCTAATGTGGTTATAACCCAAATAATAAGCCGCCCACGTTGTTGCAATAAAAATAAGAGGTAAAACCGTTATAATTATCATCGCAACAGCCGAAAGCTCTGCAGCGGGTATGCTCTGAGCTGTCACTCTGCCGTCGATGTATACAGCCTCGTTAGGTGCAAACAAATAGGTCAAAGGCATAAAGTAGAATGTCAAGGTCTTGTACCACGGGAAGAAGTCAAACGGCACAATCCCAAACTTCGATAAATAAAGAATAATAACGTATATATAGTTAATTGCAGTAGGCGCTATGCCTGCAAATAAACCAAAGTGCTGCTGCTTTTTAATGGTTTCTTCGCTGTCTGTCGAAAGTCTCATCTTTCCGCCCAGCTTATGGGCATAGTCGGCATATAAACATACGCAAGCGCCTATCGAGCAAAAGCCGAAAACAAAGCACATAATGTTGCCGAAGTTTTGGTAGCACATCGGGAAGAACATTACAATAACAAAGCTTGCAAGCCAGCAAACAAACAACCAAAGTGTCGATTTAATTAAAATAGATGTCTTTTTCATAACTTAGCCTTTCGCATATATTTTTTATTTCATTATTATACAACATTTTAAGCGTCAAAACAACATTTACAAGCCAAATTTCACGAATATATCACACTAGCCTGCAAAAAATATATTATCAAATATGAAAGGCGAAGTTTTTATGAAAAAAATTGAAGAAGTAAAGATATACAGACCGAAGGAAAAGATAATTCCCGAGTTTAAAACTAACACCCTTGTAGACAACTATACAGCCGAGGACGGAAACGTTTACAGTAAATATGACGAAAGCGTTATGCTTGCCAAAAAAGAGGTTGACGCAAACCACAAGTAATTCCTTGCAAACAGTGCCAAAGTGTAGTATAATTTAATGTAACTCTTAACGCTCCTAAAGCATAATTTATTATCGGGAGTGAATTACATGAAAGAGATTATTCTGACTTTTTTGATCATTTTTATAACTCTTGGGCTTATTTATACAGTGCGTCGCTTATCGTCAATCCATAAGCCCGATTTAAGCCGCCCAAGAGCGTACATAACAGTTTTTTACGATAACGACCCTTGCTTTGAAATGAAATTTCAAAAGCTTGCTTCATCACGAATTTTCAGCGATTTTGAAGTAAGCATCAGAGTAGTTGATTTGGTATCAACCAATGATAGCACAAAATGGCTTAAAAGTCTGTCCAAAAAAACAGACATTTGCTTTGATATAATAAACAAAAAGTAATTTTTTCGGGAGGTGACGGCAATGAACAACGATTTGGTTATAACTATCAACGGTTCGGTAGACAGCGTTACATACCGAAACGACGATAACGGCTTTGCCGTCATAACCTTAAATCAAAACGGAACGCCCCTAACCGTTGTCGGAGAGCTTGGCAATGTAGAGGAAGGCGAGGACTTAGAGCTTACAGGCACCTACACCACCCACCCCAAATTCGGTGATCAGTTTAAAGCCGAATGCTGTATTCGTTCGCTTCCTGTCGAGGTCAGCTCTATCCAGCGCTATCTTGCAGGCGGTGTTATAAAAGGCATCGGCCCCGTTACCGCGCGAAACATTGTTAAAGCCTTTGGCGAAGACACCTTCGACATTATCGAAAACCACCACGAGCGTTTAACCGAGGTTGAAGGCATAACCAAAGCAAAAGCTGCCGTTTTTAACGAGGAATTTAAAAAGGTCATCGGCATTCGCAAAGTGCTTACATATTTCACAAGGTGCAAAATCCCTGCCCTCTACGGCATAAGGGCATGGAAGAAATACTTCACCAAAACACTCTCACTCGTTGAGGAAAACCCCTACATCCTTTGCGGCTACGGCATTGAGCTGCCTTTTTTGCGTGCCGAAGAAATAGCTTACGACAAGGGTATCGAACCCGACAGCTACAACCGACTTGCTGCAGGCATCAAATATATTCTCACCGAAAATGGCTTTGCAGGTCACACATGCCTGCCAAAGGACAAGCTTTGTGAGCTTGCCACACGCTTGTTAAAGGTCGATGAAGACAAAATAAATGAAATTATTTTAAGCGAGGTCAACGAGGAAAACCTATACATATACCTTAAAAACCGCCGCCCGTTTATAATGCTCCGTGAATATTTCATCGCCGAGGATTATATCTCGCGCCGATTGTCAATAATGAACAGTCTTGCTTACGATACAAGAATTAATTACGACGAGGTCATCGACATTGCCGAATTTGATAACGACATTATTTATGCTCACGACCAGCGCCGTGCTATAAATATAGCTCTTTCAAAAGGTTTTATGGTTTTAACAGGCGGTCCCGGTACAGGCAAAACAACAACGCTTAACGCAATAATCTCACTTTTTGAGCAGCAGGGCTTAAAGCCTCTTATATGTGCGCCTACAGGCCGTGCCGCAAAACGAATAAGCGACTTAACAGGCTATGAAGCAAAAACCATTCACCGCCTTTTGGGCGTTAAGGGCGGGGGAGAATTCATTCAGTTCGAGCATAACGAAAACAATTTGCTCGATTGTGACGTAGTAATAATTGATGAAATGTCGATGGTGGACACCCTTTTGTTCGAGGCTCTTTTGCGCGCATTACCGATAGAATGCAAGCTTATCATGGTCGGTGACAGTGACCAGCTGCCGTCTGTCGGTGCTGGCAACGTCCTGCACGATATAATCGAAAGCGGTACAATACCCGTTATCTCTTTAACCGAGATCTTCCGTCAGGCATCGCAAAGTGCAATCGTCACAAATGCCCACAAAATCGTAAACGGAGAAATGCCCGATTTTTCCCAAAAATCAAACGATTTCTTCTTTATGCAGCGCTTAGACTTCGATTCGGCAAGCGATTTGACTGTTGAGCTTTGTCTTGAACGTCTTCCCAAAGCCTTTAAAATGTCTCCTATAAACGATATACAAGTGCTTTCACCAACACGAAAGGGCCCCTTGGGCACAGTCGAGCTTAACAAGCGTTTACAGTTTGCTTTAAACCCGCCATCCCGTGAAAAGTCCGAGATAAAAACGCTTCTTTACACTTTCCGCACAGGTGACAAAGTAATGCAGACCAAAAACGATTACGATATAGATTGGAAAAAAGGCGATGAAAGAGGTTCGGGCATCTTTAACGGTGACATCGGCATTATAACAAAGGTCAATCGCATCTTAGGTTCAATAGAAATCGACTTCGACGGCAGACTTTGCACTTATTCCGCCACAATGCTCGATAATTTAGAGCTTGCCTATGCCGCAACCGTTCACAAAAGCCAGGGCAGCGAGTTCGACGCAGTTATCTTGCCTCTTTTGGGAGGATATGATAAACTCTATTTCAGGAATCTTCTTTATACGGCAGTTACCCGTGCCAAAAAGCTTTTGGTTATCGTCGGGTCGTCTAAACGTGTGGAATTTATGGTGCAAAACAACCGCCGCACCAACCGTTACACCTGTTTAAAAAATATGCTGACAGAGGATTCATTCGGTACTTTACTCCCCAAGGGAAGTGATAACAGTGAAGATCATTGATTTTATTCTCGATTTTTTCTTTCCGAACCGTTGCCCGTTCTGCGATAACTTTATTGTGTGGGACAAGCTTGTTTGCAATGATTGTATAAACCAAATTGAGCTTACCGATAATTACATAAGAAAAGACTTTGATAACAACTTTACGGTTTGCCTTAGCGCTGTAAGTTACGAGGGTACGGCAAAGCGCGGACTTCTGAATCTTAAATACCACAAAGGTTTTAACGCTGCTAAACACCTTTTGCCATACCTGATTGATATTTTTAAGAATAACATTGTTATTGACAAAATAGATTTGGTAACGGCAGTTCCAATGAATCGCAAGCGCCTTGAGAAAACAGGCTATAACCACGCCGAGATTATTGCGAAAATGGTTGCAAAGCGTTTAAATCTTAAATACAATTTTAAGATCCTCGGCAAAAACAAATCAACTGACCGTCAGCACGATTTGACCCGTGCCGAAAGACTTGAAGCTGTTAAAGGCAGTTATTTTATAAAACACAAATTTCCCGACATAAAAGGGAAGACAATTTTGCTTTGCGATGATATAATTACAACAGGCTCTACGCTTTCTGAATGTTCCCGTCTTTTGCTTAAGGCAGGAGCCAAGAAAGTTTATTGCGCCACTTTGGGCACAACACTTTTAAAGGAGGAGTAAACGTTGTCAGCACTTGACCTTGGTATCGACCTCGGTACCGCTAACATAATAATAACAGCGGGCGGCGGCCTTGTTTTAAACGAACCATCGGTCATTGCTTACGACAAGCGAGCACAGCGTGTTGTTGCATTCGGGCACGAGGCATATAAAATGATAGGCCGTTCTCCCGAACGGCTTGCTGTAATCCGACCGTTAAAAGACGGTGTTATCAGCAATAACGACATGGCTCAGGAGCTTATCCGTCTTTGCATTTTAAAGGTTATAGGCAAGCGCTTAATTAATCCCAGAATCGTAATGTGCGTGCCGTCGGGTATTACCGAGGTCGAGCGCCGTGCTGTTGTTGAAAGTGCTGTTATGGCAGGCGCAAGAACCGTTTATTTAATTGAAGAACCGGTTGCCGCACTATTGGGTGCAGGTGCTGATATTACAAAACCGGTCGGTCAAATGGTTGTCGATATCGGCGGCGGCACAACAGATATTGCTGTTACATCTTTGGGTGGTGTTGTAGCGTCTGCCTCGGTAAAAAAAGCAGGCAATGTGTTAAATGCCGCAATTATCAGATATTTTGCGGAGAATTATAAGCTTCTCATTGGTGACAGAACTGCCGAAGAAACCAAAATTAAATACGCAAATGTCTTTTGGCCCTCAAACGAGCTTGTAGGCACAATTACCGGCAGAAGCCTTATTAACGGCATGCCTGCCCGTGTGCAGATGAGCGAAAACGACATCAACCGTGCGATAATGGACGACATTGATCAGATCGTTTCATCAATCCAAATCGTTTTCGAGCAAACACCGCCCGAGCTTATCGGCGATATTTTAGAAAACGGCGTGCTTTTAACAGGCGGTGGTGCATTATTAAAAGGCTTAGATCTATATATTACCCGAGAATTCGGCGTTCAGTGTAACATTGCACAAGACCCTCTTGGCTGTGTTGCACGAGGAACCTATAAAGCCTTTCGCGTTGCAGATAAGCTTCGCAACGGCTTTGAAAGGATTTCAGTATTTAAGCATTAAAAACATCTCCCTTGCTTTATGCAAAGGAGATGCTTTTTTGTTGCTCTAAAATTGCCTTCTCAGTTGTATAATTTACCAAACTTTTGCCGATAATCCCCGCATAGCGTAAAGCGCAGCCCGGCTCGCTTCGCTCGCCTCACTCCCGTTCGCTAACGCTCACGCTCGTCCGCCGCCCTTCGTGCGGCGTCGGCTGCGCCAAAAACTTGCAAAGGAAGAACACCATGAAAAAACTCACTTTTGCCATGCTTCTCTCGCTCATCGTCTGCCTTGCTTCAAGCATCGTCACCAACGCCAACGAGGTCTCACAAATGACCGATAAGCTCATTCGCCTGCACGTTATTGCCAATTCCGATTCTGAGTTTGACCAGTCGGTAAAGCTTAAGGTTCGTGATGCAGTCCTGTCTCAGGCCGATTTACTTTTGTCCTCCTGTACCGATAAGCAGTCAGCAACAGAGATCATCACACAAAACCTTGACGTTTTAGAAAATACCGCTAACAGGGTTTTAGCAGATTGTCCTTACACTGCCATCTGCACCCTCGAAAAAACCGAGTTTGATAAAAGAGTTTATGATAACTTCACTCTGCCCGCAGGCGAATATGATTCGCTGTGCGTAAAAATCGGTGATGCTTCGGGCAAAAACTGGTGGTGTGTGTGCTATCCGGGGCTGTGTTTGTCCGCTGTCTCTAAAATCGAGGATTATGAAACATTTACTTCCGATGATTTGGTTATTCTTAAAACACCGGATAAGGTAAGTTACAAGCTTTTTTGCTTTGAACTTATTCGGAAAATTAAAGCGTTTTTCAAATCTTAGTACCAAAAAATGTACAATTCAAAAATATTTGTTTGACTTACTCTTTGTTGCATGGTAAAATTTTATTATCAAAGCTCTCGGAGGGTTAAAATGCTTAGTATTCGGCTTGGTGAAAACAGTACAGTAAAGCTTAAAAACTGTGCTCATGATATAAATGGATCTCTTGTAAACGGCAGGGAAGTGCTTGCACTTATTCCCGATCAGTTCTCGTTTGAATTTGATAACGCTCTTTACTCCGAGCTGGGAATTAAGCAATTCAACCGTGTCACAACGCTTAGCTTTAAGCGCCTCGCTCTTAGCCTTGTCGAGAAGTACGGCACGCAAAACGGTATGCTTGTAAGACCCGAACAAAGACTTATTATCATATATCTTGCCTTGCAAAGTGTTAAGAAAAACAAAGAGTTAAAAATCTTTTCGCGCCAGCTTGATAAGCCTAACTTTATTAACGATGTAGCAGGCATAATCGACTCGTTAACAAGATGTTCGATAACCTCTGACATGCTGCAAGAGGCGTCAAAAAACACAAGCGGTACGGTTTCAGATAAGCTTCACGATATTTCCCTTATTTATAATGCTTATTGCGATGAGCTGATTAATCGTGATTTGCGTGACGAAAGCTCTTTGATTATTGAAGCAGCACGAATAGCGGATAAAAACGGATGTTTCAAGTGTAAAGATGTTTACATTGACAGGTTTGACAGCTTTTCTCCCGATGAGCTTAAGCTGTTAGAAGTTGCAATTAAAGATGCTCACACAGTAAATATCTCTTTAAGCCTGCCGAACATCTATAAACCAAGCATTATTTCACCTTTTGCACTTGTTGCCTCAACCCAGAACCGGCTTGTTTTGCTTGCCTCTAAATACAACAAGCGACTCAAATATATTAAAACCGATGAGACAATAGAGCGCACAGCCACGCTGAATCATGTAAAGGATAATCTCTTTACACCGCGTCCGGATATATCTTCTAATGACGGCAGTGTTACGATTGTCAGCGCTGATACAGTTTATGAAGAAGCTGACTTTGTATGTGCTCAAATATTTTCGCTCATTTCAGAAAACGGATATGAGTTTAACGATATAGCAGTTTTCAGCCACGATTTAGATACCTATCAAAAGGTGCTCGAATCTGCCTTCGAGCGATATAACATCACCGCCTTTATGGATATGTCGGTGTCAGCATTAGGAATGTCTGTGGTGCTTTATGCTCTTGCGGCAATAGATGCCGCCTCGACCCGTAACCCCGATACCGACAAAATCTTAAGCTTTGTTCGCTCACCGTTTTCATTCTTAAACGACCGTGAAATCTCTTTAATCGAGGATTACTGCATACGTTGGAACATTAACGGAAAGATGTGGCTCGAAGATTTTGCCGAAGATAAAGATTTTGCTTCGTATGACGAGATAAACGCAATACGACAAAAAATAATCGCTCCGCTTTTAAAACTTAACCGGGCTTCAAAGTCTGCAAATGCAAAACAAATTGCAAAGGCGTTCAATAGCTTTTTAGAGGAAATATCTCTTTCAGAGTGTGCAAAAGCCGTAATTGATGATTCGTCAGAGGCAGATAAAACCGAAAACGCAAGACTTTTTAAGCAGTTGTGGAACGCTTTGATGCTTGCTGTTTCATCAATATATCTTGTAGCAGACGAAACACCGTTGACACTGAAATCATTCGGCGAGCTTTTGCGCGTTATCTTATCCTCTCAAAAAATATCAAATCCGCCGCAAAAGCTTCAAAGTGTTAAGGTGTGCGATGTTTCACGCTCGATCATCTCAACTCCAAAGGTAGTTTTTGTTATTGGACTTAACGACGGAAAATTTCCAACCGAAATCAAAAAGAACGGCATTTTCAACGGCAAAGACTTAGCAATTTTAGAATCCTTGGGTGTATCGTTCGAAACATCGCTCACCGCACGCCTTGATACTGAACGTCTTGACTGCTTTAATGCCCTTTGCCACGCTACCGATAAGCTTTATCTTTCTTATTCCAATGCCGATGTTAAGGGCAAGTCGATCAGTCCCTCAAGTTTTATTAAAAAAGCCTGCTCAATTATTAATACGCCTGTCGTTTCGGCATTAAGCTATCCTTTAGAATTCTACTGCCGTACCCCTGCAAGTGCTTATTATCGCTTTGCAACTTCAAAAAACAAGTCGAGTGACGAATTAGCATCGGTTTATGAATCACTTCTCTCGGTTGATGAGTATAAAGAGAAGTTTTTGCACCTTGCAAGCTCAAAGATTCAAAATCATCACCTTTCACCCGAAGTCAGCCGCAGACTTTTTGCCTCGGGCGATATATACATAACCCCTTCAAAAATTGACGTTTATAACAACTGCAACTTTAAATATTTCTGTCGGTATGGCATGAAGCTTGATGTAATCAAACCTTTAGAGGTAGATGCTGCCAATAGAGGAACCATCATGCACCATGTGTTCGAAAGTGTTCTGAAACACTTTGGCGAGGGCTTTTCCGAAGTTTCCGACGAAGAGATTTCTGCACTTGTTTTCACGCTTTTAGAGGAATATCTTAAAGAGGCTTTGGGCGGTAACTTTGGCAAGACCGAAAAGTTCAAAGCTGATTATAACCGACTTCACGGCGCCTGTGTCGATCTTCTTGTCAATATCCGCGAAGAATATAAGGTTTCAAAGTTCCGTCCTGTCAGGTTCGAGTATCAGCTTAAAACCGATGACGGTAAAACTGTTCTGTCAATTCCTATCAACAATAATTTAAGCGTTTGTCTTTACGGTATCGTCGATAGGGTAGACACCTATACTGCGCCCGACGGCACACAGTATATAAGGATTATCGATTATAAAACAGGTTCAAAAACTTTAGATTACAAGGATATTTACAATGGCATCAATCTTCAGATGCTTCTTTACATGCTCGCCTTGACAGAAGGCACAGATCCCGACTTCAAATCTTGCGTTCCTGCGGGCGTTTTATATGTAAATTCAGGCTTCTTGAAGTGTGAGAATGACTATAAGCCGTTAAGCGATGCTTGCGCACAAAGACTTTCTGCGGCAAACAAACAGTTTAAACGCACCGGCCTTTTGGTCGAAGACCTTATCTCGCTCGAGGCAATGGATTCCACCTTCAGCGGCATTTATGCCCCTGCCGAGAAGAAAAAAGGCGGTACTTTTACAGCAAATTCAAAGCTGATATCTGCAGAAAGCTTTAAGCTTTTAGAGGAGTTTTCTGCCCGCAAGGTTCAGGAATTCGGTAACTCTTTGCTTATAGGCAAAATTGATGCAATACCTCTTGGTAAAGATAATAAAAGCCTTCCTTGCAGATATTGCGAATATACATCTGTTTGCGACAGAAAGAAATATATGTTCAAAAGGTCGGATGCCGACTCCGACCGTGAAAAACTCGAGAATGAAATTAAGGAGGAGAGCGATGATGTCTAAAGTGTCATGGACTGATGAACAGCTGAATGCTATTTCGGCTTATGGCTCTCCGATAATAGTATCGGCGGCAGCAGGAAGCGGCAAAACAGCCGTTTTGGTCGAAAGAACTATCCGTCTGTTAAGCGACAGCTCAAAAAACATTCCTGCTGACAGAATCTTAGCTGTAACCTTCACAAACGATGCCGCCTCGCAGATGCGCCGCAAGCTCTCGGAAGCACTCGAAAATGCCGCCCATAATGCTCCTGATAACGAATGGCTTCAGCGCCAGCAGTCGCTTTTGCGTCTTGCCGATATCACCACAATTAATTCATTCTGTTACGGCTTACTTAAGGATAACATCTCAGCCACTGATTTCCAAAGCGGCGTCAGGATTTTAGAGGAGACCGAAGCCGATATGCTCACCGAGCGAGCACTTACCTCGGTTTTAGAAAACGAATATGCTGCCGACTCCGCCGGAATGGAGGAGTTAATAAGTCTTTTCTGCCATGAAAATGACTCGGCACTCCGAGGCATTATCTTGCAGCTTTACACCTTTTTGCGTTCTCTGCCTTTTAAAGATTTATGGATAAACGATAATCTTAAGGCACTTCAAAACGGCACACAGGCGCAAATTGCAAAGGATCATTTCTTTAACAAAGCTAAAGATAAAGCAGAGGTTTTGTTAAGCTCTTGCAACCAGCTTGAAAGCTGTTGTGAGGAGCTGGAGCACTATAAAAAGAACAAGCAGGTTTTTTATGAAAACGTTGCAATCGGACGTAAGATTGCCAAAGATGTTAAAACCTTAAGCTGGAACGAAATTAAAGAAAAATATACAAAGGTTACAACTGCAAATCTTTCGGGAGGCAAACGCTCGAAAGCGGATATAGATAATACTTCCGAGATTGAAGCGGCGTTTTACGAAACAGCAAAAAAGCACAACACAGTCATAAAAGAGGTTTCAGCTAAAATTGTTTCTTACTTTGGCTTTGATGACGAAACCATAGCAAGCGATTCACTGCTTGTTGCCGATTATTTCAAAAGGCTGTGCACTCTTTGCGACAAGCTTGATAACGAGGTTCACCGCCTTAAGGTCGAGCGCAACGCAGTTGATTTTGCCGATACCGAGCTTATTGCGGTCTCGCTTTTGGCAAGTTGCGATGAAAACGGTGTTATTACCCGCACGCCTTTAGCCGAGGAGATGATCGCCACACAGCGCTATAAGCTTATCATAATCGACGAATTTCAGGATGTTAACAACCTGCAGGATGTTATTTTCAAAGTCATCTCGAATACTGACGACCTAACAAAAATCGGCTCAAACCTTTTTGCAGTAGGAGATGCGAAGCAGTCTATCTATCGTTTTCGCCTTTCTAACCCAAAGGTTTTCATGAACACGAGACTTGACGGTAAAAATCCCGAATCTTCAGTTACCGAGCTTCTTCTTACAAAAAATTTCAGAAGCCGAGACAATGTTTTAAAATTTGCAAACTACATCTTCTCATCGCTAATGTGCCAAGACCTCGGCGAAACCGATTACACTCACGAAGAAGAGCTTGTTTTGGGTGCCGAATATCATGGCGATGACGAAAAAACAAAAATTCTGCTTGTTGATTCACACGCAGAAGCCGATGATGAATCGGGAATTGTCGCAAACGAATATTATTGTATTGCCCGTGAGATCAAAAAGATGATAAATTTGGGCGTTACCGTTAAAGAGGGCGATACTGTTCGCCCCTGCCGTGCCGGAGATTTTTGTGTTTTAACACGCACAAACATTACCGACCCATCGCTTGTCGAAAGCTTTGCCGAGTGCGGTTTAAAGGTGTTGGCAAGTGATAAAACAGGTTATTTAAAATCACGCGAGATTTCGGTCCTTTTAAACCTTCTTGCAATTATAAACAGCCCCATGCACGACCTGCCTCTTGCCAGCGTTATGCTTTCGCCCATAATGGGCTTTAGCGATGACGATTTGGCAAATGTAAGACTGTGCGATAAAAAATCCCGCCTTTATAAAAATGTTTTGGGCATTGCAAACGGCGAATTCTCGGTGAGCGATACCTTAACAAAAAAATGCAAGAATGCTGTCGCACTTATCAAAAAGCTTCGTGTTTATGCTGCGGGTATGCCTTTAACTCGCCTTATAAAAAAGGTATACGACGTTACCGATATGTTCTCAATTGCGGCACAGTATGAAGACGGCGAGCAAAAACTTGCAAATCTTTACCTTTTGTTAGAATATGCCCAAAGCTTCGAAGCTTCTTCCAATGACGGAATAGCAGGCTTTTTGCGATTTATCGATTACATATCATCAACCGGCGGTGACTTTGAGCAAGCTTATACCGTCACCGAATCGGAAGATTGCGTAAATGTAAAAACAATTCACAAATCCAAGGGTCTCGAGTATCCCTTTGTCTTCCTTTGTCAGCTCGGCAAGAGGTTTAACAAGCGTGATACCTATGGCAGACTTCACCTTAATTTCGAACACGGCTGCGGCCTTGAGTTTTTGGATTACTCATCATTAAGCAAGCGTAAAACCCTGTTCTCCGAATACATCGCCTCACGCAACGAACAGGAAATGCTTTCCGAGGAGCTAAGGCTTCTTTACGTTGCTGCAACCCGCGCCAAAGAACAGCTTATTGTTGTTTTAAGCGATGCCGAAAAGCTTGCGGCTAAGTTTGCCGGCAGCATTTGGTCTTATAAAATACCGCCTGCTGTATCAAGCGATGCCAATTCACTCGCTGATTGGGTGGTAATGTCTCTTTTAAAGCACCCCGAATTCGAATTCATGCGTGACGGCTTGGGCGATAACGTTTATTGTGATGATACAAACGCCCCTCCGCTGACAGTCGAACCCTTTGTCCTCACCGATATCGGCATCACTGAAGCTGAGGAAACCATATCCGCAAGACCGATAGCCTCGCTTGTTGAAAAGCTTAAAGCTAATTATTCGTTCGAATACGACCGCCGTCTTATTGAAAACGAGGCAAAGGTCAGCGTATCCGAGCTGACAAGTGATGACCCTGTCAGCTTCTTCCCACGTGTCACACGCTTAGATGATACCTTGGGCGAGCTTTCTGCCGCTGAAAAGGGAACAGTAACCCACCGCTTCATGCAGTATTCAGATTACGGCTTAGCAAGCACTGACTTAGAGACGGAAATCGCACGCCTTAAAACCTTGGGCTTATTTACCGTTAAAGAGGCTGCCGCCATCAACCGTGAAAGCGTAAAAGCATTTTTTAAAAGCGACATTTACTCACGTCTTGCAAAAAGCAGTAATGTTTTGCGGGAAAAACAGTTCATCGTCCGCTTTTGTGATATAGCCGTTGACGAAGCTTTAAAAGAGATATATAATGATACCGACGGAATGCTTCAGGGTATTGCCGACTGCTTGTTCGAGGAAGAGGACGGTTACGTTTTAATTGACTATAAAACCGACCGTGTCAAAACACCCGAAGAGCTTTTGCAAAGATATTCCGCCCAGCTAACGCTTTATAAAGCCGCATTCGATGCGCTTTTAGATAAGCCTGTGAAATCAGCTTTTATATACTCGTTTGTACTTAAAGATGGGATAGAGATAGAATTATAGATAGGGAGTAACTCATTATGAAATTCGGTGTGTGTTCAAAAGATAACTTAGAATATCTCGGAGATATAGGATATGATTATTTTGAGATCTCGCTTTCTCACCTCTCATCATTGCCTGATGAAGAATATGAAAAATATAAAAATACGATACTTTCGACAGGCCTTAAAGCAGAGGCCGCAAATCTGTTTTTGCCCGCCGGCTTCAGCATAGTTGACGGAACGCGTTCTGCTGACGAGATCAGAGACTACGCTGAAAAAGCTTTTTCACGTTTTGCTGCAGTTGGGGGCGCGATTGCTGTCTTAGGAAGCTCGGGTCAAAGAAGAATCCCTGATGGGCTTGCATACGAAGAGGCATACTCAAGATTTGTTGATGCGATCACAATCTTTTGCAGGGTCGCTGAAAAATATAACATAACCGTTGCCGTAGAGCCTTTAAACACTGATGAGACAAATTTGATAAATACAGTTGCTCAAGCAGCGGAGCTTTGCCAAAAGGTAGATCTTGCGAATTTCGGTTGCATAGCAGATATCTATCATATTCACAAAAACAACGAAAGTATCAGCACTATAAGGGAGTTTAAGAACTATATAAAGCACATCCACCTCTCGAGAAGAAATAATGACAGAAAAATGCCTTTTGAAGCAAGCGATATTGATGACTGCAAAGAGCTTGCGATTCTTTTGAAAGAGATAGGATATAACGACAGGATAAGCCTTGAATGCGGGCTTGTTCCCAATTTTGAAGATGGCGCTAAAGCAATGATGAGAACTTTCGAAATATTTAAATGATTTCTCATAAAATATTTTTTAAAAAAGTGCTTGACAAACCCCGAACAAGGGTATATAATATCATGCGTAAAGAAAGCAGAAACGTTTACGTTCTCACCTCAAACGCTTAGTGAAGAGGTTGATAAAGTCATTACCGCATTACTCGATGGGTAGAATTATGCGTGATTTTTCAGAGCGTGAACTTTAGTTTGCGCTCTTTTAATTTTACTTACGGAGGTGTTGCGCCATTAGCAACATGGATCATCAGATAAATGAAGAAATCCGCGACGAGCAGATAAGAGTAATCGATTCAGACGGCACACAGCTTGGAATTATTTCCTCGAAGGAAGCGCTTAAGATAGCAATCGACAAGGAACTTGACCTTGTAAAGATAGCACCTACAGCAAATCCTCCAGTGTGCAAAATAATGGATTACGGCAAATACTGTTTCGAGCAGACAAAGAGAGAAAAAGAAGCCCGCAAGAATCAGAAGACCGTTGACGTTAAAGAAGTCAGAATGACCTCGAAGATAGACACCAACGACTTCAACACAAAGGCTAATCAAGCTATTAAGTTCTTAAAGGCAGGGGACAAGGTTAAGGTCTCCATCAGACTTCAGTTCCGCAAGGGTGCGGCACTTCATTCCGAGATGAGCGAAAAGCTCCTTGAACAGTTCAAGGAAATGATTGCTGAATATGGCGTATTCGACAAGCCCAGTAAAATCGAGGGCAGAAACATTGTTCTGTTCGTTTCCCCGAAAAAACAGTAATTATTAACTAAGGAGGACAAAGATTATGGCAAAGATAAAGGTTAAAACTCACTCCGGCACCAAGAAGCGTTTCAGCCTTACAGGTACCGGCAAGGTTAAGTTCCAGCACGCAAACAAGAGACACCGTCTTATTTCCAAGGATCACAAGGCTAAGAGACTCGCAAGAGGCACTGCTTACGCTTCCAAGGCAAATATCGAAGCAATCAAGGCAAACATCCCTTACAAATAAATCACGGGTTGTAAGGACTTATTAAAGAAAAGAATTTTATTACGGAGGTAAAGAATTATGGCTCGTGTTAAGGGAGCAATGATGACTCGCAAGAGAAGAAACAAGACTCTTAAGCTCGCAAAGGGTTACTGGGGCGCTAAGAGCAAGCACTTCAAGATGGCTAAACAGGCTGTTATGAAGTCGGGCAATTACGCATACATCGGAAGAAAGCAGAAGAAGCGTGAATTCAGACAGCTTTGGATCGCAAGAATCTCTGCTGCTGCAAAGATGAACGGCATGAACTATTCCACTCTTATGAATGGTCTTAAAAAAGCTGGAATCACACTCAACAGAAAGATGCTTTCCGAAATCGCTATCAACGATGCTGCTGGTTTCAGCGCAATCTGCGAAAAGGCTAAGGCAGCTCTTAACTAATCAATTATGAAAACACGCTCATTATTTCTTTGAGCGTGTTTTCTTCATAATTGCATATCTTATTTTACAGGCTTTAACCAAACTTTCACACTAACAATTTACGGAGAAGCTATGCTGATTACAAGTAAGGATAACCCGAATATCAAGCTATATATTAAGCTTCGTGACCACAAAAAGGCACGAAATGATAATAATATGTTCGTATTAGAGGGCGCGCGTATCATTGCCGACGCCGTTAAGGAGAACGTTAAAATCGAGTGCGCATTTATAACCGATGAAGCTTCAGTAAAATATCCCGAAGCGGTATCGCTTCTTTTGCAGGCTGTCGGTGATAAGCTCAATTTCATTCCGCAGGATATTGCATCTAAGCTCAGCGATACAAAAGGCTCGCAAGGTGTGTTTGCCATTGCTTCAAGACTTGACAAAACTCTTGACATTGATAAAATAAATAATGGCGGAAAATTTTTAATTCTTAACTGCGTGCAGGACCCGGGAAATGTCGGCACGATTTTGCGCGTTGCAGATGCAGTCGGGATCGACGGAGTTTTTCTGTGCGGTAATTCATGCGATATCTATAACCCCAAAATCGTTCGTTCAACAATGGGTTCGCTGTTCAGATTACCTGTTTGCGACGATTTGTCGTATTCCGAGACGATCGGTTGCTTAAAAGAAAGAAAAATCTCAACCTATGCATCTGTTATAGATACCGATGCACACAGCGTGCGAGGATTTGATTTTCCTGCTGACTGTGCTGTTGTTATCGGTAACGAGGGCAACGGCCTCACGCATGAAGAAGCGCTTATGTGTGATGAACGAATAACCATTAAAATGAGCGGCAACATAAATTCGCTTAACGCCGCAATGGCAGCGGGAATTATCCTTTGGGAAATGACAAAGTAAAATAATTACGGAAGGAGAATACATATGCGCTCGGAATTAATCTATTGGGTTTGGTTAACAATAGCTTTCGGACCTGCCAACCCTCGCAAATGGAATCTTCTTTCTCATTATAACTCTGTTAAGTCAGCATATGAAAAAATCATGTCAGGTGACCTTTCTTTTGTAATGCCGCAGGATAAAGATAAAGTAACTTCCGCAACGCTCTCGCAAGCCGAAAAGCTTATTTCATATTGCGAGGAAAAGGGAATAAACATCTATTCGTTTGATGATGAACTCTATCCCGATCGCCTGCGTGAAATTTACAACCCGCCTTCGGTTTTATTTGTTTTGGGCGATATTGCAGGGCTTGACAACACGGTTGTCATTTCATGTGTCGGCACCAAAACACCAAGCGATTATTCTGTCGACGTAACCTACAAAATCTGTCACGACCTTGCAAAAGCAGGTGTTACCATCGCCAGTGGTTTTACCGTTGGACTTGACAGCATAGCGCACAAAGCTGCAATAAAGGCAGGAGGGAAGACTATTGCGGTTTTGCCCTGCGGAGTATTGCACGACTACCCCAAGGAAAACTCGAAGGCAAAGCAGATCATTGCCCAAAACGGCGCAGTAATCAGTGAATACTTCCCCGGCGAAAGAGTTTCAACGATTTATTTCCGTGCCCGCAACCGAATCCTTTCGGGCATAGGTCTCGGCACGCTTGTAACACAGGCAGGTGCCCAAAGCGGTGCTTTAAGCACAGCGTCCTTTGCTCTTTCACAGGGCAGAGACATTTTCTGCATACCTCCGCATGAGCTTTTTAACGAGGCTTACGCGGGAGCGATAAATCTTATAAGAGACGGTGCGATCTCCGTTTTCGAAGCAAAAGATATTTTAAATGAATATTACAGTATTTACGCACATAAGCTGAATCCCGAGGCAGATGCTTTAAAACGCAGGGCATCCTCCGGCTTATTCTCATCAAACGAGATAGAAGAACCTAAGAAGCCCAAGGCCAAAAAACCTGCGGCAAAAGCCGAGTCCAAGGTCGAAGAAATACCTAAACAGCCCCAAAAGCGTGTAACGCCCGAAAGTCTTGACGGCATCGCCATTAAGATATGGGAATATTTAGCCGATAATGGTGCTGTTTTGGCTGACGAGCTTTCAGATGTTTTGGATATTGACATTTCAGAGCTTGAAATGCTTTTAACCGACCTCGAGCTTGACGGTCATATCCGTTCGCTTCCGGGAAACAGATTTTCTATATAAATAATTGTGAGGAATGAATAAATGTCAGATTTAATCATTGTGGAGTCACCCACAAAGATTCATACAATAAAAAGAACACTTGGCAGCGACTATAATGTTGTTGCGTGTGTCGGTCATATCCGTGATCTGCCAAAATCAAAGCTCGGTGTAGATATTGATAACGGCTTCGAGCCGACGTATGTCGATATCAAAGGCAAGGAAACCGTTATTAAAGATATTAAAAAGCTTGCCAAAAAGGCTGACCACGTTTACTTTGCAACCGACCCTGACCGTGAAGGCGAAGCAATTTCGTGGCATCTTGCAAACATGCTTGGCTTTGATATAAACGAAAAAAACCGTGTGACCTTTAACGAAATCACAAAAACAGGCGTTATGGCAGGCATAGCCTCACCCAGAACGATAGACATGAACATTGTTAACGCTCAGCAAACACGCCGGATTTTAGACCGAATTGTTGGTTACAAGCTCTCTCCCTTCCTTTGGAAAAAGGTAAGACGCGGCTTGTCGGCAGGTCGTGTTCAGTCTGCCGCTGTTCGCATGATAGTTGATAGGGAAGAGGAGATAAAAAGCTTTGTCCCTGTCGAATATTGGTCGGTTACTGCAAAATTCTTGGCGCAGGGTTCAAGAAAAGCTTTCTCGGCAAAACTTGCAACTGTCGACGGAAAAACTGCCGAGCTTAAAACAAAAGAAGAAACCGATGCTGTTTTATCCCGTCTTGAGGGTGCAGAATTTAAGGTTTCGTTAGTACGCAAGGGTAAGCGCACAAAATCGCCTGCCGCACCCTTTTCAACCTCAACCCTTTTGCAGGACGCTTCTTCACGTCTTGGCTTCCAGTCACGCAGAACAATGAGCATTGCACAGGAGCTTTACGAAGGTATCGACGTCGAGGGCGTGGGTGCTGTCGGTCTGATCACTTATATGCGTACCGACTCGCTCAGGATCTCCGACGAGGCACGTACCGCCGCTTCACAGTTTATTTTATCTAATTACGGAAGCGACTATCTGCCCGATACACCCAAGATTTATAAATCCAAGGACAATATACAGGATGCTCACGAGGCTATACGTCCCACCATGCCCGACCTTACCCCCGAAAAAGCCAAAAGCTCGTTAACGCCCGACCAGTACAAGCTTTACAAGCTTATTTGGTCACGCTTTATCGCAAGCCAAATGTCCGACTGCATTTTAAATACCACAAACGCTTCAATTGAAGCAAACGGTTGTGTTTTCAAAGCAAGCGGCTTCAGCGTTAAGTTCGATGGCTTTACGGCTCTTTATGAAGAACCCAAGGACGATAACGAAGAAAACAACGCTCTGCCCGAGCTTTCAAAGGGCGATGTTTTAAAGCTCAAATCTCTCGACGGACTTCAGCACTTCACACAGCCTCCGGCAAGATATAACGAAGCTTCGCTGATCAAAGCCTTCAAAGAATACGGCATTGCCCGTCCCTCGACCTATGCCACAACCATAACAACTATCTTACAGCGTGCTTATGTTGAACGCGAGGGAAGACAGTTTAAGCCAACTACCTTGGGCGAGGTTACGACCGACCTGATGAAAAACCATTTCGAGGATATTGTAGACCTTAAGTTTACTGCCGAAATGGAAACAGGTCTTGACAGCATTGAAGTAGGAAAGCTCGATTGGCGCAAAATGCTCGGCGGTTTCTATTCAAGATTTGAAAAATCTTTAACCACTGCCGAGGTTGACCTTGAGGGCAAGCGAATTAAGATACCCGATGAAGCTACCGACCAGATATGCGAGCTTTGCGGCAAGCCGATGGTTATTAAGCTTGGCAAATACGGAAAATTCCTTGCTTGCTCAGGCTTCCCGCAGTGTACAAACACCAAGCGTCTTGTTACTGAAACCCCCGGCAAGTGTCCTTTCTGCGGCAAAAAGGTGTTGCAAAAGAAAACACAAAAAGGCAAAAAATACTTCGGCTGCGAGGATAACCCCAACTGCAAGTTTATGACATGGGACACCCCCACATCCGAAATCTGTCCTAATTGTTCATCAAGCCTGTTTAGAAAAGGCGGAGCCAAGGGTAAGCTTGTCTGCCATAGGCAGGGCTGCGGATATGAAAAAGATTTAGCTTAAAGGAAATTTAAAAATGACCGTTAAAGTAATAGGTGCAGGTCTTGCCGGCTGTGAAGCGGCTTGGCAGCTTGCCAATGCAGGCATAAATGTTGAGCTTTATGAAATGAAGCCTAAAAAATTTACCCCTGCACACAAATATAATGGCCTTGCCGAGCTTGTTTGCTCAAACTCTTTAAAAGCCGAGCGTGTAGAATCTGCCGCGGGACTTCTAAAAGAGGAAATGCGCCGTTTAGGCTCGCTTACAATGCTCGCCGCCGAGGCTTCAAAGGTCTCAGCTGGCGGCGCTTTAGCCGTCAACCGTGAGCAGTTCTCAGACTTTATAACCGAAAAGATCAATGCTCACCCAAACATTACACTAATTTCGGCAGAAGTCACCGAAATTCCCGACGGATATGTTATAATTGCAACAGGACCTTTGACCAGTGATTCACTTTCAAAAAGCATAGCCTCGCTTATCGGTGAGGATTATCTTTATTTCCACGATGCCGTAGCACCCATTGTAACAGCCGAAAGTTTGGATAGATCCTTGGTGTTCGAGGCTTCACGTTACGGCAGAGGGGAGCCTGACTACCTTAACTGCCCAATGAACAAAGAGGAGTATTTAAAGTTCTATAACGAGCTTTTAAATGCCGAATCAGCTCCTTTGCACGATTTTGAGCATGAGGGTCATAAGGATTTTAAGGTTTACGAAGGCTGTATGCCTATTGAGGTTTTGGCTAAGCGCGGCGAGGATACCATGCGTTTTGGCCCTCTTAAACCCGTTGGCTTGACTGACCCACGAACCGGCAACCGCCCTTATGCTGTTGTTCAGTTAAGAAAAGAGAATAATGACGGCACGCTTTATAACCTCGTCGGATTCCAGACAAACATAAAATTCGGCGAGCAAAAGCGAGTATTCTCACTTATAACAGGGCTTGCAAATGCCGAGTTTGTAAGATACGGCGTTATGCACCGCAATACATACTTAAACTCGCCCAAAGTGTTAGATAAGCACTTTTGCTTCAAGCCCAATCCCGAAATTTACTTTGCCGGACAGATGACAGGCGTTGAAGGCTATATTGAATCCGCTGCAAGCGGAATTTATGCAGGAATGTCTCTGGCAAGAAGACTTTTAGGTAAGACCGAAATAACCCTGCCTTTAGATACCATGCTCGGCGCACTCGCCAATTATGTCGAGGTTGGCTCCGAACACAGCTTCCAGCCAATGGGCTGTAACATGGGCATTTTGCCCGAGCTTCCCGAAAGAATCAAAAACAAGCAGGAAAAATATGCAGTGCTTGCAAACCGTGCGCTTAAGTCGCTTGATGAAGCACTTAAGGATATGTAAAATAAGAGAGGAACAAATATGAGAATTATAGTTGACGGATTTGGCGGAGATAACGCCCCTTTAGAGGTTTTAAAGGGCGCAGTCTTGGCTGTTAAAAATTTAGGTGTTGAAGTTACCGTTGTAGGTGACACTGAAAGAATCAATACCTGCGCTAAAGAAAATAATATTGATATTTCGCAGCTTAAAATTCACCATGCCGAAACTGTAATGGATGTTTGCTGTGACCCGGCACTCATATTAAAAGAATATTCAAACTCATCAATGGCAGTTGGCTTAAAGCTTTTAAAAGACGGCGAAGGCGATGCTTTTGTTTCTGCAGGTTCAACAGGCGCATTGGTAATGGGCGCAACATTTATCGTCAAGCGCCTAAAGGGCATAAAGCGTGCCGCACTTGCAACTGTTGTTCCCACGGTTGATAAGCCTGTTATGCTTTTAGATGTCGGCGCTAATGCAGAGTGCCGCCCCGAAATGCTTTTGCAGTTCGGAATTATGGGTTCGGCTTACATGAATCTGCTCATGGGCGTTGATAACCCCAGAGTAGCGCTTGCAAACATAGGCGCCGAGAGAACAAAAGGAAGAGAGCTTGAAATCGAAGCTTATAACCTCTTAGAAAAAGCACCTATCAATTTCATCGGTAACATCGAAGCCCGCGAAGTGCCTTTGGGAGGAAGCGACGTAGTTGTTTCCGACGGCTTTACCGGCAATATCCTCTTAAAAACATACGAGGGCATGGGAAAGTTTATGGGCATCAGCATGAAGCAGATGCTCTCTAAAAACATCGGTGTTTTGTTCCTGTTAAATAGGGTAAATGCATTTAAACGAAAGATGGACTATAAAGAATACGGCGGAGCACCCCTTTTAGGCACCTCCAAGCCGGTTATAAAAGCACATGGCTCGTCTGATGAAAAAGCGTTCTATAACGCAATAAGACAGGCGAAGATTTTCCACGAAACTAATGTAATAGGTGAGTTTTCCGAGGCGTTAGCTGCTTTGAAGGCTCAAACCACCACGGAGGAATAAACTGTGGACAGATTATCGGATTTTGAAAAAATCATAGGCTACGAGTTCAAAAACAAGGCCCTTTTGTTCGAGGCTCTGTCTCACTCGTCCTTTGCAAACGAATCTAAAGAAAAGCTCAAATCTAACGAACGCTTAGAGTTTTTGGGCGACTCGGTTTTGTCGATCGTTGTTTCCGATTACCTCTTTGCAAACTATAAAGACCTGCCAGAGGGTGAGCTTACCAAAACAAGAGCTACCCTTGTGTGCGAAAAAACACTTCACAGCTTTGCTAAAACCATTAATTTGGGGTCTTATATCATGCTTGGCAAGGGCGAGATCGCAACCGGAGGCAACGAGCGTCCCTCGATTATTGCTGACGCATTCGAGGCTGTTATAGCCGCAATTTATCTCGATGGCGGGCTTGACGCCGCAAGAGCGCACATTTTAAAGTTTTTGCCAAAGGATGTTAAAGGCGCAGTTGCCAAGGCTTATGATGACTATAAGACGATCCTGCAGGAGATAATTCAGAAGAACCCCGAAGAAAAAGTTGAATATGTCCTTGTAAGCGAATCGGGGCCCGACCACAACAAGTCCTTCACCGTTCAGGTAAGGCTTAATTCAAATGTTATAGGCGAGGGTACTGCCAGAAGTAAAAAGCAGGCAGAACAGCTTGCCGCTAAAGAAACACTTAAGCTTATGGGCTGCTTAAAAGATGAGTAAGCACGCAAATATTTCAATTTTTGTGCCTCACATTGGTTGCCCGAATATGTGCAGCTTTTGCAATCAGCACGCAATAACAGGCACGCAGTACATTCCACGTGCTTACGATGTTAAATCAGCGTGCGAGGATGCTTTGTCACGAGGCATAAATGTTGAAAACACTGAAATCGCCTTCTTCGGAGGGAGCTTTACAGCTATACCGCGAGAATATATGACCGAGCTTTTGCAGGCAGCAAAGCCTTATGTCGATATGGGATTTAAAGGCATACGCATATCCACACGCCCCGACTGCATTAACGATGAAGTGCTATCTTTGCTTAAAGCTTACGGTGTTACAACAATCGAACTCGGCGCACAGTCAACAAACGACAGCGTTTTATCGCTAAATGACAGAGGGCACACAGCAAATGATATTATCAACGCCTCGAGTCTTGTAAAGCGTTATAACTTTACACTTGGGCTGCAAATGATGGTGGGGCTTTACGGCTCGACACCGGAGCTTGACATGAAAACAGCGCTTGATATAATTTCGCTTTCGCCAAGCGAGGTTAGAATTTACCCCGTGGTAATTCTTGATAACACAAAGCTCGGCAGACTTTATCAAAGCGGCGAATATATCCCTTATTCGCTTGATGAAGCGGTGAATATTTGTGCCGATATGCTTGATTTGCTTGAAAATAACGGCATAAATGTTATTAAGCTTGGTTTGCATGCAAGCGAAATCGTCGAGGGTGAAATGCTTGGCGGACTTTATCATCCTGCTTTCAGAGAGCTTTGTGAAGCCGAGCGTTTCAAAAAGCTTATGCTTGGCTTGATAGAGAATGACAAGCGCGCAACCTTTACAGTTAAACCAAGCGATCTATCAAAAGCCCTCGGTCAAAAGCGTTCAAATATTGAATATTTCAAATCACTTGGAATTGAAGTGAACATTAAACCGGATATAAACCAGATTGAAAAGATCTTAAAAATATAAGTAACTCCCAAAAAGATAGGAGGAAAACGCGAGTGTATTTAAAATCACTTGAACTTCAGGGCTTCAAATCCTTCCCCGATAAGGTAACGCTTGAATTCGGCAAAGGCTTAACTGCCGTTGTCGGCCCTAACGGAAGCGGAAAGAGCAACATAGGCGATGCTGTACGTTGGGTCTTGGGCGAGCAGTCCTCTAAAATGCTTCGAGGCGGAAAGATGGAAGACGTCATTTTCGGCGGTACCGAACTTAGAAAGCCTGTCAGCTTTGCTTCAGTTACACTTAACATTGTTAACGATGACCGCACTCTTAACATCGATTCCGAAAATGTAAGCGTAATGCGCCGCCTTTGGAGAAACGGCGACAGTGAATATGTTATCAACGGCAGTCAGGTCCGTTTAAAGGATGTTGTTGAGCTTTTTATGGATACAGGCCTCGGCCGTGACGGTTATTCTATAATCGGTCAGGGCAGGGTAGCAGATATCGTGGGCAGTAAATCTAACGAGCGCCGTGAGATTTTTGAAGAAGCAGCCGGTATCTCGAAATTCCGTTACAAAAAAGCAGAATCGGAACGCCGCTTAAAGAATGCCGAGGAAAACATTCTTCGCTTAAAAGATATTTTATCCGAGCTTGAGGGAAGAGTTGAACCCTTGCGTATCCAGTCCGAAAAGGCAAAGAAGTATCTTGTGCTGGCAGAATCACGCAAGGCACTTGAAATTTCGGTATGGACAAGAAAACTCTCGGAGCTTAAAAGTCAGTTAAGCGATCTTGAGGACAAGCTTTTAATATCTCAGGGCGAATATGACCTGTTAACAAACGAAATTGATTCGAGCGAAAGTGAGATCAACGAGCTGAACCTTAAGCGCGCACAGTGTCAGACAGCGGCAGATGAATACCGCGAAAGAATACAGGAGCTTGAACATTCCAACTCTGAAAAAGCTGCCGACATTGCAGTTTTTAACAACAACATCAAGCATTATAACGACTCGATAGACGAACTGAAAAAGCGTCAGCAAGAGCTATCGCTTGCAGGCGAGCAATTGGAATCTAAAATCGCCGAAAAAAAGCTTGAAGCTGAAAAAATCACTGCAAAGCGTGATACCATGCAGGCTGAAATTGAAGAGCTTGAATCTAAACTTTCTAAGCTTTCTATCGAGGCTGATGAATATGATAAAACCCTTTCGGGTTCGTCAGATAAGCTTAATAAGCTTTACATAACAAAATCACAGCTCAGCTTTGCGATTGCAAATGCAGGTGTTACCAAAACCGATTGCGAAAACGCAATTACCGAAGCTAAGTCTGCCCAAGATGATTTGTTAAAGCTTATCGAGGATTCCAAGACCGAGCGAAAAGAAATCATCGGTGGAATTAAAGATATAGAAAGCCAAATCAGCGAACACAACAACAAGCTAAGCGGCTACACAATGCTTTATAACAAAAAAGCAGAGCACCTTAAAAACGCAACTTCCGAATATAACAACGCTGACCTTGAAATAAGAAATCTAACCCAGCGCAAGGATATGCTTATCGACCTTGAAAACAGCATGGAAGGCTTTGCAGGCAGTGTCCGCCAAATCATAAAGGCAGGTAAATCGGGGCAGCTGCGAGGTGTTAAGGGCACTGTTGCACAAATAATCTCTGTTGAATCAAAATACAGCCTTGCAATAGAAACAGCTTTGGGCGGTGCCATGCAAAACATAGTTGTCGATAATGAGGAAACCGCTAAAAAGGGTATCCGCATTTTAAAAGAGTCAAACGGCGGCAGAGCAACCTTCCTGCCCATAACCTCGGTTAAAGGCAACGAGCTTAATGTCAACGGCGTTGATATGATGGAGGGATATATCGCTCTTGCAAGCGAGCTTGTTAAGTTTGATGATGAATACAGCGGTATTGTTCTTTCTCTTTTAGGCAGAATAGTAATTGCCGAAAATATCGACCTTGCAACAAACATCGCCAAAAAGTGCGGATATAAATTCCGCATCATCACTCTCGACGGTCAGGTCATCAACGCAGGAGGTTCGTTCACGGGCGGCAGCTCGTCTCGTACCAGCGGCGTTCTCTCACGAAAGAACGAAATTTCAGCTATCGAAAAGAAGATAGAATCGCTTTCAAAAACACACAAGCTTCTTTCTGACAGAGTTAAGGACTTAACTGCCGAAGTTGAAAAGCTCGGCTTCGATGTTGAGGGCGAGCGCGAGACTGTCTCTGTTATGGATACAGACAAGGTTCGCTTCGAGGGCGAGCTTGCACGAATCCAACTTGTTATCGACCAGTATGAAGAACGCCTCGACGAAATCCGTGCTTCAATCACCTCTAACGAGGGCAAGATTGCCGCAAGCGAAGAAGCCGCCAAGCACAGCGAAGAAGAACTTAAGGCTTGCGAAGAAGAAATATCTTCGCTTGAATCCTTGGTTTCGGACACTCAGAAAATGGGCAGTCAGTCACGCCATGTCCGCGAGACACTATCGCTTGAGATCTCTGAGAAAAAACTAAGCATAGTCGAGCTTAACAAAGATATCGAAGCGGCACTTTTAAGCGTCACTCAGTTAGAGGGTAATGCGCTCGAATCTCAGAACGATATAAAGCTTCAAAACGAACGAATTGACGAGCTTATGGCAGCAATCGATACCGAAAAGGAAAACATTGCAGAGCGTGAACGTGAAGCGGAAAATTCTAAAAACCTTATTGTAAGGCTTAATGAAAATATCAAGGCTGAGCTTGAAAACAGCATGAACTATGAACGCCTTGCAAACAATCTTCGCATATCCTCCCGCCAAAAGCTCGAGGCAAAGGAAAGAGTATCCTCCGAGGTTTCAAGGCTTTCCGAACGTCACGAGAATCTGAGCCGTGACAACGACAGCATTATCAATCAGCTTTGGGAATCGTATTCTTTAACTGTTGCCGAGGCTAATGAACACGCCGAAGAAATTGAAGATATGAGCGAAGCTACAAAGCGTCTTAACGAGCTTAAGAACAAGATTCGTGCATTAGGCTCGGTCAATACCGATGCTATCGACGAATATAAAGAAGTTTCCGAGCGCTACGAATTCCTCTCGGCTCAGCTCAGCGACGTATTAAAGTCCAAATCCGAGCTTGAAAACCTTATTTCTTCGCTCACTCAAAGCATGAAAGAAATATTCTCGGAAAGCTTTGCAAAAATTAACGAAAACTTTAAAAAGACATTTGTTGAGCTGTTTGGCGGCGGTAAGGCTGAGCTTGCCTTAACCGACCCTGCTAACATTCTCGAATCGGGAATTGAGATCAACGTTGCCCCTCCCGGAAAGGTGATAAAAAATCTTTCGCTTCTTTCCGGCGGCGAACAGGCATTTGTTGCAATCGCCATCTACTTTGCAATTTTAAAGCTTCGTCCTTCACCTTTCTGTATCTTAGATGAGATCGAAGCAGCGCTTGACGACGTTAATGTTACTCGCTACGCTCAGTATTTAAGAAACTTTACCGATACAACTCAGTTCATTCTTATAACTCACCGCAGAGGTACTATGGAAGAAGCCGACATTCTTTACGGCGTAACCATGCAGGAAAAGGGCGTTTCCAAGCTGCTTAAAATGGATATTTCCGATGCTGCAATGGCAGCCGAAAACTAAACTGATAAGGAGATAAAATAATGGGCTTTTTTGAAAAACTCAAAGCCGGTCTTACAAAGACTAAAAACAGCTTTATGGGCGGCATCAATGCGCTCATCAAAGGATCAAAAATAGACGACGATTTCTTCGACGAGCTTGAAGAGACCCTCATTCTTTCAGATATTGGCGCCAGAACTGCCGATGACATAGTAACCTCGCTTCGTGAAAAGGTCAAGAAAGATAAAATCACCGAATCCGAAGATGTTAAGCAGGCACTTAAGGATATTATTTCCGAAATGCTTGGCGAGGATACGCCGCTTGATATGTCTACAACTCCTTCGGTAATTTTGGTTATCGGCGTAAACGGCGTAGGCAAAACCACAACCATCGGCAAGCTGTCATATCAGCTTAAAAACGAGGGTAAAAAGGTGCTTGTTGCAGCAGCCGATACCTTCCGTGCTGCCGCTATCGACCAGCTTGAGGTTTGGACTCAGCGTGCAGGCGTTGATATTATTAAGCACTCCGAGGGATCCGACCCCGCAGCGGTTGTGTTTGATGCATTAGATGCCGCTAAAGCACGAGAAGTTGATGTTGTTATCGTTGATACGGCAGGACGACTTCACACCAAGAAAAATCTTATGAACGAGCTTGCAAAGATCTCTAAAATCGTTCATTCAAAGGCAGAAGGCTGTGCTTTGGAGGTTTTGATCGCTCTTGACGGCACAACGGGTCAGAACGCAGTTAACCAGGCACGAGAATTTAACGAGGTTGCCGATATTACTGGCATAATTCTAACCAAGCTCGACAGCACTGCCAAGGGCGGCATCGTAATTCCAATTGCAAACGAGCTGAAAGTACCTGTAAAGCTTGTTACAGTCGGTGAAAAGATCGACGACATTCAGCCGTTCAACAATAAAGACTTCGTAAACGCTTTGTTCGAGGATTAATTAATTATGAAACTTATACTTGCATCAAATAACAAAGATAAGCTCCGTGAGTTCAAAGAGATCTTAGAGCCTTTGGGATTCGATATTCGTTCCCAGCGAGAAGAGGGCATAAATATCGAGGCCGAGGAAACAGGCGAGACCTTTTTTGAAAATTCGGCAATTAAAGCACAGGCTGTTTATGATATTGCACACTGTCCCGTAATTGCCGATGACTCGGGTTTAGAGGTTGATTACTTAGGCGGCGAACCGGGTGTATATTCGGCACGTTACGGTGGAGAAGATGTCGATGACATCGGCAGATGTTATTTAGTTCTTGATAGATTAAAAGGCGTGCCGGATGAAAAACGCACAGCACGCTTTGTTGCGGTAATCTCTTATATTGATGAAAACGGCAAGCTCTCTCAGTTTAAGGGAACGATCGAGGGCAGAATAGGATATGACCGCCGAGGCGAACACGGCTTTGGCTACGACCCGATCTTTATGGTGGGAGATAGATCCACCGCTGAGATCTCGCCCGAAGAGAAGAACAAGATCAGCCATCGCGGCAAAGCATTAATGCAGCTTAAAGAATTTTTAGAAATGAAATAATTTAGCAATAAACGGATAATACTAAGTTGAAAGGAATCTTTCGCATAACGAAAGATATGGTTACTTACAATGCTTAATTCCAAGCAAAGAGCATATTTAAAAGGACTTGCGGCAAATATCGACCCTACGTTCCAAATTGGCAAGGGCGGCGTTAACGATGCTCAGGTCGCTCAGATCGACGACTACTTAAGAGTTCACGAGCTTATTAAAATTAAAGTGCTCGAAAACTCTATGTATACTTCTCGCGAGGCAGCAGACGAGATTGCCGCAAAAATCGGCGCCGATGTTGTAATTGTAATCGGCTCAAAGGCTGTGCTTTACAAGCCTAACCCCGAAAAGCCGATAATTAACCTTAAGTAATGAAAATTGCTGTTTTAGGGGGAACATTTAACCCCATTCACAACGGGCATTTAAATATTGTCGATGCTGTTTTGCAAAACCTCAACCCTGATAAATTAATAATCATGCCCACAGGCACTCCGCCCCATAAGCTGGCGCAAGACTTAGTCAGCGATGAGGACAGGCTTTCAATGCTTAAGCTTGCCGTTGCCGACAGAGAAAATGTAACAGTAAGCGATTATGAAATGAAGCAAGAGGGTAAAAGCTACACCGTTTTAACGATGGAGCATCTTAGCGAGCTTTACCCCGAAGATGAGCTTTATTTTATCATGGGCAGCGATATGCTTTTCACTTTTTTAAAGTGGTTTATGCCCGACAGAATAATGCAGCTTGCAACTTTAATAGGCATTTGCCGCGACGAGGACATCCGTAAAAAAGATAAAGAATCTGCGCAAAAGATAATTTCTGCAGGCGGAAGATGCATTTTAATTAACTGCCCCGCTGTCGAGGTCTCATCTACCGAGGTTCGCCAAAAAGTCAAAGCAGGCGAGGATATTTCAACCCTTGTCCCCGAATCGGTCGCAGAATATATTAAAGAAAGAGGACTTTATATAAATGACTGACAAATATCAAGAATATAAAGCATATCTTGAAAAAACTCTTTCAAAAAAGCGTTTTCAACATTCTTTATATGTAGCCGATGAGGCATTAAAGCTTGCGCGCCGCTTTGGCGCCGATGAAGAGAAATGTTATATTGCCGGCCTCTTGCATGATATTTGCAAAGAGATATCTTATGACGATCAACGTGAATTGATGTCACGCTCGCAGTTCGAAATCTCCGAAACCGAGCTTAATGCGCAAAAGACCTATCACGGCATTGCGGCATCTGTTTTTATTAACGAGGAATTCGGAATAACCGACCCCGAAGTGCTTTCTGCGATCCGTTACCACACAGTTGCCAAGGGCGGAATGAGCCTGATAGAAAAAATTCTTTACATGGCAGACCTTATTTCGTTTGACCGAGTTTATAAAGATGTTGACTACATACGTGCCTGCACTTATGAGGATATTGACAGGGGAATGTATGAAGCAATGAAGTTCTCGGTAAACTATTCTGTTACGCATATGAGAACTATCCCAAAGTCGACGCTCGACGCTTATAACGAATATACCTTAATCGAAATTAAAAGACTTGCTGACGAAAATTAGGAGCTGAAGGAGCATCGCCCTTTTTGGTTTTAGTTTATGAAAAAAATGACCAAAAAGAGGTTTATTATCACTATAGTTTCAGCTTGTGCAATAGCAGGCACTCTTACTTATATTTTTCTAAGTGCGGTTGCAATTGCTGCACGAGCACGCCAAAGCGAAAGATATATCGAGCCCGACTATATTCGCTATGCCGCACAGGGCTACAGCTTTGACAGCATATCTAAAAAAACAAGTATTCTTTTAACAGTTACGCAAGATAACTCTCCTGTAAGGGTTCAGCTATTGATGTTTGATGAGGACAAGTGTTCTTTAGATGTTTTAGATATCCCTCCGCTTACCTATACAGTCGCAGACGGCTTTTCCGGCACGCTTAAAAAGGCTTATGACACAGGAGTATATAAGCAGATTGTTTCACGAATGCTTGCGATGAATGTTAATTATAAGCTTGAGATTTCCTCAAAGGGGCTGGCAACAGCTACTGAGCTTTTGGGCAATACACAAGCAAAAGTCTCGCACGCAGTAAGCGTTGGGGACATTAGTCTTAAAAAAGGTACTGTTACTTTTGATAAATCGCTGGCGGCTGATATTATTTTATTGCCCAACGCTTATTTAACAGAGGACGCTGTTTATGCTTATCATGCTTATTTCAGTTCACTTATTCTAAAAACCAACGAAGAAGGTGCAGTCGATTCTTTTTCAAAGCTTATCGGCTTAATCCTTAATTCTGTCAGCACAGATATGATGATTTCCGACATTATAGGTGTCGGAAACCTTTCAAATAAAATAAGACTTAATAAAATAAATATTTATCTGTTACCCGGCGAGATGACGGTTTATGAAGGTGGGTCAGTTTACTCCGTTCATTCAGAAGACGCTGCAAAGCTTTTAAACCAAAGCTTTCGTGTTAAAGGCTTCGAGGTCTCCGAAAGCGAGCTTGGAGCTCCTGAGCTTGCAAATTCGGGCAAAAGCTTCAGCCTGCCAAAGCAGATAAGCGACTATATACCATAACAAAGCGAGGTAAAAAAACACTATGACATTACACGAAAAGCTTTCCGAGGTCGTTAAAGCGCTCGATTCTAAAAAAGCGCAGGATATTAAGGTTATCAAGGTTGGTGACCTTACCATTATTGCCGATTACTTTGTAATCGCAAACGGTACTTCTACCACTCACACAAGAGGTTTGGTGGATGAGGTTGACTTTAAGCTCGGTGAAAAGGGCGTAAATCCCGACCACATTGAAGGAGTTGACGGCGCAAGCTGGATAGCTATGGACTATCACGATATCATCGTTCATGTCTTCTATAAAGATGCCCGTGACCAGTATTCTTTAGAAAAACTTTGGAGCGACGGCGAAGCAGTTGACATTAACACTTTGCTGTGATAGAATTATTTGTTGTTTGTTTTAGCAAAAATTTCTCACTGGAGATGATAATATGAAGTATAATTACGGCGCCATTGAACAAAAATGGCAGAAATATTGGGAGGATAACAAAACCTTCGATGTTACTATCGATACTTCTAAGCCTAAATTCTATGGCTTGGTAGAATTCCCTTATCCTTCGGGTGCAGGTATGCACGTCGGTCATATCAAAGCTTATTCCGGGCTTGAGACTATCGGCAGAAAGAAACGCCTCGAGGGTTACAATGTTTTGTTCCCCATTGGTTTTGATGCTTTCGGCTTGCCTGCCGAAAACTATGCAATTAAAACCGGTATCCACCCCAGAGTGTCTACCGACAATAACATTGCTCATTTCTCCGATCAGCTTAAGCGTGTAGGCTTTGCCTTCGACTGGTCAAGAGTTATCGACACCACCGATGAAGACTATTATAAGTGGACTCAGTGGATCTTCCTTAAGATGTTTGAAAACGGCCTTGCCTTCCGTGACAAGACCTTGGTCAACTATTGTCCCAGCTGTAAAGTAGTCCTTTCTAACGAGGATTCGCAGGGCGGCAAGTGCGATATCTGCCATTCCGACATCGTGCAAAAGTCTAAAGACGTTTGGTACTTAAGAATCACAGAATACTGCGAACAGCTTTTGCAGGGCCTTTCCGAGGTTGACTATTTACCCAACATCAAGCTTCAGCAGGAGAACTGGATAGGCAAGTCCACAGGTGCATTCGTCAATTTCGAGCTTGTAGGTGCCGATGAAAAGCTTCGGATCTACACTACCCGTCCCGATACTCTTTACGGTGTAACCTTCATGGTAATTGCCCCCGAACATCCTGTAATAGATGCTAATTCTGCAACCATCAAGAATATGGATGCAGTACTTGAATACAGAGCAGAGTGTGCTAAGAAGACCGAGTTTGAAAGAACACAGCTCGTTAAAGAGAAAACAGGCGTTAAGCTCGACGGTTTGTCCGCTGTTAATCCCATCACCGGTAAAGAGATCCCGATCTACATATCCGACTATGTAATGATGGGCTACGGCACAGGCGCTATCATGGCTGTTCCTGCACACGACCAGCGCGACTATGAATTTGCAACCAAGTTCGGTATTGATATAATCGAAGTTATCAAAGGAGGAGATATTTCAAAAGAAGCCTATACTGGCGACGGCGAAATGGTCAACTCGGGCGTGCTTAACGGCATGACAAACAAGAAGGATTCAATTGCTAAAATGCTTAAATACCTTGAAGAAAAGGGAATCGGCGAAAAAGGCGTTCAGTATAAAATGAAGGACTGGGCATTCAACCGCCAGAGATATTGGGGCGAGCCTATTCCTATCGTTCACTGTGAGCATTGCGGTATGGTTGCTGTTCCTTATGAGGAACTGCCGCTTCGTTTGCCCAAGGTTCAAAACTTCGAGCCCGGCTCAGACGGCGAAAGCCCTCTTGCAAAAATTGATGATTTTGTTAACTGCACTTGCCCTAAGTGCGGCAAGCCCGCCAAGCGCGAGACCGATACCATGCCTCAGTGGGCAGGCTCTTCGTGGTATTACTTAAGATATTGCGATCCCAAGAACTCCGAGGCTTTGGCTTCTAAAGAGGCTTTAGAGTATTGGATGCCTGTTGACTGGTATAACGGCGGTATGGAGCACGTTACCCGTCACATGATCTACTCTCGCTTCTGGCACAAGTTCCTTTACGATATCGGCGCTGTGAACACCTCTGAACCCTACGCTAAAAGAACAGCACAGGGTCTTATCTTAGGCCCCGATGGCGAAAAAATGAGTAAATCTAAGGGCAACGTTGTTGACCCGTTAGATGTTATCGAAGTATACGGTGCAGACGTTTTGCGTGTTTATACTCTCTTTATGGGTGACTATGAAAAGGCAGCTCCATGGAGCGATTCGAGCGTTAAGGGCTGCAAGAGATTTTTAGACCGTGTATGGGCATTACAGGATGTTTTGGTTGACGGCGATTCTTACCGTCCCGAATTCACCTCTAAAATGCACAAGATGATTAAAAAGGTTACAAGCGATATTGACAACATGAAGTTCAACACCGCTATTGCTGCAATGATGACAATTCTTAACGATTTCACATCGTTTGGTTCAATAAACCGCGCCGAGCTTAAGGACTTCCTTATCATGCTTTATCCCTTTGCACCTCACATTACCGAGGAAATGTATGAGGCTTTAGGCTTTGGCGGTTATATTCACGATGCTAAGTGGTCGTCTTATGACGAAGCTTTATGCAAGGATGATGAAATTGAAATTGCTGTTCAGATTAACGGTAAGCTTAAGGAAAGAGTAATGATATCTGCTGATGCTGAACAAGCAGAAGTTTTAGAAATCGTTAAAGCTAATGAAAAAATAGCTTCCGAGCTTGCAGGCAAGCAGATCGTTAAGGAAATTTATGTAAAGGGCAAGCTTGTAAACATTGTAGCAAGATAAGCTTTAATAAATTTTGCACAATAATTTTTGAAAAGCCTATTGACTTATTGGTTTGTTTGGGTTATAATGTACCAAGTTACATTATGTATAAATGTAAAAAATACCTCTGCTATAGGTCAGCAAAGGGAGGGAACAGTAAATGGCAGAAGTTCGTGTTGGTAAAAACGAATCTTTGGATACAGCGCTCAAGCGTTTTAAGAGATCTTGCGCGAGAGACGGCGTTATCGCTGAAGTACGTAAGAGAGAACACTACGAAAAGCCTTCAGTAAAGCGCAAGAAGAAGTCTGAAGCTGCTCGTAAGCGTAAGTACTAATTTAATAGTGCAAACAAAAATTGAGTAAAAGCGAGCAGTGTATCTGTTCGCTTTTGTTTTTACGGAGGATTTCAGGTGCTTCACAAACCCGATTATGTTTTTGATTCAATTTCAGATATAAGCCTTGATTTTTTGAATAACGAAGGAATAAAGGCGCTGATTTTGGACTTGGATAATACCCTTACAACTCATAACAACCCCATTCCAAAACCCGAGATAAAGGCTTGGCTTGAAAGTATGAGAGCAAAAGATTTACCTATGATAATTGTTTCAAACAACCATTACGAGCGTGTGCGCCCGTTTGCGGAGGCTTTGGGTCTGCCTTTTGTGCCCGACGGAAGAAAGCCTTTAAGTTATGGCTATAACGAGGCTTGCAAGCGATTAGGGCTTAGCAAAAGCGAAATCGCCGCAGTCGGCGACCAGATCTTCACCGATGTGTGGGGCTGTAAGTTAACCGGAATACGCTCGATATTTACATATCCGATCGAGTATGAAACCGGTTTTTGGTTCAGAGTTAAAAGGTTTTTAGAAAAACCTCTTTTGCCTAAAAGAAAAGGAGGATCAAAATGAGCGCAATTTTCGGCCCTGCGGGAAGCTCGGAGGACTTCCTCAAAAAATATAAGTCCTCGCTTGATATGCCAAAATATTTAAGCGAGATCGGACTTGACGCATTCGAGTATCAATGCGGTCAGGGAGTAAGGGTTTCCGACACACTTGGTGCATCTCTTAAGACTAATGCTTTACAGCATGGCATAACCTTGTCGCTTCATGCACCTTACTTTATCTCTCTTTCAAGCATTGAAGCCGAAAAGCGTGATAAAAGCATTGATTATATTTTGCAAAGTGCCGCTGCGGCCCTAAAAATGGGTGCAAAGCGCATTGTGATCCATTCGGGTTCGTGCGCCAAAATCACTCGTCAAGAGGCGCTTGAGCTTGCAAAGGATACTCTTTTAAGAGCGCGGCAGGCTGCAATTTCACAAGGCTTTGAAGAAATTCATTTTTGCCCCGAAACAATGGGCAAGATCAATCAGCTCGGCAATTTAGAGGAGGTCTTAACCCTCTGCAAATTAGACGACACTTTCATTCCTTGTATCGACTTTGGTCACCTTAATGCAAGAACATTGGGCGAGGTCAATTCTAAAGAAGCTTTCGAGCATATATTAGATTCTATCGAAAATCGCTTGGGCAGCGACAGACTTAAAGTTTTCCACTCTCATTTCTCAAAAATCGAGTATACTCAAAAGGGCGGAGAACTAAAACACTTAACCTTTGAAGATAACATTTTCGGCCCCGACTATGAGCCGTTAATGGAGCTTATAGCGAAAAAGAATCTATCACCCACATTTATTTGCGAGAGCGCAGGTACCCAGTCGTTCGATGCGCTTGCAATGAAACAAAGCTATTTAAGATATAGAAAGGAAGATTAATATGACTAAATTTGAAAAGCTTTTCAGCGTGTTACCCGAGGGTATAGATGCTGCAATCATCACCGATGATATTAACCGCCGTTACTTTACAGGCATGAAATCCTCGGCAGGCACAGTTATAGTATTTAAAGAAAAAGCATATCTTATCATCGACTTCCGCTACATTGAAAAAGCAACCAAAACCGTTAAAGATGCCGAGGTTATTTTGCAGGGCAAGCTTTTCGACCAGATAAACGATCTTTTGACTAAGCATGGCGCAAAGACAGTTGCAATCGAATCCGACACAATGACAGTTACTTCTTTATCTATGTATAAAGAAAGAATCACATCTGCCGAGGTTATCTCTACCCGTGACTTAAGCTCTGCTATCGGCAAGCTCAGAATTGTAAAAACTCAGGATGAAATCGACAAGATGATTAAAGCTCAGCGCATTGCCGAAGCCGCTTTCGAGGACGTATTAAACTTTATCAAGCCGGGAGTTACCGAGCGCGAGATCGGCTTGCATCTCGATTATTACATGCTCAAGCACGGGGCAGAGGCTTTGTCGTTCGATACCATTGCACTTACAGGCGCAAACACATCGCTTCCTCACGGTGTGCCCGGAGACACCGCTGTAGCTCCTAACAGCTTTGTTTTGATGGATTACGGCGCCGTTTACGATGGCTACCACAGCGACATGACAAGAACTGTTTGCGTAGGCACACCTACCGACAAAATGGCGCAGGTTTATAACACGGTTTTAAAAGCTCAGTTAGATGCTTTGTCGGCTATTAAGGCAGGAGTTATAGGCTCTGATATTGATAAGATCGCCCGTGATATTATTACCAATGCCGGCTACGGCGACAAATTCGGTCATTCTTTGGGTCACGGCGTTGGCGTTGAAATTCACGAAGCCCCCAATGCAGCTCCCTCAAGCACGCATATATTTGAAGAAAATATGATAGTAACTGTTGAACCCGGTATTTATCTGCCCGGTGAGTTTGGCGTAAGAATTGAAGACTTTGTTGTTGTTAAACCAGATGGCTGTGAAAACATGACTTTGGCAAATAAATCTCTCATTTCTTTGTAATAAGTACTTGCAAAATTTAAGTTTATAGGTTATAATAAACTGTAACTTATTGTTGCTAACTATGCAACAATGATTTGAAAATTATTCTTTGAGGTAAAAGGCAAGTATTGCTTATGAATTTGCTTAGCGGATTCCCTCAGAAAAAAGGAGGAAACACTACATGATCACAGCAGGTGATTTCAGAAACGGTGTAACATTTGAAGAAGACGGCAACGTATTGCAGGTAATTGAATTCCAGCACGTTAAGCCCGGCAAGGGTGCAGCTTTCGTAAGAACCAAGACCAAGAACGTCATTACCGGTTCCGTAATCGAAAAGTCTTACAACCCCACAGCTAAGTTCCCCACAGCTTTCATCGAAAGAAAGGATATGGAATATTCTTATAACGATGGCGATATTTACTACTTCATGGATTCCGAAACCTATGAAATGACTCCCGTCAATGCTTCTGACCTTGGAGACAATTTCAAGTTTGTTAAGGAAAATATGGTTTGTAAGGTTCTTTCTTACAAGGGCAAGGTATTCGGCGTAGAGCCTCCGACATTCGTTGAGCTTGTTGTTACTCAGACAGACCCCGGTTTTGCAGGCAATACAGCTACAAACGCTTTAAAGCCCGCAACTCTTGAAACCGGTGCAGAGATCAAGGTTCCCTTGTTCATTGAAGAAGGCGAGCTTGTTCAGATCGACACAAGAACCGGCGAATATTTGGGAAGAGCTTAATTTTAGGCTTAAATATCAAAATGCAATATCGCTGCCTGATTTAACGGCAGCGATTTGTTTAAAACTTATTTTCAGGGAGGTCTATTTATGAATTTAACCGAAAAGGCTGCATATCTTAAGGGATTAATGGACGGACTTAAGATTGATGACTCGACTAACGAAGGCAAGGTTTTGCTTGCAATGTATGACCTTTTAAGCGAACTTGCTGAGTCTGTTGACGAAATCGATCAGGATGTAGACGACATCGTTGAGTTCTGCAACGTTTTGGACGAAGACCTTGCAAACATCGAAAACGATCTTTATGATGATGAAGACGACGATTACGATGATGACTATTGCGATGACGAATGTGACTGTGACGATTGCTGCGATTGTGAAGACTGCGATGACGACCGTTACGAAGTTGTTTGTCCCACCTGCGGCGACACTATCGAGCTCACTCTTGAAATGGTGGAAGAGGGCTCTATTGAATGCCCTAACTGCGGCGAGCTTTTGGAATTCGACATCGAAGAAGAATGCGACTGCGGTTGCTGCGATGAAGACTGATCGTTTATTAAAAACTTAACACTGATTCGTTTCGAGGCGAGGTGTAATTCCTCACCGGCGGTAAAGTCCGCAAACAAGGCGCAAGCCTTGCCGACACGGTGAAATTCCGTGACCGACGGTATAGTCCGGATGATAGAACGTATTATTATCAAAGCATTTTTGCGCCCTCGTTTTTTCGTGGGCGCATTCTTTTTTTGGAGGCTTATTATGCACAACTCAAAAATTCTAAAGCTTACTCTTGCGGCATTATTTTCGGCAATTGCGTTTTTAACTGTCTTTCTTTTCAGAATCCCTGTCGTACTGTTTTTAAAGTATGAGGCTAAAGACGCTGTCATTGCTCTCGAGGCTCTTATCTTAGGCCCTTGGTATGCTGTTATAACCTCGTTTGTTGTCTCACTTATCGAGATGGTTACAATAAGCGGTACAGGTCCTATCGGTGCTGTTATGAACGTGCTTTCAACGGTTACATACATTCTGCCCGCAGCACTTTTGTATAAACGTAAAAAGACATTACCCACTGCTGTCACGGGTCTGGTTTTGGGCGCTGTAATAATGACAGCCGGTATGCTTTTGTGGAATTATCTTATTACCCCGTGGTATATGGAAACCCCGCGCGAGGTCGTTGCAGATATGCTTTTGCCTTATTTTCTGCCTTTCAACCTTTTAAAGGGTATACTTAACACAGCGGTAACTCTTTTGCTTTATAAGCCAATTATGAATGTTCTGCGCAAAGCCGGCCTCTTGCCAAAAAGCGATGCACAAAAGCCGCAAAGCAATCTTGCTATTACAATAAACATTATTGCCGTAATTGTAATAGCCATTGCTGCTGTTGTGCTTATTCTTATAAATGCTTGAATATAAAATCAGCTTTTGTTATACAAAGGCTGATTTTTATGTTGACAACTATAAATTCTTGTAGTATAATACTAACCGAAATAACCCTTATCAAGAGTGGTGGAGGAATCAGGTCCTGTGAAGCCCGGCAACCTGTTATCAAGGTGCTAAATCCTGCGGTTAATTCCGGAAGATGAGGTATATACCAATTCTTTTGTTGTGCCCGGAATCCGAGCGCAATTTTTTTATGAAAGAAAGGATGTATAAGCGTGAGAAAGTTTTTCACTTCTGAATCAGTTACCGAAGGTCACCCCGATAAGATCTGTGACCAGATATCCGACGCTGTGCTCGATGAAGCGCTCCGTCAGGACCCTATGTCTCGTGTTGCTTGCGAAACTGCTACAACAACAGGTTTTGTTTTGTGCATGGGCGAAATTACAACAAAAGCTACTTTGAATATTGACTCAATTGTTCGTGAGGTTGTTGCCGAAATCGGCTATGACAGAGCCAAATACGGCTTCGATGCCCAGACCTGCTCTGTTCTTACCACCATTCACAAGCAGTCTGCCGATATCGCTATGGGCGTTGATAACGCTTTAGAGGGTAGGGAAGATAACGCATTCGATACGGGCGCAGGCGATCAGGGCATGATGTTTGGCTATGCCTGCAACGAGACCCCCGAGCTTATGCCCATGCCCATTTCCTATGCTCATAAGCTTACAAAGCGTTTGACCGAGCTTAGAAAAGACGGCACTCTTTCATATTTAAGACCCGACGGCAAGAGCCAGGTAACCGTTGAGTATGTTGATGATAAGCCTGTAAGAGTTGATACAGTTGTCATCTCGACCCAGCACGCACCTGAGATTACCCATGACGAAATTGAGCAAGATATTATAGAAAAAGTTATCAAGCCTGTAATTCCTGCAGAGCTTTTGGATGAAAACACCCACTACTATGTTAACCCGACAGGCAGATTTGTTATCGGCGGCCCTCAGGGCGACTGCGGCCTCACCGGCAGAAAAATAATCGTCGATACATACGGCGGTTATTCACGCCATGGGGGAGGGGCATTCTCGGGAAAAGACCCGACAAAGGTCGACCGTTCTGCTGCATACGCTGCGCGTTATGTTGCTAAAAACATCGTAGCAGCAGGCCTTGCATCTAAGTGTGAGATTCAGATCGCTTATGCTATCGGTGTTGCTAAGCCTGTATCTTTGCTTGTTGACACATTCGGCACTGCCACTGTTGATGAATCTAAGCTTGTTGAGGCTGTTAACAAGGTGTTCGATCTTCGCCCTGCCGCAATTATCGAATCCCTCGGCTTAAGAAAGCCTATCTACCGTCAGCTTGCGGCTTACGGCCACATGGGCAGGGAAGACCTTGGTGTGTCGTGGGAAAAGACCGATAAGGTTAATGAGCTTTTGGCGGCGATAGATGAATGACAAATAAGCATAAAGAAAAGTTCACCCCGATTGAAGTAGTTTATCTTGTAATAGCTTTTGCGGTCTTTGTCGGTTCTCTTTGCTTTGTCTTGTTAACAAAGCTTGACAAAACACCTGATGAAATAACTGTTGGCTTTTCTAACTTCGATGGCGGATATGATGCTTCTGTTATAAATTCTGCCACAGTTGAGGACTTTATGCGTGTCAACGGAATTGGCGAGGTTAAAGCGAATTCTATTATTTCTTACCGCGAATCGCTTGGCGGCTTTGAAAGCATATATCAGCTTCTTGATCTAAACAATCTTACATCTCAGAATTTTGAAGACATTATTGTTTACTTTTACTTTATGGGTCAAACATCTGATGAACACGACAGTGAAAAAACCGACTCGGTAATAACCGAAAATATTGATAATGTTATCGATTCACCTGAGGAAGGTGAGGATTATTTGTCGCTGAACGATACAGACATAATTACAACTCTTAGAAAAGTAAACATAAATACAGCCTCGGCTATAGATATCTCTTCGTGCCTGCTTCTTGATATTGAACAGGCAGAGCAGATCGTATCTATGCGTGAAAGATTGGGTGTTTATAATAATATTCAAGAGGTACTGCTTTGCGACTTGATAACTGAAGATATCTATTCCAAGATAAAAGAATATTTGCTTTTATAATACTAAAAAATATCGAAATTTTTCAAAAAAACACTTGACAAATCACACTCTTAAGAGTATAATTAATACTCGTGGCACGGATAAAGCCGTGCTGGAGTGGACGCTGATATAGCTCAGTCGGTAGAGCGCATCCTTGGTAAGGATGAGGTCTCCGGTTCAAATCCGGATATCAGCTCCAGAATAAAATAAGCATAGGCTTTAGCCTATGCTTATTTTATTTTACAGTTGCAATCGATGCAGAACCGCGAATCTTTTATTCGCTTATTTTGCGCTTATCAAACCATATTGTAACCTTATCTTAACCGAACTGTAAACCTTTTCGCTTCTCTTTTATATTACCACATGCTATAATTGCCTTAAGGTGGTGATGCTGTGAATTTAAAACATTTTTCTTTATTAATACTTTCTATCGGTGTAATTCTGTTCATCGGAAGAAATCTCTTGCTGTTACTAAATGACGGTTATGCTTTTTTGATATTATGCACCTGTTTGATGCTTTTTGGAATTGCATTAATCACAACAGCGCTGTTTTGCTTGATTTTCCCAAAAGCTGTCAAATTAAGCTTAACTTTAAAAACTACTGCCATATCCTTATGCTTGTCGGCCGTGGGCGCAATTGGATTAACCTGTGCACTTAATTGGTCCGCTATTACAGCTTTTAGTGAGGTCTCCAAATATCCGATAGAATATCCAATCAGCGTCATTACAGGGCTTGTAAGCTTAATGGTATTCATCGTATTAATCGGTGTCTACTTAAAAGTAAGAAGCGCTCAACCATCTGCAAAAGGCTTCATAATCGATATTCTGACCAGTATCATATATCTACCTGCGTTCCTTTTTGCTATGAGTTTTATATACAATTTATTGAATTGATTTTCCATATTCACAGCTATCAAAATAATCAATAATATTATATTAAACTATTTACATTTGCTAAAATATCGCTTATAATATAAGCATAAATTAACACTGCGAGGTGCGATATGAAAGAGTTTAAAGGCTATCAAAAAGGCATAAACCTTGGCGGCTGGTTGTCCCAGTGCAATTACACAATTGAAAGATATGAAACATTCATAACCGAAGAGGATTTCAAACGTTTTTCTCAGTGGGATATTGACCATGTCAGAATCCCTGTTGATTATCCTCTTTTAGAGGAGGAAGACGGTACACCCACCCCTCACGGCATGATGTATTTGCAGCGTGCTGTTGATTGGTGCGAAAAGTATAACCTTAACATGGTGCTCGATTTACACAAAGCTCCCGGTTATTTCTTTAACGATAGGGAAGAGCAGAAGTTTTTCTATGATAATGACCTTAAAGAGCGATTCTATGCACTCTGGATGCGCTTGGCGACCGCTTTCGGCAAATACAGCGACCGCATTGCGTTCGAGCTTTTAAACGAGGTTACCGAGCCTAAGTATTCGAAACCGTGGAACGAAATTGCTAACGAATGTATTAAGAGAATCCGCACTGTTGCTCCAAATGCATATATCCTTGTGGGCAGTTATTGGAACAACGCCATCGACTCAATGCATGACCTCGATATGCCTTACGATGACAAAATAGTTTATAACTTCCACTGCTACGACCCCTTCCTCTTCACACATCAAGGCGCAAGCTGGGCATGGGGAATGCCTAATGACTTCAGATTGAACTTTTCTGCAACCAAGCAGGATTATTTGAAAGCCCAAAACGAGCTTAAACTTTTTGATGGCTTCATGCCTTATGCACCTAACGATGTAATCGACCACACATTCTTTGAATGGCGTTTTGAACGTGCAGCTAAACTGGCAGAGGAAAGAGGCGTTATGCTTTACTGCGGCGAATACGGCGTCATTAATCATGCCGACCCGCATGAAACCCTCGAGTGGTATAAAGCCATTAACACTGCATTTAAAAAATACGGCATCGGCAGAGCCTGCTGGAGCTATAAGCACATGAGCTTTGGCCTTATCGACGACCACATGAAAGATGTAGTGGATGAAGTGGTTAAATATCTTTAGTATAGAATTGCCCCTATCGTTAGATAGGGGCTTTACTCTTATTCACTATACATTTTCAATCATATAAAGAATAAAATCTTTGCCGTATTCGGGCTCCATTGGCGGCCAACTGTCTTTGTGAAGCTCATACAGCTCCTTTTGCATAGCCATCATATCCGATATTTTAATATCATTCATATATAGTTACTCCTAAATTCATCGGCATAAGTCGCGCGACCTATGCCGATCTGTTTTGTTTATTAAAGCTCAATAGTTACCGATTCAGTACCGGCTTCACACTTAACTGCAATATCAGTTCCAGAAATCTTAACAGTAAAGTCGCAGTCAGTCTTGGTGTAGCAAACAGTAACGGTGTTGCCGCATCTTGCTGCCTTAATGTCAGCAAGCTTGTTAGCTTCTTTGTCATAGATAACAGTCGAAGCTTCGCATCCGTCGCCAAGCTCATAAATAACGGCTTCAGCGTTTGCAAGGTAGTCATATTCAAAGTCTTTTACAAAATCGCCGTATGTAACAATCGAGTCAGGTCTTGCCAAAATAGGCATTTCAAAGTAATTGCAGGTTTCTCTGTACCACTTTTCACCTTCATAAACCTTACCTGTAATAATGTCAGTCCATCTTCCTTGTGGAACATAGAACTCAGCTCTGCCCTCATCATTAAGAATAGGAGCGCACAACAGGTTGTCACCCAACATATACTGCCTGTCGAGGGTCAAAGCAGCAGGGTCGTTAGCAAAATCAATAACCATTGCTCTCATCATCGGCACACCCTTAACATGTGTCTTAACAGCCTGAGAGAATAAATAGGGCATTAACTTACCCTTAAGCTTTGTAAAGAAGCGTAAAACATCGCAAGCCTCGTCATCAAACAACCACGGCACTCTGTAAGAGGAGTTTCCGTGAAGTCTTGAATGAGTAGACATTAAGCCGAATGCACACCATCTCTTATAAATATCGGGTGTAGCAGTAGCTTCAAAGCCCGAAATATCGTGCGAGAAGAAGCCAAAGCCCGAAATGCAAAGCGACAAACCGCCTCTGATTGTTTCAGCCATTGATGAGTATTCTGCCGAACAGTCGCCGCCCCAGTGAACAGGGAACTGCTGACCGCCGGCTGTTGCACTTCTTGCAAACAGACAAGCCTTGTTTTCGCCATAATATTCCTTCAAAACATTGAATACTGTCTTGTTATATAGATGAGTGTAATAATTGTGCATCTTAATCGGGTCAGCGCCGTTATAGTAAACAACATCGGTAGGTATTCTTTCACCAAAGTCGGTCTTAAAGCAGTCAACGCCCATTTCACAAAGTGCACGAAGCTTAGAAGCATACCACTCGCAAGCCTCGGGGTTAGTAAAGTCAACAATTGCCATACCGGGCTGCCACATATCACACTGGAATACCGAGCCGTCCTTGTTAAGAATGAAGTAGTCATTCTCAACACCTTCGTCAAACAGCTTCGAACGCTGTGCAATATAAGGGTTTATCCAAACGCAGGTCTTAAGTCCCTTGTCATTGTGAAGCCTTGCAAGCATCTTTTCAGGCTCGGGGAACTGTCTTGTATCCCATTCAAAGTTGCACCATTCAAATTCTTTCATCCAGAAGCAGTCGAAGTGGAATACCTGCAAAGGAATGTCACGCTCAGCCATGCCGTCAATAAACGAATTAATGGTTTCTTCGTCATACTTTGTTGTAAACGAGGTAGTAAGCCACAAACCAAAGGTATATGCAGGGGGAAGTGCGGGCTTACCTGTAAGGGTGGTATAGTTAGAAATAACGCCCTGTAAGTCCTCGCCGCCAATAATGAAGTATTCCAAGCTTTCACCGGGAACGGTGATTGAAACCTTGGATACGGTATCTGACGCTACCTCGTAAGAAACATTGTCAGACGAATTTACAAACACACCATATCCGTTAGAGGATACATAGAAAGGTACCGACTTATAGCTCTGGTCACAGCAGGTGCCGCCGTCAGCATTCCAAATTTGAACGTTCTGACCGTTTTTAGTGAATGTTGTAAACTTCTCGCCAAATCCGTAAATATATTCGCCAACAGAAAGTGTAAGCTGCTCTCTTATATAAGATGTGTTAGCGTCCTTCGGGTAAGACCAGAAGTTGTCATCAATCTGAGTGTCAAGTCTTCTCTTTGCACGGCTCTTTTCTTCTTCAACATATGTCAAAGCTCTATAGCTTCCGCCTGTTAAATGCTTGCCGTTATAATAATACTGAACGCTCCAGTTTTCCTTGCTTATCTTAACGCTTGTTTTGCCCGAGATCATTTCAACATACTTGTCGGTGTTGTTAATAACGGGAGTATAGCCCATGTCCTCGTTAAGCTCAAAATGAGGGCCGCAGTCAACAGTGCCCCTGTAATGAACAACGCTTACCTTAATAACATCTTCCATTGTCGAGGTAAATGTCAGCTCAAAGTTAGGGCCTCCCAAGGTTTGTCCGCGGTTCCAGATGTGTGTAGGCGTTGCAAGCACTTTGATCGAGTTTTCTGTCGTCTCAACCTCATATGCCTGATTAGCGTAGTTAACTGTGTAGCCGCGCTGATTAAGCCAATATCCGTCTGCAAATTTCATAATTTATCTATTCCTTTCTAAATTATTACCTAATCTATTCAACCGAAAGATATTCTTCCGGTATATAGCTCAAAACTTTATCAATGGATTCTTTAGTAAAACCGTCAGCCCCGTGCTTTTCAAGCATTTCTTGGGTATACTCGGCATAAGGCACAATGTGAATGTTTGAGTAGTTATAGCCATATTGAGTAATAATCGGTATCGCTTTAACGTTTTCAATATTTATCTCATTTGTTTCAAGATTTTTGGTAACTGTCAAATCTCCCAAAATTCCAACCAAAGCTTTTGGGTCAGCCTGCGCCGATACAAAATTTCCAAGGCAATAATAAACAAATCCGCGTGAGCCGTCCTCACGTTCAATAAATTCCATAGTCTGCACTGTATGAGCCTGCGTGCCGATAACAATATCTGCGCCCCACTCAATCATCATCTTCGCCATGTTAATCTGATTGGTCTTCAGCTCATTCGAAATTTCTGTTCCAAAATGAGGGGATACAATAACAACATCAGCAATCTCATCTGCTTTTCTAATCTGTGCTTCAATCAGCTCGGTTTCACGCAAATATGTAATCTCGGCAACGGCATCATCGGCAAGCGAAAGTCCGTTTGTATGCTCCATATATCCCAAAAAGGCAAAAGTAATACCGTTAACCACCATGGTGCGGATATTTTCCATATCCTCTTTATCTTTATAAGCACCGTATCTTATAATATTTTCCTGTGAATCCCAGAAATTAAGAGTTGATAAAAGACCGGCTTCATCTTTATCTAAAACATGGTTGTTCGAAAGCGAGAAAGCATCGAAACCAATTTCGATCATATGCGATCCTAAATCCGCAGGCGTGCAAAATCTCGGATAATCGCTCGGCTCAAATTCATCGGTAACAATCGTCTCTTGGTTTAAAATCGCCAAGTCAGCCGATTTAATATAACTCTCAACCCTCTCGTAAACGTAAGAAAAGTCATAACCGTCAATGTCGTTCTTGTCTGCACGCCTTTTTGCTTGATTATAAATCGAACGGTGAATAAGGTTGTCGCCCGCACAAACAATACGCACACTTACAAACTCCGGCTCGGGTTCGGCTGTCGTTGTAGCTTCGGTAGTGGTTGTAACTGTGGTCGTAGCTTCAGTCGTTGTCGCCGAGGTAGTAGCCTCGGTTGTCGTCGTAACCTCAGAAGAGGGGAGTGTATCAGAAGAGATATCTTCAGTCACAATATCGGTTTGTTTATCAACATTTATCTTAACGCATCCGCCAAAGCACAGCGTAATGCACACAGCAATTGAAAACGCCAATAATTTATACAATTTTGCCATAACTTCACTTCTCAATTAAATTTATCTCTTAAATTATACCAGTTATATATTACATTTTCAATATAAAAAATATCTATTCAAATTATTCTTTTTTGTTTAATATTTTTGCACTAAAAACCTCCCACCAATGGTGAGAGGTTTAATAGCTATAAACTCTTTAGGCTAAATATTTCTTCAAAGTTTCTCTAACAGCACCCTTGCCTAAGATCAAGCTCACAAACATTTCTTCAATAATTGTGTCCATCTTAAGTTCGCAAAGGTTCGAACCAAAGATATTCTTGTTTGCCAAAATTTCCTTGATCTGACCGTTATAGCTTTCGGGCTTGCCCACTTCAATACCCTTAAGCTTGGGCTGAAGCTCGCTAAGCAATGGGTCGCTCGAAACAGCCATTTCGTTGCCGCAGTCATCAATTCCCAAAAGATATCTCAACCAGCCTGCAATAACCAAAGGAATAGCCTTAAGCTCGTCGGTTCTGCCAAGAGCGGCATAGCTTTTAATGGTTTCACCGAATCTTATTCCCACCTTCTGAGAAGTGTCTGTTGCAATTCTTTGAGGGGCATCGGGCATGAAGGGGTTAGGAAGTCTCTCGTTAACAACTTCATCAATAAATGCCTTGGGGCTTACAATTCCGGGGTCGGTAACAACGGGTAAACCTTCAACATAACCAAGTCTCATAACAAGCTTTTTAAGCTCCTCGTCCTTCATTTCCTCACAAATAAGGGTGTAACCCAATAAGCAACCGTAAACAGCCAAACCGGTGTGCAGGGGATTAAGACAGGTTGTAACCTTCATTCTTTCGGTCTTGTTAACAGTGTCTCTGTCGGTAAGATAAACGCCTGCCTTTTCAAGCGCAGGTCTTAAGTTGGGGAACTTGTCCTCGACAACTAAATACTGAGGTCTTTCTGCGTTAACAAACGGAGCGATAAAGGTCTTCTTTTCGGTAACGATGGGAGACATACATTCAATACCTAAATCAGTGAGCATTTTTTCAACGCTTGCGTCAGGCCGTGGCGTGATTTTGTCAATCATCGACCAAGGGAAGCTTACAACGCTTTCATCGCTGAGGTATTCAACAAAGCCTTCGTCTGCAAAACCGTTTTTAACCCAAGCCTTAGCAATTTCCAAAACAGCGCTCTGCACCTTTTCACCGTTGTGCGAGCAGTTATCCATGCTTACAACAGCAATAGGGTATTTGCCTGCTTTATATCTTTCCAAAAGCAAAGCGCAGGTAAAGCTCATTGCGTGACGTGCCTTTTCGGGACCGTTTTCAATGTCAGCCATTACAAGACCCGAAAGATTACCTGCCATATCTTTTATTGCATAGCCTTTTTCGGTAATGGTATAGCTAACCATTTGCAACGATGGATTAGTAAAGATCTCTTTAAATCTTGCCATTTCCTTTTCGTTCGAGGAATCAGCCTTCAAAGATTCAACAACCGATGCAATAACTTCGCTGTCGGTCGTTCCGTTAGCATTAAGAGTAACGTTTAAGGTAAGGTTATCATTTGCTCTGAAAATTCTGTCAATGATCTCATAGTCAAATGTGTCAGCCGCAATAATGCCGGTGTCGGCTAAGCCTTTATTCAAAAGCTCCTGCTGTAAAGAGGCAATAAATCCTCTGAAAATGTTGCCTGCGCCAAAGTGCACCCAAGTGGGGTTAGCCTTTGTTTTGGCTGTTACTGCTTCAATGTCAAATGCAGGCAGTTTAACACCCTTAGATTCCCAAGAATGTCTGTCTTTAATCGAATTTAAACTAAGCTTCATAATCTTACTTTCCTTTCGAAGCCTTATCAATAGCTTCCCAAAGTCCGTTTAAATAAGTGCAGCCCAAAGCTCTGTCATAAAGTCCGTAACCGGGACGTCCAACCTCGCCCCAGATCATTCTGCCGTGGTCAGGTCTTACATATACATTCGGGCAGGTTTCATAAATAGCCTTCATGATCTCATACATATCAAGGTCACCGTCCGAAGAAAGGTGGCTCGATTCGCAGAATCTGAAATCGCTGTAATGCTTAACGTTTCTTACATGCATGCAACCGATTCTGCCCATTTCGCCAAAGTGACGGATAATTGCAGGAATATCATTTTTAACATTCGAGCCCAAAGAACCTGTGCACAAGCAAAGGGTGTTATAAGGGCTGTCGTTAAGCTTAACGATCTTGTCATATCCTTCCTGAGTGTGTGCAAGTCTGGGAAGACCGAATATCTTCCATCCCGGATCGTCCGGATGGCATGCCATTACAACGCCGCATTCCTCACAAGTGGGAATAATACCGTCAAGGAAGTATTTGTAGTTTTCCAAAAGCTTTTCTTCGTCAACGCTTTCATACATCTTCAAAACTTCTTCAAGCTTACCAAGTCTTTCAGGCTCCCAACCGGGAAGAGTAAAGCCGTTTGAATTTTCGGCAGTGCGTCTTACAATATCAATAGGTGAGAGGTTTTCAAGCTCAGCCTGGTCATAATACATACTGGTCGAGCCGTCCTCGTTAGGTCTTGCAAGGTCTGTTCTCATCCAGTCCAAAACAGGCATGAAGTTATAAACAATGCACTTAATACCGTACTTTGCAAGGTTTCTGATAGTTACACGATAGTTTTCGATATACTGATCTCTTGTAGGCAGACCAAGCTTAATGTCCTCGTGAACATTAACGCTTTCAATTACCTCGCATTCAAGTCCTGCAGCATGAACCTCATCAACATAAGCCTTAATTTCTTCCTCTGTCCAGACTTCGCCTGCGGGCTTATAATCAAGCACGCCCATTATTCCCGTCATTGCAGGAATCTGTCTGATCTGTTCAAGGGTAACGCTGTCGCTGTTCGAGCCAAACCAACGAAATGTCATTTTCATAATCAATAATTCCTTTCGTAAAAATTTGAATTACCATACACAATTATGTTACCACATAGCCTTTAAATTATCAAGAGAAAATGTCAGAATATATGTACTGAATTATTGCTTTTTCGCAGAATTTTTTCTTTTTAATTGACTTATTCATTAAACATTGTATAATTATATTGATATATTATGACGTTAATTTCGTCAGTTATAGTAGGAGGATGTTTATGTCAACCAATCACGAATCTGTTTGTAAAAGAATTCACGATCTTGGAATTCTGCCTGTAATCGCAATTAACGATGCCGATAAGGCTGTTCCCTTGGCAAAGGCTCTTTGCAAGGGCGGCTTGCCTGCTGCTGAGATCACTTTCAGAACTGCTTGTGCTGCCGAAGCTATCAAGCGCATTAAAGAATCTGTTCCCGAAATGCTTGTCGGTGCAGGTACTGTACTTACCGAAGCTCAGGTAGACGAAGCTATCGAAGCAGGTGTTGAGTTTATCGTTACACCCGGCTTTAACCCTCAGATCGTTAAATATGCTATCTCTAAGGGCGTTGAAATCATGCCCGGCACTGCAACCCCCGGCGAAATGGAGCAGGCAATGACTTTGGGTCTTGACGTTGTAAAGTTCTTCCCGGCAGAGCAGAACGGCGGTATCGCAAAGCTCAAGGCTGTTGCTGCGCCTTACTCTAAGCTTAAATTCATTCCTACGGGCGGTGTTAATGCAAAGAACCTTAACGATTATTTAAGCTTTAACAAGATACTTGCTTGCGGCGGCACCTGGATGGTTAAGCAGGATCTTATTGATGCCGAGAATTGGGATGAGATCACCCGCCTCACTCAAGAGGCTGTAAACTCCATGCTCGGCCTTGAATTTGCTCACCTTGGCATAAATGCCGAAAATGCCGACGATGCCTTGGCAACAGCAAATCTTTTGGGCTCAATGTTCGGCTTCGAAGTAAACAACGGCAACTCCAGCTTGTTCACTGCTAACCGCAAGATCGAAGTTATTAAGAACCCCGTTTACGGCAAGAACGGTCATATCGGCATTACAACCAACACCCTTGATAGAGCAGTGGCTTACTTCAAGTCTCGCGGTTACGAATTTGTAAACGAAGAAACGATCGCTAAAGGAATGGTATACTTCAAGAATGAGATCGCAGGCTTTGCTATTCATCTTGTTCAAAAGAAGTAATTAAGTAAATTATTATTTGGAGGTATTTTAAATGGCTAAAAAGGTTATTACATTCGGCGAGATCATGTTAAGACTCGCACCTAACGGATATTACAGATTCTTTCAGAATGATCAGATGCAGGCAACCTTCGGCGGCGGTGAGGCTAACGTTGCAGTAAGCCTTGCAAACTATGGTCTCGACAGCGCTTATGTTACCAAGCTCCCTAAGCACGCTATCGGTCAGGCAGCAGTTGATTCGTTGCGTTATTTCGGCGTTGACACTTCTAAGATCGTAAGAGGCGGCGAAAGAGTCGGTATCTACTACCTCGAAAAGGGCGCTTCTCAAAGAGGTTCTGTCTGCATTTACGACCGTAAGTATTCTGCAATTCAGCAGGCAACCACCGCTGACTTTGACTGGGACAGCATTTTTGAAGGTGCTGATTGGTTCCATTTCACCGGCATTACTCCTGCTTTGGGTGAAAATGTTGTTGAAATCTGTAAAGAGGCTTGCATTGCCGCTAAGAAACGTGGCGTAACTATTTCCTGCGACCTCAATTACAGAGGTAAGCTTTGGACAAGAGAAGAAGCTAACAAGGCAATGACAGAGCTTTGCAAGTATGTAGACGTTTGTATCTCTAACGAAGAAGATGCTAAGGATGTTTTTGGTATTGAGGCAGAAGGCACCGACATTTACGGCGGCAAGCTCAATCACGAGGGTTATAAGAGCGTTGCAAAGCAGTTAGCTGATAAATTCGGTTTCTCTAAGGTTGCAATTACCTTAAGAACTTCTATTTCTGCCAGCGATAACGACTGGGCAGGCATGCTTTACGACGGCGAGGATTATTACTTCTCGAAGTCTTACCACCTCCACATCGTTGACCGTGTCGGCGGCGGTGACAGCTTTGGCGGCGGACTTATTTACTCCATCCTTTCCGGCAAGTCTTCTAAGGATGCTATCGAATTCGCAGTTGCGGCTTCTGCTCTTAAGCACTCGGTAGAGGGTGACTACAACCGCGTAAGCGTTTCCGAGGTTGAAAAGCTTGCAGGCGGCGATGGCTCGGGCAGAGTACAACGCTAATTTTGCAAAGCAAAATTAGCTATCGGAAGAAATTGCTTTCGGGAACGAAATTCCCGAATTTCGCCGTTGGCGAAATCGCAATTTTTCCACGCTATTGATTTGTTGCGAAGCAAAATCAGCTATAGAGCTATAGGAAGAAATACCTTTGCGGAGCAAAACTACCGTTTGATAAAATTGCGCAAGACATATTTCTCAGCAAAACAAAAGCAGGGTTTATACCCTGCTTTTTTAGTATATTAATATCTGTGTCGCACTTGATTGATATATAAAACCCTGTTTGATTCAAAACTGAATTCGCCTGTTTTCTTATCAACTTCAACAGAACTGACGTACGCTGTAAACGGGTCCATTATAAAGTAGGTGATGTTTCCGGCATTTATTTCATAACCGCAAATGACAACGGCGTGCGCGGTTTTAAATCTCTCGTCGGCAATAACGCAGTATATCGGATAGCCTTGATTTATAATATCAATAACCTGTTTGCACATCAGCTTTTCTGTTCCCGAGGTGCTCGTAAGCCCGAAGTATTCATAAACAAGCCCTTCATGGGTCGAATCTCCTCCGCCCTGGGCAATTCTGTGCTTGGAATTAACATACTCCGAAACATCGTCAGTCTCTGCCGAAATGCCTGCACGGTATGATGCAGCAGACATTGCCGCCATAAGCCAACAGTTGTTTGTGCCTTGCTTTTCACATTCGATTTCGAGATATTTGGTTGGGTTTTCCTCAACAAGTTCGATTGTAGGAGCTTTTGCAGGCAAAGACAGCCAATAAATGTAGAAACAAAGGACAACAAAAAGCGAAAGCGACACAAGCGCACCCAAAGCCTCTTTAAAAGCGGATTTGCGGCAGTATTTATAGTCAAGCAAAACCTTTTCTTCGTGCGTCAAAGATTGTCGCCCCCTCTGCTTTTTACATATTATATTTTTATTGTATATTATCGGCAATTGCGTGTCAATGAATCTTAAGAAAATTTAAGATTTGAAGCATCCATACAAACCGCTTGTTATTTGACAACGCGATATATAAATATTATAATATTATTACCAAACTTGCGGAAGGGAGTAATACATTATGGAAAAGGAACTGTATATTAAAGAATTGCGCCCGGGCGTATATTTAATGGATGAAGCGCACGAGTCGACAGGCTATCTTGTTGTTGGTAAGGAAAAAGCTTGTGTTATAGACACTATGAACGGTTATAACAATTTGTGTGAAGCAGTGCGCAGGATTACTGAAAAGCCGGTGTTTGTCATTAACACTCACGGACACCCCGACCATGTTTTGGGAAACGTATATTTCAAGCAGGCATATATTCATCCTGCGGATTTACCAATGGCCCAAATGTTTTTAGAAGGATCTGACTTTGTTGGAAACTGCCGTAAGAACGGCTATAATGTACCCTCTTTTACTGAGATTCGTGAGGGTGACGTGTTTGACCTCGGTGAAAAACATCTTGTTGTGTATGAACTTCCCGGACATACGGCCGGCGGAATTCTTTTGTTGTTGAAAGAGGACAGAATTCTCTTCACCGGTGATGGAATCAACCACCATTTGTGGATGCAGCTTGATCATTCTCTGCCTATGGAAGAATTGGTGAAGAACCTCGACCGTGTTATGTTTTTGGAGAGTGAAGCAGATTACATTCTTCACGGTCATTCCGGAGGGTTCGATGATATTTCCTTAATGCGTTGTTTACGCAACGGCGCCGAGGAAATATGCAAAGGTAAGAATGATGAGGACAGCGACTATCAGTTTTTCGGCGGACTTGCAAAGCAGCATCCGTTTGAATGCTTGGCTGACAAGCAATATCAGCAGAACCACCATGTAATCTGCTATGACGAGAAAAAACTGAATCGCTGAGAATAATAATTGCTGTTATATTAAACATACGGTTTATCATTATAAACAAAATTTAAATCCCTCGTTATTGCGGGGGATTTTTAACGTCATGCCTACTATACTAAATATAACAAACTGCATATATTCGACTTGTATTGACAACTCAGTGAGCGTGAGATATAATTAAGGCAGTAAATGAATTACGAGGTCTACCAAATGAACGTATTGCATACAATAATCGAAACAGGTTTGCCTTACATTATTTCTGTTTTTGAAATAATGGGTATATTTGTGGTTACATGGACAGGTATAAAGGCATTTTGGGAGTACATTCAAAATTCTTTTATGAAAAAGAATCTTGATCTGCAGTCTCATCTTGCAAAAGGTCTTGCAACAGGTCTCGAATTTAAAATGGCAGCAGAAATACTTAAAACAGTGCTTGTAAGAGATATGGAAGAGCTTTATATTTTAGGTGCTGTAATTCTTTTGCGCGCTTTGCTAAGTATTCTTATTCACTTCGAGATGAAAACCAACGATAAGAAATAAAATCAACAACCTAAGCGGATGTGTTTTTGCACATCCGTTTTTTGCTTTTTGTGTAACAAATTGTTTAAATAATCTGTTATTATAGATGAAAGATATCTTTCACGAAAGGAGTGTGATAGATTTGGAAGATGAGAAGATAATTGAGCTTTATTTTGAGCGTAATCAATCAGCAATTGATGAGACCGATAAAAAATACGGTAAGCTGATAAAGAATATATCGCGTAATATACTTAACAGTCTGCCTGATGTTGAGGAATGTGTTAGCGATACATACATGCAGCTTTGGAACTCAATTCCGCCTAAAGAGCCCCCGAGTCTTAAAACATATGCCTGCAAGATTGTAAGAAACCTGTCAATTAACAGGCTCGAGTTTCTGTGTGCCGATAAGAGAGGAGCAGGGAAGAGCTGCGAGATTATAGACGAGCTTGCCGAAGCCATTCCCTCGAAAGAAAATGTTGAGGAAAAAATAGAGCTGACCGCTTTAACCGAAGCTATAAACAGCTTTCTGTCGTCAATCAGCACCGAGCAACGCATAATTTTTGTAAAGCGTTATTGGTTTTTAAAATCCGACGAGGAAATATCAAGCGAGCTTGGGGTTTCACTTGCTAAGGTCAGAACCTCGCTAAGCCGAACCCGCAAAAAACTTAAAGTTTATTTAATAAAGGAGGGCTACACACTGTGAAAAATTTTGAATATATAAAAGCCTTGACTGATATTGATGAAAATTATATCGAGGAAGCCGCCGAAGCTTCATACACCGCAAAATTCAGCCACAACCGCAAAATAGTCATGCTCGTTGCGGCGGTGATGCTTGTTTTACTTGCAACGGGTGCGGCGTGGGTGGTATCGAGCTTGAGTGTTGATGTAGAAGAACTTGGAACAACTGATGAGGGTTATGAGCTTAATATACCCAAAGCAGACATTCCTGAAGATTTGAGAAGGGATTTAGAAGAACTTGAACTCCTGACAGCAGAAGAAATGACAGAGCTTGAAAGAGAGTATGCTTCATACATGTACGGTTTTACGAGGCTTGAGCATATCGCGGAAAATTACGGTCATGCTTATAAAGGCAGAATTCTTTATGAATATTTTGATGAAATCGGCGACAATGATGCTTATTATTTTGAAGCAGGGGCATTTTACGATGAAAATGGTGATGTCTTTGTATTCTGCCACACAAATGATCCCGATTTCGAAAACCACACGCTCTTATGTCTTCTTTATAGCGATCCCGAAACCAAAGAAGAAAAATATGAGTATGTGATTTTTGACAAGGTTGGTGCGTATACAGCTGTAATTTCAGACGACGAGGGTTGGACGCTCGAAGGCGCGTTTATGATGTTTATGTATAATGAAGAACCAATCGGCGGGCACAGCGGTCTTGTTCCCGGCGGAAATCTCACTGAAAAGGATTATACTCAATTCGTTAGCCGATTCCATACAGCGACAGCAGATTTTGTCGACTATGTTTTGTTCGGCGAAGAGTTTATTCCTAGATGAGAATAAAACCCAGACCTCTTCTTAGGGGATCCGATTTATTGGTATATAATAAAAATCCACTCGCTTGGCGGGTGGATTTTTATTCTTATCCGTTGACTTTAGCACAACAATTTGCAAAAATATTTACAAAGTGTAGTATCCACGCCTCTTATATTGTCTTATATAATGAAAGATATCTTTCACGAAAGGAGTGTGATAGATTTGGAAGATGAGAAGATAATTGAGCTTTATTTTGAGCGCAATCAATCAGCAATTGATGAGACCGATAAAAAATACGGTAAGCTGATAAAGAATGTGTCGCATAATATACTTAACAGTCTGCCTGATGTTGAGGAATGTGTTAGCGATACATATATGAAGCTTTGGGAAACGATTCCGCCGAACAAACCCGCGAGATTAATTTCATATGCCTGCAAAATCGCAAGAAATCTTTCGCTCAACAGGCTTAAGCATCTTAAAACCGGTAAGCGCAGTGCAGGCAGTTATGATTCAGCGCTTGATGAGCTTGCACAGATCATACCGTCCGATGCGGATGTCGAACGTGAAGTTGAATCGACAGAGCTTAGCCAAATAATCAACAAATTCTTACTTTCTCTTTCAAAAGACAACCGAATGATCTTTGTAAAGAGATACTGGTTCTTCTTAAGCGTGCAGGAGATAGCCGATGACATGGCGATCACCGAATCGAAGGTTACAGTATCGCTTTACAGAACAAGAATCAAACTCAAAAAATATCTTATTAAGGAGGGATATAACCTATGAAACTTGACGATTTTGTAAACGAGCTTACGAATATTGATGATAAAATTATTGAGGAATCTGCCGAGATATTGACTTCTGCAAAACGTACACACAATTTTTCAAAGAAAATAATCGCAATTGCCGTTGCCGCGGTCTTGGTTATGCTTACGGCAGTAGTGTGCATTGGATACGATGTAGCAATTATCGTAGATCCCGTAGAAAACGATTTGTTTTTGTATGACGGCAGATTGGAGAAGGGTGAAGTGCGCTTGAAGGAGATATGCGAAGAATACGGTATACCAACGGATATTGACATAACAGGCGGATATTGGTTAGACACAAAATATTCCGGTGATTATTATTATGAATACGGATATGTCAAAACAGCATCGAAAATTTTTGCGTTCTATCTTACAAACGACGATGAAAGCGAAATTAAAATGGAAACCCATCAATATCTTTGCAACGAAGATATTGACGAGTTTAAAGCCGATACGGAGTATGTAAAGAGTAATGGTACAACCGTTATAATCCATGATGTAGAAGAAGGCTGGAAAGTATTTGGCTCTCAAGTATACTTCTCCGGAGAAGCTATAAACGAATATGGGCTTCCTTTTGCAGAAAATATGTGGTATGGTAAATTATATGGCGGAGGAGGATACAGCCGTTTGAATGATAAGGCTACTGAATTTGCCGAATCATATGAGGATGTAATAAGAAGCGATTCATACAAAAATGAATTCGTTAACAGATAACAAAAAGAGCTTCCCTTGCGGAAGCTCTTTAAATTTTTACTCTCCCCACCACGCATACTTTTTCATCACAACTCGTCCTTCATCATCAAACTCAACGCCGTCAGCCTCCAAAAGCTCTCGCTGGCGGTTAATTCCTCCAAATGCAAAAGCTTGTGACAGCTCGCCTTGTTTTGTCACAACTCGGTAGCAGGGGATAGTGTCCGGGTCAGGATTAACGTGCAAAGCATATCCCACAACTCGTGACCACCGTGGGTTACCTGCAAGTGCCGCCACTGTGCCATATGAGGCGACCTTGCCCTTGGGGATCAGCTTCACAACTTCATAAATTCGTTCAAATGTGTTCATATCAAAAAAATATTTCGCCCACCGATTTACCGATGGGCGATCTTGTTCTAATCAGTAGTTTTCTTTTCTAACTTCAAAGAAGCTCTGAGGATGAGCACAAACAGGGCATACTCCGGGAGCCTTTTTGCCCATTACAAGGTGACCGCAGTTGCGGCATTCCCACATTGTTTCTTCAGACTTCTCGAATACCTTCTGCATTTCAACGTTGGAAAGAAGCGCACGGTATCTTTCTTCGTGAGCCTTTTCAATTGCAGCAACTGCTCTGAACTGATAAGCAAGCTTTGTAAAGCCTTCTTCTTCAGCTTCCTTAGCAAATGTGTCATACATATCGGTCCACTCATAGTTTTCGCCTGCAGCAGCTGCAGCTAAATTTTCAGCAGTTGTTCCCAATTCGCCCAATGCCTTAAACCACATCTTAGCGTGTTCCTTTTCGTTTTCGGCTGTGTTAAGGAAAATAGCAGCGATCTGCTCATAGCCTTCCTTCTTTGCTACAGATGCAAAGTAAGTATACTTGTTTCTTGCCTGAGATTCACCTGCAAAAGCAGTCATCAAATTCTTTTCGGTTTTAGAGCCCTTAAGTTCCATATTTTTTACTCCTATCAATTTATAAAATTTATTAAATGAGGCTGATATACGACGCTCAGCATCATTATTTACTTGTTTTATTTGCAATCGTCGCAAACATAGTGTGCGTTAAAGTCATATGAAATAACCTCAACATCTAAAAGTTTTTCAACTCGGTCCTTAATGTCCTCAAGATGAAAATCAACAATCTTACCGCAACTGTCGCAAATCAAATGTCCGTGTGCAATAACCGATTTATCATAATGGTCAGGCTTGCCGCTAACGCTTATCAGTCCGATCTCGTTTGCTTCACAAAGCTTGCCTAAATTTCGATAAACCGTGCCCAACGCAATGTGAGGCATTTGTGCCTTTGCAAGCTGATATATCTCCTCGGCTGTTAAATGACCGTTTGCAGATTCAATTATTTTTTTAATCAATAGCTTTTGCTTCGTCATTTTTACCTCTTGTTTTAGGAATCATTCTCAAAATTATAATATCAAAACAACACAAACTTGTCAATAGGTATTTTTGCTCAATTTTTAATTTGTTTTTATGGTAAAAATGTTTAATACATTTTACACTATAAGCCGTTAATTCGATAAAATGTAGAATATGTCGCAAAACCTTGACTTACATATTTAAAAAGCAATATAATCATATAAAATGTTAATGCATAATGGAGGAGATACATTTGAAAGCGATAAAATCATATCTTAATCATTTGTTTATCGATGGCTTATCGGGAATGGCACTTGGTTTGTTTGCAACATTAATTATCGGTACTATTATCGATCAGATCGGTGGATTGATCCATGGTGACATCGGTCAATATTTAAAGTATATTGCAAGCTTTGCCAAAGCACTCACAGGTGCAGGCATCGGCGTAGGTGTTGCAGCCAAGTTCAAGTCAAGCCCTCTTGTAACTGTTTCTGCCGCTGTGTGCGGTATGGTAGGCGCATTTGCGGGCAAAATCACTCTCGACAACTTTACCGCAGGCTCCATGACCTTTGTCGGTCCCGGTGAGCCCTTGGGCGCATTTATTGCCGCATATGTCGCAATCGAAATCGGCATGCTTGTTTCGGGCAAAACCAAGGTCGATATAATCGTCACACCAATGGTCGCAATTTTAGCCGGCTCTGCTGTCGGCATCCTCTTAAGCCCTCCCATTTCAACCTTCATGAAGTGGATAGGTGAAATAATTAATTACGGCGTAGAAAGTCAGCCGATAATAATGGGTATCATTGTTTCTGTTTTAATGGGCATAGCGCTCACGCTTCCCATCAGCTCTGCCGCAATCGGTGTTTCGTTAGGACTCAGCGGAATTGCCGCAGGTGCTGCTGTTACCGGTTGCTGTGCGCAGATGATAGGCTTTGCTGTTATGAGCTACCGCGAGAATAAGGTAAGCGGTCTCATCTCTCAGGGCATAGGCACTTCAATGCTTCAGATGCCCAATATCATCAAGCATCCGCTTATCTGGATTCCTCCGATTTTAACAAGTGCTATCTTGGGTCCCATTTCCACCGCTGTGCTTGGCATGGTTAACAATGCAACAGGCTCGGGCATGGGCACAGCTGGTTTGGTCGGTCAGTTCATGGGCTACGCTTCAATGGTTGAGGCGGGTGTTGAACCTGTAATTGCACTTTTGGAAATCGCGATCATGCACTTCGTTGCCCCCGGCATTATCTGCTTAGGTATTGCTGAGGCTATGCGTAAGCTTGGCCTTATCAAATATGGTGATATGAAGCTTAGCGTATAATTTAATATTGCATTTGAATTACTTTGCGGTGTAAGGCAATTATGCTTTACACCGCATTTTTATTTGTCTATGTTATGACAAATTATCCCAATTGCTTGTATTAAAATAAATTCATCCATGATTATAAATACTTTTTAAAAGGATGATTTTAAATGCTTAAAAAACTGACAGTGGCTTTGCCAAAAGGCTTTTTACAAAATGCTTCTTTGTGTATTATATTCTCTTTAATTGCTGCAAATTCAACTGTACTGGGCTTTGCGTCTCCGATAAGTGTAGCTGTATGTACGGTTTTGTCTTTGCCGCTGAGCTTTGTTTTTTCTTTATCGACACTTTTGTGGGTGATAGTTTTTGGAATAAACGCTCATTCACTCGGAACGGCTTTTTCGGCAATAATCGTCTGCCTTATCAGATGCCTAAAGCAGAATGATACTGTAAAGAAATATAGCTTTACACGTTATGCATATTCTTTTTTCATATACTTAATATGTACTGTTGTGCTTTTGGTGCTTTTTTCTTCATCTTTTACCGATTACTTAGTAGCAATTATATTTTCGTTTTCAATTCCGACACTTATTATGGCTTATAATAACCGGTCTTCAAAGCAGATGATTTCGTTTTTGTTTGTTGCTGCTATTTCAACACTGGCAAGCCTTGACCTCGTTTACTTAAATATAGGCAGAGCGTTAGGAATTTATTCCGTACTCGCAATCGGTTTTTTCAAAGGGGCGGCTTATTCATGCTTTGTAGGTATACTTTGCTCGATTGCCATAGCTCTTTATAATCCTGATATGTTTTCTTCAACTGTTTTCGTTTGTATAATCGGCATAATTTGTTCGGGCAGAGGATACAAAGATAAGGTTCGTTTGCCGCTGTATGCAGTTGCAACATCAGTCATTTGTGCTTTTGTTTCAGGTGCAGATAATTATGAAATAGGTTTTGTTGTAGACACTCTTGTTGCAGTTGCAGCATTTGTTTTCACCGAAGATAAGGTTAATGCACTTATCGCCAGATTCGCCCCAAAATCCAAAGCTGCTGACTCGTTTTTAAATGTTGTAAGTTCTTATTCTCAATCTCGTGTATATTCACTGTCGTCATTAAATCGATATATTAAATCGCTTTCATCAGCGGCGGCTTTATATAAGCCTTTGGATATTTCGTCGGGAATTTATTCGGGCATATGCTTATCATGTTCAAACCATGACCGCTGCTTTTTTGATAAATCTCTTGAATTCAGCAAAGCAATAAAAGGCTGCTCAAAACCTAATCAATTAATTAATTATGCCGAGAAGCTAAAAGATAGAAATAGTCACATGAAAATTCTGTCTTCTAAACGCCTTGCAAAATTCAATGAAGCACAGTCGGCGTTAATGACCATAAACGATTATATTAATGACAGCTCGAAGCTGTGTGAGGATATAACGAATCTTGACCTTGTTTTAACAAAAAAGCTTGCTGTTACCCTTACCGAGAACAAGGCAGAGGCTTCAAACTTTGCAGTTTTTGAAGACAAGTCCTTGTTCGTTGAATATTCAAAGCATAAGCGGATAAGCGAAGTAAGACTGTGCTTGCTTGTAAGCGAGCTTATGTCGCATGATTACTCAATGCCGGAAGTTATAGCTTATGATAACACTATAAGATACTCGTTTTATCCAAAGCCTGCATTTTGTGCCGATTTCGGTACTGTACAGGTAAGCGCAAATGCTGATGGTTGCGGTGACAGCTATGACTGCTTTATTCATGGCAACATGCTTTATTACATACTTTGTGACGGAATGGGAACGGGCAAAGAGGCAAAAGTCAGCTCTTCGCTTTTAATATCTCTTATTAAACAGCAGCTCATGCATGATATCTCTTCGTCAGCTGCCATATCACTCTCAGCACTTTTAATGCGCCTTATCGAGCTTGATGAAAGCTTTTCAACGCTCGATATGCTCAGAGTAAACCTTAATACAGGCAAATGTGAGTTTCATAAATCTGGTTGTTGCAAAAGTTATATTATAGGCGAGGGGATAGTTGACGTTCCGACAGGTGGATATCCGATCGGGATTTTAAACGAGATTAACGTAAAACAAAGTAATGCAAGTGTTAAAACTAATACCGCAATTGTTATGTTTACAGACGGCGCAAAGGATATACCTTACCAACTGATTGAAAAAACCGTTTGTGAAAATTTCGCAGTCTCAAGCGAGGAGATAGCCGAAAAAATCCTCGAAAATTCCCAAAAAGCGCTTAAGCACAGCCAAAATGACGACGTAACGATTGCAGTTATTAAAATCGAAAACAGAACAGGCTAACATTGTTGTTATTATGCACAAATTTATCGGTTGCAAAATGTAATATTTAAAGAAAATGTATAAAAAACCTTGCATATTATTACGCTTTTTGTTAGAATATATCTGTACTTTTATGCCTGTTTAATGTGATAGGGGAGTGGTTAAGAATGTCCTGCAAAACGGCGTTAGAGCATGACCACATTTCACGTTTTATCAGCGGGAAAAACTATGACTGCTCTGATTTCTTTGGTTGCCACCGAATTACAGATAACGAGTATGTTTTTAGAGTATGGGCGCCAAATGCGCGCAGAATTTCTTTAGTCGGCGATTTCAATCACTGGAACGCATTGTCTGACCCTCTTGAAAAAGACGATCTCGGAATATGGCAGTGCAAAGTGCAAAACCTCGAAGCAGATATGCTTTATAAATACTGCGTTTTAGGCGCCGATAATTCAGTTCGCCTTAAGTCTGATCCCTGCGGTTTTATGATGGAAACCGGAGGCAAGGGCGCAACTTTCATCTGCGATATAAGCGGTTACAACTGGCATGATTCCGGTTGGCTAAATAAACGTAAAAAACAAAACCTCGTGCGTCAACCACTGAATATTTACGAGGTTAACGCTGCCTCGTGGCGTCGAAACAGCGACGGAAGTTACTACACTTATTCTCAGCTTGCCGATGAGCTTGTGCCATATGTTAAAGAAATGAACTACACCCATGTCGAGTTTATGCCGCTGACCGAGTACCCGTTCGATGGCTCGTGGGGATATCAGGTAACTGGCTACTTCGCACCGACTTCAAGGCTCGGTACGCCTTATGACTTAATGAATCTGATAGATAAATTTCATCAGCAGGGGATAGGTGTGATCTTGGATTGGGTTCCTGCACATTTCCCTAAAGATGAAAACGGACTTTATCAATTTGACGGTTCACCTTGCTACGAATATTCCGACCCGCTTAAGCGTGAGCATAAAGCATGGGGGACGTGTGTGTTCAATTTCTTTAAACCCGAGGTCAGGTCGTTTTTAATTTCAAGTGCCCTGCATTGGGTCGAGAAGTATCATATCGACGGCTTGCGTGTCGATGCTGTTGCCTCGATGCTATATCTTAACTATGACCGACCCGATGGAGGCTTCAGACCTAACAAGTTCGGCGGAATTGAAAACTTAGAAGCGATCGAGTTTGTGCAACAGCTTAATAACGCTGTAAAATCCCGTAATCCCGATGTTATCATGATAGCAGAGGAATCTACCGCTTGGAAAGGCGTTACAACATCTGTCGAAAAGGGCGGCTTGGGCTTCGACTTTAAATGGAATATGGGCTGGATGAATGATCTGCTCAGTTATAATTCTTTAGACCCTATATACCGTTCTTACCATCACGATAAGCTTACTTTTCCGTTAGTTTACGCTTTTTCCGAGAATTTTATCTTGCCCATTTCTCACGATGAGGTTGTTCACGGCAAGCGCTCTCTTGCAGGTAAGTTTCATGGAGACGCTGACATGAAGCTAAAAGGCGACAGGGCATTCTTGGCTTATATGCTAAGCCATCCAGGAAAAAAGCTTTTGTTTATGGGCAGCGAGTTCGCTCAGTTTAAAGAATGGGACTGCAATTCAAATCTCGAGTGGTTTATGATAGACAACTTCAAAACCCATGCAGATTTTAAAGAGTATGTTAAAAACCTCAACAAATTCTATCTTGATACCCCACCCATGTGGCAAGATGATTCCTCGTGGGATGGCTTTAAGTGGATAGCTTGTGATGATAAAGACTTAAACATAATCATTTATTGCCGAATTGATAAAAAAGGCAACGAGATTTATGCTGTTTGTAATTTCTGTCCTGTTGACAGGAAGGGATATCGCTTTGGCGTTCCTCATAAAGGAACATATACCGAAGTGTTCAACTCTTCATCTGCTACCGGGCAAGCGGTTACAAACGCTCCTGTCAAGTCCGAAGATATACCCTTAAACGGATTTGACCAATCTATTAAAGTTAATATTCCCGGCTTGACGGTAATGTATTTTAAGGTGAGAAAATCACCGGGCAGAAAACCAAAACCTAATAACTTGGGATAATATATTATTGAAAGGAAGAAGTAGTATGTATAACAAAAAAGAATGTGTGGCAATGCTGCTTGCAGGCGGTCAGGGCTCGAGACTTTATGCTTTGACCCAGAATGTAGCAAAGCCCGCAGTACCTTACGGCGGAAAATACCGCATCATCGATTTCCCGCTTTCCAACTGTGTAAACTCGGGTATCGACACCGTTGGCGTTCTCACTCAGTATCAGCCTTTGGTTCTTAACGATTACATCGGCAACGGTCAGGCTTGGAACTTGGACCGCTTTAACGGAGGCGTTCACATCCTGCCGCCTTATCAGTCGAGTTCGGGCGCACAGTGGTATGAGGGTACGGCTAACGCCATTTATCAGAACCTTTCCTTTATTGACAGATATGACCCCGAATATGTTGTTATCCTTTCGGGCGACCATATTTACAAGATGGATTACTCTGATATGCTCAGTTTCCATAAAGAGAAGAATGCTGCTTGCACGATCGCTGTTATCGACGTTGAACTGCAGGAGGCTTCTCGCTTCGGCATTATGTTTGCCGATGAAAACGATGCCGTTTACGACTTTGTTGAAAAGCCGAAGGAACCAAAGAGCACCTTGGCTTCGATGGGTATTTACATTTTCTCTTACCCTGTACTTAAAAAGTATCTTATAGAAAACGAAATGGATACCGAAGCTACCAAGGACTTCGGTAAGAACATAATTCCTGCTTTATTAGATAATAAAGAACGCATTTTTGCTTACAGATTTGACGGCTACTGGAAGGATGTCGGTACTATCGACAGCTTGTGGGAAGCTAATATGGATCTTCTTAGCCCCACTGTTTCTTTAGATCTTTATGATCCCAGCTGGAAGATATATTCTAACAACGATTCCCGTGCTCCTCATATCATCGGTAAAAACGCTAAGATCCAGAACTCAATGGTTACAACAGGCTGTGTTATCGACGGCGAGGTCGAGTTCTCGATGATTTCCGGCGGCGTTACGATCGAGGAGGGCGCTGTTGTTACCAGTTCCATTCTTATGCCCGGTGCAACCGTTAAAAAAGGCGCTGTTGTTGAATATGCTATCGTTGGCGAAAACAGCGTCATCTGCGAAGGCGCGCACATCGGCGCAAGCCCCGAAACCATGGAAAACAGAGACGACTGGGGCGTTGCAGTTGTCGGTCACGAAGTAACCGTAAGCGAAGGAGCTGCTGTCGCTCCCAAGCAGATTATTTCTAAGGATATTTAAGGAGGCGGTAACTGTGAGTTATAATATGACAAATGTTTTGGGCATTTTATTTGCAAATGCTCACGATGAAGCAATTCCCGAGCTTACCTCTAACCGAGCAATGGGCTCTGTACCTTTCGGCGGTCGTTTCCGTCTTATCGATTTCCAACTTTCCGGCATGGTTAACTCAGGCATGTCTACTGTTGCTGTTATCACCAAGGAGAACTATCAGTCGCTTCTTGATCATATCGGCTCGGGCAGGAACTGGGATCTTGCGCGTTCCGACGGCGGCTTGACCATTTTGCCTCCTTACGGCAATGTTGATGCAGGCAGATATACCGGCAAGATCGACGCTTTATATAAAGCTATCGGTTACATCAAAAAGGTTGACTGCGAATACGTTATCATTTCCGATTGTAACGTTATTACCAGTTCAGATTATTCCAGACTTATCGAAGCTCATATTAAGTGCAATGCCGATATTACCGTTTTGGCAAACACCGCAGAATTCACAGCTAAGGAAACAGAAGTTTCTGTTACCTACAGTGCTGATGAATCCGGCAGAGTTCGTGAGGTTATCATCAACAGCGCCAAGGCAGGCGTTTGCTCAATGGGTCTTAACTGCTATGTTCTTAAAAAGCAGCTTTTGATCGATCTCGTATCCGACCTCGTGCCCAGAGGAAAATATAGCTGGGGTAAAGATGTTTTGCAGGCTAAGATTAACGAGCTTAACATTCATATGTATGAATATACCAAGGAATATGTAAGAATTACCGACCTTGAAAGCTATTACAAGGCAAGCATGGAGCTTGTCAACCCCGACAAGGTTTCTAAGCTTATATTAAAGAAGAGACCCGTTTACACCAAGATTCGTGACGATGCTCCCGCTAAGTACGGTCTCGACAGCTCGGTTACCAACTCGATGGTTGCCGACGGTTGTGTTATCGACGGTATCGTTGAAAACTCCATCCTCTTCAGAGGCGTTAAGATTGCTAAAGGTGCTGTCGTTAAAAACTGTATCTTAATGCAGGATACTGTTGTTGGCAAAAACACTCGAGTTTCCAACATCATCACTGACAAACAGGTTACCATTGGTGACGATCTGTCAATTTCTTCTTCCGGAAATTATCCTTTATATATTGCTAAAAACCGCAAGCTTTGATAAAATAAGCATAAACCGAATACACGGCAGCTTTTTCATGCTGCCGTTTTCGGTATTGTTTGCTGATTTATTTTTTTGGAGGTTTATTATGAAAATTCTTTATGCTGCAAGTGAGGCTTTGCCCTTCGTCGCGTCAGGCGGACTTGCCGACGTTGCAGGTTCTTTGCCAGTTGCGTTAAATGCTGCAGGCAACGATTGCCGTGTTGTTATGCCTCTTTATTCTACAATAAAAAAAGAGCTCAGAGATTCTTTAAAATTCATCTGCGAGTTTTCAGTACCCGTTTCGTGGAGAAATCAGTATTGCGGCGTTTATGAAGGCGAAGCAAACGGCGTTACATATTACCTTTTAGATAACGAATATTACTTCAAGCGCAACACAATTTACGGTCATTACGATGATGCCGAAAGATTCACTTTCTTCTCTCGTGCAATTTTAGAGATGCTTGCACACATCGACTTTAAGCCCGATGTTATGAATTGCAACGACTGGCAGACCGCTTTGGTTCCTGTATTTTATAATATTTATTACAAAGAGGTTGAGGGTTATGAGAATATCAAGACCGTCTTCACCATTCATAACATTCAATATCAGGGACAATATGGCATGGATGTATGCGGCGACATTTTGGGGTTGCCCGATTATGTTAAGTGGGTCGTTGAATATGACGGCTGTGTTAACTTCATGAAGGGCGCTTTTGAAACTGCCGATAAGATTACAACAGTTTCTCCCACCTATGCCGAGGAGATTTTGCACCCTTACTTCTCTCACGGCCTCGACCCTGTTTTAAGAGGCATGCAGTATAAACTCACAGGCTTCTTGAACGGTATCGACCAGGTTGTTTATAACCCTGAAACCGACCCTGCTATTCCTGCACATTTCAGTGCTGATAATAAGGCAGGAAAAGCAATTTGCAAGCGCGAGCTTTTAAAGGAAATGGGACTTCCCGACGGTAAGGAACCTGTTATCGGTATTGTTACACGTTTAGTATCTCACAAGGGTCTTGACCTTGTTAAATGCGTATTCGAGGACATGGTACACCTTGGTTACAAGTTTACAATTCTCGGCTCGGGTGAAAAGGTCTATGAAGACTTCTTCCGCGAAATGGCATTCCGCTATCCCGATAGAGTCGCTGTAACCATCGGCTTTATTCCTGACCTCGCACACAGGATTTACGCAGGTGCTGATATCTTCTTAATGCCCTCGCAAAGTGAGCCTTGCGGCTTAGCGCAAATGGTATCGCTTCGATATGGCACTATCCCGATCGTTCGTGAGACAGGCGGATTAAAGGACAGCATAAAAGACTGCGGCGGCAAGGGCGGCAACGGCTTCACCTTTAAGACTTATAATGCTCATGATATGCTCGATGCTACTGTTCGTGCCCGTGCTTATTATGATCAAAAAATCAAGTGGGGCAGACTTGTAAGTCATGCTCTTCGTGAGGATTTCAGCTGGGATAGATCTGCTCAGCTTTATATCGGTCTTTATAAAGAAATTGTAGGATAAGTCTTTACAAATTAATTGTTTTGTGGTAAAATAACTGACGTTGCATTACGCAGCGTCAGTTATATCTTCGGGCATGGCGCAGCGGTCAAAACAGACAGCGACGAGCAGGAGCGACCGTCGGTTTTGGGCACCGCAAGAGTCCTGCGTGAGTAAAAGTAAAAAGACAATTCAATAGTATGCGGGTATGGCGGAATTGGCAGACGCGCATGGTTCAGGTCCATGTGAGAGCAATTTCATGCAGGTTCAAGTCCTGTTACCCGCACCAAACAGTAGAAATCCGAACCCAAAGCCGATAGGCGAAGGGTTCGGATTTCTTTTTGTGTTCGGTGATATGTGATGTCAATCTGCTGTTATTGGCATCACGCCCGAGCACCGCCTAAGTAAATATCCTTGATAGTTGATGCCAAACCAAAACAAATTTTAAGAAAGGATATTTATAATGAAAAATCAAATTACTTATACCGAACATAACGGACTTTACTACCCCGATCTTGCGCTCCCCGAGCAGACCAATTATCCCCTTGGTAAATCCGCAAATCTGCGCCTCGACTTTATGAAAAAGCATCGTCGCGGCACTTACACCACCCTGCTCACCGAAGGACGATTGAATGAATACCTACACGACATTGATATTCAAGCTCAAGAATTGCTCGATAATATAATTCCTCGCCTTGCCCAAGAACGCGGCATAGACGAAGAATTAAAGGCTCACAACCCGCTTCAATGGGTTGCCGAAATGAACAACATCAAGGTAACTGCCGAGGAAATCGTTTTGCGGGAGGTGGTCTATCAATGAGATCTATTATCCTTGAAGAATTATTCTACGGCAACATCTGCCCCAACACCGATTGCAGAAGTCACGATAAAGAAACGAAGCAGTTGATGGGATACATAGCCGATCATCACGATAACCTACTCGCCACGCTGAACGATCGGCAAAAGGAAATTCTCGAAAAGTTCGATGATTGCTATAACGAGCTGACCGACATCAACGAGCGCGAGATATTCTCCTATGCTTTCAAGCTCGGTGCAAGAATTATGCTTGCCGTGATGTACGAGCCAAGCGAAAATACAATTTAACCTTCAAGATCAAAGGGTCAAAATGACCCATTGATCGCCAAGTGGACAAAATGTCCACACGGTGCTTGAGGTGGTGGTCGCATCGACCACCACCTCTTTTCTCTGCCGAGGGTATGCGACACTTCCCACAAAACGAATTGTGGGCACACAATTCAGTGCTTGTTAAGATTGACAGATTATTTCTGTGTCACGCAACAGAACATCTTTTTCGCTTGCTGTACAACGATTTTGAAGTGAGTTTTTTAGTATGGTTATGTATTTCATCAAGAGCCTTCAAAGTGCCATTCAGACACGTGACAGTGTAGACAAATAGAGTTTGAAAAAACCTTATTTTACAAGGCTTTCTAATTAAAGTTTTGAGGTGGGTAAGGTATTTATACCTATCCCCTCAATTTTGATGCCTATTTTTCCACTCGCGGAATTTGATTGTTCCTTCGAATTCGCAAAATAGGAACGATAATTTTCTAAAATCTTTGAAAAATATATTGATATTATTCCCAAAATGTGATATAATGTACCTTGTAAGATTGTATTTAGATTAGGAGGATGCTCTGATGGAATATATTAAGGTGTCAAAAGCCGCTGAGAAATGGGGAATTTCCGCACGTCGTGTTCGTGTTTTGTGCGCCGAGGGAAAAATCAATGGCGTAATCCGTAAAGGAAATCTTTATATGATCCCCGCTAACGCAGCAAAGCCTATGGACGGAAGAAAAGGCAGAACAGGACTTTTGCTTGATATTGAAAAGAAGCGCGATCTTCTTTCGACAAAGCGTCCTTTGACGCCCGGCGAAGTGGAAAGAATTGCGCAGGAGTTTATGATTGACTTTACCTATAACTCTAATGCTATTGAGGGCAACACCCTTACGCTAAAGGAAACCGCTTTGGCTCTTGAAGGAATGACTATCGACCAAAAGCCGCTGAAAGACCATCTTGAAGCCGTAGGACATCGTGATGCGTTTCTCTACGTGCAGGAGATAGCTAAGAACGAGGTAGAGCTTTCGGAATACGTTATCAAGAACATCCACGCGCTTGTTTTGATGAACCGCCCCGAGGATAAGGGACTGTATCGCCGTATTCCCGTTCGTATTATGGGAGCATATACCGAGCCTGTTCAGCCGTATTTGATTGAGCCGAAGATGGGCGAATTACTTGCTACCAACGAAGAACGTAAGACGCAGATGACGACGGTTGAGCGTATTGCACGATTCCATCTTGAATTCGAGGGTATCCATCCCTTTATCGACGGAAACGGAAGAACGGGACGACTGATTCTTAATCTTGAATTGATACGAAATGGTTTTCCGCCTATCAACGTAAAGTTCACCGACCGTAAGCGTTACTACGATGCTTTCGATGCGTTCTACCGCGATGACGACGCAGGTGCTATGATCGATTTGATTGCGGAGTATGTGGACGAAAGACTTGACGAATATTTGAATGTGTTGCAAGAACATTGATTAATTAATCAAAAAAACGGAGCGACTATGTAAAATACAGAAGAAGGAAAAGGCAGGATGAACATAACATTTTTAATTGGCAATGGTTTCGACCTGAACTTAGGTCTTAAAACGAGGTATACAGATTTTTATAAGTATTATATGGAGAATAAGCCAAACGATCTAATTTCAAAATCAATCTCAAAAGACTATGAATTGTGGGCTGATTTGGAAATAGGTTTAGGTGCTTTCTTGGAGAAAATCGATGAAACTCAAATCGAGGAATTTCTCGACAGTAAGCGGAACTTGGAAAAAATGCTTTCTGAATATTTAACTTTACAAAATCAAAGGGTTTCCATACCCAATGAATCAGCAATTGCAGAGGAATTCAAAAAGAAAACAACCGGCTTCTTTGATGATTTTAATGCCTCTGACAAAGATGATTATAAAAAAGCAGTTGCAAATATTCGTGAAACTATAAATTATTCATTTATAACTTTCAATTATACCGACGTTCTTGATAAGATAATTCTTGCCGCACAGCAAAAATGCAAACCTTTTGGCAACCATTCGTCTGGTGGTACAGGTCATAATGATACTGTGAAATCTGCACATCATATTCACGGTAAGTAGACTGAAGATTTGATTTTGGGATTGGATAATAAAGATCAAATCATGAATGAGAAGTTAAAAAACAATCCTCGTTTAACAAATTATATTATTAAGTCTACGGTTAATAAGGCATTGGGCGAGAGAAAAACGGAAATTGCCAAAGATATTATTGATAAAAGCAGATATATTTGTCTTTTTGGACTTTCTATTGGAGACACCGATGCTTTGTGGTGGTCGTATATTATTCAATGGTTAAGCAAGAGTACTGAAAACAGATTAGTTTTGTTTGTTAATGAAAATACAATGGTACAACTTTCGGGACAAGAAAAAATACGATTTAGAGATGCTAAAAGATCGAATATGTTGAATCGAAGTAAGTGTACAGATGAGAAAATTATGGAAACGATTCAAGATAAAATAATTGTGGTTCCTAATTCCAAAATATTTACTTTTGAGAATATTGTAGTGGAGAAAGAAAATGTTTGACACCAACAATATCATAACGCTTACTTTTGAGGCGAAACCAGATATTACTTGAATATTAATAAGGACTTGCGATGAAGGAAAAGAAATACATAATTAACAACGCCGAATTGATGGCAGAGTGGGATTGGGAGAAAAACAACCAGATAGGACTGATACCACGCGAACTTGTTATAGGTAGTAATAGAAAAGCGTATTGGAAGTGCTCTAATGGGCACGAGTGGCAAGCACCAATTGCTAATCGAGCTATTCGCAATACAGGTTGTCCCTATTGTTCAGGCCGAAAAGCAACATCAGGAATCAATGATTTAGCAACATTATATCCTGATATTGCTACAGAGTGGAATGTAGCTAAAAATGGCGATTTGCTCCCAACTATGGTATCTCCAGGATCAGGCAAAAAAGTTTGGTGGAAGTGTTCGTTTGGGCATGAATGGGAAGCGGCAGTTGAAAAACGTGTAAGAGAAAATACTGGTTGCCCGTATTGTTCTGGAAATAAAGTATTGTTGGGATTTAATGATTTAGAAACTTTATATCCGGATGTTGCTGCAGAGTGGGACAGGTCTCAAAACGGTAATTTATTACCAACAATGGTCACTGCAGGATCTTGTAAAAAAGTTTGGTGGAATTGCAATAATGGTCACAAATGGCAAGCGACGATTGCAAATAGAGTTAATGGAAACGGCTGTCCATATTGCTCTGGGCAAAAAGTATTGAGTGGCTATAATGACTTACACACAACTAACCCTGAAGTAGCCTCTGAATGGCATCCAACAAAAAATGGTGGCTTGTTGCCTACAATGGTTACTGCAGGGTCTGGTAGAAAAGTTTGGTGGAATTGCACTGATGGTCACGAATGGCAAGCGACGGTTGCAGAGCGAGTTAATGGAAACGGGTGCCCATATTGTTCCGGACACAGAGCACTATCAGGATTTAACGATTTAGCAACTTTATATCCCGATATTGCTAAAGAATGGAATACATCAAAAAACGGCGATTTGCTACCAACTATGGTTACAGCGGGATCCTCAAAAAAAGTGTGGTGGAGCTGCCGCAAGGGGCATGAATGGCAGGCTGTTGTAAGCAGTAGAACTCGCTTGAAGACAGGGTGTCCCGTATGTTGGTTGGAAAATAAGACTTCTTTCCCCGAACAGACCATTTTGTATTATTGTCAGCAAATAACATATGCCGAAAGTAGAAATGTAGATTTCGGAAAAGAAATTGACATTTATCTTCCAGAATACAAAATTGGAATTGAATACAATGGTGTATTTTGGCATAAAAACAAAAAAGACGCTGATAAAGACAAGGTGAAGTTTTTTTCTAAAAAAGGTATAAGAATAATCACAGTTGCCGAGAGCGATCAAAATGCTGTATTTGGTGACACAATAGAATACATCTATAATTCTTCAAATAAAGCTTCGTTAAACTGGGCAATCCAAAGACTATTTGAATTACTTGAGAGTGACAATATTTCTATTGATGCTTCAAGAGACGAATCTAAAATTTATAATCAGTATATCGCCCTTGAAAAAGAAAACAGTTTAGCAAGCAAATATCCTGAAATAGCTAAACAGTGGAATTTTGAAAAAAACTTATCCTTAAAGCCTGAAATGATAATGCCTAATTCAAATAAAAAAATTTGGTGGAAATGCGAAAATGGGCACGAATGGCAGGCTGTTGTAAGCAGTAGAACCTCAGGTGGTCTTGGATGTCCATATTGCGCTGGGCAAAAGGTACTGAGTGGCTATAATGACTTGTGCACAACGAACCCCGAAATCGCTTCTGAATGGCATCCAACAAAAAATGGAGATTTACTGCCCTCTATGGTCTCTGCAGGCGCTGGCCAAAAAGTTTGGTGGATTTGTCCAGTTTGTAACAAGGATTATCAAACAGCAATTTATCATAGAAGTAACGGTAAAGGTTGCCCTTATTGTTCAAGTAAAATAATAGAATCCGGAGTCAACGATCTTGCTTCGCACAATCCAACACTTGCAGCCGAATGGAATCTTGAAAGAAATGGGGATTTGACCCCCTCAATGGTATGACTTCACTCTGGCAGAAATGTTTGGTGGAAGTGTTCGTTAGAACATGAGTGGCAGGCAACAATTGCTAATCGAGCAAAAGGCAGAGGATGCCCATACTGCTCAGGCAAGAAAATATTAAGCGGATATAATGATTTAGCAACTACAAATCCTAATCTTGCCACTGAATGGCATCCAGATAAAAACGGAGTTCTATTGCCAACAATGGTATCGCCAGGATCTCATAAAAAGGTATGGTGGCTATGTAAAAAAGGACATGAATGGCAAGCATCTATTGAAAACAGAAGCAAAGGAAGCAGTTGTCCTATTTGTAGAAAAAGCATTAGCAAACGAAAAACTTAAAGTGTTAGTTAAAGGAGCAACATATGAACACATTTTACAATCAAATGTTCAATCCACAATACGTAAACTTAGAATATTACCGTAGAATTGAACAAATGCAATATCAGGCAAAACAAAATGAAGAAGTTACAAATGCCGTCAAAGCAATTCATGATTTGTGTGAAGCAGTAAAACAGTTGGACGATCAGCACCAACAAATTGCTTTTTCGGCGTGCCTTGCCGAAATGGCAAGAGAATTTAATTGGTAGACACAAGAAATAGCCACTATCAACGCGTGAACCTCACACCGCGATAGCGGCTTTTCTTTGTGATTATCAGTTTAGATTTTCACCAAAACCTATTGACAAACTTTCTTTCGTATGCTATAATTTACACGCGGTACATTTGTACCTTGCGTAATTTGGAGGCATTTATGAATAAGTGGAGTCCAGAAAGAGCGGAGGCAATCCGCGAGTTTATTGACGAATATTTTATGGAGAATCGCAAGTCCCCGACGGTGCGCGACATCGCGGCGGGCACGGGTATCTCCAAGACCTCGGTGCAGAGATACCTCACCGATATGAAAGAACACGGCGAGATCGAGTACAACGGTCGCCGCAGCATCGGCACCAACCTTTCGCGCAATATGTTTGAAACAACGCCCGCGATTCGATACGATTCTACGGTGTCCTGTGGGTTGCCGAGTGAGCCGAACGTGGAAGAAGCGGACATCATTCCGTTGCCTACCGCGCTTGTCGGTGACGGAAAGTTTTTCATTCTGACCGCGAAAGGTGACTCAATGACGGGCATCGGAGTTGGCGATGGTGATCTCGTTATCGTGCGTGAGCAGAACACTTGCAGGGACGGCGAGTATGCGGTTGTCCTTGTAAACGGAACTGAAACCTTACTCAAAACCATCACCTATCTTCCCGATAAGAAAGCTTATTTGCTCCACGCCGAAAATCCCGATTATGATGATCGCATTGAACGCGATGTTCAAATTCAAGGAATTGCTACGCAGGTTATCAAGAAACTTTGACAACGCTCTGCTTGTCTATCAGTCTTAGCAAGCACTGCTTTTGGGCATCCAAAAGCCATTCTTGCCAAAATGTCCGTTGGTCTTAGCAAGCATCGCGTTTGCCATGACAAACGGTCCAACGGTCTCAGCAAGCATCGCCGTTGTGTCCCAAATCCCAACGGAAGATGAAAATATATTCAACGTGTCTGCTTGTCTTAGCAAGCATCGCGGTTGGACGCCCAAATCCAACCGAATGAAAATACATCAGTCGCAGCAAGCACTGCCTTTGTGTCCCAAAGCTGTCTGTCAGCCTTAGCAAGCACTGGATTTGGGCATCCAAATCCGTCTATTAGTCTTAGCAAGCACTGCTTTTGTCATGACAGACAAAACCTTAGGAGGTAAATGTATCTTGAACATCAAAGAAATATTAAATAGAATGATCGACATTCTAAAGGATAAGCATACCACGTGGGTTTACATGGAACTTCCACAAATTAACGTTGATGCGCTGCGCAAAAGAATCATTGCGATTCTAAAGGACAAGCACGGCGGCACGAACATGGGGTTGGATATCCCCGACGATGAAATTGAATCTCTTGCCGATGTTCTCCTGCCCGGTGTTATAAAATTCTTCTCCTCGAATGAATGGCGCGCCGAGCTTGAAGCGTGGAAGAAAGAGCAAGAGGTGGAAAACAAGTCGTCAGCCTTAACAAATAGCAAGATTGCATATAAAGAGGGGTGAAATTTATGAAAAGTATGATTTATTATCCCGGTTTTGAAGTGAAAGATGAATCGTGGTTAAAGTTTGCTTTATTGTATTTTGAAGAGTTGCGTCCTATCATTCCATATATGTGGGTAAAGGAGAATCAATATCTTTCGCAAACTGCGATAGATGTAATGAATAATACGAATCTAATTCGCCCATATCACCCAGAGTATGAAGAAGGCAACATTGCCTCGATCATAGCGTGTGAAGAATTTGAAAAATACTTAAATCATCCCGAAAGGTATTCATCATTCTTTTCACGCTCGCAATCATTAGAGTTGGTTAACAATTGGAGGAATCCCCGATTTCAAAATTGCCGTTTGTATGAAGGCAAATTTTCTCCAGTGTTTTTTGATTTTTGTTTAGAAAATGGATTGGCAACTCCCTTCGATTACGGAATCTTAATTTCGAATGATTTAGCTTTTGCCTATATGAGTTTTTTGGCGGATGTAATTGCAAAGAGACAAGAGCTTGAAATGCTTACAGATGTTAGTAAATACAATATCCTATTAGAAAAGAATGATAGAATAATTTGTAGATCTCAAAAATTGCATTATAAGATTGCCAAAACCCAAATAGAATTTGCGATTCCATGTAGGATCAAAGATATTCCTATGAATCAAATTATAAAGTTAAGACAAAACAGAGACTTTGAAAATTGTCGAAGAGCTTATACCTACGAGATTGAAAAATACTTAAAAGTTAGAGATGATGACCCCAATATGTCATTTAATTCTCAATTAAAAATTCGCGAGGAGATTGCAAAAATACTACAATCTCTCGGTATTGCCACTGCATCGCTCTTCCTCTCTTGCTCAAGTGTTGCTTCATTGATTAATGGAAGTGTTGAACCTACTGCGGCTTTCGCTACCGCCTTTTTGGATGTTTTGTCAGTAAAAGAAGTGCGTGCTGTACCTCAATATCTAAAAGAAATAAGAAGGAAAACCCAAGCTAACAGATACTTTGGCAAAATTCGAAATAATGTTCCCGCAAATTGCATAGAAGGAGGGTTTGAATGACAGGAGTAATATATGCTCGCTATTATCAGCGAGAGGAATCCATTGAAGGTCAGCTTCGTGAATGCCAAGCCTTTGCCAAGAAGAATGACATCACCCTGCTTGAGCCGTACATAGACAGAGCCTTGTCGGCAAAGACAGACCACCGCCCGAACTTCTTGAAAATGATCAAGGACAGTGCGGCGAAAAAGTTTGATGTTGTCATTGTATGGAAACTCGACAGATTTTCTCGTAACCGTGTCGACTCGGCACACTACAAGTATGTTCTTCGTAAGAATGGCGTGAAGGTCATATCGGCAACCGAATCCATCTCCGAAGGTTCCGAGGGCATTCTGCTTGAGTCTGTGCTTGAAGGCATAGCGGAATACTATTCTGCCGAACTCTCCGAGAAGGTGGTGCGAGGTCTGACCGAAAACGCGCTCAAATGTAAATACAACGGCGGTACACTTCCCATCGGATACACCGTTGACGAAAATCAATTCTTCCAAATCGATCCTGTTGCCGCGCCTGCTGTTCTTGATGCGTTTAAGAAATATGCTAAAGGCGCAACGATGCAAGAGATCACCGACGAGTTAAACATCAAAGGTATCCGCACCGTCCGAGGAACGAAGATCAGTCTTAACACCGTGACACGAATGCTACACAACCGCCGATACATAGGTGAGTATCAATATCGTGACGTGGTTGTTCCCAATGGAATCCCCGCCATCGTTCCTGCCAAGTTGTTTGAGCAAGTTCAAGAGCGAGCCGCCGCAAACAAGAAAGCTCCCGCCAAGCACAAAGCCGAGGACGAATATCTGTTGACTACAAAGTTGTTCTGCGGTTATTGTAAGTGTCTGATTACGGGAGAAAGCGGAACGAGTCATACGATGGAAGTCCACCGCTATTACAAATGCCGAGGCACACGCAAGGGCGGAACGTGCAAGAAGAAAACCATCAAAAAGAAATGGATTGAGGAAGTTGTAATCCTGCTTATTCAGAAGTTCATCTTTGACGATGAATTACTCGACAGACTTGCAGATATGCTGATCGCCAAGCTCAATGCCGAGAGCAGCACTCTCCCGATTCTTCGCAAGCAGCTTGATGAAATAGAAAAAGGCATTGACAATCTCGTCAACGCCATTCAAGCAGGAATTCTGACCGCATCTACCAAGCAACGTCTTGAGCAGCTCGAAGCCGAAAAGAGCGAGATCTCGGTGCAGATTCTCAAAGAAGAAATTGCCAAACCCACAGTTACAAAAGACGATATACTCGCATATCTTGTCAAGTATCGCAAGCTCAATATGAAACAGCTTGACCACCGCCGCCGTCTGATTGATAGCTTCGTCAATGCGATCTATCTGTTTGACGATTACTTAGTCATTACATTCAACTATAAGGAAGGCACAAAAACAATCACCTTTGCCGAAATTGAAGAGGCATTTGGTTCGGATTTATCATCACTCACTGCACCATACAAAACGAAGACCTTGGCAATAGCCGGGGTCTTTATTTTGTATTATCCGATTTACCGACGCAGAGCCGCAAATCCGTAAGGATCTGCTGATTTTGCGCTTCGCAATGCAGTGCATTAGGCAAAATGTTGGCGCAAAATTGTTCAACGTCCAAACAAAGCGAGCTTCGCTCGGTTTGTTTTTCACTCAGACCAACCAAAAAAGGACTGTTTTCTAAAAAACAGTCCTTTTTCATATACTTTTCTAATCAATGACATGAAAGGTAATTATTATTTTACAGGCCGTAGCTGACCGTCAAAATAGGTATATCCTACTTCCTCAACAAGCTCTAATGTATCCGTATTGTAGATTCTAAGAATTACCTCACAGGCCCTATTGTCTAAAATAAGATCTTCACTGTCTCCATAGGTTACAGTTCCGTTCCATCCAAGGTTATCCATAAAGGTTTTAACATATTTATCTTTAGAATACAAATCATTACTGCTTGAAATCACAAGCTCAACATCAAAATCTCCACCATAGGTCGAAAGAAGCTTGTCATTAAGACTCCACAGGTTTTTAATGTTTTCAGCCTTATACTCAACATATTCCTCGTGGTCGGCGATCCAAAACTCATTCTGCGAGTAGTCATCAAGCCTATAGTTTTCAGTGAGGTATTCGCCAAGCCAATCAGTTACCTTGCAGGCGCCGGTAAAGTTAAGGTGGTTGTTATCGTTATACATATCCGTGCTGAAGTCTACAATGCCAAGGTTAAGCATATTTACATATTCGGCAGTAAGGTATTTGTCTACAACATCGCCTATCGAGTTTGCCGCCTTCTGATTATTCTCACTTGCAGGGAAGGGGAGATAAACACACAAAACAGGTATATCCTCTTCGTGACAGAAGTCTAAGAACTTAATAAAATATTCATAGTTCACGCTGTCAAGCTCTCTTTTCTGGCTTTCTCCAATCGGCCAGTACTGCGTGCCCCAGCCAAGACCGGTAAGCATGCTTGCGCCCTTTTCGGGTGAGATTTTCACATTAAAGTCTCTTTCGTCAAGCTCATCCCAGCGGTTATGATACATCATTAAATTAAAAACATAGTCAAGCCTGTGGTCATAGTTATCAAACACGTCAAGTGCGGCTTCAAGCTTGTTTAACGAGAAGGGTATCTCATCAAACTGAACGTGCTGCTGCTCAATTCTGTCCTGACGGTATTTACCGTTGCCCTCTTGATATTCCATAAGACCGAACATATCAAGAACAACGACCTTAGGTTCAGTATACTTTACAACGTCTTTAAATATGTAATAGCTTTCAGCAGGTGTGCAGTTCGAATATCCCCAGTTATACGAGGATATACCGTAGCCCTCCCAAAGCTCCATCGGCAAAACACTATTCCATGTGTGGCTTGTGCCAAGGAAGATAACATCGAAGTTTGTTTCGCTTTCAAAAAAGTCGGTGTATTTTTCTTTTGCTTCTTTATATTCCAAAAATTCGCCGCAGGCGTTAATTGAAATAACTAACAAAACTGCAAATACAACGCCCTGAATAAAGTGCTTAATTTTAGTTTTCATATTCACGCCTCCTTTAGAACTGGAAGTAAATGAAGTTTGCGGCATCGTAACCCGAGCCCCAAATACCAAATACTAAAATAAAGCATATTGCAATAATAAGTGCGGCACATCTAACTGGGTAAGGTACCTTTTGAATGTAATATCTTACGCTAATGCCAAAGTGTTTGAATGTATCTGCAATCAATAGAATCACAATGCAAACAAGCATTAAAATAAAGTTCTTTTCGTTAAGTCCGCACTGGAAAAGTCCGCCGTTTGCAAATATTGAGAAGTTGTCAGCGGTAAATATGCTGCCAATCATTTCAAACGAAGCCTCTAATGTCGGCGCTCTGAAGAATATCCATGCAAAGTCAACAAGCGCAAATGTAATAAGCATCTGAACAAATCTAAGCAAGAAGAACTTGCGGCTTATGTGAAGCACCTTGCAGATCTTTTCTCTTAATGGCATAAGCATTTCACCTATAACCTGATAAACACCGTTAAGCGCGCCCCAGATAACAAATGTAAAGTTAGCACCGTGCCACAAACCGCTTACTAAAAATACGATAAGCTTGTTCAAATACTTTCTTACAACACCTTTGCGAGAGCCGCCCAGCGGTATGTATAAATAATCTTTAAACCAAGAGGTGAGCGAAATGTGCCACTTGCGCCAGAATTCTGCGACCGTTACAGAAAGGTAAGGCGCATCGAAGTTTTCCATAAGGTCAATGCCAAGTATACCCGAAGCACCCATCGCAATGGTCGAGTAACCGTAGAAGTCGCAGTAAATCTGCACAGCAAACAAAATTGTAGCAATTATAATATACCAGCCGGGGAATCTCTGATAGTCGCCGTAAACAGTGTCAACAAACATTGCAATTCTGTCGGCAACAACAATTTTCAAGAAGAAGCCCCATACCATCAAAAACAAACCGTCTCTTGCCTTAACGTAAGAAAATTTCTTAGGCACGGCAAGCTGCTTTAAGAGGTTTTTCGAGCGTTCAATAGGTCCTGCTACAAGCTGAGGGAAGAAGGAGACGAACAAAGCATATCTAAAGAAGTTTTTCTCAGCGTAAATATCGTCTCTGTAAACATCAATAGTATAGCTTAATGCCTGGAAAGTGTAGAATGAAATGCCGACAGGAAGCAAAACATCAACAGCGGGTATATTCAATTCAATACTCATCATAGCAAACAGCGACTCTAATGATTCGATGAGAAAATTGGTATATTTAAAATATCCAAGCACCGCAAGGTTGGAAATGATTACGAAAGCAACGCCGAGTTTTTTAACTGTTGTCTTCTTTTTATCAGTCCAGTTGCGGTTTTTAACAAATTCAATCAACAAACCGCCTGCATATGTACACGCTGTCGAAAACAGCATTAAAAGAGCATATTTTGCGTTCCAGCACATATAGAAGTAATAGCTTGCCGCAAGCAGCCACAAGTATTTGATTTTTGTGGGGATAATAAAATATATCACCAAAACGATAGGGAAGAATATCAAAAATTCTAATGAGTTAAAGAGCATATTTTTCTCCGTAGTAAAGTGTTCAAGTATTTTGTTAGGATAAAAGCCAAGAATCATTCTTGGCTTTTATCACGCTGGCACATAAAGTTATTTCTTCTTAAGCGATTTGATTATTGCAACTGCACAAACTGCAACAATAACAATTGCAGCAGCACCGATGACGTAATAAAGTGCCGTTCCGCTGCCCGCTGAAGAGCTGCCGTGGCTTACAGCAGTTAAAGTGAAGTTATCAAGATAGATAGGAGATTTTGCTCCGCCCTTGGTTCTGATTTCAACGACGTTTTCGCCCTCTTTAAGCTTAACGTCAGAAGAAACAGTCATCCATTCATCAAGTGCAAGGGAGGCAGACATTGAAGGCATGCTTACCTTTTTGCCGTTTACATAAACGTTTACGCCGCTAACATCAGCTTCACTTGTGTATCTGAGCGATAGTGTATATACGCCCGGAGTTAAAATGTTTACGGTTTCTTTAAGTTTAGCATCCGAATTGCCCACGACAGTATAGCCTAAAGCGGTATAGTTGTCGATTCCTGCTCTTGATGCATTTTTAACTATCTGGTCAATTCCGGTATATTCGAAGTATTCAACCTCGTGCTGCAAAGTGCCGTAATAATCGTTTGAGGGAGCGGGAACAACCAAAGAAGCTTCATTATAATCTGTCGAGCGACCGGTTGCCGAGCCCTTACAATTGATTTCAATGTCGATAGGACCGTTGTGGTTTACTGTTACGGTAAACACGCCGTTTTCCCATGTCGATGTTACTTTTGCCTTAAGTGTGCTTATACCTCTGTCGGTATAAGTTACAGTAGGTTCCTCGGTAGCACCGTTAATAACAATGACATCTTCTCGAGCTTTTAACAGGTTGTTGTCATCGTAGTTGTTCAAATAGAAGGTGATCTTATCGGCATATTCGTTAACGAGACCTGTTGTGTATCTTGAGTATGTAAGCTCCATGCTCTCGCAGGTGTTATACTGCAAGGGAATAAGACCGGTAGCTGTCTGGTTTGCTTTGTATGGATTGTAGGTGACCCATACATTATCATAATGAGCCGCATATAAATCGCCGGTATATTCTTCCGGGAAGAGCTCATTGAATTCTTCAACCTTTTCATTAACGTTAGTCCAAGTCTGCTTATATTTGGATTTGTATACGACAAGGTCGAAATCATAAGACAAATCGTCGCTTAAATCATGGCACATAGGAATTGTAGGATAACGGCCGGTACTCTTGTAAAGGTCATGATTATCTTTCAACCCGCCGTCGTTCTCGGTTTGATAAAGTCCTTTAAACAAATCAACAGGAGTTGAATATTTGTTGTCTATATCACCGACTTCGACATCGTTTACCAGAATTACCTTTGTGCGATCAATAACTTCTTCGCGAGTAGGAATTCTGAAAGTTCCGTCAACGATCTTTTTAAACGAGTCCATAGCTACGTTATCAAAAGCGCTGGTCGTATACCAGGTTCTTGTAATGTAACCGTCCTCGGTTTCGGCGGCATCACCCTCTAAAATACAGTCAACAGGTGTAAGCTCAGGTCCGTCAATAACGGTTGCACCGTTTAATACCATTCTTTCAAAATAGATAGGAAGACCGGTAGACATTGTATAGTCATCGCTTGTTCCTCCCGTCCATCCTGTTTCGTCATATCTTATACCGAAGTTACCGCAATAGCCCGAAAGCCAGATGCCGAATACAAGGCTCTCAGTATCTCTGATATAGCTGAGCTGTGTGTATTTTTCGCACAGAATGAAGTTTTCGGAATAGTTAAGGCAGGCTTCTTCCCATTCGGGGATTTCCTTAAGCATTGCAATGGGGCTGATTCCCGGGCTCCACTGGTTAGCGCACCAGCTTACCGTAAGATATCCGCCGTACTTATTTGTAAGTTCCAAGAGGTTAGCGAAGTGACGGTATCTGTCCTGTGCAGAGGGCGCAAAGGGGAACTGTGTCCCGTCAAAGCCCCAAAACTGTTCGCAGTAGTTAAAGCCCAAGAAGTTAGGGTATTCTCTGAAAAATTCACCGTAAAGAGTGTTTTCAAGGTCAACATCAGTTCCGTAATCGGGGAAGTGGCAGAGGCCGCCGCTGGCAGGCTGAATCATTGCCCAGCAGTTGTTTTCGGCAAGAACTCTTAACCATGATTTAGCTGTTTCATATCCGTACTGTACAACCAAGAATTTCTGAGCTACTTCATCACAACTGACAGAGAGCGAAATGTTAAATACAACATAAGGTCTTATTTCCTCGGGAATAAGTGCAATAACTGCCTCAGGGTCGGGTGTTACCCAAGTGTCAACGTGTACAATATACATTGGCGAATCGGGACCCAAGGGGCGTCTCATTGTTCCGTCAGATAAAACACCGCTCAATGGGTCAATTACATCAGCAACATCTGCATCGGCGCTGATAACAGTGCTAAAAGGCGGTAGGACCGCTAAGCAAAGCATAAGTGCCGCGCAAATAATGCCTGAAAATAGTCTTTTAAGCTTCATAATAACCTCCTAAATTTCAAAGCATATTATGGTACGATTATAACTTGTTATTGCTTAAAATACAATGTATCAAATATGTATATTTTACTTTATGCAATAATTTTTCGACATATCGCAAAGAATTACAAAATAAAAAGACTCCTGCGAGTAAAACGCAAGAGTCAAAAAACTTATTTGTTTTCACGAGCGAATTTCCCGGGCGAAATGCCTACTAAATTCGTAAAGGTTCTTATAAAGTTTGCATAATCAGAAAATCCGGAGCGATAGCAAGCCTCCGAAACATTGGCGCCGCTTTGCAAAAGCCTTTTTGCAAATGCAATTCGCTGGTCGAGAATGTATGTCCTTAAAGTTAAACCGGTGTGCTGCTTAAACTGGCTGCTTATGTATTTGCCGCTTAAATAGAATTCGTTTGCCAGCATTTCCAATGTAATCGTTTCTGCAAGATGCGACTGTACATAATCCATTACATTTTTAATAAGCTCGGGCATAACGTTTTCTTTATGAGACAGTTCAGCATTTTCAAATAACTTGTTTATAAATATTAATATGTTTGTAAGCTCATAGTCTGCTTTCAGATCATATCCATAATCAGCAGCCTCGCGGAATTCTTTGTACTTATTTACTAAAGATGTATATTCTTCACGGCTTTCACGGTTTAAGTGAATGTGTTTAAAGTCATCAACGTTATTAAAGTTAAAGCATTTCGTCAAATCTGTACTGTCACTCGAAAGCTTTTCAACATATTCGTGTTTTATGTTAATAATTGTTCTTTCGTAAACCTGATAATCCAAATATACAACACGGTGAAGTTGCTCGGGACTTATGATAACGAGATCGCCCGGGCGAAGATTGTAGCATTGCTGTTCAATGTATAAGTTCACATTTCCGGACATGAAATAATATATTTCATATGCGTTGTGTCTGTGAAAAGGGTGAGGGTCAAGCGGGGGAGCGCTGATTACACTTTTTTCACTGTAGCATATTACAGAACTTTCAAAAGGATGATATACTTCGTTTACCATATTTCTACCTCATTTACCGATTTCACGCAATAAATATTATCGAAACTGCAATGATTATAGCACAAATCTGTAGTAAAATACAAGTAGTTAAATGCGTTTTTTGTCTTAAACGCATAAAACTGAATAAATTTTATATCTTGGAGGATTTATTATGAAAAAACTGTTATCAGTTCTTTTGGCAGTTGCTTTAGTACTGTCAATGTCCGTCACTGTATTTGCTGCTGATGAAGTAGAAATCGCTTTGACTACAGATAACTACGGTACTTATACCGGAACTGCTGCTGATGCTCTTACTTGGGGCGACAACTCAGTATTGGCACCCGACACCGCAATCTTCTCCCTCAAGCTTCCCCAGGCTGTTAACGACGGCGACACCGTTGTTGTACATATCAAGGGCAACTCCGAAGGCGACTTCAGAGTATGGCTTTTAGGCGCTGACGAAGCTGCAGGCGCAATGGAAAAGACTTGCTCTAACCAGTTCAAGGCTTCTAACGTAGGTTTCACCACCGGTGATTTCGAATACTACATTGAATTAGTATTCCAGGATTACGACGGTGCCGGCCTTACATCTGCTGAAGAATTGGCTATTAAGGGTCCCTCTTACGGTACAAACCTTACAAACACCAGACTTGACTATGTTGGCGTTTATTACGGTTCTTTGGCAGACCTCGACGTTGTTGCTTTGGCTGAAGCTCAGCCCGATATTGATGCTGCACAGGCTGCTATCGATGCTGCTAAGGCTGCTGTAGGCGGTGACGTTGCTGCTTTGCAGGCTGCTATTGATGCTGCACAGGCTGCTGTTGATGTAGTTGCTGCTAAGGCTGCTTTGGGCTTCACCTCTGTAATGTCTGCTAACGATGATCTCCAGGCTCAGATCGATGCTATGCAGGGCGATATCGTAATGGCCGGTTTCCAGGTACATATTGATACTGTAAACACTGCTTTGGAAGATGCTAAGGCTGCAGGCAATGACATCACCAAGATCAAGGCTGCTTATGACGCTGCTGTAGCTGCTGTTGACACTATGGAAGCCGAAGGAAACGGTCTTCCTGCTGTAACCGAAAAGGTTAAGGAACTTAAGACCATCATTAACGAGATCAAGGATCTCCACAAGGCTGCTACTGCTGCAAACGCTGCTGCTAAGGAAGCAGAGGAAGCTGCTGCTAAGGAAGCTGAAGAAAAGGCTGCTGCAGAAGCTGCTGCTAAGGAAGCATCTACAAAGACTACTATTACTGTTGTAGTTATTGTTGCTGTTGTAGTTGTAATCTTGGCTGTAGTACTCGTAGTTCTTAAGAAGAAAAAGAAATAATTAAATCATTTCCTTTCTCCAATATAAATTAGCCTCACGTCGAACATCCCGCTTATGCGGGATGGGCGATATGAGCGCTTTTTTCTATCGCATATTCAAATAGGAGGCAATAACATGAAAAAAATTCTTGCACTTGCTTTGGCTCTTCTGATGATTTTCACTTTAGTAGGTTGTAAGAAGAATGAGCGCAAGATCGTTAAGCTCACTCTTTCGACAGAAGACTCTGAGGCAATTTTGGCAGCAGCAGGTATCACCTTGCCTGATGCCGAAGCTACAATCGCTGCCGGCACAACAATTGAATATTGTTCTTGGTTTGACGGTTTCCACAACTACTCTGAAGCTGAGATCGTAAACACCGGTTACTGGACCTTTACTGAAAAATACGGCTGTGAAGTCGAATGGATCGAGTGTGATTATTTTGAAAGATATGATACACTTGCTAACCTTATTTTGGCAGGTACTGCTCCCGACTTCTTCCCCGCAGGTTCTTCTTCCGAAGCTACCTTCCCCATGGCATGCATCAAGGGCACATTCCAGCCTGTAGATGATTATGTTGATTATTCTGACCCTTTGTGGCAGGGTATGGCAGAAGCTGCTGAGTACTTTGCTTTGGGCGATACTCACTTTGCTTTCGTAACCGACGTTACTTTCCGTCATGTTGTACCTTACAACAGAAGAGTTATTGACGAGTGGGGCTTTGATGACCCCGCAGAGCTTTATGCTAACGACGAATGGACTTGGGAAGTATTCTATAACATGTGCATGGACTTCTCTGATCCTGATGAGAACAGATACGCTCTTGACGGTTACTCCTTCAATGACGCTTTGGTTCAGCAGTCAACAGGCAAGAAGCTTGTAGGTAAGGATGAAAACGGCCACTACTACTCTAACCTTGACGATCCTATTATCGAAGCTGCAAACTCTCTTCTTTATGATCTTGTAAAGAATGATTGCACTTACCATGAAGGCACCAACTACTGGGCAGGCAGAAACAGCCATACTCCCGGTTCAGGTGTTAAGGAAGGCCTTTGCTTGTTCTATATTGAAGTTATCGGTAACTTCACCGGAACTGTAGAAGAAATCTCTGCAGTTTGGGGCGATATCGAGGCTGGCGAGCTCATGTTCGTTCCGCTTCCCAGATATGAAAACGGCGACGGTAACTATTACCTTACTTCTATTCCTCAGGGTTATATGATCGTAACAGGTGCTGAGAATCCTGAAGGCGTTGCACTTTTGGCAGCATGTGAAAGATTCAAGATCATCGACCCCACCGTTATCGATATTGACCGCAAGCAGCTTAAGGAAACCTATAAGTGGACTGATGAAATGCTTGAAATGCGTGACCACTGCTATGAGCTTGCACAGCGCAACGTAAGCTTGTACTACAACGGTAACTTCACCGACAGCCTTAACTCGGCTTACAACAGCTTCCGCGACGGCGTTGCAAGATCCGCTACACCTACATCTTGGGCACAGCTTAAGGAACAGTATACTGAATCCTTTATCTATTACATGGAAGAACAGAATACTTTGATCGATGAATATATTGCCAGCAACAGCTAATTCATAAATTAAACCGCTTTCCAAATCGGAAGGCGGTTTTTTTATAAAATGATTGGCGTTAATTTTAAATATTTATCTTAAAGCGATTGAATTTTTCTTAATTTGTGATAGAATATAACTTGTGAATTTTGACTTCTGATATAAGTATAGAAATATCGAAAGTTTGCAATATCGAAAGAAGGAATTTTTAATCATGAGAAAAACAAAGGTTATTTGCACGATCGGTCCCGCTTGCGAAAATGAAGAGATTATTACAAAAATGTGCCTCGAGGGCATGAACGTTGCTCGTCTTAATTTTTCGCACGGTACTCATGACGAACATCAGAATAAAATCGATCTTATTAAAAAGGTTAGGGAAAAGCTTAATTTACCTGTTGCAGTTATGCTTGATACCAAAGGCCCCGAATATCGAATTAAAACCTTTGAAAACAAAAAGATTATGCTTAACGACGGCGATGAGTTTACTTTTACTACCAATGATGTTATAGGCGATAATTCGCGCGTCAGTGTCAGCTATGCTCATCTGACTGATGATTTGAAAGTTGGAGACACTGTAACCGTTAATAACGGTCTTGTAGTTTTCGAGGTTTTGGAGATAAATGGCTCTGACGCTAAATGCAAGGTAATTGTCGGTGGCGAGCTTTCGGACAGAAAGAGTATGCATTTTCCCAACAAGGTTATGATGCACGACTTTTTGAGTGAGCAGGACAAGGCTGACCTTTTGTTTGGCATTAAAAATGATGTCGATTTTGTTGCAGCCTCGTTTGTTTCAAGAAAGTCTGACGTTGAAGCAATCAGAAACTTCCTCGATGAAAACGGCGGTAAGGATATTGACGTTATTGCAAAAATCGAGAATCGTTCGGGTGTGGATAATGTCGAAGAGATATGCGAGATTGCCGACGGTATTATGATCGCACGCGGCGATTTAGGCGTTGAGATCCCATTTGTTGAGGTACCTGCTATTCAGAAATATCTCATAAACAAGTGCCGCCTTTTGGGCATTCGTGTAATTACGGCAACCGAAATGCTTGAATCAATGATCCATAATCCCAGGCCCACCCGCGCTGAGCTCTCGGACGTTGCTAATGCTGTTTATGACGGCACATCTGCAATTATGCTCTCGGGCGAAACCGCCTCGGGCAAATATCCTGTTGAGGCACTAAAGAACATGGTCGAGATTGCTCAATATACCGAGAAAAAAATTGATTACATCAAACGCTTCAAAACTACCGAATTCAAGATCAAAAACAATATTGATGCTATTTCGCATTCAACCTGCTCAATGGCTATCGATCTTAACGCAAAAGGAATCGTTGTTAACTCTATAAGCGGAAAAACTGCAAGAATGGTCAGCCGTTTCCGTTGCCCTGTTGATATTATGGGTGCTACCACAAACGAAAAAGTTTGGCGCAAGCTTAACCTTAGCTGGGGCGTTACACCTGTTTTGTGTGAGGAGCATAACTCGGTCGAAGTAATGTTCTACACAGCACTTAACAAGGTCAAATCAATATTTAATCTTAAAAAAGATGACAACGTCGTTCTTACCGGCGGACAGATTAACGGCAAGGCCGGCAACACAAATATAATAAAGATTGAAACCATTCACTGATTTTTTAAGGAGCCTATCAATTTGATAAGCTCCTTTTGTTGATTTATCAGCGTAAATATGATAGAATATATTAAATTCAAATTTCTTTTTTGGAGGATTATTTTATGACTCAAAGAAACTTTATAGATTTTTTAACGACTGTCGGTGTACTTAAGTATACAACGCGCCACTGCTGGAACCCGGACGGCGAAAAAGAAACTGTCGCCGACCATTCGTGGAGACTCGCATTAATGCCCATGCTTTTAGAAAAAGATTTTCCCGATGTTGATATAAACAAGGTTATAAGAATGTGCATCATTCACGACTTTGGTGAAGCTATAACAGGGGATATTCCTGCATATTTAAAAACAGACGACCACGAAGCTGTTGAGCGTGAAGCTATTAAAACTCTGCTTTCCAATCTGCCCGATGATTTGGAGGCTGAATTTACAACCCTCTTTGCCGAAATGGACGCTTTAGAGACTAAAGAAGCAAAGCTTTATAAGGCACTTGATAACATGGAAGCGCTTATCGCACATAACGAGGCTGACATATCAACATGGATGCCTCATGAATATAACGATGCTTTAACCTATGGCGCCGATAAGGTTGAATGGCACGACTGGCTTAAAAAGCTTCGTGAAGAAATTGTATCCGATTCTGTAAAAAAGATGAATGAAGCTAAAGATTAATGCCATTTTACTTGACATTTTCTGCTTACAGTAATAAAATAGTTTTATTGTGCTTAACTTCATTTTTGTTGGAGGAATATATATGAGTAAGTATTTATTTGACGAAATTTATAAGAGTGTTAAGGGTCTTATGCCCATCGACGAGCTTGTTGACGGCGCAACCGTTACGGTTGAAGGTTGGATAAGAACTAACAGATCTAATAATAAAATCGGTTTCATCTCCATGAACGACGGCTCTTGCTTTAGCTGCGTTCAGATCGTTTACGAGGAAGATAAGCTTGCTAACTTTGCCGAGATCGCTAAGCTTTTAACCGGCTGTGCTGTTAAAATCACAGGTAAGCTTATTATCACCCCCGAGGCTAAGCAACCTTTTGAAATCAACGCTACCGAAGCTGAGCTTTTGGGCGCATGTGACGCAGCATACCCCTTGCAGAAAAAGCGCCACTCGCTTGAGTTCTTGCGTGAGATCCCTCATTTAAGACCGAGAACAAACACCTTTATGGCTGTTTTCAAGATTCGTTCCATCATTTCTCAGTCCCTGCACGAATTCTTCCGCCAGGAGGGCTTTACCTACATTCACACACCGTTAATTACAGGTAACGATGCCGAGGGTGCGGGCGAGACCTTCACTGTTACGACCCGTGAGGATACCAACTACGCTGAAGACTTCTTCGGCAAGCACGCTTGCCTTACTGTTTCGGGTCAGCTCCATGTTGAGCCTTTTGCTCTTGCGATGGGCAAGGTATATACCTTTGGTCCTACATTCCGTGCTGAAAACTCTAACACTCCTTACCATGCATCCGAATTCTGGATGATCGAGCCCGAAATGGCATTCTGCGACCTTAAGGGCGACATGGCTGTAATGGAAGCTATGCTTAAGTATGTTATTAAGGACGTTATGACAAACTGCCCCGATGAGCTTAAGTTCCTTAACGATTTTGTTGATAAAGATCATACCCTTATTGAAAAGCTTGATAGAGTTGTTAACTCTGACTTTAAGGTCATTACCTATACCGAGGCTGTTGACTACCTTAAAAACTCGGGCGAGAAGTTTGAATTCCCTGTAGAGTGGGGCGTGGACTTTGCAAAAGAACACGAAATCTATATTTGCGACAAGGTTGCAAAAGGCCCCGTGTTCTTGATCGACTTCCCGAAGGATATTAAAGCTTTCTATATGAAGCTTAACCCCGATGGAAAGACAGTTGCAGCTTGCGACTTGCTTGTTCCCGGCGTTGGCGAGCTTATCGGCGGCTCTCAGCGTGAAGAGAATTATGATGTTTTGGTTAAGAAGATGGCAGATATCGGCATGGAGACCGAATCGCTTGAATGGTATCTTGACCTTAGAAAGTACGGCGGCGTTGTTCACTCGGGCTTCGGCTTGGGTCTTGAAAGACTTTTAATGTATGTAACAGGTGTTGCAAACATCCGCGACGTTTGCGCTTATGCAAGAACTCCTAAAAATCTTAAGTTCTAATATAAATTATAAAAGCACTGCCTTCCTCTTATATGCGGGAGGCAGTTTATATCAAGGAGCAAGAATGAAGATTATTAAATATGATGACAGATACCGCGATGACCTGTTTTATATGTATCTGTCGGCTAAAGATGCTTTAGGCGGCGTACCAAAGTTAAGAGATGACTTATTCGATATTAATGCAAATTATATCAGTGTCGGCGATATGTTCTGGCTTGCAATTGATGATAATGACCGTGTGATAGGCTGTGTAGGTGTAAGGTCAGAAGATAATTTTATGTGGCTTCGCCGTCTGTTTATCAAGCCGACTTTAAAGCGACAAGGAATTGGCTCTGCACTTTTGGCAGTTGCCGAAGACTTTGCAAGGGCAAAAGGTGTTCAAGAGATCAGAGTTCATCTTGGTGACAAGGAACGTTACTATGAATCTTGGAATTTCTATCCCAAACACGGGTACGAGATGTATTTGCCACGCTACATGAAAAAGAAGATATAAATAGAAATCCCATCTGAAAAGATGGGATTTCTATTTACTATTTATCATTTCTTTCTTCAACAAAGCTTGAAGCTTCACAGTCGGCAATGTTAAGCGCAAGAGCCAAGGGGTAAGCTCTTAAAGCGTTTCCTACAAGCTTTTTGTCCTCCTCGCCCGAGAAGCCCATATGCCAGCGGATAGCCATTGCCTCATCGCGGGTCAGACGCATAAAGCCCGAAACAATGTAAACCGATTTCTCACCGTGACCGTAGGGCAGGGTGTCGTTGTATTCATAATAAGGCACCTGAATCCATGTTCCGCTTTCGTCCTTCTTGTTTCTCATGCTTACTTTATAGGTGTTGGTCTTGCAAACATCGTGCAAGAGGGAGACGATAGCGATCGTTTCTTCCGAGAACGAAAGCCCGAACTTTTCTTTCGCTCTGTCGGTTTCAAGGTATGATTTCAAGCAGTCATAAACATTTAAACTGTGCTCGCAAAGCCCGCCCTCATAAGAGCAATGGAACTTTGTTGAAGCCGGCGCCGTAAAGAAATCGCAGTTGCGAGAGCAAAGATATTCTAAAAGCTTGTCGGCACCCTCACGCTTAATGTTCTCTTTATATATCTCAATAAATCTGTTTTTAAAGTCCATGTTCATCAAATTCATTTTACCATCTCCAATCTTATGTCATTATATCACAAAACTTAATCAGTTGCAAATCATAAATTATCTTAAATTTTTGCCTGATTCCTTGCTTTATTTAACGATTGGTGCTATAATACTTTTATATATTGGTGTATTATGGATTCTTATATACTTATGCTATTTTCAACATGAAAGGATGATTATAAAATGCCTAAGAGTATGACCGGCTACGGCAGAGCTTCGAAGTCGTTTGACACTTACGAGATAACCGTTGAAGTGCGTTCGGTTAACCATAGATTCTTTGAGTTTTCGACAAGAATTTCACGACAGTATTCTTTTTTAGAGGATAAACTCAAAAGCTTGTTCGCTTCTAAAATAAACCGAGGCAAGGTTGAAACCTATGTTTCAATAAACCGCATAAACGGCTCTGACTGTGTTGTTGAGGTTAATGCAGAGCTTGCAAACAACTACGTAAGTGCATTAAGAAATGCTAACGAACAGCTTGGCCTTAAAGACGACTTAACGCTTTCTCAGCTTTTCAGAATGAGCGATGTCTTCACCGTTTCAAAATCTGAAATTGATGAAGACGAGCTATGGTCTTTGGTAAGCGAAACCGCTAATGAAGCGCTTGACAGCTTTATTGCGATGAGAACTGCCGAGGGCGAAAGACTCAAAGATGATATTCTTTCAAAACTCGACTTTATCGAGGATACAGTAACTCAGATAGAGACACGCTCTCCCGATGTAACAAAAGAATACCGCACAAAGCTTTATACCCGTCTTTGCGATATTCTGGGCGATAAGAATATTGACGAGTCAAGAATCCTTACCGAAGCTGCGATTTTTGCCGATAAAACAGCGGTCGATGAAGAAACCGTTCGTTTAAGAAGTCACATTGCTCAGTATCGTGAACTTTTGCAGCTTAATGAGCCCATCGGCAAAAAGCTTGATTTCTTAGTTCAGGAAATGAACCGTGAGGTAAACACAACCGGCTCAAAGTGCAGCGACCTGACCATTACCAGAATGGTTGTAGACCTTAAGAGCACGATTGAAAAAATAAGAGAACAGATTCAGAATATTGAATAGAACGGTGCGATAATATGGAAATGATAAATATTGGTTATTCATGCTTTGTTTCGTCGTCAAGAATTATTGCGCTTGTCTCGCCCGATTCCTCGCCTGTAAAAAGACTTATTCAGGAGGCTAAGGACAAGGGTACGCTGATTGACGCTACCTATGGAAAGAAGACAAAAACGGTGATCGTAATGGATTCCGACCACGTTATTTTGTCTGCTCGTACTGCCGATTATATTCTTTCTAAAGGAGAAGATAAGGAGGATGAAAATGCAGAATAAAGGTATTCTTTATGTGCTTTCCGCTCCGTCCGGCTGTGGCAAGGGCACAATTTTAAGCGAGGTTTTAAAGAACTTCAAAAACATCCACTATTCTGTTTCTGCAACTACCCGAAGCCCCAGAGATGGTGAACTTAACGGCATTAATTATTACTTCATCACCCGTGAGGAGTTTGAATCGGAAATCTCAAACGGCGGCATGTTTGAATATGCCGAATTTTGCGGTAACTATTACGGCACGCCTAAAGCAAAAGTTATGGAGAAGCTTGATGCGGGTATTGATGTAATTCTTGAGATCGAAACCATAGGCGCCATGAAGGTTAAACAAGCTTATCCCGATGCTGTTTTGATTTTTATTCTTCCTCCCAATGTTGAAGCATTGAAACAACGCCTTATCGGCAGAGGAACCGAGGCTTTAGACGTTATTGAACGCCGTGTTGGCGAAGCCGCAAGCGAAATCGAAAAATCATATAACTATGATTATGTTTTAGTTAACGATAACCTGATCGATGCTATTGAGGGACTTGAAACAATAATGAAGTCCTGCAAATATATGACAAAATTTAATTCTAATACAATAAAAGGAGTATTGAACTGACATGTTAAGACCTTCCAGCTCACAGATTTTAAAGAACAACGAAAGCACCTATTCTTTAGTAATTGCTGTTGCAAAGCGCGCAAGAGATATTCTTGATGAAGCTTATGAAAACAAGGTTATTATTGATGAAAAGCCTGTAAAAACTGCTGTTGAGCAGTTTGCAAAAAGCGAATATAAGCTTGTTGAAGATCCCTCTTTAAGAAATAAATAAGAAAACATATTAAGCCGAAAGGAGTGCCTGCAAATGAATAATATGCACTGTGCAAAAGTTGTTTTGCAGGGCACGGCTTACGGCTTTGATATCGAGTATACATATAAATATCCCGATATTCTTTTGGGTACGCTTTGTGCCGGCATGCGTGTTTTAGTACCGTTTGGCAAGGGAAACTTAAAGCGTATAGGCTTGGTAACAAGGGTTTATGAGAAAGAAGTACCCGATGAAAAAATCAAGCCTATTATAAGCATAATCGATAAAGAACCCCTTATAAACGAGGAGCTTTTATCGCTTGTAGCATGGCTTAAAGAGCATACGTTTTGTACCTATTTTGAGGCATTTAGGACAATAATTCCATCCGGCTATTCGGTTGTTTATTCAAGCACTTACGCCTTGGCAAACTCGAAGCCTGATTGCGAAATGACGGATGAAGAATCAGCGCTTTACAAAATGCTTTTAGCGTGTGAAGGCAAAAAAGAGTTCGATTTACTGCTTGACGACAGCGTTAACAATGGCAAAGCAAAGGTTATTGAGAGCCTCGTAGAAAAAGGTGTCTTGGAAAGAGCTGATGAGTTTAAGCGCCGTGTAGGCGATGAGACGATAAGAATGATCCGACTTTCACCCCGATTTATTAGTGGAGAGGTAGAGACGGCATTAACCCCAAAACAGCGCCTTGTTGTTGAGCTTTTAGAAGAAAACGAGTCAGCCTCGATTAAAGAAGCGTGCTACTTGTTAACCATAACTCAAACAATAATCTCGAATATGCTTAAAAAGGGTATAATTGAGGAATATTCTTACGAAACATTCCGTACCCCTGAGTTTTCGCAACGTGAGAAGACTGACCCCGATGATATAGTTTTGTCTGACGAACAGCAGTCGGCATATAACGGCATAATGCAGCTTATATGCGCTGATAAGCCCGCGGGTGCATTGCTTCACGGTGTAACCGGCAGCGGCAAAACAGCGGTATTTATAAAGCTGATAGACTCTTGCGTTAAGCAAGGCAAAACAGCCATGCTTTTAGTGCCCGAGATTTCGTTGACCCCTCAGCTTGTAGGCAGATTCAAAGCAATGTTTGGTGATATCGTTGCTGTAATTCATTCAAGTCTTTCTTTAGGGCAAAGGTTGGATGAATTCAAGCGTATTAAAAACGGACTTGCAAAAATCGTTATCGGCACAAGAAGTGCTGTGTTTGCACCGTTATCGAACATTGGTGTGATTATTATGGACGAAGAAGGCGAAAGCTCCTATAAGTCCGAATCTTCGCCACGTTACCACGCGCGTGAGGTTGCAATTCAGCGTTGCGGCACACACAACAGCGTGCTGGTGTTAGCCTCTGCCACACCTTCGCTTGAAAGCTATTATTATGCCAAATCGGGCAGATACAGCCTTTTCGAGCTTAACAACCGCTACGGCGATACTAAATTACCTCAGGTAGTTGTAGCAGATATGACACTTGAAGCTGAAATGGGCAACACAAGCCTTTTTTGTGAGGATTTGGTGCGCTCTGTTGATGAGGCTATAAAGAATGGAAAGCAAGCAATTTTGCTTTTAAACAGGCGAGGATATAATACACACATAACTTGCAAAGGATGTCGAAAAACGGTTTCATGCCCAAATTGCGCCATACCATTAACTTACCATAAATCTAACGATAAACTAATGTGCCATTACTGTGGATATTCCTCACGCTTTAGCGGCAAATGCCCCGATTGCGGCAGTGATGAAGTAATGGCAACAGGTCTCGGCACGCAGCTTTTGGCAGAGGAGCTTGAAAATGCATTCCCGAATGCCAGAGTTCTGCGCATGGATGCTGACACGACTTGCTCTCGCTGTGCTTATGAAGAAAAATTCAAAGCATTTGAAAACGGCGAATACGATATCATGGTCGGTACACAGATGATTGCAAAAGGACTGGACTTCCCAAATGTTACGGTTGTCGGAGTGATTTCGCTTGATAATTCTCTTTTTGCAGACGATTACAAAAGCTATGAGCGCACCTTCTCTTTGTTAACTCAAGTAGTTGGCAGAGGAGGGAGAGGAGATGCTCCCGCTGTTGCTTACATTCAGACAAATGTACCCGATCATCACATAATCTCTCTTGCTTCTCAGCAGGATTATAAAGAGTTCTATTCGCAGGAGATCGCACTTAGAAAGCAGCTTATCTACCCGCCGTTTTGCGATATATGTGCTATCTATTTCAGCTCACCTGTTGAAACAGATGCCATTAAATGCGCTAACGCTTTTGTTGACTTGATGAAGGAAGAATTAAGCGGGTCGGGCGAAAAATTCCCGCTTCGTGTTTTGGGTCCTGCAAAATCGGGACAGGGAAGAATTAATAACAGATATAAATATGCTTTAACGCTTAAATGCCGAGTAAATGCCAAGTTCAGAAGCTTTATTTCCAACCTTCTGCTTGCGGCTTATAAGGATAAGCGTTTTACGAATGTTAGAGTATATGCAGACATAAACGGAGATTTAGTTTAACATCAGGAAAGGATGATTTAAATGGCTATCAGAAAAATTGTTAAGGACGGTGACCCTGTTCTTTTAAAAACATGTAAGCCTGTTGAAAAATTTAACGACAGACTTCATGAACTTTTAGATGATATGAAAGAGACGATGTATGATGCCGAGGGTTTGGGTCTTGCTGCACCTCAGGTTGGAATTATAAGACGAATAGTTGTAATTGATGTCGGTGAGGGCTTTATCGAGCTTGTCAACCCCGAAATTTTAGAAGTTTCAGAAGAAACCGTTCGCGCCGCAGAAGGATGTCTTTCTTTCCCCGGTATATATGGCTATGTTACACGTCCCAAAACTGTAAAATTCAAAGCTCAGAACAGATTCGGCGAATGGTATGAGATGGAAGTAAGCGACTTGTTTGCACGTTGTGTTTGCCACGAATGTAACCATCTTGACGGTATTGTTTTACCCATGAATATTGAAGAATATATTGAAGACGACGATGAAGAATAATTTATAAAAGGAACATTTGAAATGAATGTAATTTTCATGGGAACGCCCGATTTTGCGATTCCCACACTTAAAGCGCTTTGTGATAACGGTCATAACATCATGGCTGTATTTACGCAGACCGATAAACCCAAGGGCAGAGGAATGAAGCTGACCCCTTCACCTGTAAAGGAATTTGCCTTGGCACATGATATAACCGTTTATCAGCCCAACTCGCTTAAAAAAGAGAGCGAGATATATACCCCGATAATAAAAGAGCTTAACCCCGATGTTATTGTTGTTGTAGCTTACGGAAAAATACTTCCTCCCGAGGTTTTGAAAATTCCAAAACTTGGCTGCATCAATGTTCACGGTTCGCTTTTGCCTAAGTACAGAGGCTCAGCGCCTATTCAATGGACTGTTTTGAACGGTGATGAATTCGGCGGTGTTACCACAATGCTTATGGCCGAGGGTATGGATACCGGAGATATGCTTTTGAAAGAAAGCGTTAAGGTCGGCAAGAATGAAACCTCTGCTGAGCTTTATGAAAGGCTTTCCTTTGTTGGAGCAGAGCTTTTGATTAAAACCTTAAATGCTGTCGCAAAAGGCGAACTAACGCCTATCCCTCAGAACGAAGATGAAGCAACGCTCGCACCTATGCTTTCAAAGGATTTGTGCCCTATTGATTTTGCAAAAACAGCAAAAGAGGTTCACTCACAGATATGCGGTCTTTCCGATTGGCCATGTGCAACAACTACTCTTGAAGGTAAAAAACTTAAGGTTTATCGCTGTGAGATAGTTACCGGCTCAAAAGGAAATCATGCGCCCGGTGAAATTGTAAATGAAAAAGACTTTACAGTTGCCTGCGGTGACGGCTTTGTCAGATTTTTAGAGATTCAGGCTGAAGGCTCTCGGCGAATGGAAACCAAAGCTTATTTACTTGGCAGACCCGTAAAAAAAGGCACATGTCTTTGCTGATGATATAGATGATATAAAGGAGTTAAAATGCCGTTTTTATATTTTGATCCTACTTTTATAATTCTTATACCCGCAATGCTTTTTGGCTTATATGCTCAGTATAAGGTAAATTCAACTTACAGTAAGTATTCAAAAGTTAATAATGCACGTAGGCTTACAGGTGCTCAGGTTGCAAGACAGATTTTAGACGACAACGGACTTTATGATGTTCAGGTTGCCCACATAAGCGGTAATCTTACCGATAATTATAACCCGAAAACCAACATTGTTTCACTGTCCGATTCTGTTTATAACAGCACGTCTGTTGCGGCAATCGGTGTTGCGGCTCACGAATGCGGTCATGCAGTTCAGCACGCAGTGGGCTATATGCCTGTTAAAATAAGAACCGCTTTAGTCCCTGTAACCAATTTCGGTTCGTCCGCGGGCATGATAATTTTACTTGTCGGACTTCTGTTTTCAAGCTACAACCTTGCAATGTTCGGCGTTTTGCTTTATTCGCTTATGGCTGTATTCCAGCTTGTAACATTGCCCGTTGAGTATAACGCAAGCTCGCGAGCATTAAAGACGCTTGAAAACGACATGGTTTTATACGAGGATGAAGTTCCTGCGGCTCGCAAGGTTTTAAATGCTGCTGCATTGACCTATGTCGCCGCGCTTGTTTCAACGCTTTCAACAATTTTGCGACTGTTTTTGATTGTCGGAAGCAGAAGCGGAAGGAGAAACTCGAGATAATGCAGACACCTCGTGAAATATGCATGAAGCTTTTGGTGAATACCGAGAAAAATGCGAGCTATTCAAATATAGCGCTCGATAAAACACTCACAAAATATCCAATGCTTCGTGATGTTGACAAACGCTTTATTTCTGCCCTTTATTACGGCGTTATCGAGCGAAAGATAACTTTAGATGAAATTATCAAAAAGTATTCTTCTCGCCCCATAGATAAGCTTTCTGATGCTGTAAGACAGATACTTCGCATGGGTATCTACCAGCTTTTATATATGGATTCGGTGCCTGATAATGCAGCCGTTAACGAAAGTGTTATTTTGGCAAAAGATAACAAGAATCCCGCTGTTTCGGGTTTTGTTAACGCATTATTGCGAAACTTTATTCGAGACGGAAAGAAGCTTCCCTCAAAAAACAGTAAGATTTATAACTTATCTGTCGAATACTCTTGCCCCGAATGGCTTATAGAAATGTGGCTGAAAGATTACGGCGAGGATGTATGCCTTTCAATGCTTCGTTCTTCAATCGGACGTGCACCTGTAACTGTAAGACTAAACACCTGCAAGTTTTCGTTTGATGAAATTGTTTTACAGTTAAAAGAGGAAGGCGTTAATTTCGTTGTGTCTGATGCTGTACCCGATTGCCTGGAGCTTTTTGGCTGCGGTTCTATCGAAAAGCTGACAGCTTATGAAAAAGGCATGCTTCATGTACAGGATATATCTTGTCAGATGTGCGTTCACGAGCTTGAAGCCAAAGCAGGGGATACTGTTTTAGATATGTGTTCTGCTCCGGGCGGCAAAGCTTTTACTTGTGCCGAGATAATGAATGACGAGGGCAAGGTCTTGGCCTTTGATCTACATGAAAAACGAGTCAATTTAATCAAGTCGGGTGCTGAACGCCTGGGGCTTAACTCAATTAAAGCAAGTACAAATAACGCTAAAGTTTTTAACGAGGAACTGCCGCTTGCAGATGCAGTTTTATGCGATGTTCCTTGCTCGGGCTTAGGTGTTATAAGGCGCAAACCCGAGATAAAATATTCCGACCGTGTTCAGCTTTCGGGTCTGCCGAATGTTCAGTATGATATTCTTTGCACCTCAGCAAAATATGTTAAATCCGGAGGAGTACTCATTTATTCTACCTGTACTGTATTAAAAGAGGAAAACGACAGTATTGTTGAAAAGTTCTTGACCGAACATCCCGATTTTGAACCTGTAAAGCTAAACAGGTTTACAGATTACAAACAAACAATTACCCCCGATATGTTTAACAGTGACGGGTTCTTTATTGCCAAACTTAGACGAAAAGAGTGATTCTTATTACCGATATCCTTTCGCTGACCCTTGATGAGTTGACGCAGGTTTTACTTAACATGGGCGAAAAGAAATTCAGAGCCTTACAGATTTATGAATGGCTTCATAAAAAGCGTGCAACAAGCTTTGATGATATGACTAATCTTTCGTCGGCTTTGCGTAAAAAGCTTGCACAAGAGTGTTTTATCGGCTCGTTAAAAGTTGTGCGAAAGCTTGAATCTCAAAGCGACAATACCGTAAAGTTTTTATATGAACTTAGTGATGGCAACCACGTTGAAACTGTTTTAATGCAATATGAGCACGGTGATTCGCTTTGTGTTTCAACACAGGTTGGCTGCAAAATGGGTTGCCGCTTTTGTGCCTCAACAATTGCAGGCTTTAAACGAAGCTTAGAGCCGAGCGAGATCCTCTTGCAACTTTACGAGGCTGAAAGAAGCACCGGAAGAAAAGTTTCCAGCATTGTTTTAATGGGCATTGGCGAGCCGCTTGACAATTATGATAATGTAATTAAGTTTTTAAATATTCTTTCGAGCGAGAACGGCACGAATATGAGCCTTCGGCACGTTTCACTTTCAACCTGCGGCTTGGTTGATAGGATTTATGATTTAGCCAAGCTCGATCTTGGTTTAACTCTGTCAATTTCTCTTCATGCTACAAATGATGTAAAACGTTCTGAACTTATGCCAATTAACAACAGATATAATATTTCAGAACTTATGAAAGCCTGTTATGATTATTTTTCTGCTACGGGCAGAAGGATTTCGTTTGAATATGCGTTGATCGACGGAGAGAATGATTCGTTAGAAGACGCCAAGGCATTAGCCTCGCTTGTTAAAAGAATGCCCTCGCATATTAATATAATTCCGGTTAATAAAATTAAAGAAAGAAGCTTCACATCGAACCGACGCTCGGCGCAAAGATTTTGCAAAATGCTTTGTGACCTCGGCGTTAACGCAACAGTACGCAGAACTTTAGGCGCAGATATTGACGCCGCCTGCGGACAGTTAAGACGTGAATATGAGATATAGTCCCTTTGTAATGTAAAGGAGGTGGACGGTATGTTCGTTGTCGGTAAAACCGATATTGGTAAACAGCGAAATGAAAATCAGGACAGATTCAGAGTAGCAATGCTTGACGATAATACTTGTATAGCCGTTGTATGCGACGGTATGGGCGGTGCTGCTGCCGGCAGTGTCGCAAGCGAAATGGCGTCGAATGTTGTTTATGACAGACTTAATCTTAGTTATCGACCTGATATGGAGCCAAGAAGCATTAAGGCGATGCTTACCTCTGCTTTAACTGCTGCTAACACAGTTGTGCATCAAAAAAGCTTAGATAACGAAGAAAATGAGGGCATGGGCACTACCTGCGTAGCTGTTCTCGTACATAATAATCTTGCCTGCATTGCCAGTGTCGGAGATTCAAGAGCATATGTTTTGAATGATAGCGGCATAAGCCAGATCACAAACGACCATACAATTGTAGAATACCTTCATTCTAAGGGAATAATCAATGAACACGAAATGAAAGTTCACAAAATGAAGAATGTAATCACTCGTGCTATCGGTGTCGAAGGCACTTTGGAGGTTGATTATTTCGAGGTGGATTTACGGCCGGACTCGGTAGTTTTGATATGTACAGACGGGCTGACGAATTACTGCTCCGATGAGCTTATATACAGCATTGTTTATAAGCGACCTTTAGAGCAGGCAGCAGGTGAACTGATTGATTATGCAAACAACAGCGGCGGAAAAGATAACATTACCGCGGTGCTGATATCAGCATGATTTTAGTCTTTAAAAAGGAGTGTCAATCATGGATAGATTTATCGGTATGAAACTTGACGGAAGATATGAAATTGTCGAGCTTATCGGCGTTGGCGGCATGGCTGACGTATATAAGGCAATTGATATAATGGAAAACCGTGTTGTTGCCGTTAAAATATTAAAAAGCGAGTTTTCTGAAAACGAGGATTTTGTAAGACGCTTCAGAAACGAAAGTAAGGCAATTGCTGTTTTGTCGCACCCAAACATTGTTAAGATATTTGATGTTGGTTATGAAAATGATATGCAATATATTGTAATGGAGCATATTGACGGCATAACCCTTAAGGAATATATTGAACAGCAGGGTTTGCTTAAGTGGCGCGACTGCGTTCATTTCACTATTCAGATTCTTCGCGCTTTGCAGCTTGCACACGATAGAGGAATCGTTCACCGTGACATTAAGCCCCAGAACGTCATGCTCATGTCAGACGGAAGTATTAAGGTGATGGACTTTGGCATTGCAAGATTCTCTCGCCAGAATTCAAATACTCTGTCCGAAAAGACAATGGGCTCGGTGCACTATGTTTCTCCCGAACAGGCAAGAGGTGCAAGAACCGATGAAAAGAGCGATATTTATTCTGTCGGCGTAATGATGTATGAAATGCTTACGGGAAGAAAACCCTTCGACGGTGACACACCTGTTTCGGTTGCGCTTAAGCATATGAATGAAGAACCGCCTAAGCCAACTACTTATGTATCTTCCTTATATGCCGGCTTAGAAGAAATAATCCTTCATGCAATGGAAAAAGACGCTTCGAAGCGTTATCAGTCTGCATCCGAAATGATTCGTGATATTGAATCATTTAAGATTGACCAAAGCATAACATTCGGCTATGCTGACAGCGAGATAGAAAAATCAGCTTCTGCTGCCGGCGTTTTGGGCGGTATAAAGTCTATTTCCGACAAGCTTCCTAAATTTAAGAAAAAACCTAAAAAAGAAAAGGCTGTAAAAGAGGAACCCGTTATCATACAGGACGAGTATTACGACGAATATGATGAAGAGGACGAAGATGATTATGAGCCTCGTCACAACTTTATTCTGCCAATTCTTGCAGCTGTAACCGTAACTGTAATAATTGTTGCCACACTTTTTGTCGCAAACGTTATTTTAGGCGCGTTTAAGACTGCTCCATCATCCTCTAACGATTATGTAATGCCTAAGCTTATCGGCAAAAACTATTATGATGCAAGAGCAGAATATACTGATATTCAGCTTATAGCTTCAGAAGAGTTTAACTCTGAATATGAAGCAGGAATTATCGTGTTTCAGGAAAAAGCTGAAGGCAGAATCGTTAAAATCGGTGATACCATTAAGGTTACTGTAAGCAAGGGTACACGAATGGTTTCTGTGCCTGATGTAATTGATTATCATTACAATTCGGCATATGCTGCTCTTACTGCTGAAGATCTGATGGTTATGCGTATCGAAAAGGAAAGTGACGACATTGCGGCAGGATATGTTATCAGTACTGAACCGGCCGCAGGCGCTACTGTTGAAGAAAACACAACTGTTCGTGTTTATGTAAGCTTAGGTCCCTCGACCGAAGACACGATCGTACCCGATGTTCTTAACTTGCCTGTAAGTGAGGCTGAGGAAAAAATCGTTGAAGCATATTTAGAGCCTAAGATCCAGTATGTAGAATCGAGCGAGCCCGAGGGAACCGTAATTTCTCAGAATATTGTTGCAGGTGATACCGTTACAAGAAGCACTGTTGTTACAATTTATGTATCTGACGGAAGCGGCATTGTTTCTGACCCGTTTGAAGAATTACCGGGCGTTGATATTCCTGACGTTGATTTCCCGGGTATAGGTGATGATATAGGAACAAACGAGTATGGTGAAAGACAGGTCGTTATTGATATTGATATTCCTTCAACTGCAAGATCGTCTTATTATTTGAGCTTTATCGACCAAGAGACTATGGAAACTGTTGCAGAACAGATGTATATTACTGTTACCAATGCAGGAAAAACTGTATCGACGATAGTTTCCGGCACAGGAAATGCCTCGATTATTGTTGAGGTTACAAGCCTTAATACAGATTACAAAACAACTCTCGCAATTTATGAGGTCGACTTTACAACAGGCACTTATTACCGCACCGACTACTTCTCGGCAGCATTCTCTCTTGTAGATATGCAATTTTGATGTATGATGGAAAAGAACGGTGTAATAATCAGCTCTTTCGGCGGTAACTTTAAGGTTGCCGCCGATGGCGAAGAATATATTTGCAAAGCAAGGGGAGTGTTCAGAAATAAGGATATAACCCCCGTTTGCGGAGATAATGTAAAATTTGTTTTGGAAAACAATTCTGACGGCGTAATCACTGAGGTAGGTGAACGCAAGAACGAAATCATCCGTCCGCCTCTTGCAAATCTTGACCAGCTTGTTTTTGTGATTTCGACCTGCGAACCTGTCCCGAATATTTTATTGCTTGATAAGTTTTTGGCGGTCTCAGTATATAAACACATCAATCCGATAATAGTATTTACAAAGACAGACAAACAGCCTGCTGATGAATATGTTAAAATTTATAAAAATGTGTTTCCTACTTTTTGTGTAGATAACGTAACGGGTGAGGGTGTAGACAAAGTTTGCGAACTTTTGACTGACAAGTTCTCTGCCTTTACAGGCAATTCGGGTGCGGGAAAGTCAACACTTTTAAATAATATCTGCCCCGGCTTAAAGCTTGAAACAAATGAGATAAGCCGCAAGCTTGGCAGGGGTAAGCACACCACCCGACGCGTTGAGATTTATAAGCTTGAAAACGGCGGCTATGTTGCCGATACTCCAGGTTTTTCTACCTTTAACACGCAAATGTATGACCGCATTATGAAGGATGACCTTGTATATTGTTTTCCTGAATTTGAGGAGCATATCGGTTCCTGTAGATTCCAGGATTGCTCTCATACCAAAGAAAAAGGCTGCAAAGTTTTAGAAGCTGTAAATGACGGCTTAATATCAAAATCCCGTCACTCAAGCTATTGCCAAATGTATCAAGAAGCGGCACTGATTAAACCTTGGGAGGTTAAAAATACCTTTAAGCGATAGCAAATTTTCGGCTTTTGAATATTATGTACTAAGCAATTGCTTAGTTTACATATAGGAGGCCGTTATGACTGTTATTGTTAAAAAGCCGGGTAAATTTTGGTGCGGTGTTTTGCGCTTTGTTTTCGGCATTAAAAAGGAAAACACCAAAGAATAATAATAAATCGGGTATCATTTGATGCCCGATTTGTTGTGTATAAATCAAATGCAAGCTCAATAGAATCTAATATGATTTACTTTGATTTTAAAAAAATGCGTTTCAGCTTTACATTTGGTTTTTTCTTTGTGTTGGCACTTGTGTGTTCATCGGGGAATATACTTGCTGTCTATTCACTTGTATTTTGTGTTATTCATGAGCTTGCTCACTTGTTTGCAATGAGAAATTTCGGAGCAGACATAAATGAGGTCTCATTTTACGGTGCTGGGATTAAAATATCTTCATCGGGTGTTTCAGAGCTTTCGTGCTGCAAGCAGATTGTTGTTTATTCAGCAGGCTGTGCTGTAAACCTTGCAATGGCAGTTATATACATAATTATTCAATCGACTGAGCTTTGTGCGGTTAATCTTTGCCTTGCGCTAATGAACCTTTTGCCGATAAGTTATTTAGACGGCGGCAAAATTTTAGAAACAGTCTTTCCACAGCATGAAAGTATTCTTAAAATACTTAGCGGAATAACAACAATTCTCGTTATTGGCTTGTTTTTAATATTCGCATTTTGTGTAAGGGCTGTTAACTTAACATCGCTTATAACAACTGCTTTTGTATTTTTGCTTTCACTTATTCTTGGCTGATTTGCAAAATCTATCAAAGTATGCTATTATAAATCAATATCACCGTTTACGGAGGAAGTCTAATGAATTTAAGAGATAAGATCGAACGCTTGGCACTTCGCTCAATGAAGCCTTCACGATATATCGGCGGAGAGGTCGGAAGCGTCGTTAAAGATAAATCAAAAATTGATGTAAGGTTTGCTTTCTGCTTTCCCGATACATATGAAGTAGGCATGAGCCATCTTGGCATGAAGATTCTATATGGTCTAAAAAATCAGCGTGAGAACTTTTGGTGCGAGCGTGTTTTTGCACCCGATAAAGACTTTGAAAAAATCATGCGCGAAAACGATATTCCTCTTTATGCGCTTGAAAGCTTAGACCCTATTAAAGAATTCGACTTTATTGGTTTTACCTTGCAATATGAATTGTGCTATACCAACGTTTTAAATATGCTTGACCTTGCTGGACTTAAAGTTAAGGCAAGCGAGCGCAACGAAAGCGACCCGATAGTTGTTGCGGGCGGACCGTGTGTTTGCAACCCCGAGCCTTTGACTGATTTTATTGATCTGTTTATTTTAGGCGAGGGTGAAGAAGTAAACTTAGAGCTTATGGATTTGTATGCGGAAATGAAAAAACAGGGAAAGACAAAGTCTGAGTTCTTGCGTGAGGCATCAAAAATTGAAGGCATTTATGTACCGTCGTTTTATAATGTCGAATATAATGCCGATGGCACGGTTGCTTCAATCACTGCTGATGATGCCCCGATGCCCATTAAAAAGCGTATAATTAAAGACTTTGATAAGGTTTATTATCCCGATTACTTTGTGGTGCCTTTTACCGATATTGTTCACGACAGAGCAGTTGTTGAGGTCTTGCGTGGTTGTATCCGCGGCTGCCGCTTTTGTCAGGCCGGATATATTTACAGACCTTTCAGAGAGAAGTCGACAGATACTATTGCAAAGCAGACAAAAGCTTTGTGTGAACAGACCGGTTATGAGGAAGTATCACTTTCTTCACTTTCAACCAGCGACCACCCTCAGATAGAAGAACTTTTAGATAAGCTTGTTGACTACACCGAATCAGAAAAGGTAAGCCTTTCTTTGCCCTCTTTAAGAGTTGATAATTTCAGCGAAGAAATTTTAGAAAAGATCAACCGAGTCCGCAAATCTGGACTTACTTTTGCAGCTGAAGCCGGTACACAGCGTCTGCGTGATGTTATAAACAAAAACATAACCGAAGATGAAATTATGGAAACCTGCAAGCTTGCGTTTATCGGTGGATATTCAAGCGTTAAGCTTTACTTTATGATGGGGCATCCTACTGAAACCGATGAAGATATTTTGGGCATTGCTGCACTTGCAAAAAAGATTGCTGACCTGTTTTATGAGATCAACAGGGGAGTAAAGGGCAAGTATTTAAGCATAAGCGTCTCGTGTGCTACATTTGTACCAAAGCCGTTTACGCCTTTCGAGTTTGAAGCTCAGGACACTAAAGAAATGATTGCCCACAAGCAAGAGCTTTTAACAAAGAATCTTCACTCTAAGCACGTTAAGCTCTCTTATCACTCAACTGAAGTCAGCTTGTTAGAGGCAACTTTGGCAAGAGGTGACAGACGCCTGGGCGAGGTTATTTATAAAGCATGGCAAAAGGGCTGTGCTTTTGATAGCTGGGACGAGCATTTTAAATTCAATAAATGGAAAGAAGCATTTAACGAATGTAACCTTGACCCCGAGTTTTATGCTTGCCGCAAGCGCGAATATGACGAGGTTATGCCTTGGTCTCACCTTGATTATTATATTTCAAGAAAGTTCTTGATAAGAGAAAACCAAAAAGCTCACCGTGCCGAAACTACACCCAATTGCTCAGAAAAATGTGCAGGCTGCGGCATGAGCCGGGAATGCGGAGGTACATATTGTGGTTAAAGATTATTACGATATAAGAGCCGTTTTTAAAAAGACAGACAGAGCGATTTATATTTCTCACCTTGACCTTATGCGAGTTATGCAGCGCACCTTTAAGCGTTCAAAATTGCCGGTATGGTTTACAAAAGGTTATAACCCCCACATATATTTAATGTTTCCTTTACCGCTTTCGTTAGGTGTTTCAAGCGATTGCGAAATGATGGATTTCGGAATTGATATGTCCTCGGGCAAGCCTGATTATAATGAGATAAAGATACGTCTTAACGAAGTTTTGCCTGCGGGAATTGAAGTCATATCGGTTTATGAACCTAAAATGCCTCACACTGCAATCGGAGCAAGCGAATATACCGTAAGGTTTGTTACAGACGAGCCTTATGAAGATGTTAAATCCTCGTTTGAAAGCTTTATGGCACAGGAAAGCATTTTGATTGAAAAGCGAGCAAAGGTCAACTGCAAAAAAACCATTGTAACAAAGGATATTAAACCGAATATCAATGTTTTGGCTATTAGGTCTGAAAATGGCTGTCTCGAGGTTGATTTCAGATTACCTTCTGGAATTAAGCAGTCGCTTAACATTGTTGCTGTTACTTCAGCTTTTGAAGCGTTTTACGGCAAGGAATTTGACAAGATATGTGCAAACAGAACAAAAATTCTTGATGCTGACGGCGCTGATTTTATGTAATTCACTATTGAATTGCATGGGCGTTTGTGTTATAATATTAAGGCATTTGAGTCCGTCATGTTCTCCGAGCATGATGGGGTTTAATGGAAACATTAAAGCGGATAGTCCTCTGACTTTGGAAGCAGCTTAGCGCTGAAAGAGAAGTGTATGAATGTCTGAAATTATTAAGGAGGAGTTTTAAAGTGGACGCTTTAAAAATCATTGCAAACTCAAGTTTGAAGAAGGATATCCCTCAGTTCAACATTGGTGACACTGTAAGAGTATCCGTAAGAATTCAGGAAGGCGACAAGTCCAGAATTCAGGTGTTCGAAGGAACAGTAATTGCTAAGAAGCACGGTGGCATTAGCGAGACCTTCACCGTTAGACGTGTAGCTCACGGCTGCGGCGTTGAAAGAGTATTCCCGCTCCATTCTCCCGTTGTTGAAAAGGTTGAAGTTGTAAGACTTGCTAAGGTAAGAAGAGCTAAGCTCTACTACCTCAGAGACAGAGTTGGTAAGGCAGCTAAGACTAAGGACGCAATCAGATAAGTTTGTTCGCAAAGAAGAGTCAACATGTTTGGCTCTTCTTTTTCTTTATATTGTTATTTTATTGACATTTGCTATTGCAATTTAAAGTGATATTTGCTACAATAAAATGAATGTTTATGTTTATTAAGGAGCATTATTTGTTATGAATAAAACAAAACCCGTAAAGAAGACAAACTTTTTAGATGAATTTCTCGATTGGCTCAAGTCGTTAGCGATAACGTTTATTTTTGTTGTTTTGATTTTTACTTTTGTTTGCCGCACCGCCGTAGTTTCGGGCGATTCAATGTCAAACACGCTTCATGATAAAGATTTCTTGATTTTGTGGAGTTTGTTCTATCAACCTAAAAACGGCGACATAATCTCTGCAAACTGTGAAGGCTTAAACGAGGTAATCGTTAAGAGAGTTATTGCTTGCGAGGGACAGACAGTTGATATCGACTTTTCAACAGGCAGTGTTTATGTTGACGGCGTGCTTTTAGATGAGCCTTATATCAAAAACCTCACGATTAATGATGAATTTGGCTTTGATTATCCCATAACTGTTCCCGAGGGTAAATATTTTGTAATGGGTGATAACCGCCAGGGCTCCCGAGACTCTCGCCATCCGGCTGTCAAGTTTGTTGACAGAGAGGACATACTTGGTAAAGTTGTATTAAGAGTCTTCCCGTTTGAAAAATTCGGAACTGTTGAATAAAAGCTTACTGCTCGAAAGGATTTGATTAAAATAGACCGTGAAATAAATATTCAGTGGTTTCCCGGGCATATGGCAAAAACCAGGCGTTTGATGACCGACAGCTTGCGCCTTGTTGATGCTGTTATTGAAGTAACTGATGCGAGAATCCCTTATTCCTCCCGAAACCCCGAGATGGATAAGCTTGTGGGAAGAAAACCCCGAATTGTTTTGCTTAACAAAAGCGATGCCGCTAACGAAACCGCTACCTCTCGATGGATAGATTACTATAAGCGTCAAGGTATTCCCGCTATTGCAACCGATTGCCGAAGCGGTAAGAACATCAACCGTGTTATTCCTCTTGTAAAAGAGGTTTTAAAGGACGAAATTGCAAAGTGGGCGGCAAAGGGCATGGTTGGCAGACCTGTCAGAATTATGATCGTTGGTATACCTAACGTTGGAAAATCGTCTCTTATTAACCGCCTTGCAGGCTCTAAGCGTGCTAAGGTTGAGGATAGACCCGGTGTGACCCGCGGTAAGCAATGGGTAACACTTGCTAACGATGTTGAACTTTTAGATATGCCGGGTGTTTTGTGGCCGAAGTTCGAGGATCAGGATGTCGGACTTTCGCTTGCATTCACAGGCGCCGTTAAAGATGACATTATGGACATGGAATCGCTTGCGTGCTTCTTCATTAAAAAGCTCAGAATAGTATCTTGCGATGCTTTTAAGGAAAGATATGATATTGAGGTATCTGATGAAGATACCGATTATGATGTGCTAGAAATGATAGGCAAGCGCAGAGGCTTCCTTATTTCCGGCGGAGAAATAAACACTGAAAGAGCCGCTATTATTTTGATTGACGAATTCAGAAGCGGCAAGCTCGGACGAATCTCTTTAGAGCTTCCGGAGGCTTCGAGATAATGACACTGTTTGAATATGACAAAGAAATTAGAAATCGTTTCTCTGTAATTTGCGGAATTGATGAAGCCGGCAGAGGCCCTTTGGCAGGCGATGTTTATGCCGCTGCTGTTGTTTTTGATGATGATACGGTTATCGAAGGTATAAACGATTCAAAAAAGCTTTCAGAAAAAAAGCGTGAAAGACTTTATGACGAGATCGTTTCTAAAGCCAAGGCTTATTGCATTGCCACTGCAAGCGTTGAAGAAATTGAGAATCTTAACATTTTAAACGCCGCAATGCTTGCAATGATGCGTGCTTATGAGGGCTTGGGACTTGAAGTAGACCTTGCACTGATAGATGGCAACAAAACGCCCGATTTGCCTTGCAAAGCTTGTGCTGTTGTTAAGGGCGATGCCATGTCGCAGTCAATTGCCGCCGCTTCGATTTTGGCTAAGGTTGCGCGAGACAGATATATGCGAGTGCTTGATGAAAAGTATCCGCATTATCAGTTTTCAAAGCACAAGGGCTACGGCACAAAGCTTCATTATGAAATGCTGAAAAAGTACGGAATAAGTGAGGTTCACCGCCGAAGTTTTTTAAAAAATCTTGGTGAAAAGTAATGACAACTAAAGAAATCGGAAACATTGGTGAAGAATTTACCGAAAAGTTTTTAATATCAAAGGGCTGCGAGATCTTAGCACGAAACTTTACCATTCGCGGCGGAGAAATTGATATAATTGCTAAAAAAGGCGAACTGATACATTTTGTCGAGGTTAAAGCAAGAAAACGATCACCTTTGGAAACAGGAGATAGGGCAATAACACAGTCAAAAATTAAACATATTGTGCGAACTGCACAGGTTTTCTTAAGCAAATTTGAAATCGAGTCAAACTGTGTTTTCGATGTAGCAATTGTCGAAGTCGATAACGGAAAAGTGACAGATTTTAAGTATATACAACGTGCGTTTACAGCTTAACTGTAAACCGAAAGGAGCAAAATTTTATGTTTTATAAAAGTACAAGAAACGAGCTTTTGCAGGTAACCTCTGCCGAGGCAATAGCTCAGGGCATTTCTAAAGAGGGCGGACTTTTTATACCTTGCGAAATACCTAAGATCTCCAAGAAAGAGCTTAAAAGCCTTACAGACTTAAGTTATGTAGATGTAGCGGCTTATGTTTTAAAAAAGTATTTGACCGATTTTACCGATGATGAAATTGCTAAGTGCGTAAACGGCGCTTATGCAGGCACTTTTGATACTGAAAATGTTGTAACCTATGCCGACCTTGAAGGCTTGGGATACATTATGGAGCTTTGGCATGGACCCACTTGCGCTTTTAAAGACGTTGCTTTGCAGATCTTGCCATATCTTTTAACAACCTCGGTTAAAAAGGTTGGTATTGATAAGGAGGTTGTAATTTTGGTTGCAACCTCGGGCGATACAGGCAAAGCCGCTTTGGAAGGCTTTAAGGATGTTGAAGGCACCAAGATTATGGTGTTCTATCCTGAAGACGGTGTAAGCGCAATGCAGAAGCTTCAGATGGTCACTCAGGAAGGCGGTAATGTAAGCGTTTGTGCAATTAAAGGCAACTTTGATGATGCTCAGACCGGCGTTAAAAAGATATTCACCGACCCTGAAGTAGCTCAGAAGCTTGCAGATAACGGTCTTATGTTCTCAAGCGCTAACTCTATAAACTGGGGCAGACTTTTACCTCAGATAGTTTACTATGTTTATTCTTACACAAATCTTGTAAAAGAGGGTAAGATAACTTTTGGCGACAAGATAAACATTGTCGTTCCCACAGGTAACTTCGGCAACATTCTTGCAGCTTATTATGCAAAAAGAATGGGCGTTCCGATAAAAACTCTTATTTGCGCTTCCAATGCTAATAACGTTCTTACCGACTTTATTAACACAGGTGTTTACGACAGAAACCGTCAGTTCTACACCACCATTTCTCCTTCAATGGATATTTTGATCTCATCGAATTTGGAAAGACTTATCTATCACCTTCGCGGAAGCGATAAGATAGTTAGCAAGCTTTATGCCGATCTTGCTAAAACTGGCAAGTTCGAGGTTTGCAAGAGTGTTAAGTCAAGACTTGAAAAAAGCTTCTTTGCCGATTTCTCTGATGACGAGGAAACAATGGAAACCATTAAAGAAGCTTATGATAAATATTCATACACTATTGATACTCATACCGCGGTGGCTTACAGCGTATATAACAAGTATGTAGCAAAGACAGGGGACTCAACACCTACTGTTATTGCTTCAACTGCAAGCCCTTATAAATTCTCAGCTTCTGTTTTAGAGGCGTTGGATAAGAATGTTACAGGTCTTGATGAATTCGGCCTTACCGAAGAGCTTCATGCTGTAAGTAAAATGCCAATCCCCAAGTCCTTGTCCGAGCTTAGCGGCAAGCCTGTAAGGTTCAGCGGCTCTATTGAAAAGCAGGATATGCAGGATTATATTTTCGGCATACTTAACATTAAGTAAAAAACTACTCCCTTGACAAGATCGCCAAGGGAGTAACTTTGAATTGTTTATAAATCAGTAAGCTCTTGCCTTAAAAGTCTTGCACTCGGTTTGTGCACTGCAGTTAGGGGTCGAGCAGCCGCAGTTTGTCACGTCGATTTTACCTGCGACACATTCTTCGCTGTCTCTGTTATAAACACAGCTTGAAACGTTACATTTGATACCTAAAATTCTATCGTTTTCCATTATTATATTTTCCTTTCACAGTAATTGTGCCTAAGCGATATTATTATTTGCTTACTGTTAGTTTTTATTCAAAGAGGTGATAACGTGTCATTATTTGTAATAGGCGATTTGCATCTATCGCTTTCATCTAACAAGCCAATGGATATTTTCGGCGGCTGGGATAATTATGTTTCACGACTTAAAGAAAATTGGCTCGCAAGCGTAAAACAAAATGATACAGTCGTTATCCCGGGAGATATAACGTGGGCAATGTCTATTGAAGAAGCTTATGAAGATTTTAAGTTTATTAACGATCTGCCGGGAAAGAAGATTATATTAAAAGGCAACCACGATTATTGGTGGACAACAAAAACTAAAGCTGATAATTTTTTTGACGCAAACGGTTTTAACACCTTAAATGTACTTCATAATAATCATTATGAATATGAAAGCTTTGGCATTTGCGGTACCAGAGGATGGATAAATGACGGCAGCGAGCCTGCCGATGCAAAGGTTATCAAGCGCGAAGCAATGAGGCTTGATAGGTCGATTCAGTCGGCTGTTGAAGCCGGCCTTAAACCGATAGTATTCTTACACTATCCGCCTGTATATGGCAACGATACTAATTATGATATTTTAGACGTTTTATTAAAATATGACATTAAACTGTGCTTTTATGGTCACTTACACAGCTATGCCACCCAAAATGCCTTAAACGGCAGGTGTTACGGCATTGAATTCAGACTTATTTCAAGCGATTATTTACATTTTTCGCCCCTCGATATTACACAAATTGTGCAAAACACCAAATTGTAGATAAGGTGTAGAAAATATTTAATCGTTGTGCTATAATCTTATATTGTATTAATAGCAACTTTTTAAACGTTGTATAAAATAACAGGAGGATCAATTTTATGTTAAAAGCAAAGAATCAGATCGAAACAAATAAATACGAATTGGAGATAGAGGTTTCTGCTGAAGCTTTTGAAGAAGCTCTTCAAAAGGCTTACTTAAAGAACAAGGCTTCTATCAATGTTGAAGGCTTCCGTCCCGGTAAGGCTCCCAGAAGCATTATCGAAAAGGTATACGGCCCTGCTGTATTTTTTGAAGAAGCTGTAAATGCGATCTACGCTCCCACAGTTGAAGAAGCAGTAAAGGAAGCAGGTCTTGAATTGGTTTGTGCACCCGATGTTGAGGTTACCGATGTTTCAAAGGAAGACGGCGTTAAGTTCAAGGCTGTTTGCACCACAAAGCCTGTTGTAAATATTGCAGATTACAAGGGTATAGAAGTTACCAGGACTGTCAATGCTGTAACAGATGAAATGGTTGAGCATGAGATCGGTCATATGCTCGAAAGAAATTCGAGAACTGTTAATGTTGATGACAGAGCTACTGAAAACGGCGACGATGTTGTTATCGATTTTGAAGGCTTTAAAGACGGTGTTGCTTTTGAAGGCGGCAAGGCTGAAAAGTTCAACCTTACCTTGGGCAGCGGTCAGTTCATTCCCGGATTCGAGGATCAGGTTGTTGGTCACAACATCGGCGATGAATTTGATGTAAACGTAACCTTCCCCGAAGAATACCATGCTGCTGAGCTTGCAGGTGCTCCCGTTGTGTTCAAGATCAAGCTTCACGAAATCAAGAAGACAGAGTTGCCTGAACTTGATGACGAATTCGTAAAGGATACCTCGGACTTTGAAACCGTTGACGAGCTTAAGGCTGACATTAGAAAGCACCTTGAAAAAGATGCTGAAAAGAAGGCTGATAACGAAGTCGAAGGTGCAATCCTCGATGCTGTTATCGCTAAGCTTGAGGGCGAGATACCCGAAGTTATGTTTGAAAACAGAGTTAACGAAATGGTTAACGAACTCGGTCAGAGACTTGCTCAGCAAGGCATGAACCTTGATATGTATATGCAGTTCACCGGCATGACAATTGACTCTGTTAAGGAGACCTATAAGGAACAGGCTGAAAAGCAGGTTAAGCTCCGCTTGGCACTCGAAAAGATTGCAGAGCTTGAAGGCGTTGAGGTTACCGACGAAGATATCGAAAACGAATTTGCAACAATTGCAGGCATGTACAATGTCCCTGTTGAAGAGGTTAAGAAATATTTCAGACCCGAAGACCTTAAGCCCGATGTTGCAACAAGCAAGGCTGTTGAAATCGTTAAGGCAGCAGCTGTAATTAAGTAATAAGCATTTAGTTTTTATATTTTAAGAAACGGAGGATTTTATAATGGCATTGGTTCCATATGTAATTGAACAGACAGGCCGCGGCGAAAGATCGATGGATATATATTCACGCCTTCTTAATGACAGAATTATTGTTTTGTCTGATGAGGTTAACGATGCAACTGCAAGCTTGGTAGTAGCGCAGCTTTTATATCTTGAGTCTCAGGACCCTGAAAAAGATATTTGTCTTTATATAAACAGCCCCGGCGGTTCAATCTCTGCAGGCATGGCTATTTACGATACTATGCAGTATATCAAGCCCGACGTTTCTACAATGTGTGTTGGTTTGGCAGCATCAATGGGTGCAGTTTTACTTGCAGGCGGTGCAAAGGGCAAGAGATATGCTCTTGAACACAGCGAAGTTATGATTCATCAGCCTTTAATTGGCGGAGGTCTTTCCGGTCAGTGCACCGATATTAAGATCCATGCTGACCACATGGTAAGAACCCGTGAAAAGCTGAATAAGATTTTAGCAAAAGATACAGGTAAGCCTATTGAACAGATCACGATCGATACTGAAAGAGATAACTTTATGACTGCTGAAGAAGCTGTTGAATACGGACTTATTGATAAGGTCATGACAAGATAAGATTTTAGCGCTGTTGCCGAGTTCGTGTGGGCTTGGCAACATTGCTGTATCAAAAGGGAGGCAGAGTAATGGCAGGAAACGAAACGTTAATGAAAAAATGTAACTTCTGCGGAAAACCCGAGAACAGAGTTAAAAATATGTTCTCTGCGGGTGACGTTTTTATTTGTGATGAATGTGTATTGTTCTGCTATGATATTTTAGAAGAAAAGGGTTATGTAGATAAGCCTTCAAGATCCGGGCTTTCCGGGGATATTACGCTGACAAAACCTGCTGATATCAAAAAAGCGTTGGATGAATATGTTATAGGACAGGATGAGGCAAAGATCACGTTATCCGTGGCTGTATACAACCACTATAAGCGTATTCTCCAGCAGGATAGTGATGACGATGTTGAGATTCAGAAGTCAAACGTTTTGCTTTTAGGCCCTACCGGCTGCGGTAAAACTCTGTTGGCTCAAACTCTTGCAAAAACACTTAACGTACCTTTTGCAATTGCTGACGCTACAACTGTAACAGAGGCCGGCTATGTTGGCGATGACGTTGAAAATGTTCTTTTGCGCTTAATTCAGGCCGCTGATTATGACATTGAAGCTGCAGAACATGGCATTATCTATATTGACGAGATCGATAAGATCGCACGAAAGTCTGAAAGCACTTCTATCACTCGTGACGTAAGCGGTGAGGGCGTTCAGCAGGCGCTTCTTAAAATCATTGAAGGTACTGTTTCTAATGTTCCCCCTCAGGGCGGAAGAAAGCACCCAACGCAGGAATATATCCAGATCGACACAAAGAATATACTTTTCATTTGCGGCGGTGCGTTTGACGGTTTAGAAGACATTATCAGAAAAAGAACTGATAAATCTGTACTCGGCTTTGGCTCTGAAGTTAAGACTAAATCGGGCGATGACACAGTTTTAAAGAGCGTTACCCCTCAGGATATCGTCAAATACGGCATGATTCCCGAACTCGTCGGCAGACTTCCAATTATCACGGCATTATCACGACTTGATGAAGAAGCTCTTATTTCAATTCTTACTTTACCTAAAAACTCGCTTGAAAAGCAATATAAAAAGCTCTTTAGCTATGACGGCATTGAGCTTGAAATCACTGATGAAGCAAAGATTGCCATTGCTAAAAAGGCGATTGCACAGGGTACAGGTGCTCGCGGTTTACGTTCAATTGTTGAAGGTGTGCTTTTAAAGCCTATGTTCGATGCTCCGTCTGATAAAGATATTGTTAAGGTAATTGTTAACGAAGAATGCATTAACGACGGCGCAGATGTTATCGTTGAAAAGAAGCAGACCAAATCTAAAAAAGCAGAATAGACAAAAGCTTACCGCACCCCAAACGGAGTGCGGTTTTCTATTGCTTTTTTTGTTTGCAAGAGGTATAATTAATTAACACATTACAACCGAGGTGAACAAAATGCCAACTCCGCTTGCAGATAAGATAAGACCGAAAACATTAGACGATGTTGTGGGTCAGCCGCATCTTTTGGGAAAAGATAAGCCGTTACGCCGAATTATTGAAAGCGGTAAAATACCCAATATGATTTTTTACGGCTCTTCGGGCATTGGCAAAACCACCGTTGCACGAATTATTGCCGAGAATACAAATCTTAAAATGTATAAGCTTAACGGTACGTCTGCATCCGTTTCAGATATTAAGGATATTATCTCGGATACCGATACTATCGACGGATATAACGGCGTGCTATTATACCTCGACGAGATTCAGTACCTCAACAAAAAGCAGCAGCAATCACTTTTGGAATATATTGAAAACGGTAAGATCACGCTTATTTCCTCGACAACAGAAAACCCTTATTTTTATGTGTTTAATGCCATAATAAGCCGTTCAACCGTGTTTGAATTCCTGCCCGTTTCGGCTGAGGAGATTAAGCCGGCAATAAAGCGTGCTTTTCAAATTTGTGCCGATGATTTAGGCCTTAAGCTGAAGTTAGAATCAGGTGTTATCGACCACATTGCGCGTGGCTGCGGCGGTGATGTGAGAAAGTCCATCAATACGGTCGAGCTTTGTGTTTTGTCTGCTGATAATTCCGACGGTGAGCTTAAAGTAAGCCTTGAAACAGTTAAGCTTTTAACACAGCGCAGTAACATGCGCTATGACCGCGACGGAGACGAGCATTATAACATCCTCTCTGCATTGCAAAAGTCGATACGGGGCTCGGATGAAAACGCTGCACTTCATTATGCCGCAAGGCTTATCGAGGCAGGGGATATAATATCCCTTTCAAGACGTCTTTTGGTCATTGCTGCCGAGGATATAGGTCTTGCTTACCCTCAGGCTTTACCAATTGTTAAATCGTGTGTAGACAGCGCAATGCAATTGGGACTTCCCGAAGCGAGGATACCTCTTGCCGATGCTGTTATCTTGCTTGCAACCGCACCAAAGTCTAACAGCGGTGTTTGCGCCATCGATTCAGCACTTGCTGATATTAAGTCAGGCATCTCGGGAGATATACCAATGCACTTGCAAGACGGTCATTATGGCGGTGCTAACAAAATGGGTAAGGCGATCGGATATAAATATCCTCATTCGTATCCTAATTCATGGGTCGAACAGCAATACCTGCCCGACACGATTAAGGACAGAGTTTATTACGAATACGGTAATAACAAAACCGAACAAGCCGCAAAGCTCTATTGGGAGCAGATTAAGAAAAAATAACACTAAAGCCGTGAGTTTTTCTCACGGCTTGTTTGTTTGAATTAAAATATTGTTTCTATTTGCTTTTTACAGCCTAAGGGGGAATATCGCCAGATGTCAATGATTCCGTCTTTGATAAAATATCTGTTTTCTTTTTCGGGCGGTGTATCGTAAGAATCAACAATGATAAGCTTGATCTTCATCTTTTCTTCGTTTATTGATTTTATGTAAACACTTGCCGTCTGACCGACATATACACCCGGTTTTGGCTCTGCAAGCCCTGCAAGGTTTGGCGTAAGCTCAACAAAAATGCCATAGCTTTCAACGCTTCGCACAATGCCGTTTACAGTTTCACCTGCCTTAAACAATGCTGCATTCTCGCTCCATGTACCCAAAAGCTCTTTGTGCGAGATATAAACCTTTTCGCCGTCCTGACCTTTTATGATAACTTTTATACTGTCACCGATTTCAAATCGGTCATTCGGGTGCGAAATGCGTGATATTGATATAGCATCTATCGGTATCATCGAGGGGATACCGCAACCGATATCAACAAAACAGCCGAATTGTTCGGTGTGAGTTACCTTGGCGTCAATAACCTCACCGGGTATAAGCTCCGAGATATATTCGTCATAGCACAGCTCTTGTGCTGCTTTTCGAGAAATTATTGCAACCGTTTCGCCGTCACGTTCCTCAAACCCTTTAACCAAAAAACAAACAGGCTTGCCAACCCGCGAGATGATTGCTACATCCTTTGTTTTACCCTCTTTAATGCCTTTTGCACATTCTTCTCGCGGCATAATTGCATTAATACAGGGCAGAGGTACTATAAGCTCGTGCGAATATGTGCACATCTGCGCTGCCGCTTCAAGAATGATTGAATCCTTCATGGCGGATTTTAAGCCGTCAATTGAAGATAAATAGCTTTGGTTTTTCTCTGAATTTATAAGTGAGCCCTCCGGCAAGAATCTTTGCATTTAACACACAGTCCTTTCGTTTTCACTGTTTGTTAATTCTATGAACCGATGTGTAAATATATGCTACCGAAAACTTGCTTAAAATGTGTTGCCATTAATGAAAAGCTGTGATATAATTAATTGATTATAGATTGAATTATGATAATTTGGGGTGATTTTATGGATATTTATAAAGGCGATGTTTTAACAATGAAAAAAAGCCATCCGTGCGGCTCTAACAAAATGCGTGTTATGCGATCCGGGATGGACTTTAAGCTTAAGTGCGAGGGATGCGGCAGAGAGTTTATGATAAGCCGTTTTAAAGCTGAAAAGAATGTTAAAAATATCGACACTGCCGAGCGTCAACCCATAAATAACGAAAAAGGAATGAACGATAATGTTTGATAAATTAGAAGCTCTTGTTGATAAATATAACGAGCTTAGCGAGCGTTTGATGCAGCCCGACACTGTCAACAACCCTTCGATATACCGTGACACGATGAAAGAATATTCGTCGCTTACGCCTTTGGTTGATAAATACAAAGAGTATGTAAGCGCAAAAAACGCCTTAGCAGAAGCTGAAGAGCTTATGCAGGGTGAAACAGACAAAGAGTTTAGAGAGATGATCGAGGAGCAATATCTCGAGGCAAAAAGCGATATTGCAAGACTTTCTGAAGAACTTAAGATCATGCTTTTGCCCAAAGACCCCAACGATTCACGAAACGTAATCATCGAGATCAGAGGCGGTGCAGGCGGCGAAGAGGCAGCACTTTTTGCAAACTCGTTGTTCAGAATGTATACTATGTACGGTGAATCTAAGCGATGGAAGATTGAGGTTTTGAACATCAACCGCACCGAGCTTGGCGGAGTTAAAGAAGTTCAGTTCTCGGTTGAGGGCGAGGGAGCCTACTCAAGATTCAAGTATGAAAGCGGTGTTCACCGTGTTCAGCGTGTGCCCGAGACTGAATCTCAGGGCAGAATTCAGACCTCTACCGCAACCGTTGCTGTTTTGCCCGAGGCAGAAGAGGTTGAACTTAACATCGATGAAAAAGAGCTTAAGATAGATGTTTTCCGTGCATCCGGTGCAGGCGGACAGCACATTAACAAAACTGAATCTGCAGTAAGAATCACTCACTTGCCAACAGGCGTTGTGGTCGAATGTCAGGACGAAAGAAGCCAGCAGAAAAACCGTGAAAGAGCCATGAAGGTTTTGTGTTCACGCCTTTTAGATATGAAACAGGCGGAGCAGGACAAAGCATATGCCAGCGAACGCCGTTCGCAGATCGGTACAGGCGACCGTTCAGAGCGCATCAGAACCTATAATTTCCCCGAGGGCAGAGTGAGCGACCATAGAATCGGTCTTACTCTTTATAAGCTTGATAGCATTTTAAACGGCAACATCGACGAGGTGATTGATGCGTTAGCAACTGCCGATCAAGCCGCAAAGCTCGCAGCACAGGAAAGCGCAGTATGAATACAGTAATTTTAAGCGCTTCAAACGAAGATATAGCGTTTGCAGCTTCTCTTATAAACAAGGGTGAGGTCGTTGGCATCCCTACCGAAACGGTTTACGGTTTAGCGGCAGATGCCATGAACGAAGAAGCAGTCAAAAAGATATTTAAGGCAAAAGGCAGACCTGCTGATAACCCATTAATTGTTCATGTTTCAAGGTTTGAAATGGTTTATGATATTGCCTTAGAAATACCCCCGCTTGCACACAAGCTTGCAGAAAGATTCTGGCCGGGACCCTTAACAATGATAATGCCCAAGTCGGATAAAATACCTGATGTAACCAGTGGAGGTCTTGATACTGTCGGAATAAGATATCCGTCTCACCCTGTAGCTCAGGCACTCATAAATATCTCTGATAAGCCGTTGGCGGCACCGTCTGCAAATTTATCAGGTAGTCCAAGCCCGACGAATTGTGCCCGTGTTTACGAGGATATGCGCGGACGTATTCCTGCAATTATTGATGGCGGTGAATGTGATGTCGGCGTTGAATCTACGGTTATTTCTTTTGAGGACGGAGGAATAAGAATACTTCGTCCAGGTAAGATATCGGTTGAAGACTTTTTGACTGTTACAGATAAGGTTTATGTAGATAAGGGCGTGCTTGCTCAGCTCGATGCTGATGCTGTTGCGAAATCTCCCGGAATGAAATATAAGCATTATTCGCCTAAAGCTAATATAATTCTTATTGACAGCGAAGTTGATGCTTTTAAAAATTATGTAAGCCAAAACAAGTGTGAAAACACTTACTGCCTGCTTTTTGACGAATCTGAAGCTGTTGCCGGTGTCGGTTTTTTGACTTATGGTGTAACCTCTGAAGAACAAGCGCATTATTTGTTTGAACGCTTGCGTGAATTTGACGAAATGGGTGCAAAGACCGTATATGCCAGGTGCCCCTCGAAAGACGGTGTAGGACTTGCTGTGTATAACAGAATTCTGCGCTCGGCAGGGTTTAACCTTATAAAACTTTGAAATGTGAAAGGCGTGTAAGAATGAACACTTTTGAAAATGTTACTATTATAGGCCTAACCGGTCAAAGCGGTGCGGGAAAAACTACTGTATCTAAAATTTTTTCAAGCAACGGTTTCAGCGTTATTGATGCTGACGCCATTTCTCGAAAGGTTGCGACTAACGGCATTTTTTTAAATGAAGTCGCCGAGCTTTTCCCTGATTGTGTTATAAACGGCGAGCTTGAGAGAAGAAAGCTTGCAGGCATTGTTTTTAACGATAAAAAAGCACTTGATGATTATACTTCGCTGATTTATCCATACATAACCTTCGAGGTTTTTAAGCTTATAAGATATTATAAAAGTCATGGTGAAAAGCTGATTTTGCTCGATGCCCCGACGCTTTTTGAAAGCGGATTGGATGCTATTTGCGACTGTATTGTAAGCGTAACAGCACCCTTAGATCTTAAGATTCAGAGAATCTTGGAGCGTGACGGTATACCTTACGAAATGGTTCACTCCCGTCTTTCCTCTCAGAATACCGAAAGTTATTTTGCAAATCGTTCCGATTATTTAATATCGAATGATTCAACGGCAGACGAACTTAACAATAAAACACTTTTAGTAATCGACTCGATAAAGGAGAGGTTTAATGCTTAAAAGAATATTTGGCTTTTTGGCACTTGTCCTTTTGATTGGAGCTATCGTAGGTGTATTGTTTGTCTATATGCCATACAGTGTTAAGCAAAACACTTATCCTTTGCATTATTCTGAGGAAGTTGAGCGTTACAGTGAGGAATTCGGTGTAGATAAAGCTTTGGTATATGCTGTAATCAAGGTTGAATCAAACTTTGAACCAAGTGCGGTTTCTCATGCAGGCGCAATTGGTTTGATGCAGATAATCGAGGATTCATTTGATTGGGTTAAGAAAAAGCTTGGCTGTGACGATCTCGTGTTTGAAGATATGTATACGCCGGAGTACAGCATACGCTTTGGTTGCTATATGCTTGATTATCTGTACGAAAAATATGGCAGTATTGAGCTTGTTGCAGCGGCATATCACTGCGGAATGACTACCGTTGATAATTGGATAGAGCAGGGGATAATAGATCCGGAAAATATTGATATAAGCAAGATCGAAGGGTCAAAAACGCAGTATTACGTCAAAAAAATAATGCGAGCATATGATAATTATTCGCAAATAATTTAGCATTATATATGAAAGGATGATATAAATGTCAAATGAAAAGGAAAAATCTGCAGGTAAGTCCTTGCAGGAAAAATTGTTTTCTGTAAAAAAGAACGGCTTACTTAAGCTAAGTAACGAACAGATTGCAGATGTTGATGCTTTTTGCGAGGGATACATGAAGTATCTTGACGATGCAAAAACCGAACGAGAGGCTGTAACTGCTGCGGTTAAGCTTGCTCAGGCTAAGGGCTTCGTACCTTACGATGCTAAAAAGAAATACAGTGCGGGTGATAAGGTTTATTATGTTAACCGCAACAAGTCTGTAATTCTTTGCGTATTCGGCACTGATTCTTTAGAAAACGGTGTTAGAATTGCCGCAGCCCACATCGACTCTCCCAGACTCGACCTTAAGCAGCACCCTGTTTACGAATCTCAGGAGCTTTGCCTGCTTAAGACCCATTACTACGGCGGTATAAGAAAATATCAGTGGGTAACCATTCCTTTGGCTTTGCACGGCGTTGTATTCAGAGCTGACGGCTCATGCGTTGAAGTTAACATTGGTGAGGATGAATCCGACCCTGTATTCTGCATAACTGACCTTTTGCCTCACTTGGCTCAAGAACAGTCGAAGCGCACCTTGGCTGACGGTATCAGAGGCGAAGAACTCAATGTTTTAATTGGTTCCCGTCCTTTCAACGATGACGAGGTTTCCGAAAAGGTAAAACTTAATGTTTTGGCGATCCTCAATGAAAAATACGGCATTATCGAGGACGATTTCATCTCGGCAGAGCTTGAAGTTGTACCTGCATATAAGGCCAAAGATGTGGGAATTGACAGAGGCTTGATCGGTGCATACGGACAGGATGACAGAGTGTGCGCTTACACTGCACTTGAAGCAATTTTGGAATGTGAAGCGCCCAAAACTACTGCTATTACGATCCTTACCGATAAAGAAGAGATTGGCAGCATGGGCAACACAGGCTTGCAGAGCGCATATTTGAAACACTTTATCTACTCTATTGCCGAGGCTGAAGGCGTTGCTTGCCCCACTGTTTTGGCTCACTCTAAGTGCCTTTCTGCTGATGTTTGCGCTGCTATGGATCCTACTTTCCCTGAGGTTTTGGAATCTAAAAACGCAGCATATGTTAATTATGGTGTTGGTATGTGTAAATACACCGGTTCCCGCGGCAAAAGCGGCTCGTCCGACGCAAGCGCTGAATTTGTTTCCGAGGTTAGACAGCTTTTTGACGCTAACGAAGTTATTTGGCAGACCTCTGAACTTGGCAGAATTGACCTTGGCGGTGGCGGAACGGTTGCAGCATATGTTGCAAACCTTGATATCGACGTTGTTGACGTAGGTGTCCCTGTTTTGTGCATGCACGCACCGTTTGAGCTTACCTCGAAGCATGATGTTTACATGGCTTATAAGGGCTTTAAGGTATTCTTTGAAGTGAAATAATTACATATTTAAAACAAAGGGTCGCATATGCGGCCCTTTGTTTATGAAAACGCTGTGAAATTTTAGTGTATTTATATTTGTTTTCTTGACAAGATAAACGATAAAAGAATATAATAATTATATCATTTTGAAAGACGGTGACCATTCAATTGGAACTGAACAAGAAAAACATTAAAATCATTTTACTTATTATATCTGCTTCTATTCTTTTGTTTTGGGGCCTTAATCACCTTGAATTGGTGGGAGACATTATCGGCGGAGCGTTTTCTGTAATTGCGCCGTTTATTGTTGGCCTGTGCTTGGCTTTTGTATTTAATGTTCTTTTGCGCCCACTCGAAAATCTCTGGAATAAGATATTTAAGAAGAAAAAAGGCAAGCTTGTTGGCAAGTTAAGACGGCCGGTCTGTTTGGTCTTAAGTATCCTGATAATTTTTGCGGCAATCTTTATTTTGCTGTTTATGATCATCCCCGAGATAACAAGAACCGTATCAACAATTGCAAATTCAATACCGTCATATTTAGAAAAAATTGAAGTCTGGTGGATCGAGTTAAAATCAATTCTCGAACAGTATTCAATTGTTATACCGACCTTCGATTTAGATTTTAACAAAATTGCCGAAGCAATTACTAATCTTTTTAAAACAAGTGGTTTAATTGATAAAACGGTTGACATAACCGGTAATATTTTTAACGGCGTGTTCAACGTTGTTTTGGGACTTGTCTTCTCGGTTTATATTCTTGCAGGTAAAGAAAAGCTCGGCATAAATACAAAAAAGACTATGCTTGCTTTTTTGCCTAAAGAAAAAGTTGACAAAGCTGTTGATTTGGCGGCTCTCTCGAATAAAACTTTTACAAAGTTTATAACAGGTCAGCTTACCGAGGCTGTTATTATCGGAATTTTGTGCTTTATAGGCATGCTTATTTTTAGAATGCCTTACGCTCTGACAATATCAGTGCTTGTTGCTTTTACTGCACTTATTCCTGTTTTCGGAGCTTTTATAGGCACAGCCATCGGCGCTTTTTTGATTTTAATGGTCGAGCCGATGAAAGCATTTTGGTTCATTATCTTTATAATTGTTTTACAGCAGCTCGAGGGTAATCTCATTTATCCAAAAGTTGTCGGAAAGTCTGTTGGTTTGCCCGGAATATGGGTAATTACAGCCGTTACAATCGGAAGCGGAATGTTTGGTGTTTTAGGCATGCTTTTGGCTGTACCTGTTGTTTCAGTGCTTTACACAATTGTCAAAGAGTTTATTAATAAGCGTTTGAAGTTTAAAAAGCTTAAAGTTCTCGAGGATTAAGCTGCTTTACTCAATAATCGACGATATTTTTATTATCACCGTGCTATAGTTATCACGGTGATTTTTTTGGATATCTACATTGATGTTCTTGTTATAGTTAACTGTTATATAACATGGCTGACGCTTAGCGCAACAGCATTTATTGCACATATATACATAAACACGAAGTTTAAACTGCTTGCATGTATGCTTGGAGGATTATCATCGTTAATAATTCTTCTGCCAAGTGAAAAGCCTTTACAGATTTTGACGTTAAACCTTCTTAAAGTTTTAGGACTTATCGCCGTTTTGCTGTCAGCATTTATAAAACAGAATATTAAGAAAGCGGTCATATCCTCGGTAATATTTATTGGAATTAGTGTGATGCTTGCAGGCGCAGTATATTTTACCGAGACATTGGTTGGAAACGGTGTTTTTTACACCAATAACGGCGTTTTATATATTGATATATCGCTTACACAGCTTATTGTTGTAACAGCTTTTATTTATATTTTGCTTGCTGTAATTTCTCATATGTATTCAAGATATGCTGACAAAAATCATTCATATAAAGTAGATTTTGCTGTTCACGGCAGAAGCTATAGCCTCCGTGCGATCGCCGATACGGGCAATTCGGCAAAAGATATATTTACAGGAAAACCTGTAATCATTTGTACGGGTATTAACCTTTACACGGGATGCGCATCTTTGCATCTTATTCCAATACCATACAATACGATTTCCGGTGAGGGAGTACTTTATGCCTGCAAGCCGGATTATGTATATATAATAAACGAGAAGAACGAAAAACACAGTGTTGACGTGCTTATAGCAGGAATTGATTCCGGCAATGATACAAGAGCAATATTTAATCCAAGCATACTTTAATCGAGGTAATATATGAACAGACTAATTATCAAAATACAAGCATGGCTGAACAAATTGTTTAAAGACGAATCGGTAATTGATTACATAAACGGACACGAAACCTTACCGCCTCCGCTAAAACCCGATGAAGAACAAAGGGTTTTCGATATGCTTAAGTTTCAGCCAAAGGCCGCAAAAGAAAAGCTTATTACACATAACTTGAGGCTTGTTGTTTACATATCAAAAAAGTTTGAATCCACAGGAATAGGAATCGAGGATCTGGTTTCTATCGGCACAATAGGACTTATAAAGGCAGTAAACACCTTTAATCCCGAAAAGAACATTAAGCTTGCGACTTATGCCTCGCGCTGTATTGAGAACGAAATACTTATGTATTTGCGAAAAACTGCATCACAGCGTAACGAAATATCAATTGACGAGCCGCTGAATGTTGACTGGGACGGAAATGAGCTTTTGTTGTCAGACATTATAGGTACCGACGATGACGTAGGTCAGCATATTGAAAGCGAAACCGAAAAACAGCTTTTAATCGAGGCTGTAAATGCGCTTGACCACCGTGAGCGTTTTATAATGCAAATGCGTTTTGGCCTTTTGGGAGGCAAAGAGATGACCCAAAAAGAGGTAGCCGACATTGTGGGAATTTCGCAGTCGTATATTTCAAGGCTTGAAAAGAGAATTTTAAAACAACTAAGAAAAGATTTAGAAGCTATTTGTTGACACCAATAAGTACCAGCAAAAAACTGCATACCGAAAATAAACACAGGCAATAATGATATCAAATCATTTTTGCGGAGAATTGGTATGCAGTATAATAAAGTTGAAATTTCAGGTGTTAACACATCAAAACTTAAGGTACTGACAGAATCAGAAAAAATTGCACTTTTAAAAGAGGCAAGACAGGGGAATAAAGAAGCAAGAAGCGAGCTTATTCAATGTAACCTTCGCCTTGTTTTAAGTGTAATTCAAAAGTTCATAGGTAGAAACGGAACAAGCGCAGACGACCTTTTTCAAGTGGGCGTGGTTGGTTTAATTAAGGCAATTGACAATTTTGACCTCAGCTTAGAGGTAAAATTTTCCACTTATGCTGTACCTATGATCAGTGGGGAATTAAGACGGTATCTACGTGACAATAACTCGATTCGTGTAAGTCGTTCAACAAAGGATTTGGCATATAAAGCGTTACAAGCAAAAGAAAAGCTTACATCATCGCTTGATAAAGAGCCTACAGCCGAGGATATTTCGAAAGAGCTTGGTGTTTCAAGGTCTGATGTTGTTTTGGCACTTGAGTCGATAAACGAGCCTGTTTCCATTTACGAACCGGTATATTCAAGCTCGGGTGATGCACTGTATATGCTCGACCAGCTTAGTGATAAATCGAGCGATGAAGGCTGGATCGACGAGCTTCTTATAAGAGAAGCGATATACAAACTCTCCGAAAGAGAAAAGAATATCCTATATTTAAGGTTCTATCAAGGTAAAACACAGGTCGAGGTTGCAAACGAGATCGGAATATCACAGGCTCAGGTTTCCAGACTTGAAAAAAATGCTCTTACAAGAATCAAATCTCAAATATAAAACATGGCTCCTGCAAATGCGGGAGCGTTTTTGTTGACAAATTAGTGAAAAAATTGTATATTTAATTATAATAATTATTGGAGGTAATAATATGAAAAGATTATTTGCGTTGCTTGTTGTGTTTATCGTAGCATTTTCTATGGTTGGATGTGCTGACACCGCCAAGGATATCGTTAATAAAACACTTACGAGAGGAACGTTTGACGGCAATGTTTATACAAGCGAATATGTTGGAATAAAGTTTACTAAACCTGATTCTTGGGTATTTGCAACAGAAGAAGAGATGAACAGCTTAATGGATGCGGGCGCTGATGTTATGGATCAGTCTGATTATCAAAAATCTCTTTCAGAGATGTTAACTGTTTTTGATATGATGGCAAGTGACCCTGAAACCGGAAACAATATTAACTTTGTTTATGAGAACTTAAAGCTTAGTGATTCTGTTGATATTACCGAAGACGAATACATAGAGAGTTTTAAGACAAATCTCGAAAGTATCGCAGATATATCATATACATTTGGCGAAGTTGAAACAGTTACACTTGGCGGAGTCGAATTTATAAAGCTTAATTGTGATGCCGTATATTATCAGGTAGTTTCGATGAAACAAGCTGTTTATCTTAAAAAAGTAGGAGATTATATGGTGTCAATTACTCTTACACTTGTTGACGGCTCTGATGCATCGAATATAGAAGCCTATTTCTCGGCTATCGAATAACTAAAAGTCTACATAGTTGACATTTTAAATAAACTATGCTAAAATCCATTAAACGACTGTGAAAAGAAGAAGTAGCCCCCATGCAATAACTAAAGAGAGCTTTTGGTTGGTGCGAAAAAGCGTGAGTGTTCGGGCGAATACATCTTGGAGTCTGTGCTTCGAAGCTTGATATCAAGTGGGTAGGGGCATGCGGGTACACCCGTTACAGTGTGAACGAGGCTGTGTTATTTGTAACACAGTAAACTGAGGTGGTACCACGGTTTGTAATTAATCGTCCTCTGGCAAGAAATTGCCGGAGGATTTTTTATTGATTTTTTAAGGAGAGATAACAATGCAAATTTATGAAGAACTTAAAGCCCGCGGCTTAATTGCCCAGGTTACTGATGAAGAACATATTCGCGAAATGATCAATAACGGTAAAGCTACATTCTATATCGGTTTTGACTGTACAGCCGATTCACTTACTGCAGGTCACTTTATGGCTCTCACTCTTATGAAGCGTCTGCAGATGGCAGGCAACAAGCCCATTGCGCTCATCGGCGGCGGCACAACCATGATTGGTGATCCCTCGGGCAGAACCGATATGAGAAAAATGCTTACTATTGATGACATTAATCACAATGCTGAATGCTTTAAGCGTCAGATGGAACGTTTCATCGACTTTGGCGAAGGCAAGGCGCAGATGGTTAACAACGCTGACTGGCTTTTGAACCTTAACTATGTTGATCTCTTGCGCGAGGTAGGTGCTTGCTTCTCTGTAAACAATATGTTAAGAGCAGAATGCTATAAACAGCGTATGGAAAACGGTCTTAGCTTCCTTGAATTCAATTATATGATCATGCAGTCTTATGACTTCTATCATCTCTACCAAAGCCACGGCTGTAATATGCAGTTCGGCGGTAACGATCAGTGGTCTAATATGCTCGGCGGTACCGAGCTCATTCGCCGTAAGCTTGGTAAGGACGCTCATTGTATGACTATAACTCTTCTTACCGACTCTCAGGGCAAAAAGATGGGCAAAACTGCAGGTAACGCTGTTTGGCTCGATCCTAAGAAGACAACACCTTATGAATTCTTCCAGTATTGGAGAAATGTTTCGGACAGTGACGTTTTGAAGTGTATAAGAATGCTCACATTCCTTCCTCTTGAAGAGATTGACGCAATGGACAAATGGGAGGGAAGCGAGCTTAACAAGGCTAAGGAGATTTTGGCTTATGAACTCACAAAACTCGTTCACGGTGAGGAGGAAGCAACCAAAGCATTAGATACCGCAAAGAGTGTATTCGGCGGCGCTGGCTCGAGCGAAAATATGCCGACCTTTGAATTTGAAACTGACTCTGTCGGCGCGCTCGACGCACTTGTTATGTCAAAGCTTGCGCCCTCTAAAGCTGAAGCAAGACGTTTAATTCAGCAGGGCGGTGTTTCGGTTAACGATGTAAAGGTGACGGATGTTAACTTTGTAATCGACCTTTCAAACGAGGTTATTCTTAAAAAGGGCAAAAAGCAGATTGTTAAGCTGATAAAGAAGTAAAAGAAAAAGCACTTATGATGTTGATTCATCATAGGTGCTTTTAATGTTAGTGTTTAGAGTAGTGTTCGATAGCTCGCATATCTTCGTCAGTTAAAAGTCCGTCAATATATGCTTTTTGCAATGTAATGAAGCTGTTGTCTTTATGCACAAGAAATTCAATACCCAAGTAGGGAATATAGAATTCATAATCTCCAATCCAGATGGTGCCTTCAGCGTCCGGATGCATTGACATGCTATAGTCCATTATGACAACTTCATATCCATTGTATGTGCCAAAATAGCGATAAATAAATGCGTATTCAAAGTCAATGCTGCTTGTTATTTCATCGGGCAGGCATTCAGTATAATCTGTAATAAGAGTTTGCATAGCTTCATCGCTTAGCGGCTCAATTTCAGGATAGGAAGCGCTATCGTCTTTTGAATTCCTGTTATCCATAGCTTGCGTGTGATAATAATGCATTGTTGCGATTGCATCTTCATTGTTATCTGCGATAATGCTTATATCTTCAAACTTACCGTCAGAATATGCCTGAATCAGAAATTCACCCGGGAAATCAAACCAATAATTCAGAACATTCTGAGATATCAAACTGCTGGATACCGCTCCATGATAATTCATTGCAACGACAGGGTATCCATCATATGTTCCGTAATAGATGTAGATATATGCTCCGCAGAAACCGGGATCATTTTTGACACTGTCGGGAAGCGTGTCTATATAGGCGTTAATTATTTCCTGTTCAAGCACGGGATCAAGCGGTTCAAGTATCGGATAGCCATTTTCATCTACCTCGACAGTTGTTTTAGGTGTTGTCACTTCTTCAACTGTTGTGATTTCAGCCGTGGTAGCTTCTGTTGTAGTTGTTGCTTCGGTAGTTGTAGTTGATTCGGTTGTGGTTTCATCAGTAGTTGCCTCAGTTATGGATGTGGTAGTCTCACTTTCCGATTCAATCGCTTGCGAAGTCATCGAAGATGTCGTTGCTTCACTTTCGGTGGTAATCTGAGTTTCAGAAGTTGTAACCGAAGTTGGCTCCTCGGATGAATCCAATGTATCTAGTGTAGCAAAGTCTGACGATACAAGTGGATTATCCAAAGGGTCATTTTGGGTATTTGCTTTGCAAGCTGTTAGCAACAAAACAAATGCAATAAAAACTATAAATCTTCTCATTTACATTACCTCACCGTTTTTTCTTTTAATAAGTCTTATATCTGAACCGATGAAGCGAAGTGTTAAATACATTCCCAAAAGGCGAGAGATAATTCTGTCGTCATATCTTGCCTGCAAATCCTCAAGCGAGAGATTTGTTGAAACAACGGTGGGCTTGCCCATGTTTGCACGGCTGTTTATGATGTTATAGATAGATGCGGAATTAAAGCTTGACGAAAACTCACTGCCAAGATCATCTAAAATAACGAGGTCTGCATTTAAAAGGGTTTCAAGGGTATCGCCCTGCGACCTGCCGAAGTGCTCTTTTTCAATGTCTCGCAAATAGTTCTGAATCGAATCAAATGCAACGCTGTAACCTTTTTTAAGCACCTCGCACGCAATGCAAGAGGATAGGAAGGTCTTGCCCAAACCTGTTTCTCCCAACAGCAATAAACCGGGTGAGTCGAGCGAGAAATTGTTTGTGTAATCAATGCAGAACTTAAGGTTTTGCATCATTTTCTCTTTTGCATTTATTACATTGCCTTTGTAAGTAACACTCTCGGGGTAATAGTCAAGATTGAATTCGGCAAATGTATGAAGCTTGATCTTGCACTGCTTATTAAGCTCATAAACCGAATACTTATCCAAAAGTGCAGTTACACATTCGCATCTGTTGCCGTTAGAGGTGCCTGTATCGCTGCACTTGGGGCAGGTATACTTAACATCAAGGTAATCAGGCGAATAGCCAAAGCTGATAAGGAGCGCTTTAAGCTTTGACTGCATTTCAAGGTTTTCATCTTTAATTCTTTCAATTTCAGCTTTTATATCATCTTTTTTTGAAAAAATAACATTTGCAAGCTTAGTCTTTGTCGAGAGTATGTTTGTGTAAACACAGTAAATCTCGGGGTAAGCTTCAATGGTTGCAACGTGTGAATTGTGAACAGCCAGTGCTTTTTCACGGCGATTATCAAGCTCGGCATATGCCGAGCGCAAAGCTTCGGGTGAGTATTTCATAACATTTATGTCCTTAAATAATTATTTGTTATTGTCTATTCCAAGAGTTAATGCATCAAATTCATCTAAATCAAACGAGCTTGTCTTTTCGATCTTCTGATTCTGTATTGGCTTGCTTTCTTTTTCGGCTTCCTCACGAGTAAAAATATTATTTTCAGCCCAGCTCGAAAGAATTTTGTTTATGTAAGGGAAGTAGATTTTGTTTGTAGAATCAATGCACCTTTCCGAGGCAAGTGAAATCATATCAATATCAAAGCCTAAAGCCTTCCAGCTTTCAATAAAGCTCTTTTGCTTAGGGGTAAGTTTTGTTTCAAGTCCAAAAGCACTTTTAACCTTGTTTTCAAATGAATGAACTTCGTTAAGGCGCGAGAACTCATCTTCAATATCACTGAAATCGGTAATGCCCTTATCAAACAAGCCCTTTGCAACACCCTCGATATATCTTGCCGAGGTTTTATCGAGGCTTGCACAGTAAGACAGAATCGCTATAATTGACATCGGCTTAAATCCGTAATAATCCTTTAAGCAGATGAGTGTTTCGCGGTCAGCGTGCTTTAAAATCCTGCCGAGTGTTATTTCGGCTTCATCAAATAACCTGCGCATATTCACATCATCCGAAAGCATTTTTGCAATATCGCCGGGGGTGTAATGAGAATGAACTATCTTTGCAACAATCTGTTCATTTTTAGCTTTATCAGCAGTTGATACAGCAGTGTTTATTTCTATTTCGTTATCCGAATCAATAATGTCATATTGCTTCCAGAATGCAACAGCGCCATCAAATTCAGTTTTAGTAATACCGGTTGACGAAATAACCTTTTCTGCAACGTTTTCGTCTGATTCGCTTGCCAGCAAATAAAGCAAAACTTTTAAAGATGCCGCATCGGCAAGCTTTAAATATTCATCAGTCAAGGCACAGGGAACAGAAAAATATCTTTTCCATTTGCCTTGTTTTATGCTTACCTTCATCACGGTACACTCCTTAAAATCATAAATTCTAAATAATTATATCATAAATAAACACTTTTTTCAATCGTTTTATATATAACTGCATAAATGTTGAAATTTACACTATCTTTAGTGTTCGGGGTATTGAATTTTTCAATCTTTTGTGGTAAACTAATACTAATTATTGATGTAACTTATACATTGATAAAAATATTAGTTTTAGGAGATATAAAGATGACAGTAATCGAACTTACCAGAGAACTCGGCAAGGCTTTACAGCAGGATGCAAGATACACTGCTTACTATGCCGCAAGAGAAGCTAACGACGCTGATACCGAGCTTCAGCAGCTCATTTCTGATTTCAACACGGGCAGAACACAGCTCAATCAGGAAATGTCGAAGACCGAAAAGGACCCCGAAAAGATTGCTAAGATCAATGAAGATGTTAGAAACCTTTACGGAAAGATCATGGGCAACCCCAACATGGTTGCTTACAACAGTGCTAAAGCTGATATGGACGATCTTTTGAACCAGATCAACACCATCATTACCCTCTGTGCTAACGGTGAAGACCCTGCTACCTGTGAAGCAAAGGCACATTCCTGCTCGGGCAGCTGCTCTACCTGCGGAGGATGCCACTAATTAACTGACAAACTTTTTCGATACGGAGTGAGACTCATGCCATTAAGAATTAAAGATATTGACCCCTCAAAGCTGTCGCAGGGAATGCGCCAATATTATGACGTGAAGATTCAGAACATGGATAAGGTGGTATTCTTCCGCCTTGGCGACTTTTTTGAAATGTTCTTTGATGATGCTTTGATAGTTTCAAGTGAGCTTGAGCTCGCTCTGACCGGAAGAGATTGCGGACTTGAGGAGCGTGCGCCCATGTGCGGCGTACCTTATCATGCCTGTGACCTCTATATAAAAAGGCTTATTGAGTTTGGTCACGATGTTGTTATTTGCGACCAGGTTGAAGACCCCGCAACCGCAAAGGGCATTGTTAAGCGAGAGATCGTCAGAATCGTCACTCCCGGCACGCTTATTGAAAGCACTATGCTTGACGAGGAAAAGAACAACTGGTTGTGTTCTTGCTACCTTTACGACAAATCGGCAGCACTTTGTTTTGCCGATATGTCAACAGGCGAGGCACACTTATTCAATGTTACCGACAAAGAGCTTGAAGTAGGCATAATCAACAAGCTTTCACGGTTTTCACCCGTTGAGATTCTCTGTCAGAGGGATTTTCTTAAGCTCAATGCAGTATGCAGCTTTATCTCTGATAAGATGCATGTAAGCCTGCATACTCTTGATGATAAAAAGTTTGATGTTGAATCAAACATTAACGCAATTTTTGCACAGTTTTCCTGCGATTCTATTGAAGCTTTGGGACTTAACGAAGCCAATGAATCTACAAAATCAGTTGCCGCTTTGTTCGGCTATATTTACGATACGCAAAAAACTAACGTCGGCAGATTTTCTTCCATCACTCAGCATGACGGTGAGCAGGTCATGATTTTGGGCTATACCGCAAGAAATAACCTTGAGATATCTAAAACCATGCGTAATGGTGATAAGAAAGGCTCACTTTTGTGGGTGCTTGACCACACTAAAACTTCAATGGGCAGACGTATGCTTAAGTCATACATCGAACAGCCCTTAATTAACCCTTACAGAATAATCAGACGACTTGACGCAGTAGAAGCGATGAGTCAGAATTCAATTGATTTGGGCGAGCTTTGCGAAGCGCTTTCGGGTGTTTACGACATTGAGCGCTTAATGACACGCGTGATGTATAAAACCGCTACACCCAACGATTTAAAATCGCTTTCATACACAGCTCTTAAACTGCCTGTTGTTAAAGAGCTTCTGTCTCGTTTTAAGTCTGATCTTATCTCAGAGCTTAATAACGATATATCAGTTTTAGAAGATATAAGTGCGCTTATTGAAAATGCGATCGTCGATAATCCTCCTTCTGCTTTAAAAGACGGTAACGTAATTAAAGAAGGCTTTAACGACGAACTTGATAATCTTCGCAATGTTATGAAAAATGGCAAGGGAATTATCGAGGATATCGCTTCACGCGAGCGTGAAAGAACAGGTATTAAGAACCTTAAAATCGGCTATAACCGAGTATTCGGATATTATATAGAAGTTACTCGTTCATTCTATGACCTTGTACCTTCGGATTACATAAGAAAACAAACACTTGCAAATGCCGAGCGCTTTATTACCGAGGAGCTTAAAAATGCTGAAAACCTTATTTTGGGAGCCTCTGAAAAAATTGCAGCGCTTGAAGCGGAAATTTTTAACGAGGTTAGGGACTTTGTTGCAAGCTGGCTCGATGTTATTCAAAAGACAGCTACAGCGCTTGCACACACCGATGTTATTGCTTCGTTTGCAACTGTTGCCATAAACAATAACTATTCTAAGCCCGAGATTGCAATTGACGGCATTATAAACATTAAAAACGGCAGACACCCCGTTGTTGAGCTTATGCTTAAAGACGAGATGTTTGTCCCTAACGATACTTACTTAGACCTTTCGGATAACAGGATGTCTATCATAACCGGTCCCAATATGTCGGGTAAATCAACGTATATGAGACAGGTAGCGCTTATTACCCTTATGGCGCAGATCGGTTGTTTTGTTCCTGCCGATTATGCAAAAATATCGGTTGTTGACCAGATTTTCACCCGAGTAGGAGCTTCTGACGACCTTTCAGCAGGTCAGTCTACTTTCATGGTTGAAATGAGCGAGGTTGCCGATATTGTTAAGCACGCAACTCAGCGCAGCCTTGTAATCTTAGACGAAGTTGGCAGAGGAACCTCGACCTTCGACGGCATAAGCATTGCTCAAAGTGTTGCAGAGTATATCGCAAACCAAAAGAACATCGGTTGCAAAACTTTGTTTGCAACCCATTATCACGAGCTTGTTGAGCTTGAGGATACTGTTTGTGGCGTTAAAAACTACAGCGTTGCAGTTAAGCGAAGCGGTGACAGCATAAGATTCTTAAGAAAAATTGTTCGCGGCGGCGTTGATGAAAGCTACGGTATTGAGGTTGCAAAGCTCGCAGGTCTGCCTGCTAAGATATTAAGACGGGCTAAGGAGCTTCTTACTGAATTAGAAGCTAAGAACGCCTTGGGCACACCTGCAAGATCCTCAAATAACGATCAGATCTCGTTTGATTCGATCAGCGAATCAACAGCAATTGATATTTTAAGAAAGACTAACATAAACGAGCTTTCGGATACCGAACTTCGTGAGCTTGTTGAAGATGTAATAACGTACATTTAAGGAGAATACATGGGAGCAATTAAGCTGCTTGCCAAATCGGTATATGAGCTTATTGCAGCAGGCGAGGTTATTGAAAGACCCTCATCAGTCGTCAAGGAAATGATTGAGAATTCTATTGACGCAGGAGCTGACAATATTACCGTCGAAATCAAAAACGGCGGCAGAACATATATCCGTATAACTGACAACGGCTGCGGCATGTCACGCGACGACATACCGCTTGCTTTCGTGCGCCATGCAACAAGTAAAATCTCTGATTCGGATGACCTTTTAAGCATTGCTACCCTCGGCTTCAGAGGGGAAGCGCTCGCATCAATTTGCGCTGTATCTAAAGTAGATGTTATAACCAAACGTCCCGAGGATGAGCTTGGCTGGCACTATCTGATTGAAGGCGGAGTTGAACAGTCTTTTGAAACAAGCGGCTGCCCGAATGGAACGACCTTCATTATCCGTGATATTTTTTATAATGTTCCCGCACGCTTAAAGTTCCTTAAAAAAGACGTTAGCGAGGGCAATGCAATTGCAACGATTTTACAAAAGCTTGCGCTCTCTCATCCCGAAATTTCATTCAAATTTATTCGTGATAACAAGACCGAGTTTGTCACATCGGGCGATGGCAAGCTTTCATCGGCTATTTACGCTGTTTTCGGCAGAGAATTTTCAATGGGCGTTATACCTGTAGATTACTCACTTGGCAGTATCTCTGTAAAGGGCTATGTAACCCGCCCTTTGAATTCTAAAGCTAACCGTGCTTATCAGAATTTCTTTGTCAATTCTCGATATGTAAAAAGCGTAACCTGCATGGTAGCGCTTGAGGAAGCTTATCGCAATCAGATGATGACAGGTAAGTTCCCGGGCTGTGTTTTAATGATCGGCATTAACCCTGCAAATATTGATGTTAATGTTCACCCTGCTAAAATTGAAATAAGATTTTCGGAAGAAAAATCAGTTTATGACGCTGTATACTTTGCGGTTAAAAACTCGTTGATGAATTTTGACACTCAGAACAAGCCTTCCAATATCCAGCCTGCTCATAAGCTCACCTCTAACGAAGTTTATAAACAGCCTGAGCCCAAGTTAAGCGGCAGTCAGTTAATGTTCCATTCACCCAAGTCTGAGATAATAAACGACTTGAAAGATTCTTTCATGCCTCGGAAAGAGGATGAGAAACCTAACTCTCGGATAATTAAAACTGATTCATTAGAGACACCTGCTGATGAAATGCCTGTAAAGGAAAACGCATTTACAGACAAGACACATTTTCCGTCGGCTGATGATATTCAACGAACTGAGGCTGAAACGCCTTTGACGCAGGTAAGCGATAGGTTTAAATACATAAGCAGATCTTCGTTTGAAAAACAATCGCATGAATCTATTACCGAGACTATTGTTGACGAAGTGAAGATAAAATCGGTCAAGGTGATCGGTGAACTGTTTAAAACTTACATCGTGTGCGAGTGCGATGATGAGATGTACTTGATAGACAAGCACGCCGCACACGAGCGATATAACTTTGAAAAGCTCAAAAACGGCACATTATGTGTTGATATGCAAACACTTTTAAGCCCTGTTGAGGTTTTGCTTACATTTGATGAATATGACGCTATTGCAGATAACATTGATACCTGCCATCGTTTAGGCTTTGGCGTTAAGATTTTGGCTTCGCCTAAGGTTAGTTTAGAGGGCGTGCCTGTGCTTATCGAAAGTGATGACCCTGCCGACCTTTTGGTTAAGCTTGCTGATATATTGCTCAGCGGTAAAAATAACGCAGGGGACGAGCTTTTTGACGATCTATATCATTCGATCGCTTGCAAAGCCTCTATAAAGGCAAACAGCTTTACAACTAAAGAAGAGCTGGAAAAGCTTGTTGATTTAATTATTAACAATGATCTAAGGTACTGCCCGCATGGCAGACCTATCATCGTTAAGATGACAAAATATGAAATTGAGAAAATGTTTAAAAGGATAGTGTAATAATGACTAAGCAGCCTTTAATTGTTATATGCGGACCGACTGCCTCGGGAAAGACCGCCTTATCAATTGCAATAGCAAAAGAGTTGGGCTGCGAAGTCGTTTCTGCTGATTCTATGCAGATTTATAAAGGCATGCAGATTGCCACCGCAAAGCCTACGGAGGTTGAAATGGATGGTGTTAAGCACCATTTGATCGATTTCTTAGAGCCGGGCGAGGCGTTCTCTGTTGCTGATTATGTTAAGCTTGCTCATGCCGCAATCGGTAATATCGCAAGCCGTGGGCTTTTACCTCTTGTTTGCGGAGGAACAGGGCTGTATATCAATTCGCTTATTGATAACATAAGCTTTGATGAGTCGTGTACTTCAACTGCGTTAAGAGATGAGCTTTTAACCCTCGCTAAAGAGAAGGGGAACGCATATCTTTTAGAAATGCTAAGAGAGTTCGATCCAGAAACCGCCGATAAGCTTCACGAGAATAACCTCAACCGTATTATTCGTGCTATCGAGGTTTACAAGGTCACAGGAATTACGATGACCGAGACTGTTAAAAATTCAAGGCTTGTTGAAAGTCCTTATAATGTTTGCATGATCGGCATTAATTATGCCGACAGACAGCGGCTTTATGACAGAGTGAATTTGCGTGTTGATATGATGCTTAAAGAAGGCTTGCTTGAAGAAGCTGAGAATGTTTTGAATAATGATTCTTTAAAAACATCTTATCAAGCAATTGGGTATAAAGAGCTCGCCCCATATTTTAACGGTGAAGCCTCTTTAGAGGACTGCATTGAAAAGCTTAAGCTTGAAACAAGACATTACGCCAAGCGTCAGCTTACATGGTTCAGACGTGATGAAAGGATAAATTGGATTTATCCCGACGAGTGCACAAGCTTTGGCGAGGTTGTTAGTTCTGCACTTGATATTATTAAAAAATCGGGAGTACTCGTGAAGGAGTGACAATGTGAAGTACAGAAGCATAAGAGATACAATTATTCTAACTGTTATAGTGCTTAGTATCGTGGCTTTGATTGCCGCACAGATATATGTTGGAATGAACCGAAGCAACGAGACCGAAGACGCTGTTCTTTACACCTCAAAAGATGGTATATCGTTTACAGGCGTGCTTGTAAGAGATGAAAGACCGGTTTATTCAACATATACCGGAGCCGGGGTCATGGACTACACAGTTCCGGAAGGTGCAAGACTGTCTAAAAAGTCGGTAATTGCAAACATCTACGATTCGTATGACCAGTTGTATAACAGATATAAGATAGATAAGATCAACAATGAGATTGCCATGCTTAATGAAGCACAGGATCACGGCACAACCGATTATGCTCAGCCTGAATTCATAACGGCGCAGATAACAGAAAGCTATAAAGAAATTTTAACAAGCCTTGCTTCTAAGGATTTTTCTGATGCATATTCTAATAGCCAAAAAATGCTTAAACTTATGAATATATATAATATTTCTACCAATGTAGAATCTGATTATTACGAGAGAATAGGGGAGCTTACATCAGAGCTTAACATTCTTAACGCTTCATTAAAAGCACCGTTAAGCACAATATCTTCAAATGAGACAGGATATTTTACCTCGCATTTTGACGGATATGAGGCCTTGCTTTCAACTGCTAATATTTCATCGCTTACGACTGAAAACATAATGGAGATTATTAAAAATCCTGTCAATATCTCTGAAAACCATGAAAACGTTATCGGTAAGGTGTTCGGTGACTATTCGTGGAAAATGGTCGGCATAATTTACACACCTGATAAATACTTTGTTAATCAAACTATCACGCTGGCGTTTACTTCAACAAATTCTCGCCACAACGTAACAGTTGATTCGATAACACCCACAGGCAACGGCAATGAAGCGATCATCGTGTTATCCTGTGATGAACTTAACAGCGATATTGCCGCAACACGTGTAGCCGAGGTTGAACTGATCTTCTCTGAACATACAGGTATAAAGGTTTCGAGAAGTGCTATTCGTTTTGTTAACGGCGTTAAGGGCGTTTATGTTATTGAAGGTGAGCAGATTCATTTTAAAATGTTAGATGTTATTTATGAAGGCGATGACTATGTTATATCGACTAACACCTCTGATGCCGAATATCTGAATCTTTATGACAAGGTGCTTCTTGAACCGCTTGAAACGGTAGAAAATAAAGAAAAAACTGAAACCGAAAGCTGATTTTAACACGTTTTTTATCGTTTGCATCTTGACATTGAAGCGTAAATATAAGATAATAAAATAGAATGGATATGCATGTACTAATCGATAATTAATTATATAACGGAGGTAAAATTATGAGCGTTTTAGAATCCATTAAGGGCTTTTTCTTGGGTCCCGAAGAAGACGTTGAAGAATTTCAGCCTATTTATGAGGAGACTGCTGAGACCGTAGACGTTACTGAAGAAAGAAAGAACCGCGAGGTTAAGATCAACACAACCGCAACAGTGCAGATCGTGTTGGCAAGACCCTCTGATTTCTCTGAAGTAAGATCTATCGGTGATGACCTTAACAGACAGAAGACTGTTTTGCTCAACCTCGAGCAGGTAAAAAATGACGATGCGAGACGCATTATGGACTTCCTTTCCGGCGTTGCATATGCTAACGACGCAACAATTAAGATGACCGCACAGAAAACATTTGTTATAATGCCTAAGAACGTAGGCTTCAGCGGTGTCGATCTTATGAGCGAAATTGAGAATAGCGGATATAGCTTCGAATGAGTAAATTCGTAGCACCTTCGGTCTTTAGTGACGATGATAGGATTCTTGTAAGACATATACTTGATCTTGCAAGACAAAGCGAGACGTCAGGAAGGCCGAGGTTTTCTGCGTTTTTAGACGAAAGGCAATCAGCTCTGTGCGAGTCGGCACTTAAGCGTGAGCATGTTGATTTTTATTCGCTTAACGGTGGATATGACGGCGCTTTGCGCGTTTGCATTTGCTTTGACCCGTGCGGTTACGGAATTGATGATGCATTGCCGTTTACACCCGTTGTGTTCAATTACAGAGCGCAGGACAAGCCCTCTCACCGTGATTTTTTAGGATCGATAATGGCACTTGAGATTAAACGTGAGATGATTGGTGACATTCTTGTCGGAGACACTAAAGCAGTCGTTTTTGTATATAACACAGCGCTTTCTCTTGTAAGTGACATTAGAAAAATCGGCAAGGTCGGTGTCAGCGTAAGTTTCGATTTTAATGAGAGCGATATTCCGCCCCAACTGTTTGATGAAATAACATCAACTGTGGCTTCTTTGCGGCTTGACGCTGTGTTATCGGTTGCACTTCGCATTTCACGCGAGAAAGCAAGTGAACTTATAAAAGCAAAAGGCGTTTTATTGAATCGAGTTATGACTTTTAACACAAGCGCTAAGGTCGATGAATGCGATACATTTTCATTGAGAGGATTTGGCAAGTTCGAGCTTGCCGGTATCGGCGGAAATTCTAAAAAGGACAGAATTTTTATTACCATAAAGAAATTTAAATAAATCAGGAGGAAAAGTATGAACCCAAAGGAAATTGCGGCAAAGAAATTTGAAAAAGCAACCTTCGGTTATAAGCCCGAAGAGGTTGATGAATATCTTCGTGACTTAGCAATTGCATATGCTAAGGTTGTTAAGGAAAAAGAAGAAAACGAAGCTAAGATCGTTAAGCTTGTAGAAAAGATTAATGAATACAGAAACGATGAAGATGCGATCAGAGATGCTCTTTTAGTAGCTCAGAAGCAGGGTAACAGAATTATTGCCGAAGCTAAGGCTGAAGGCGAAAAGATCGTTGGCGAAGCAAAGGCTGAAAGAGATGCACTGCTTGCTGAAATCTCTAACGACTGTGAAGCACTCAAAAAGGCTGAGGTTGCTAAGGTCGCTCAAGCAATTAAAGAGGAAAACGACAAGCTTAATGCTGTTGTTGCGGCTTCCAAAACTCAGATCGAACTTCAGACAGAAAAGCTTAACAAGGTTAAGGTTGAGGTTACCAACTTTAAGAAAGAGCTTATCAAGCTTCTTACCGAGCAGTCTAAGCTTGCAGTATCTTTACCCGAGCTTACTGATGAGCAGATTACTGAAATCTTGAACACTAAGCCCGAAGAGGTTCCGGCAGCGGCAGAAGAAAAGCCTGCAGAAGAAAAACCTGTTGAAGCAGTTGCAGAAAAGAAGGAAGAACCTAAGAAGCCTGCTGAGCGTGACTTTGGCTTCACCGATTCCTTCAAGCGTCACAACTATTCTGCTAACGAGCTTAAGTTCGGAAATAATACACACAAATAAATTTATATAGCAAGGGGACAAACATTAACATGGCGCAGGATTATAACAAGACTCTGAATCTTCCCGAAACAGAGTATCCCATGAGAGGTAACCTTCCTACTAAAGAACCTGTAATGGTTGAAAAGTGGGATAATGAAGCTCTCTACAAAGAAATCATCAAGAAAAACGAAGGCAAGCCTACTTACATTTTGCATGACGGACCTCCTTATGCAAACGGCGATATCCACTTGGGTACAGCGCTTAACAAGATATTGAAGGATATTATCGTTAAGCAGAAGAATATGAGCGGTTATTGCTCGAATTATGTACCCGGTTGGGATACTCACGGTCTTCCTATCGAGCTTAAAGCAATGAAGGCTATAGGCGTTGAGAATGGTGCTATTCCTCCTTTGGAGCTTAGAAAGCATTGCCACGACTACGCTTTATCTTATGTTGATAGCCAGAGAGATCAGTTTAAGCGTTTGGGCGTTTTGGGCGATTTCGAAGATCCTTACCTCACTTTAAAGCCGGAATTTGAAGCACGTCAGATCAAGGTATTCGGCGAGATGGCGAAGCGCGGCTATGTATATAAAGGGCTTAAGCCTGTTTATTGGTGCCCCGAATGTCAGACTGCTTTGGCTGAAGCTGAAATTGAATATAACGACGATCCTTGTATGTCTATTTACGTTAAGTTCAAGGTTAATAACGATAAAGGTCTTTTGACCGCATTGGGACTTGATCTTGATAAAACTTTCTTCGTTATCTGGACAACTACTACTTGGACATTACCCGGCAACCTTGCAATCTGCTTGGGACCCGAATATGAATACACTGTAGTTAAAGCTAATGGCGAAAACTACATCATGGCTCGTGATCTTATTGAGCCTACAATGCAGGCGGCAGGTATCACCGAATATGAAACTGTTGGTTCATTTACAGGTGCAGAGCTTGAATACTGCACAGCACAGCATCCGTTTATGAACAGAGATTCGTTGGTGATCGTTGGTGACCACGTTACTCTTGAAAGCGGTACAGGCTGTGTTCATACAGCGCCAGGCTACGGCGTTGACGACTTTGAAGTTGCTAAGAAGTATGACGAGGTTGGAATTGTTGTAGCTGTTGACGGTAAGGGCGTTTTGACCGAAGAGGCAGGTATGTTTGCAGGTCTTAAGACTGATGACGCAAACAAGGTTATAGGCAAGCACTTGGTTGAAACAGGTGCTATGTTCGCATCAAGCAAAATCGTTCACCAGTATCCTCACTGCTGGAGATGTAAGTCTCCCATTCTGTTCAGAGCTACCGAACAGTGGTTCTGCTCGGTCGATGATTTCAAGGATGAAACCATCAAGGCTATTGAGGATGTACAGTGGATTCCCGGTTGGGGTGAAGAACGCATTAAAGGAATGGTAAGAGACCGTTCCGACTGGTGCATTTCTCGTCAGCGTACATGGGGCGTTCCTTTCCCGATCGTATACTGCAACGACTGCGGCAAACCGATTATTGACGGCGCTTTAATTGATAAGATCTCTGATATCTTCAGAGTTGAAGGTTCTGATGCTTGGTATGCAAGAGATGTTAAGGACTTCTTACCCGAAGGATTTAAGTGCGATTGCGGATGCACCGATTTCACCAAGGAAACTGATATTATGGACGTTTGGTTTGATTCGGGTGTTACGCACGCAGCAGTTTTAGACGAGCGTGACGACCTTAAATCTCCCGCTGACCTTTATTTAGAGGGTGCTGACCAGTACAGAGGTTGGTTCCAGTCCTCGCTCTTAACATCGGTTGTAGTAAACGGCAGAGCTCCTTATAAGGCAGTTTGCACCCATGGCTGGGTTGTAGACGGCGAAGGCAAAACAATGCACAAGTCTTTAGGCAACGGTATTGAGCCTAAGGAGATCTACGATAAGAACGGCGCTGATATCTTAAGACTTTGGGTGGCTTCTAGCGATTATCATTCCGATATCAGAATTTCCAAGGAAATACTCGCACAGCTTTCCGAGGCTTACAAGAAGATCAGAAACACCGCACGTTACATTTTGGGTAACATCTGCAATCAGGGCGGTTTCAACATTGATACCGATGCAGTTAAATATGAAAATATGCCCGAGCTTGACAAGTGGGCAATTATGAAGCTTGATAACCTTATTTCGAAGGTTAACGAGGCTTATAATAATTTCGACTTCCATATCGTCTTCCACTCTATTCACAACTTCTGTGTTGTTGATATGTCAAACTTCTATCTCGACATTATTAAGGATAGACTTTATTGTGAAGCTCCTGACAGTGAGCTTAGACGCAGTGCTCAGACAGTTATGTATAAAATCCTGTCTGCAATCGCACGACTTGTAGCACCTATTCTTTCATTCACCGCCGATGAGATCTGGTCTTACTTGCCCAAGGCGGAGGGCGATGACGCAAGAAGCATCTTCTTAAATGAAATGCCTAAGGTTTCGGGTCTTGAATTCAGCGATGAGTTTGTTTCTAAATGGGAATATATCTATAACTTGAGAATTGACGCCAAGAAGGCACTTGAGCTTAAGCGTGCCGAGAAGGTTATCGGTTCTTCGTTAGAGGCTGACCTTGTAATTTCTGCAGGTGATGCCGACTTTGACAAGCTTACAGCTATCGCTGATGTACTGCCCGCTGTCTTCATCGTTTCAAGGGTTGACATCGAAAAAGGCGATGCAGGTGAATTCACCGGTGAAACAACAGGTCTTGGCTTTACTGTTAAAAAGGCAGCCGGCCACAAGTGTGAGCGCTGCTGGATCTATTCTGATACAGTAGGCGAGTCGAGCGAGCATCCCACACTTTGTGCAAGATGCGCTGCTACCGTTAAGTAAAATTACTATATAGCTCGATTGTCGCACCTTAAAAGTGCGGCAATCGACTTTGCACGTTAAAGGATGATAAATTAGTGCTGATTATTTCACTGATTCTGATAATTTCCATGGTTGGATGTGACCAGCTGATAAAGCTTTTGGTTGTAAGCAATTACGAGGAATGTACGGGATTTATAAAAAAATATTATACTTTTTCAATTGGTGATTTTGATGTTTTCAGCCTTACCCACATCCGAAACGACGGTGCAGGCTGGAGCATTTTGGGCGGTCAGACAGTTTTTCTAATTGCTTTCACCTCGGTTATCATGGTTGGCATTTTAGCATATATGATAATCAAAAGAAAAACCTTGGGAAAGCTTGATTTTATCTGTCTTTCGTTAATAGTAGCAGGTGGAGTCGGTAATCTTATTGACCGCGTTAGAATGCTTGTTGAGCCTGATTTCAATGGTGTAATTGATTACATCAACTTTGAATTTGTCGATTTTCCAGTGTTTAACTTTGCCGATATGTGCGTTGTTGTTGGCGCAATCGGTTATTGTATTCTTATGGTTGTCGTTGAAATCATCGAATTAAAAAAGAAAAAAGCGTTAAAGGCTGTTGAACTAACTGAGAATGTGGCATCTACTGATGACGATAACACCTTAGAGGATGAGCAAAATGAACAGATTTGAGTTTTTTTGCGAGTCTCAAGATGAAGGCGCACGAGTTGACAAGTGGCTGACGATGCAGGATGAGGTTGATTTGACCCGTTCTTCGGTTGCAAAGCTTATTGAACAAGAAAGTGTTTTAATTAACGGAAAGTTTGCCAGCAAAAGCACAAAGCTTTCATGTGGTGACACAGTAGTTATCGAAATACCTGACCCAGTTGACTTAAAAGTCGAGCCTCAGGATATACCGATTGAAATAATTTATCAAGATGACGATTTGCTTGTTGTAAACAAACCGCAAGGAATGGTCGTTCATCCGGCACCCGGCAATCCCGACGGCACACTTGTTAATGCACTCTTGTTTAAGTGCAAGGGGCAGCTTTCAAGCATAAACGGTGTTATCAGACCCGGTATTGTTCACAGAATCGATAAAAACACAAGCGGTTTATTGATTGTTGCAAAGAACGACTTTTCGCATAATAAGCTCTCAGAGCAAATAAAGGCACATAGCTTTACACGCGAATATGAAGCTGTTTGCGTCGGAAGATTTAAAGAAAAGACCGGAACAATTGATGCGCCGATCGGTCGTGATAAAAATGACCGTAAACGCATGTGCGTAACTGCCGTAAATTCAAAGAATGCTACTACTCATTATGAAGTTTTAGAGGAATTTGGCAACTATTCATATGTTAGATTTAAACTTGAGACAGGCAGAACTCACCAAATTCGTGTTCATTCATCATTTATCGGTCACCCGATTTTAGGCGATGATGTTTACGGTAAAGCATACAAGAACTGTAAAGGTCAGTGCCTTCACGCAAGAAAGATTGGATTCATTCATCCATCGACCGATAAGTACATGGAGTTCACAAGTGAATTGCCCGAGTATTTTATAAAAATTCTTAATTCGTTGAGGTAATATGGATTTAAAGAACACAGTTTTTATTTCTGATTTTGATGGTACGCTTTTGTCCTCGGATAAAAAACTGACAGATAGAAATATTGAAGCAATAAAGAAGTTCCGGTCTTTGGGCGGTAAATTCAGCGTTGCGACAGGCAGACCTATTCAGACGATTGCAAATTATATTGATGATATTCACTATGATTTGCCGATGATCCTTTGCAACGGCGCCATGATTTATGATCCTTATGAAAAAGAGGTTGTATGGGCGAAGTATTTACCCGACTATGCAAAAGATATCGTAAACGATATTTTAGATAAGTTTCCCTCTGTTTCTCCCGAGGTTTTTACTCTTAAAGGACAGTATTATCTTAGAATGAACGAGGTTGAAGCTTGGCATCAGGCGTTAGTTGGCTTTGATTATACTAAAGTTGATTCTGTTGATGAAGTGTGTGAGCCGATTTGCAAGCTTTTGTTTGCCGATGATGAATCCGTTATAAACGAGCTTTGCGAATATGTAAAGAAATTTGAAAATGACGATGTGCGATTTGTTCGGTCGCTCAATAAATTCTTAGAGCTTTTGCCTGCAAATGTTTCTAAAGAAAGCGGCATGAGAAAGCTTATTGAGCTTTATGGACTTGATGATTGCAAGCTGTTTTCTGCAGGCGATTATGATAATGATATTGAGATGCTCAAAGCATCTGATATAAGCTTTTGTCCTTCAGATTCTCAGGATTGTGTTAAACTTCATTGCGATGTGGTTTTAAATGCAACCTGTGACGAGGACGCAATAGCTGAAGCTATTGATTACTTAATTAGCAAATAATTAATTTGGAGGTTAACACTATGGACGAATTACTTAAGAAGCAGTTAAAAATAACTGCCTGTAAAGTAAGAATGGGCATTATCGAGGGTGTTTACAACGCTAAGTGCGGACATCCCGGTGGATCATTGTCTATTGCTGATGTATTGACTTATCTTTACTTTGCAAAGATGAATGTTTACCCTGATAATCCCAAGTTTGCAGAAAGAGACAGACTTGTTCTTTCAAAGGGACACACAGCACCCGGTCTTTACTCTGTTTTAGCACACAGAGGATTCTTTGATGTTGAAGAGCTTAAGACATTGCGCCGTATCGGTTCAAGATTGCAGGGTCACCCTGTTTTGAATAAGGTTCCGGGCGTTGATATGTCTACCGGTTCTTTGGGACAGGGAATTTCTGCCGCTTGCGGTATGGCACTTTCCGCAAAGCTTACCAATGATACTTACAAGGTTTATGCCATTTTGGGCGACGGTGAGATTCAGGAAGGTCAGGTTTGGGAAGCAGCAATGTTTGCAGCTCATAACAAGCTTGATAACTTGGTCGCTATTGTTGACAATAACGGCTTGCAGATCGACGGTAAGGTAAGCGATGTTTGCTCTCCTTATCCTATTACTGATAAGTTCGAAGCTTTTGGCTGGCATGTTATCACAATGGATGCACATGATTTTGACGCTATTGAAGCAGCATTTAACGAAGCTGAAACTGTTGTCGGCCAGCCTGTTGCTATCATTCAGACCAGCACAAAGGGCAAGGGCGTTTCGTTTATGGAAGGTCAGGCTTCTTGGCACGGTGCAGCTCCAAATGCCGAGCAGTATGCTGTTGCTATGAACGAGCTTAAGGCTCAGCTTGCAGAATTGGAGGGTTAATTATGGCTGATATGATTAAAAAAGCTACCAGAGAAAGCTATGGCGAAGCTTTGGCTGAACTTGGAGCTAAGTATGAAAATCTCTACGTTTTGGATGCTGACCTTGCTGCAGCTACCAAGACCGGTGTGTTTAAAAAGGCATTTCCCGATAGACATATTGACTGCGGTATCGCAGAAGCTAACATGATGGGCATTGCTGCAGGTATGGCTGCAACCGGTAAAATTCCTTTTGCTTCTTCGTTTGCAATGTTTGCTGCAGGCAGAGCATTTGAAATCGTTAGAAATTCTATTGGCTATCCTCATCTTAATGTTAAGATCGGCGCTACCCATGCAGGTATCTCTGTTGGTGAGGACGGTGCTTCTCACCAGTGCAACGAGGATATCGCTTTGATGAGAACTATTCCGGGCATGACTATTATTAACCCTGCTGACGACGTTGAAGCGAGAGCTGCTGTTGAGGCTGCTATTTTGCACGACGGACCTTGCTACTTACGCTTTGGCAGACTTGCTACTCCCGTGTTCAACGACAAGGAGACCTATAAGTTCGAGCTTGGCAAGGGCGTTCAGCTTGCTAACGGCGACGATGTTACCATTGTTGCAACAGGTCTTTTGGTTTATGAGGCTATTGAAGCTGCTAAGACCTTAAAGGAAGAAGGTATTAGTGCAAGAGTAATCAATATTCACACCATTAAGCCCTTAGATGATGAGATCATCATTAAAGCTGCAAAAGAAACCGGCGTTATAGTTACTGCTGAAGAACATTCCGTAATCGGCGGTCTTGGTTCGGCTGTTTGCGATGTTGTATCGGCTAACTGCCCCTGCAAGGTTGTTAAGATCGGTGTTAACGACGTATTTGGCCACTCCGGACCTGCTGTTGAGCTTCTTAAAGAATTCGGTCTTTGTGCTGAAAATATTGTAAAAACCGTTAAAGAGGCTTTAAATAAGTAATAAATATCTTTAAAACCGTTCACTTTCCGGCTCTCGGTAGCATAGTATATCCTATCAGGAGTCGGGAGGTGACATATTGCGTAGATACGTTAATAAAAAGAAATCAAACCGCGAGTTTTTTATTATTTGTATGCTGATTTCTTTTTTGATTGCCGCAACGCTTTTAGTCAACATCTCGCTAAGACCTGTTATATCAGATATGGCTTCTCAGATTGGAAGACAGAATATCTCATTACTTGTTAACGAAACTGTTTTTGAGGTGTTAGAGCAAGATTTTTTTGATTACAGCAGTTTTGTTAAGCTAAAATATAATTCAATGGGCTTTGTAACCTCGGTTGAATATGATTATAAAACAATAAACAGACTTAAGCTTAACTGTCAGGAGCTTTTGCTAAATAACTTTGCAAAGCTCGGAAATACTAAAGTTAAAATACCGTTTGGCAGTTTGCTTGGTGATTTAAATGCCTCGGGCAAAGGGCCGAGCATTAAACTAAGGCTTTCTCAATCGGCGGTGCCCGAAATTAACATTATTTCCACTTTCGAATCGGTTGGAATCAACCAGACCAGACACGAGATAAGATTAGTTATAACAGCTTATGCACAGTTGTATTTGCCGCCGAAAATGAGCGATTTTTCCTGCACGCAGGAATATGTATTAGCACAGACAATAATTGTCGGAGATATCCCACAGGGATACGTGACATTAGGATAGATTAAAGAAAGGTTGTGTTAAAGTGAACAAGCAAGATGCTAAGAACCGAATTGACAAGCTTACCGACATTTTAAACTATCACAACCGAAAGTATTACATTGATGATAACCCCGAGATTGAGGATTATGAATATGATGCTCTGATGCGCGAGCTAAGGGCATTGGAAGAAGAGTATCCCGAATTTTTAAGTGATGCTTCTCCGTCTCAACGAGTTGGCGGAGCACCGATATCAGCCTTTAAAAAAGTTACTCATAGGGTTCAAATGGGAAGCCTGCAGGACGTTTTCTCGTTTGAACAGGTTGAGGAATTTGTAAACCGAATTAAACAAACAATTAATAACCCAAAGTTTACTGTTGAACCTAAAATCGATGGGTTAAGCGTTTCGCTTGAATATGAGAACGGAGTGTTAACCTGCGGTTCGACGAGAGGAGACGGTTTTGTTGGCGAGGACATTACTGCAAACATCAAAACTATCGGCTCGGTGCCTCTTAAGATCAATGATGATATCCCTCTGTTAGAGGTAAGAGGCGAAGTTTATATGCCCAAAAACGTCTTTTACAGAATAGTCAGCGAAATGGAATTAACAGGTGAACAACCCTTTAAAAACCCGAGAAACGCAGCGGCAGGTTCTTTAAGGCAGAAAGACCCGAAGATTGCTGCTTCAAGAAAGCTTGATATATTTGTATTTAACGTTCAGCAGGTGCAGGGCTTTGAATTTACCTCACATAAAGAGTCTTTGGACAAGCTTGGTGAATTAGGCTTTAAAGTAGTGCCGAGGTATACTCTTGTTTCGAGCTATGAAGAGGTAAAAAAATGTATTGACGAAATAGGGAAAATTCGTTTTGAGCTTCCTTATGATATTGACGGTGTTGTTATAAAGCTTGATGACATTGCGCTTCGCGAGCAGGTGGGTTATACCTCAAAAGTGCCAAAATGGGCAGTAGCATATAAATTCCCGCCCGAGGAAAAGGTTACACGCTTGCTTGATATTGAAATTAATGTCGGAAGAACAGGTGTTATTACACCCGTTGCCGTTTTCGAGCCCGTTTTGCTTGCAGGTACAAGCGTATCACGTGCAACCCTTCACAATCAAGACTTTATAACCGAGCGAAGCATTGCGATTGGCGATGATATTGTTGTTCGCAAAGCGGGAGACATAATACCCGAGGTTTTATCAGTCGCTAAAAAGAACTCGGATTCTGTTTTAAACTACAATTTGCCCGAATATTGCCCTGTATGCGGTACAAAAGCAGTCAGAGAATTAGGCGAAAGCGCCTTAAGATGCCCTAATGCTCTGTGCCCTGCTCAGGTTTTAAGAAGTATAATTTATTTTGCTTCTAAGCCTGCAATGAATATTGACGGCTTTGGCCCTGCTGTGGCAGAGGCGTTATTTGAAAACGGATTGATTTCAACTATTGCAGATATTTACAAGCTTACAGCAAGCGATGTTTTAACGCTTGAAGGTTTTAAAGAAAAATCGGCAAATAAACTTATAGATGCTATTGAACGGTCAAAATCAAATTCTTTAGACCGTTTGCTTTGCGGCTTGGGAATAAGAAACATCGGTTCTGCTTCGGCCAAGCTTTTGTGCGATAAATTTGGCGGTATTGACAATATTTTGTCTGCATCGTATGATGATATTCGTGGCATCGACGGCTTTGGCGATGTTATGGCTAAAGAGGTTGTAGATGCTCTGCACGAGCCTCATATGATCGAGTTGATTGAAAGTCTGAAAGCTTGCGGCGTTAACACGAATTATGAAAAGGTCGCTAAGTCGAACACATTTACAGGAAAGGTGTTTGTATTAACCGGCACGCTCCCAACCCTCAAACGTGATGAAGCAAAAGCTATTATCGAAAGCCACGGCGGAAAGGTCTCGTCGAGCGTATCGAAAAAGACCGACTATGTTTTGGCAGGTGAGGACGCAGGCTCGAAGCTTGCGAAAGCCCGTGACTTGGGTATTGAAATTATTGATGAAAATGCATTCTTGGCATATATCAACTAAACGGAAGGACATGAATTAAATGCAGATTGATATTAAACGTATTGCTAAGCTTTCACGTCTTAGAATAGAAGAAAGTGAAGCTGAAAATTACGAAAACGAAATGAAGAATATTATTTCAATGGTTGAGCGTATGCCCGAGATCTCGGACGAGCTTACTATTGATGCTGACAACGTTATGACATTGCGCCCAGATGAACTTGCAGATGTGCGTATTTCAAGAGATGTTATGCTTTCTAACGCTCCTAAGGTTGTTGCAGGCTGTGTTGTAGTTCCTAAAACTGTTGAATAGGCAGGAGGTATAGACTAATGAATTTGTATGAGTATAATGCATATGAACTTAGTTCTATGCTTAAAGATAAGAAAATATCATCACGCGAGCTCACAGCTTCCGTATTTGACAGAATCGAAGAGGTCGAACCCAAGGTCGGCGCATACCTTTACACCAATAAAGAAGCAGCGCTTGCCAAAGCGACTGAAATTGACAATGCTATTGCAAACGGCGAGGATTTAGGCAGACTTGCCGGTATTCCTATCGGAATTAAAGATAATATTTCAACAAAGGGCATACCTACGACCTGTGCTTCTAAGATGCTTGAAAACTATAAGCCTGTTTTTAATGCGACAGTTATTGAAAAGCTTGAGGCTGAAGGCGTTGTAATGACAGGTAAGCTTAATATGGATGAATTTGCAATGGGCTCGTCTACTGAAAATTCTTACTTCAAGTCAACAAAAAATCCCTTTAACACCGAATGTGTCCCCGGTGGTTCTTCGGGCGGTTCTGCTGCTGCTGTTGCGGCAGGTGAAGCTATTGTTGCATTGGGCTCCGATACAGGCGGCTCCATCCGCCAGCCGGCATCACTTTGCGGTGTTGTAGGACTTAAGCCTACATACGGAAGTGTTTCTCGTTACGGTCTGGTTGCATTTGCTTCGTCTTTAGACCAGATCGGTCCTTTTGGAAAGTCTGTTAAAGATGTTGCGCTTTTGCAGGATGCTATTTGCGGTTATGATAAGATGGACGCTACAAGTGTTAACAGAAGTTATTCCTCGCTTTACGATGGACTTAGTGAAAATATTGCAGGGCTTAAAATCGGTATTCCTAAAGAATACTTTGGTGAAGGCATAAGACCGGAAGTAAAAGCTGCTGTTATGAACAGCGTTAAGGAGCTTGAAAAGAAGGGCGCTATCGTTAAGGAGATCTCTTTGAACTCGACCGATTATGCTTTGTCTGCATATTATATCATTGCCTGTGCCGAGGCTTCTTCTAACCTTGCACGTTTTGATGGCGTTAAATACGGTTACAGAGCACAAAACTGTGACGGTTTGGTTGATATGTATGAAAAAACAAGAAGTGAAGGCTTTGGCAGGGAAGTTAAGAGAAGAATTATGCTTGGCACTTTTGTTCTCAGCTCTGGTTACTACGATGCTTATTATAAAAAGGCTAAGCTTTTGCAAAAGAGAATTCTTTCTGAATTTAACGAAGCATTTAATGATGTTGATGTTATCATTACCCCCACTTCTCCTTTTGAAGCGTTCAAAATTGGTGAAAGATCAGGCGATCCTTTGGCTATGTATGCTTCGGATATTTGCACAGTTACAATTAACATTGCAGGTCTTCCTGCTGTAAGCGTTCCTTGCGGCTTCAGCGCAAGCGGTCTTCCTTACGGAATGCAGATTATCGGCAAAAAGTTTGATGAGCAGACGATTCTTAACACTGCTTATGCTCACGAGAATATTTTCGGAGCATTTAAGATGCCGACACTTTAAGCTTATCGAAAGGAAGAAAGAATCATGATGATTAAAGGATATGAAGTTGTTGTCGGCTTAGAAGTTCATGCCGAGCTCAACACAAAAACTAAAATATATTGCAACTGTAAAAACTCCTTTGGGTTAGAGGTTAATACGCAGGTTTGTCCCATTTGCATGGGAATGCCCGGTACTTTGCCTACACTTAACGAAAAGGTTGTAGAATATGCAATAAAAATGGGACACGCCTTAAACTGTGGAATCAACCGCATTTGCAAGCAGGACAGAAAGAATTACTACTATCCCGACTTGCCTAAGTCATATCAGATATCGCAGGCTGATATACCGCTTTGCCACGATGGTTATTTAGATGTTATTATTGGTGACGACGTTAAGCGTATTGGAATTGAAAGGATCCACATTGAAGAAGACGCAGGCAAGCTTTTGCACTCTGACAAGTTTGATGGCTCGTTAGTTGATTTCAACCGTTGCGGTGTTCCTCTTATAGAGATTGTCTCTAAGCCCGATTTGAGAGGATCTGACGAAGCAAAGGCATACCTCGAAACAATTCGTTCAATACTTAGATATATCGACATTTCCGACTGCAAGATGCAGGAGGGTTCTATTCGATGTGACGTAAATGTTTCTGTTCACAAGCCGGGTGAACCTTTTGGCACAAGATGTGAAATGAAGAATGTAAACAGCTTCTCAGCGGCAGTAAGAGGCATTGACTATGAAGCAAACCGTCAGATCGCCTTGATTGAAGCAGGTGGCACAGTTGTTCAGGAAACAAGACGTTGGGATGACGCCAAGGGCGAAAGCATTTCAATGCGCTCTAAAGAAGATGCTCAGGATTACAGATATTTCCCAGAACCCGACCTTTTAACTATCGTTGTTCCCGAAGAAAAGGTGCAGTATCTTAAGGATACTTTGCCCGAACTTCCCAATGCAAAGATTATGAGATATGTAAACGACTACAGCATTTCTCATTACGATGCCGCAATGATTGTTGATGTTCCCGAAAAGTCCGCTTTCTTCGACAAATGCATGAATGTCGGCTGTAAAGCTCCCAAACTTTTGGCTAACTGGGTCTTGGGCGAGATTTCTAAATTCATGAACGAGGGTACTGCTATTGAAGATACAAAGCTAACTCCCGAAAAGCTTGTTGCCATTGTTAATTATATTAACGACGGAAAGATATCTACCGCCGCAGGCAAAACGATATTTGATGTTATTTTGACTGAGGACAAGGACATTGATGCAATTATTGAAGAGAAATCGCTTTCTCAGGTATCTGATGCGTCGGCACTTGAAGCTATTGCTGACGAAGTTTTGGCAGCTAACGAGAAGTCAGTTAACGACTATCTGGGCGGCAAGACTAACGCGCTTGGTTACCTTGTGGGTCAGTGTATGAAGGCTTCCAAGGGCAAAGCAAATCCCGGAATTATGAAGGATATAATTCTTAAAAAGCTTACAAAATAAATGAATTCAGCGCATGGTTTAGACCTTGCGCTGTTTTATTTTTGTAAGAAAGATTATTGAAATCATTGAAATCATGCATATAAACGGAATAATGCTATTTGATTGTGATATATAAACCGTGTGAGATGAAACCGTAACATAATTATCAAGGTTGAATATGCAATCAATCGCAATTGATACGATAGCGGCTAAAGGAACTTGCAAAAATCGAGTTGCAAAAAATTTCTTCATTTTAAAGCTACCATTAACAATGGCAATTAATTGCATATGTACACATAACCCTCCAAAAGCTAAAAGCGCTGTTAAAACAGGCAGAGGAAGATACTTAAGTTCGGAAATGTTAGAAATCTCAAAAACAGATGGCACGACCGAAACGAAAATATGCGGCAGTATACACTCTAAAAGTGCGGTAAGTGCCGAAAATGCCGCTATCATTGCGCTTATGTTAACCATCGCAGTTGCAGCATTAGAAACAGCTTCTACAATAAGCTTTGTGCTGAATTCACGATAACTGCACTTTTGATTTTGTATCTTTTTGTTTTTAAAAGAATAAATCATAAACAAAACTAAATTCGAAACAAAAATTGATGAAAAAGCAGCAAGACCGTACAAGCTGTTTCCGTAAACAGAATATGAAACACCTATTGCAAATGCAGGTCCGCACGAAAACGAAAAGCACATCAGTTCTTCTGCTTTCTGCTTAGAAAGTCTTCCCGAATTAACTGTCTCTGATACAGATTTAGCACCGATTGGATAGCCACCGATATTTCCGAATATCAAACAGTTTATGGCATTTAAATCAAACTTTGACTTTGAAAATGCTTTATCGATAATTCCGCACTTTTGAATTATGTATGATAACACTGTCATTGCGAATAAAGAGGGGATGATATGCGTTACGCACCTTGCAAGTGAATTATATATTGCAACAGAAACAGTGTTTTGAAAGGCTATGCACAACACCATAAGAATTATTAATGCGACTGCTTTGAAAGTTTTTAATAGTGATTTTAACAGCATAAATCTCGTCCTTTAAAATTTTATAAATAATTCTATGCTGAATGTTTTGATAGTATAATTTTATCGGGAGTGATTTATTTTGAAAAAGTTACTTGAAAAGTTTGAAGGTAAGTTAAAATCATCGATATATCTTGACTCGTGCATTACTGTAAGAGCCTGCAATGCGGTGAAAATTGAAAACTGCACTCGTGTTTTGGAATGTGATGATATACTAATTAAGATAAGAACAACTGACTGTGACGTTTCAATTTGGGGAGAAAGCTTAAAACTGGAATGCTATAACGAAAATATAATATCGGTATACGGAAAAGTGACATCAATAGAATTTGAGGCGAAAAAGAAATGATTGGACAACAAATTGTTGGATTTGCCGTTATTAAAATGGTTGGTTTTAATGAATATGAGCTTATTGAGGATATAAGGAGTAACTGTAAAGTTATTTGCCTTAACAAAGAAAAAGATGCCCTTTATATCAAGATTTACTCATATAACATACAAAAAGCATTAAGCATCAGCCAAAAGCACGGATTTGTTGCTGAAGTCGTGCATGAAACCGGAATTTACTTTATATTAAGAAGGTTTATCAAACGATATGGACTCTATATCGGCACACTGCTATCGGTGATCCTTATAATGTATTTTTCAAATATAGCGATGCGTATTGAGATAACGGGAACAAACAATGAAGCAGTTAAAGCAGAAATCTTAGATATTCTTAAGCAGGAAGGTGTTTCAACAGGTAAATATATACCTTCGATGAATTTTGTTAAGGCAAATATCAGGCTAAGCTCTCTTTGCGATGATATAGCGTGGTCATCAATTGCGCACACAGGGTCGGTAATTAAAGTTGAAGTAACAGAGATAACCCCAAAAGATGACAACGAGTCAAGAAGAATCCCATCGAACATAATTGCAAAACGTGATGGCGTTATTGTTAAAGCAGAGGTTTTGGCCGGCCAGCTTGAAGTTTTGCTTGGTGACGCTGTAGCAAAGGGAGATATGCTTGTTAACGGTGTTATTGAGAGACGAAACGGGGTAACATATTATTATCATTCGCTTGGCAAAATAATGGCTGAATATGATGAAACTGTTCAAATAGTTAAAAACTATAAAGCTACATCTAAAAACTATGGCAAAACTCATTATGTGCACGCGTTAAGAATTTTTGAAGCAGATTTTCAGTTGCCCGGTTTAAAATCAAAAGCAGGAAATTTTGATGTAGAGACCGATACTGCTTATCTGTACTTTTTTGGCATTAAACTGCCGATTGGAATAACAACTCAAAAACTTACCGAGCTAAGCTATGATGAGGAAATACTTTCTACCGAGGACGCTTTTTTTGAGGCGTACAGGCTGCTTGATAACTATGAAAAAAATATTCTGTCCGATGAAGAAATAGTATCAAGAAATATTGAGGAAGTTATGACTGAAAACGGAGTAACGCTTTTTGTTAATTATAAGCTGATAGGTGAAATCGGCGTTCAGCAAGAGATTTTTGCCAAGTGAATTTACAAACAAATGTGTTATTTATATTGAATTATAGTCAAATTTCTGCTATAATTTATATATATATTTTGCTTTTTATAGTAAAGGAGAGCATATGGCTGAAAAATCTCTTGTAATAACAAACATAAATGATATGCTGAATTTGTTTGGCAGCTTCGACGCTAATATAAGAATAGTTCAGGACGAATTTAATGTGAATATTGTTAATCGCGGAAGCGAGGTTAAGATCAGCGGCAGCGAAGCTGATGTTAGCAAGGCTTATGGCTGTTTGGAATCTCTTTTAAGGATTGCAAAGAATGGTGACGATATAACCGAACAGCAGGTAAGATATATTCTTTCAATGGCGGGGGAGTCGGATGCCGATGAAATAGCAAACCTTTCCGATGGCGGAATTTGCGTTACAACAAGCGGCAAAGTAATTAAACCCAAAACCCTGGGACAAAAGAAATATATCGACTCTATTTCAAAGAATACCATTTCTTTTGGCGTTGGCCCTGCCGGTACCGGTAAGACTTTCTTGGCTGTTTCAATGGCTGTGAGAGCTTTTAAATCGCATGAGATCAATAAAATAATCCTTACTCGTCCTGCTGTTGAAGCGGGAGAAAAGCTTGGTTTCTTGCCCGGCGATTTACAAAACAAAGTAGACCCATATTTGCGCCCGCTTTATGATGCACTCTTTGAAATGCTTGGTGCAGAAACATTCGCTAAATTGCAGGAGCGCGGAAGCATTGAAGTTGCCCCTTTGGCTTATATGAGAGGCAGAACACTTGACGAAGCGTTTGTAATTTTGGACGAAGCGCAAAACACCTCGCCCGAGCAGATGAAGATGTTCTTAACGCGTCTGGGCTTCAATTCTAAAATGGTCATTACAGGTGATATTACCCAGATTGACCTGCCTCACCCTCAGAAATCAGGCCTTGTTGAGGCTTTAAAGGTCCTTAAAAATGTCGGCGATATTGGTATTAACCATTTTACCGAGAAGGACGTCGTGCGTCACAAGCTGGTGCAAGACATTGTTAAGGCATATGAGAACTACAGTAACGAGAGGAACCGCAAGCATCATGGATAAGCTTAAAGTTACAATATATCAACGTCAACGTAAGGTGCCAATAACAAAAGATGTTAAGCAGCTTATAAAAGAGGCCTGCCGTGCCTCGCTTATTGCCGAGGGTAGGGGAGGCGACTTTGAGGTTACTGTTACAATTGTTAACAATGATCAGATACATGCGATTAATAGCGACTGCAGAGGAATTGACTCGGCTACCGATGTTTTATCATTTCCTCTTAGCGAGGATGGATTTGAATTTGATATTAACCCCATAACGGGCTGTCAGATGCTTGGTGATATTGTTATTTCGGCAGAGCGTGCAAAGGAGCAGGCATTTGATTTTTGCCAACCGCTTGAAAGGGAAGTGGCTTTTTTAACCGTCCATTCAATGCTTCATTTAATGGGATATGACCACGTTAACAACGAGGAAGAAGAGACGCTTATGCGCTCTCGTCAGCGAGTAATTATGGCGGATTTGGAAGCGAGATGCGAGAAAATTGGACTTTATTTAGGAAAACGTGAGGAAGTTTATGAGTAAGAATGCTTTTATTACAATCGTCGGCAGACCGAATGCGGGTAAATCATCGCTTTTAAATGCATTGATTGGTGAAAAAGTTGCGGCTGTCAGCTCTAAACCTCAAACAACAAGAACAAAGATTACAGGTGTATTAACTGAAGGGGAGACTCAGTATGTATTTATCGATACCCCCGGTATGCATAAATCTAGGGACAAGCTTAGCGACCACATGATCAAAGCTATCAATAACTCGGTTTCGTCGATAGATTGTGCTTTACTTGTTGTTGATGCAACAAAAAAACCTAACGAGGCTGAAAAATCGCTTTTAAGTACCACGCTTTCGTCAAAAACTCCTGCCATTTTGGTTGTTAACAAAATTGACCTTGTTACTAACAAAGAGGATTTAATACCTGTAATTGCTGAGTATTCTGCCTTGCATGACTTTAAGGCAGTTATTCCTATCAGTGCACTTGAAAAAGACGGTATTGATATAATTATGGATACAATTGCTGCTTATGCTGTTGAGGGGCCTCACTATTTCCCGGATGATAAGTTCACCGATCAACCCGAGCGAGTAATCGTTTCAGAGATCATCCGTGAAAAGCTTTTGGAGCTTTTAAGCGACGAAGTGCCTCATGGTATTGCAGTTGATATTGAAACCATGAGTGAGCACGACAATAAGTACGGCGAGGGCGTTTTAGACATCGGAGCAGTAATTTATTGTGAACGTGAATCTCATAAGGGCATTGTTATCGGCAAAGGCGGTTCAATGCTAAAAAGAGCAGGCCAGCTTGCAAGACACGACCTTGAAAGCTTCTTTATGATAAAAACAAACCTCCAGCTTTGGGTAAAGGTTAAAGAGGGTTGGCGCAACCGTGAAGGCTTAATTAAAAACTTTGGTCTTTCCTCCGACTGATTTTACCACTCATATGATCATATAATCCGCTTATCATAAAAACGAAAGGCGGCGATTAGATGATTGAAAGTTATGAATGGGACAAGTTTTATAAATCGGGAAAGATTGCCGATTATTTAAATTATAAACAAAAGCAAGGCGGAACTGACGATGCTGATTACAGTAAAAGGCTTAGTTCTGAAGGAACGGGCATACGGCGAAAATGATAAGCTTTTAGATATACTTACCGACTCTATGGGTCTGATTACTGTCAGCGCAAAGGGTGTTAAAAAAGCGAATGCTAAAAACTCAAGTGTGGCACAAATGTTTTGTTATGCCAATTACTGCATATCAGAAAGTAAAGGAAGATATATTTTAAATTCGGCAGAGCCTATAAGGATTTTTTATGATATTAGGCTTGATGTTGAACGTTTTGCCCTTGCCAGCTATTTTTGCGAACTTTTGCTTTATACCTCTACTTATGAACAGAGTGGGGAAGTGCTCAGACTTATATTAAACACCCTTCATTTTTTAGAGGATAAAAATAAAGAGCCCAAACTGTTAAAATCTATTTTCGAGCTTAGACTGATGAGCGAGATAGGTCTGGTTCCTAATCTGATCGGTTGTTGCGAATGTTTGACATACTCTGCACCTCAAATGCAGTTTGATCTTAAAGGCGGCAAGATCTATTGCGAAAACTGCTGCGGAGCGAGAGATCTGCGTACTTTCGAGGTGATAGATGAAACCCTCTTGCATGCAATAAGATATATAGCTTTAACTGATATGGAAAGGCTTTTCAGCTTTAAGCTTTCGCAAGACTATTTGGAAATGCTTAACGTAATTACAGAGAGATATATCAAGCTTCAGCTTGATAAGCATTTCTCTACACTTGTTTTTTATAAAACTATAACGAACGGTAAAAACTATGAATGATCATCACATAACACTTGAATTACATAAAATACTTGAAATGCTCGTCAACCAATGCACGAATGAGTATTCAAAACAACTGGCAAGCGAGGTTACTCCGTCAACAGACCTTGACGAAGTGAAACTCGAAGTCGAAAAGACGTTCGAAACATATAACGCTACTACACGCTTCGGTACACCAAGCTTCTTTAACTTTACCGATGCCGCAACAATTGCAAAGCGCGCTCAAAACGGCTCTGCGTTGTCTTTGCGTGAGCTTTTGGACATTTCTAAAATGCTTACACAGGTTGAGGCTTTAAAATCATGGAGAAGACAGTTCCCGGAAGAAGTTTTTAAGCTTGATTACCTGTTTGAATGTTTGTTTGAAAACAAATGGCTGAATGATAGAATTAACCTTGCTGTTTTAAACGAGGAAGAGCTTGCTGATACTGCAAGCACAGAGCTTGCATCAATAAGACGTAAGCTGGTTAGTGCCGGCGCAAAGATAAGAGACACGCTTGATAAGATGATCAAATCATCGAGCACGCAGACCTATTTGCAGGAAAGCGTTGTTACAATGCGTGACGGCAGATATGTTTTGCCTGTAAAGTCTGAGCACAAAAACCATGTGCCTGGCCTTGTTCACGATACCTCTGCCAGTGGACAGACTTTCTTTATCGAGCCTATGGCAGTTGTAGAAGCCAACAACGAAATAAGAGTTCTTAAAGGCAAAGAGCAGGATGAAATTGAAAGAATTATCAGAGAACTTTCGGGCAACGTTGCTGAATTTGCCGAGCAAATTATTTCGGACTATCAGGCAAGCGCTTTGCTTAATCTTTACTTTGCAAAAGCAAATTTAGGCACAAAAATGAATGCCACCATGCCCGAAATATCGGACGACGGTGAGATAATCCTTAGAAAAGCGCGCCATCCTCTTATCGAAGCAGATAAGGTTGTACCTATTGACTTTACACTCGGCAGTAACTATGATTCTCTTATAATCACGGGCCCTAACACCGGTGGTAAAACGGTTACTTTAAAAACTGTAGGCTTGCTTACATTGATGACAATGTGCGGCCTTATGATACCTGTTTCTGATGGCAGTAAGATAACTGTTTTTGAGAAAATTTTAGTAGACATTGGTGATCAGCAATCTATAGAGCACAACCTTTCCACTTTCTCATCACACATGAACAGAGTTGTAGAGATCTTAGAAACCGTCAATTATAAGTCGCTTGTTTTAATCGATGAGCTCGGTTCGGGTACCGACCCTGTAGAAGGCGCAGCTTTGGCAGTATCAATTATTGAAAAGATAAACAGCCTTGGTGCCAAGCTTGTAACAACTACGCACTATCAAGAGCTTAAGATGTATGCTCTTGAAACAGATGGCGTAGAGAATGCCTCATGCGAATTTGACGTTAAAACGCTTAGACCCACTTACAGGCTGATTATAGGCTCGCCCGGTAAATCAAATGCTTTTGCAATTTCTTCGCGTTTGGGTTTAAGTGAAGAAATAATCAAAAATGCTCAGGGTATGCTTTCCAGTGAATCGAAACGTTTTGAAAAGATTTTAGATAATTTAGAAGCCACTCGTCAACAGCTTGAAGAAAACACAAGACTTGCTGAACAGTATAAGAGGGAAGCGGAGACGCTTCGTGCAGAGCTTTCAAGAGAGCGTGACGAGCTTCTAAAGAAAAAAGAAAAAGAGCTTGACACTGCTCACCGTGAAGCAAGAGCTATTATCGACCGCATCAGCCGACAGTCACAGCAGCTTATGGATCAGCTTGAAGAACTTAAAAAAGCAAAGGATAAAGAAGATTTCTCGAAGCTGGTGGCTGAACAAAAGACACAGTATAAGCGTAATGTAGAAAGCCTTTACAGTGAGGCAGCAAAACTTGGTTCGAGTGAAAGCGAAACATATGTTTTGCCAAGGCCTCTTAAAAAAGGCGATGATGTTCTTGTTTATGATTCCAAGAAATCAGGCATTTTAATTTCTACACCCGATGCGCAGGGGAACTGTATGGTGCAAGTTGGAATTATGAAAACCAAGGTGCATGTTTCAAAGCTTAGGCTTGTTGAAAAAGAAGTTACATTTAATAATTCAAAAATTAAACCAAAAGGCGCAAATGTATCAACCAAAGGTGTTGAAAGCCGTGCAACCAGAAAAGCATCAATTGAACTTGATATTAGAGGAATGACTGTTGACGAAGGATTGTACGAGCTCGATACGTTTATTGATAATGCTGTGATGAGTGGCAACAAAGTAGTCACGATAATACACGGAATCGGTACAGGAATTTTGAAAAACGCAGTTAGAAACCATTTAAGGCGTCATCCTTCTGTGGCGTCGTCACGCAAGGGCGTTTATGGTGAAGGTGAAGACGGCGTTACAGTTGTTGAATTAAAGTGATTTTTTGATATTTTTCCAGAGGGGAGGTAGAAAAAGCTCTTCCATCAAGATATATCGCCATGTTCACATAATAGAAATTATGTGAACATTAGGGGAGCAGAATCTTTGGTTTTAGGGCTAATAACGTGTATGGCATACAAATATTCCGATTGTCCGTCATATTTAAGAGAGTTTTTAACATACTTAAGCGTTGTTAAAGGTCGCACAGAAAAAACTGTTGATTCATATTACAACGATCTTAGTATCTTCCTTCGCTATTTAAAACTTCAAAATGGTTTGGCTGATGTAAATACTCCGTTTGATGAGATTGCAATTTCTGATGTTCCGATCTCATTGCTTGAGTCATTTTCTTTATTAGATGCTTATGAGTATTTAAATTATTTGGCTGTCGAGCGCAAAAACAATTCTACCTCGCGTGCAAGGCGCACAACATCTTTAAAGGCTTTTTATAATTATCTGTGCGATAAAACTTCGAAAATCAGAAATAATCCTTTAACAGAACTCGAGCGCCCTAAGGAAGCGAAGACTTTGCCCAAATACCTCGAGCTTGACCAGAGCCTGCAATTATTAAAAGATGTAGATAGCAAGAATCGTGAGCGTGACTATTGCATCATTACTTTGTTTTTAAACTGCGGCATGCGTTTAAGTGAGCTTGTGGGGCTGAATATTTCTGATTACAGCGAAACTGCACGAACCTTGCGTGTGTTTGGCAAAGGTCAAAAAGAGCGTATCATTTACATAAACGATGCTTGTATTTCGGCGCTTAATGCCTATTTAGCGGTGCGTCCGAAATCAAATATTGAGCCTAATGCTATATTCATTTCAAGCCATGCAAACCATCTAAACAGGCTTACAACGCGCCGTGTTCAGCGCATTGTTGAAGATCAGCTTAAGCGTGCAGGACTTGGAAATTTGGGATTATCAACACACAAATTGCGCCATACTGCTGCAACACTAATGTATGAATACGGTGGTGTGGACCCAATGGTTTTAAAGGATGTTTTAGGCCATGTTAGTGTTGCGACAACGCAGATTTACACTCACCTATCAGATAACGACAGGAAAAAGGCAGCGGAAAACTCCCCTCTTGCACATGTTAAAAATTTAACAAGTAAATCTAAAGATGATGACTCTAATCACAATGAAGAAAAATAAGACGGGTAGCATATACTATCCGTCTTTTTCCCTATATCCTACTGCACAGAACGCTAGCCACACCGCAAAGCTTTACAGCCAGCCCTGCAGGCACAAACACGCTTGAACCTTTCGCAAGTTCCATTGCTTCGTTATCCCACTTAAGCGTTGCATTGCCCTCTAAGACAACAATTGATACAAAGCTGTCATCATTTAATATATCAAACTCGCCTTTTAATGAAAGATGTTCGGCTGTGAACTTGTCACACTTTACAAGTTCTCTGATTACCGTGTCCCCTGCTTCCCTGCTATTGCCTATATTCCCGTAAGGATGCATAGGCGGAACAGTCAAGGTGACGTCTTTTGCTTTTTCAACATGAAGCTCGCGCGGATTACCGTCAGCACCCAGTCTTCCATAGTCAGAAACACGGTATGTAGTGTTAGAATTCTGCTGAACCTCGGCAATCAGTATCCCCTCGCCTATTGCGTGAAGTGTACCGGCAGGAATAAAGAAAACATCGCCTTTGTTAACGTTTACATAATTCACAACATCATCAAGGGTGTTGCTTTTAATGCGCTCGGCAAACTCATCCTTGCTGATCTCATTCTTAAAGCCATATAAAAGCTTAGCACCGGGGTTGCAGTCTACAATATACCACATCTCGGTCTTGCCGTACTCTCCCTCGACCTTAAGTGCATACTCATCATCTGGGTGAACCTGAACAGATAGCTTATCGCAAGCATCAATAAGCTTGATCAATATCGGGAAATATTCAAATTTGCAGGCGTTTTCTCCGAGGGATTTTTCACCCCAAATACCTAGAACTTCAGATAAAGTTTTGCCCGCAAACTCGCCGTTTATAACAGTGTTAGCGCCATCTTTATGACAAGACAGCACCCATGCTTCGGCAACCTTGTCCTTATCAGATTCAAATCCGTATTCACTTTTAAGTCTTGTTCCGCCCCAGATATAATCTTTAAGAGGCGCATTTAATATCAGCGGGTACACGGTTATCCCTCCATATATTAAATATTAGCTTTTCTTATAATCGATCCTTTGATAAATTCCTTATCGCAAGAAAGTGAAAACTTCATGGTGGCTTTGTTTGCGGCTTCAACGCTTTCACCAAGCTCGTTTATAATCTCATCAGCCTTAATAATAACAGGCTTTTGGTTAGGAGTTAAAATCTCAAGCTCATCACCTTTAAAGAAGCGGTTGCGCTGGGTGCACCAAAGTCTGCCATCGTGGTAATCGTCAACAATAGCAACAACGTCATAGTTTCTGACATATCCGCTTGTTTCGTAATACTGGCAATCCTTTGGGTGACCGAAATAGAACCCTGTGCAGTATTTTCTGTGCGACACCTTAAATACTTCTTCTTTAACCCATTCGGGAAGCTTATAGTTATCAGGATTCGATTTTAAGATGTCTACAGCGGCTCTGTAAGCATTTGTAACAACAGATACATAGTAAGCCGACTTGGATCTTCCTTCGATTTTAAAGCTTGTTATGCCAGCTTTAGCAAGCTTATCAAGATGTTCTATCATGCAAAGGTCTTTAGCGTTAAGGATATACGCACCGTTTTCGTCCTCACCAATAGGATAAAACTCGTTGGGACGCTTTTCTTCCATAAGGTAATAGTTCCATCTGCAGGGCTGAGCACATTCACCACGGTTAGCGTCACGGTTAACTAAATACTGAGAAAGCAAACATCTACCCGAAAACGAAACGCACATTGCACCGTGAACAAAGCACTCAATGTCTAGATCCTTAGGTGTCTTTGCTCTGATTTCAGCAATTTCTTCAAGAGGTAATTCACGCGCCAAAACTACGCGCTTAGCACCCATATTGTAAAACTCGTTTGCAGTAACATAGTTAACAATTCCCGCCTGAGTGGAAACATGAATCTCCATATCGGGTGTATATTTTTTTATGAGGGAAAAAACGCCTATGTCGTTTGCTATAACGGCGTCAACGCCTGCAGCTTCAGCTTGTTTGATAAAACCTTCAAAGCTTGCAATTTCAGAGTTTTTAGGCAGCGTATTGCAGGTTAAATATACTTTTACGTCTTTACCGTGTGCTTTCTTGCAGGCAGTTGATAACTCCTCGAACGAAAAATTCGCAGGTGAAGAGCGCATACCAAAGCTCTGACCGCCAAGATATATTGCGTCAGCACCATACATAAGTGCGGCGTCAAAACGTTCCATGTCGCCTGCAGGCGATAAAACCTCAAGCTTATTGTAATCAATCAAAATAATGCCTCCGTTAGGTTTATGCAGATAAACCTGCTTTCTTCAGGTTATCAAGATGTTCCTCATAAGTAGCTGCAAAGAAGGTTTCACGAGTAAACAAGTCAGCGCAGAAGTAGTAGTATTCGGTTTCATCAGGATATAAAACCGCATTAATTGCATCCATACCCGGGTTGCATATTGCGCCAACAGGTAAACCGTTGCAGGTGTAAGTATCATATGCGTTATACATCTCTTGCGATTCGATTGACGAAACAACCTTAATTACATCGTTAATATATGAATATGTCGTATCGGACTGGAGCTTTGGGAATACCTCGGGATTATTAAGTCTGTTATGGAAGACAGATGCAATCGTTTTCATATCCTCAAAGTTCCAAGATTCGAGCTGAACGATCGAAGCAAGTGTAATCATCTCGTCAAGAGTATAACCAAGCTCACTGCATCTTTTAATAACCTCGGCAGAAATCATCTCGTCAGTGCGCTGTTTTATCTTCCTTACGATGTTATGGGTGGAATCTCCAAGATAAAATTCATAAGTATCAGGGAACAAATATCCCTCGTATTTATATAGCTTCATGCTTGAAGATCCAACGTGCTTTTCAAAATCGTAGCCAAAAACACTTGAGTTAAATTCAAAAATAAACTCCTGTGCATCGCAAATCCCGCTTTCCTCAAGCTTTAAAGCTGCGGCATAAAGTGTAATACCTTCGGGGAATGTAACTGTCACCGTCTCTTTTGCCTCACGAGGAATCATAAGACTGTCGATAAGATCGGAGTAACTCATGTTTACAGCAACATCAATATCTCCGGGATACATATTGCCGTCAGCGCTCTTTAATTTTGCAAATACCCTAAAAACATCGGTGTAATAGATAATACCCTCATCATAAAGAATGTTTGCAATATCAGTCGTGGTCGAACCCTCGGGAATGTAAATCGTGTATTTTTCGAATTCACCTGTGTCAATTCCTAAAACGTCACGCCCCACAACAATGCCAAACAAAGCAATAATTATTGCACAACACAAAACAAGCGTTGCAAGCACTAATCCGCCGTAAGCAGAATAATTTGCACGTCTGCGTTTTTTCTTCTTTGCACGAGGTTTGGAAGGTACTTCATTGTGCCTGTCAGTCACTACTGGTTCATCGCTTGGCATGCTTTCCTCGGGCTTGCTAAACATGAATACATTTGTGTTTCCCGAAACTAAAGAATCGTTATCGGCTAATTCTTTCGAAAGCTCAGTATCAATAATCGAAGTGTTTGCATATTTTTCAAGCTCATCTTTATAGCTTGGAATATCAGCGATCACACCCTCACGGTTTTCTTCTTTACTCTTTTGAGCAGAAGAATCAAGAATCGATGAAAGGATCTCATCAAAATTGTCAGCATTATTATTTTTTGCGCCCATACTGTTTAAACATCCTTTCAAAAAATTATTTTCTCTTTAACGATTTCAGCAGCTCATCTGCTCTTTTTTTAGAAACAAGCTTTTCAACAAGCGCCAATGAGAAATCAAGAGCAGCACCCATGCCGCAAGCAGTAATAATATCGCCGTCTGCAACAACATTTTCGTCTAATACTTCTGCTCCAATTAGGTCTTTCTCAAATCCTGGATAGCAAGTAGCTCTTTTTCCTTCTAATACCTCTTTATGACCTAAAATCAAAGGAGCAGCACAAATTGCAGCTATAGGAATATTATTTGAAGTGCAATAATCAATAGCATATTGAACTACGTCTGATTTTTCAAGATTAAGTGTACCTGGCATACCGCCGGGCAAAATTAGCATTTCAAAATTGTCAGGGATTTCAAATGAGTCGGTATCGGTATCACAAACAACAGGAATGTGGTGAGAGCCGTTTATAACAGATGAACCCACACCTACGGTCAATACATCAATGCCGCAACGGCGCAAGCAGTCAATAGGTGTTAATGCTTCAATTTCTTCAAATCCGTTAGCTAAAAAACATACAACCATTCTAAAACCTCCAATAAATCTGTTCAGCTTACTTTTGAGCTAAAAGCAGCTGTTCTTCGGCATCCTTAAGCACTGTTTCGGTTATATTATCTCCGCCCAGAATTCGTGCAATTTCAAGCTTTCTTTCATCGAATGAAAGCTTTTTAATCTCAGTCACGGTTCTGCCAAGGCGGTTATTCTTTTCGATTAAAATGTGGTCATCACCTGTAATAGCGATCTGAGCAAGGTGTGTTACGCAAATAACCTGTCTCGAACGTGAAATCTGTCTTAGCTTTGTTCCGATTTTTTGTGCAGCTCTGCCGCTTACGCCTGCATCAATTTCATCAAAAATAAGGGTTGGAATATCATCTCTGTCAGCCAAAACTGTTTTAAGTGCCAGCATAATGCGTGATAGCTCACCACCCGAAGCGATTTTTGCCAAAGGTTTGGGTATTTCACCCGCATTTGCAGATATTAAGAACTCAACGCTGTCCATGCCTGCAAGGGTCAACTTGCCGGTTTCAAACTTAACTTCGATTCTAACATCGGGCATATTCAAAAATGAAAGTTCATTACAAACGGATTCTTTAAATCTTACGGCGGCATTCTTTCTGAATTCGGAGAGCTTTTGCGCTTTTTTCGTAACCTCTAATAAAAGCTCACTGCGCTGCTTTGAAAGCTGAGCCAAAACCTCCTGCGAGCTTGAAAGCTGTGCAAGTTCTTCAGCGGAATCCTCATAAACTTTAATTACATCATCAAGCGTTGGGCCAAATCGCTTTTTAATGCGGTTAAGCACAACCCGTCGCTCCGAAAGCCTTGCATACTCGGCTTCGTCTATGTCTAAAGAGGATAAAAGCTTTGTTAGCTCGTTTGTTAAATCGCCAAGCTCTATTCCAAGGTTAGAAAGCCTTTCATTAATCGGCTTAAGCGAGGGCATAATGTCATCATTTATCTCAAGTTCGGTATATGCACGGGCAATTAAATCCCCTGCCCCCGAGCCGTTATCATCACCCGAAAGACAATTGAGAGCTGTTTTTACAGCCTGCGAAAGTGAAACGGCATTATCTGCAAATCTGAACTTTTCTTCAACAGCTTCATCCTCGCCCTTTTCAATTTCAAGCGAGCCTATATCATTAACTATCGACTCTAAATAAGCAACACGCTGAGCCTTTTGCTGCTCATCAATACTTACGCGTTTCATTTCACGAGCAACATTCTGAAGCTCTTTAAACGAAGACTGGTAATCAGTCAGAAGCTCCTGCGATTCAGCAAAGTTATCTAAAACCGATAAGTGCTTATCCGGATTTAACAGCACCTGGCTGTCGTGCTGACCGTGAATGTTAACAAGCATTTCGCCAAGCTCTTTAATTGAAGAAACATTAACAGGCCGAGAGTTGATGCGAGCAGAGCTTCTGCCGTCGGCACTTATTTCACGGGATATAATAAGCTCGTCATCACAAGCAAATCCAAGTTCTGAAAGCTTGCCGATAACACTATTTGGAATATCACTAAACACAGCCGTGACAAAAGCCTTATCGGTTCCGGTTCTTACAATGTCCTTAGAAATACGCTGGCCTAAAACAGCATTAATGCCACCGATAAGTATAGACTTACCGGCACCCGTTTCACCTGTAAAGACATTAAGCTTGTCGCCAAGTTCGATTGTCGCTTTTTCAATTACCGCAAGATTTTCTATATGAAGTTCTTTTAGCATTGAACTCTACCTCTTTTTTCATCCTTTAAAAGAGCTTTATAAGCTCCTCGACCATTGTTATTGCGTCATCTTCAGTTCTCATAAGAACAAAAATCGTGTCATCGCCCGCAAGTGTGCCGACTACGTTTGCATAGCCAACAGCGTCAAGCTTCGAGCATACAGCGTTAGCCATGCCCGTGTGGCACTTTATAACTACTGTGTTCATTCCGCGGTCGACCGAGCTGACAGCCTCGGAGAAGAAGACAGAAAGTGCTGAACGAGTGCTTTTTTCATAAGGCTTGATTGGCAGCGAATATTTATAGTTGCCGTTTTCGCTCATTGTTTTAACAAGCGACAGCTGCTTGATATCTCTCGATACCGTTGCCTGAGTTACATTAAAGCCTCTTTCCAGCAAAAGTGCCTGCAAGGTTTCCTGTGTGTCAACCTCGTAACGGTTGACAATATCAAGTATAGCATTTTTTCTTTCGTTTCTCATGTTATCCCTTTCCTGTTTATACTTCCTTTGTAGGCTGCATAAGCTTTTTACCGATTGAATTGAAATAATTGTTTGCGTTCATGTCAATAAACTTTACGCTGTACTCCGACTTTTTAATAAACAGCCTATCAAGAGGCTTAAGCACAATAGGTGCTCTGCCGTCCACACTTACAGCAATCTGCGAGCCTTCATCTGCGTTATACTTAACCTCTATAACTCTTTTAGGAGAAATAAGCATAGTTCTTGAAAACAGCGAATGCGGACATATCTGAGTGAATTCAATGCAGTCAATTGTAGGTTCAATAAGCGGTCCGCCTGCAGATAAAGAGTAAGCCGATGAGCCGGTAGGGGTTGAGAAGATCAATCCATCAGCACGAAGCGACGAAATCACAACACCGTCAGCGAGAACGGTAAAATCCTGGATTCGGCTGGTAACACCGTGAGATATAACAGCATCGTTTAAAGCTTGGCTTGTAATACAAGTGCCATCTGCCCGAGTGATAATAACATCAAGCATCATTCTTGATTCGACGGTGAAATTGCGCGAGCATAAATCGCATAAGCGATAAACATCAGCTCTTTCTAACGAGGACATAAAACCAAGTCTGCCGCAGTTAATTCCTAAAACCGCACAGTCATATTTGATTGCCAAAGCAGCCGCCCTTAAAATTGTGCCGTCACCGCCGACGCAGATTATAAACTCACACTCTTCTAAACGCTCATCATTCGATATATACTCGATATAGTCAATATCTATCTGTTCTTTGCAGTTACAATGCATTAAAATCTTGATGCCGTTGTTATGTAAAACCTCACAAGCCTCTTTAGTACATTCCAAAGCGTTATTCTTTTTAAGATTGGGATAAATATATACCGTCACACTCATCACCTCCGACTATTTTGAAAATGCTGTATCAACAATTGATTTAAAATCAAACGTTTTTTGTGTAAAGTTGATTTGATTTACAATATGCGCAAGATATTCAATATTTCCGTCTCCGCCTTTTATCGAGGACGGTACAAGTTCTTGAAGCTTAAAACCAACAGCTTGAATATAACCGCAAACATCATTAAGCACCGAAATGTGCACTTTTTTATCTTTAACGATGCCGCCTTTTGAAATGTTAGATTTACCTGCTTCAAACTGGGGCTTAATCAGAATAACTGCATTTCCGTTATCATTAAGAAGACGGGCTGCAGCATCTATTGCAAATTTGCAGGAAATAAAAGACAAATCAGCAGAGACAAAATCTACATGTTGCTCAACCGTTTCATGGGTTACATTTTTAACATTTACACCTTCAAGATTTACAACCTTAGGGTCGTTAACAAGCCTTTTATCAAGCTGTCCGTGCCCAACATCAATAGCATAAACCTTTTTGGCACCGTTTTTAAGCATACAATCGGTAAAACCGCCTGTTGAAGCGCCTAAATCAACACAAGTTTTGCCGTTTAGGTCGAGGTTGAAAGCGTTAACAGCCGCTTCCATCTTTAATCCTCCCCTGCCTACATACTTTAAGGTTTCGCCGATAAGCTTGATTTCATCGCTTTCTAAAACTGCAGCAGAGGGTTTAGCAATTACTTCTCCGTTTACGGTTACATATCCCTTTTTAATATATTCTTTTGCTCTTTCACGGCTTTGTGCAAGCCCAAGCTCAACAACTGCGGCATCAAGCCTAAGTCCGTTCATATATGGTTCCTTACTTCTTCAATAATTCTATCCTGCGTAAGTTTGTAAAGGTCTTTTGCTTCACATATTTTCATCGATGGCACAAAGCCGTCAACAGCATAATGCATAATATCATTGCGATGTGTTTTTAACATTTGTCCTACAGAACCGCTTCGCGAAGATTCCTCAAAGAAAAATACATTTTTATATTTTGAAATTATACTGTAAACTTCATCATTAACAGGCATAATTTTAACAAGCTTTAGCGTGTCGGCTTTAAGCTCGTTGGCGGCGCCTAAAACGCTTTCGTACTCTTTACCATATGAAATTAAAAGAGTGTCGCTGCCGTTTCGATTATGTTCATAATCGCATCTGCATTCATTTAATGCAACATCCGCACCTTTGGGAAATCTGACACAGACAAGCCCATTATCACGATATATCGCTTGATTAAGACACAATTCAAGCTCTGTGAAAGATGAGGGAGAATAAACAGTTACATTTGGTATTGTTCCTAAAAACGGCACATCAAAAAGACCTTGATGTGTTTCGCCATCTTCGCCCACAATTCCTGCATTTCCAATCGCTAAAACGACGTGAAGCCCCTCGATTGCTACATCATGTATTAATTCATCATAACACCTTTGCAAAAAAGACGAGTAAACCGAGAATACAGGCAACATCCCCTCTTTAGCAAGACCTGCGGCAAAGCAAACAGCGTGTTCTTCGGCAATTCCAACATCAAATAAACGTTTTTTAAGCTCACCGTCAAAGTGGTTAAGTCCGCTTCCATACTTCATTGCGGCAGTGATAGCGCAAATACGGTCATCTTTTCGTGCCATTTCAGCGAGAGTTTTACCAAAATGGTCAGCAAATGTTTCATCAACAGCAGGTTTTTCACCTGTCTCAATGTTAAACGAGGGAACACCGTGGTATTCGCCCGGTTGAACCTCTGCAGGCATATAGCCGTAACCTTTGACAGTATTTACCTGAACTAAAACAGGACCGTTAATTTTTTGTGCAGAAACAAATGCAGCTTCAAGCTCTTCAACATTGTGACCGTTTATGGGACCTATGAAATCAAACCCTAAATCCTCAAAGATAGTGCAATGCAAAAGCTCTTCTTTAAGGCCTTCTTTCGAGGCACTGATAGTTCGCTTTATAGAGTCTCCCACAAAGGGAATTGCGTCTAAAAAACGTTTTGTAAGGCTTTTTGTTTTCTTATATGAATCCTTTGTTCTAAGCTCCGAGAGGTATTTTGCAATTCCTCCGACATTCTTAGAAATTGACATTTCGTTATAATTAAGCACAACTATAATGTTAGCTCCGCTTCTTCCGGCGTTGTTCAAGCCTTCATAAGCAAGCCCACCGGTCAATGCGCCGTCGCCGATGACAGCAATTGCGTGGTGGCTGTCTCCCTTAAGCTTCATTGCCTGAGCCAAGCCAAGCGCAACAGATATTGAATTCGAGCTGTGACCGCTTACAGCAGGGTCGTGCTCCGATTCTGACGGTCGTGTAAAACCCGATAAACCGCCATTTTGACGAAGTGTATTGAATTTATCAAACCTGCCTGTCAAAAGCTTGTGGGCATAAGATTGGTGACCGACGTCGAAAACAATTTTATCCTCAGGAGAATTGAAAACACTGTGCAATGCAAGCGTCAGTTCAACAGCACCAAGGTTAGATGCCAAGTGACCGCCGTTTTTTGAAACTGTTTCAATAATCTTTGTTCTTATTTCGCAGCACAGATCATACTTTTCGTTATATGTTAAATTTTTAAGTTCGCTCGGCAAATCAAGCGAAGAAAGAAATTTATATTCCATTATTAAAATCAAACCTTTCGCTTTAAGCGTTTCTTTCGGTAAGATATTTTGCTAAATCAATTAAAAACTCGCTTTCGCTGTATTTTTCAATAGCATTAATAGCGCAGTCGGTTAGCTCTCTTGCCTTGCTAAGTGCACCCTCAACGCCATAAATATCTGCAAAAGTGGTTTTGCTTCTGTGTTTATCGCTGCCGACAGGCTTACCCAAAACAGCTTCGTCGCCTATGACATCTAAAACATCGTCAACCATCTGAAAAGCAAGCCCGATGTTTTCGGCATATATTCTTGCGCTTTTAAGCATTTCATCATCGGCATCTGCCAAAACTGCGCCAAACAGGCAGGAAGCCTCTAAAAGCTTTCCGGTTTTAAGCCTTGACATTTTAACTAAATACGCTTCGTCAACAGCCTTATCTTCAGAATATAAATCAAGCATTTGCCCGGCTATCATGCCTTTGTTGCCTGCCGAAGAAGAAAGCAAATTTATAAGTTTAGCCGAGGTTTCATAGCTGATTTTGCCGCTTAGCGCCGCTTTTGAAATTACCTCGAACGGTAAGATTGCTAACCCGTCACCGGCAAGCAATGCAATATCCTCGCCAAAGGCCTTATGCGCCGAGGGCTTGCCGCGACGAAAATCATCGTTATCCATCTCGGGCATATCATCGTGAATAAGCGAGAAAGTGTGCATCAGCTCTAAACAGCAGGCAATTTCACTAATATCATTATCTCCGCCAAAAAGCTTGTAAAAAGCAAGGCACAAAATAGGTCTTATTCTTTTACCGCCCGCCGAAAGAGCGTAGTTTTCTGCCTCGATCACCTTTTCATCGGGCGAATTGCAGTTAGTTTTCAGCAAATCAATAGAGCATAAAGCCTTGTTAACATCTTTACACAATGCTTTAAGCTCGTTAGAAAAAGTATTATTCATTTGAGCCTGCCTGTTCGTAAGTTACATCAAGTTCCGTTTTTATCGACTCTAAAAGCTTAGTACATTCATTCGAAAGCGCCATTCCCTCTTTATATAATTCCATTGTCTCTTCTAAAGAGGTCTTTTCATCTTTAAGCTTGTCGCAAATCTCTCTAAGTCTTTTTAATGATTCTTCAAAATTCATTTTAATTCTCCGTTTTTGTAATTTCGGTAACTTTCGCTTTAAAGCTTCCGCCTTTAATCAAAACTTCAGTCTCGGTGTTAATAGCAATGCTATCAATTGATGAAACCATTTTGCCGTTAACCAAAACAGCGGCATAGCCTCGGTTAATAATGTTAAGAGGGTTCAAGCTTTCAAGCATCTCCGTAACCGATTCAAGTGCAAGTCTTGAAATAGTCATTTTAGATAAAGCGCTTTGGTTAATACTTTTCTCTATAATTTTAACCTCGTAAAGCTGATCGTCAACTTTGCGTTTTGGTGAAAGAGTTTTAAGCATATCGGAATAGCTTGCAAGCATACGTGATTCAAGTTTGATTTTAGATGAAACAACAGCATTCATCTGCGATTTTAGCAGCTTAATTTCACCTAGAATTTCCTGAATATCGGGAACAGCAAGCTCAGCAGCACCCGAAGGCGTGGGAGCTCTTAAATCAGCAGCCAAATCGGCAAGCGACCAATCGGTTTCGTGGCCTACAGCGGAAATAACCGGCGTTTTGCAGTTAAATACCGCAAGAGTAACATCTTTAGTGTTAAAAGCTGCTAAATCTTCGCTCGAGCCGCCGCCACGCGCAAGAATTATCGTGTCAGCGCCCGATTTATCAGCCTCGGCAAGAGATTTTGAAATAGAAGCAGGAGCATAAACGCCTTGCACAAGCGTTGAGAAAACGCTTAATTTAACTATTGGGTATCTTCTTGAAATTATATTTATAATATCTTGCAAAGCCGCACCGTTTGCAGATGTAACAACGGCAATTTTTTGGGGGTATTTGCATATCTCTTTTTTGTGAGCCGAGAAAACACCCAAAGCTTCAAGCTCGGCTTTAAGCTTTGCAAGAGCAATATATGATTCCCCTTCGCCGACAGGCAAAAGCTCGTTAACAATAATTTGATAAACGCCGTCGCGCTCATAAACGTCAATGTTGCCAAAAGCAACAACACTCTGCCCCGGCAAAGGCATAAACTTTAAGCGAGCAACATTTGAATAAAACATCACAGCTTTTAAAGCAGATGAAGCATCTTTTAAAGTAAAATAAATGTGCCCCGACTTTTGATTGACGGAAAGGTTAGATATTTCTCCCTTTATTGCAACGCCTTTAAGCTTTGGGTCGTTTTTAATTTTAAATGATAAATATGTATTTATCTGAGATACTGTTAAAATCGAACTCACAGCTTATAACCATCCTTAATCGCCGCATAAATTGCCACGCCGCAGGCGTTATCGCACGAATATTCGGGCGAGGCAAAATAAGCTTCGAACTTATTTGATAACGACCCGCGTATTATCATGTTCGACATAACTCCGCCGGCATAAATAACCGGCATATCCGAGTATTTGTCCAAGGCGCACGATGTCATTTTTAAAATTGCAGCTTCAATATATTTAAGGCAATATAGCGCTATATCACACTTGTTTTCGCCCTTATTAAGCATATCTCGGCATTTGTTTTCAATGCCGGATAAACAGCAGTTACCGTCTTTTATTGTCGGCTTAATTTTAAATTTTGCCAACGAATCCATAGCCAGCTTTTCAAGCTCTTTTCCGCACGGAAATTTTAAACCAAGCATTAAGCCAACTCTGTCAACAGCTTGTCCTGCTTTTAAATCAAGCGAGGTTGCGACCTCCTCAACCTTTAGCACGTTTTCCTTATCGGGCGTAACAAGCAGGCAGTCTGTAGTTCCTCCGCTAACGTGAAAGGCTAAGAAAGGTTTATCACCGAATACGAGGTCAAGCCTATTGCACGAATAAAGAGCTGCAAGAATGTGACCTATCTGGTGTGAGGTTTCGTGTACTGATATATCAGAAGCCGCACCAATGCTTTTCGCAACAGTTCCTCCAACCAAAAAGCAAGGCATATAAGAGCCTTCAGCACTTCTCGGCTTTGTAGAAACGCCGACCGACTTAAGGCAACCATTATTAAGAGGCAGCGCCTCAATCAGTTCGGAAAACTGATTTACGTGGTGAAAAACAGCATCCGACTGTCTTAAACCAAGCTCACCCTCTTTAACAGGCAATAGCTTTTTTGACTGAACACATTTGCCTGTATCTGATGAAAACAAGGCTGTTGAGGTTGTATAGTTGCTGGTGTCGATACCTAAATAATCAGGCATTATCTTCACCTAATGTGCGCGAGTAAGCGCCTAAAACGCCATTAATAAATGATACATCAGCATCCTGAGCGTATTTTTTTGCAAGACCCACAGCCTCGTTAATAATAACCCTAACAGGTGCCTTATCGGTTTTATAAAGAATCTCGTAAATTGCAAGACGTAAAATTGCAAGATTAATCTTTGGCATTCTTGCAATATTTCTTTTTTCACTGAATTTGCTTATAACAGCATCAATTTCATCTAAATGTGCAAAAACTCCTTCAGCGGTTTCTTTAACTTCATCGTTCACCGTGACCGATTCGTTATCTAAAGAAAGCTCTAAAAGCTCGGTAATTGATTCTTCTCTGAAAAGCTTTTCAAAAATAATAATAAATTCCGATTCACGGATATCATGTCTGGTAACACCCATTTTTAACGTCCATCCTTATGATAATTTAGCAACATAGCCAAGCAGGCAAAAAGCCTGCTTGGCACGTTAGAATTTAAGCTTCGACCTTATCGGCGAAATCAACGTCAATTACAGAAACATTGACCTTTGAAACGGTAACACCTGTCATTGTTTGAACTGCAGCCTTAACCTTTTCCTGAATCTGTTCGCAAACATTCAGAATGTTATAGCCGCTTTTAACAATAATAGACATTGAAATTTTTGCAACTCCGTCAAGCATTACGACATTAACATCACTCGAGTCTACTTTAGAACGAAGCAAGCTGCTGACACTAAAGGCCTTATTAGCAATTGAAGAAACACCGGAAACCTCGTAAGCGGCATTTTTGGTAATTGTAATAATAACATTTTCAGATACCTTAAGTGTACCTCTTCTTGTTCGTGTTGACTGTTCCATAATAGGATCCTCCCTTTATACGTCTTATCTAACAGCATTATAAGGCTGTTATGTAAATATGCAGATTCTATGCGCAATTATACACATACAGTATACCATGTATTTATAAAATACACAACTATTTTACTTCAAAAATTCTGATATTTTCATTCAAAACATTAACTTCTGAAAGTAAAATATCTTTAATCTCGGCAGCATCCGATGAAGTCAGCCCATCTGTCTTAACAACAATACTTGCATTGTCGCTGTCAAGATATACTACACAGTCATCATAGCCTGCAGCTTTAATCAGGTTTTCAATAACAGTTTCGCTTTCGATTAAAGCAGTAAGAGTTACTGCCTCCTGTGTATATACTGCAATTTCTTCTTCGGTTACATCCTGACCGGATAAAACCATTTTTAATGTTTCAACCGCTTCATCTCGAGAGGTTGCTTTATCAAGTCTTGCCTGTGCAAAATAATCATCTGATGAATATGCAGAGTATTCGGTTCCGTTTACATATAAAACCTCGCCGTAATCGTCGTCAAGGTTAACGCCTTCAATTACTTCGGTAGGTTGCAAGCCGGAATTCTGTGAGATCAAATAGTTTGAATATACTGCAATTGCCAAAAAAAGTGTTAAGCACGCAATAATTATCTGTTTTTTTGTAATTTTAAAGTTAAGTTTGTTTTTTCTCATGGTAATCCTCCTAATTGTCGTATTTGGCTACATAAACTTTACTCATCGGTATATCTAAAACTGTTGACACCGCATTAATGATTTTTTCTTTTACTTTTACATTGTCACCTCCCTGACATACAATTAAAACACCAACTATTTTGGGGTTAGTAATCTTCGATATCAACGCCTCCTTATTTCCTACAATTACTGTTTTTAAATCGCTGTCGGATCTATCAGTAACATATTCATAGCTGTAAGTGCTTTCAACTGTAACCATTACCGTCACTCTGCCTACACCGTCAATTTTTGAAACTATATCTTCAAGCTGTTTTTCAACCGATTCTTTAAACTGTGTATCGTTCATATTTAGTTCTGAATCATAGTTTTTTACTTCGTCATTGTCTGAGGTATTCATTAGCAGAAGCAATGCAATGCAAACGAGTACGATCAAAGCATATGTAACCACCTTTGGTGACGATTTCAGCTTTTCCTTTATCTTTGATAAGTCCATTTATTCCTCCGAGAACTCGATAATAACATCGATATCTCCAATCTTTTGTGCAACAAGCAGTTTTATGCGTTCGATTTTAGTTTCATCATTGCCGACAAGAACAACCCTTGCTTCACTAATAGATATGCACAAGTTGTCATCAATATTTGTCTTAACCGTAACTTTTTTGGGATTGATTCCGGCATTTTCGAGTTCGGTTTTTAAATATTCTGAAAGTCTCGATTCTATTTCTAATATTACCAGCCTATCTTCCTGAGAAATATTACCTGATGATGAAATGCTCGTAAAAGAGTCCGTAATATCAGATATATCAAAGCCGAGTATCATTGAACCGAGAAGAATTGCAAACAGCAATGAAAGCACCATTTTAATTTGTGAATGATATTTTTGCGGAGCTAATAGCTTTATAATTGTGTAAATAACCGACAAAGCGCATATACCAAGCGATAAATTTTTCAGCCAGTTCATTTACACACTTCCTCCCAAAGCAATAAGCATGCCGGTCGATACTATCAGCATTATAAAGTACATGAGCAGAATTACTGACATTAGTAAGTATACATCGCCAAGGCCTTTCATTAGGCTTGCAATTCTTTTGCTTTGACAAAGCGCCGCAGTCCATTCACATAAGGTAAAACAGCATCGGTACATCCAAAGAGAAATTATCGGAAGCAAAAAAATTACCGCTGTAACTATAATGCCAAAAACACCAATGGTTGAACGGATCATGCTAAGACTTGACTTGATCGTCTGATAAGACTGAGTTATCGTATATCCAAGAATAGGCACAAAACTTGACACCAGATACTTCCCTGCTCTAAGACCGATTCCGTCTGTTGCCCGTCCCACAGTTGCATGCAAACCTATTACTCCTGTAAAAATTGTCATCAATAAACCTATAAGTGCAACAAGTGATTTTCTAAGCGAGCTTGCAAAGTCCGGCATTTCGGAATTTATTGCCTGTGTTACAGATAAAACAGCAATGCATATTAAGATAGGCTTTAATATAATTGTTGCAAACAGCGTTGCGGCTTCACAAGTATATAAAACTATCGCATTATAGCTTAACGCACCTGAAATGTTACCGGATGCGATAGCGATTGAAGCAAAAATCGGTACATAAGCTGCCATAAAGCCTTGAATTGAATTAATTGCACCTGTCATGTTTGAAATAGAGTTAATTACTGTTGAGCTTATACTTATAAAACAGGCAATTACCATAATTACTTCATAATTTTCGGGGTTGTCCGTAAGTGATGTTATAATTTGAGATACAAGAGACAACGCCAAAACGACAAGCAAAACCTTAAGCGGTGCTGATATACTTGATTTAACAACAGAGAATATGTAATTTAAAGCTGATCTGTGATCAACTTCTAAAACAGATTCGGGGTCAGTGTAATCAATTCCAAGGTCATAAGCTTCTTTCGGAAGTTCAATTTTTTGAATACCCGAATATATTTGGCTCTTATAATCTTCGGTTTCGTCAGCTGATACACATAAAGTCAACGTATTTAGAAAAAGCGGCAACAGTATAAAAATAAGCAGTTTTTTCATTACATCTCCAAAATACTTTTTACAACGTCCATAAGCTTGTCTAAAAGAGGTAAACACAAAAGAGAAACAGAAACTTTTCCCGAAATATCAATAACACCTGCAAGCGCTGACTCGCCGCTGTCTCGGCAAGACGATGCTGTAAGCTCACAAATGCAGCAGATTCCCAAAGCTTTAAATGCACTTGAAATGTAACCTTTTTCAATTCCTACTGAATTAAAAATACCGTTAAGCTGTGAGATAACATCGGATATTGAACCGATAATGAGCATTGCGCAAATTGCGACTGCTGATATCGAAGTTATTACTGCAAGTTCTTTATTGTTTTGCGATATAACCTTTGAAAGAATTGCACATATTATGCAGATTCCAACGATTTTTAGAATTTCCATCAAAAACCGAAAACAGATTTAACTGTGTCAAACAGCTTCGAGATCTCATTAACCAGCATAAGCAAAACCACAACTAAGCCGGCAATAGTAATCATAAGCGCCTGGTCATCTCGCTCGGCACGCTTAAGCAACTGGCTTAAAACAGCGACGATTATGCCCATTCCTGCAATTTTGAATATTAAGTCAACGTCCATTGTTACCTCCGTTTTAAGCAATTAGTAAGCATATAACAAGACCTATACAAATGCTGATAATATAATATAGCCTTTTTGTTGCTTCAAGCTTATCAGACTTTTGAAGATAGCTGCGTTCAAGCATATTTTCAATATGACTGAGCTTTTTAATCTGTGATTCACTGTCACACGAACCTAAAATGCTGCCGATTTCGCAAAATATGCTTTTATCTTCTTCATTTACTAAGCCTAACGAGGCATCACACGCCTTACTCCAACAGCTTGGAAAATCGCCGCCTGTTATATGAGTAAAGGACGAATAATCGATCAGCTTTCGGTTAACAAACACACGTTTACATATATCGTAAACATCCAATGATAAGAAGCTTACAGAAACTATGATATCGCTTACAATATCTTCAAGTTCTTTAATTAGTTTAACGCTGTGCATATGTGTTTTTAAAACCTCGTTACCTGTTAAAAATGAACAAAGCATTATTAAAAAACAAATTATTGTTTTAGTCAAGCTTAATTACCTTATAACTATGTTTAGTGCAAGAATAAGGCTCCAAAACGGCGCAGTAATCAAACGCGCCGGTATCTATTAGGTGTTTTATTCCGGGCTTTTTAACGGCACTTTCCAACGAATCGGAATGAATTGCAGTAACAAGCTTTGCACCTGAATGTAATGCATAATCAAGAGCTTTTAAATCATCAGCAGTACCTATCTCATCAACAATAACTACATTAGGCGACATAACTTTAACAGCCGTTGTAATTCCAATATGCTTTGGATAACCCACAAAAACATCGGTAAGGCAACCGACATCACAGCCGACTTGATTTCTGTAAGTAGCTGATATTTCATTTTGCTCGTCGATCAATGAAACGCGGTAGCTTGCGCCAATAATTCGCGCGAGGTCTCTTAAAAGTGTTGTTTTTCCGCTTGCAGGGGGGCCTATAATCAAAATACCGCACGGAAAATTACAAGCGGATATGAGATTGTCGGCACAGCCTGTTACCTCACGAGAAATGCGTATATTTATAGAAGATATGTATTTTACGGTATCAACCAAATTGTGATTAGTGTTAGGTATAACGGCAGTTCCGCAAATGCCTACCCTGTTTCCTCCTTTGGTGGCAATATAGCCGTTTGAAAGCTCTTTTGAATAGCTGTGTAATGAATAGGAAAATGCAGTTTTAAATGTGTGCTCAATATCCGATTCAGAAGCAAGCATACAAGTGATTTCATTCCTACCCAAAACCGATAAAGAAATCGGTTTATTTATTCTTAGTCTGATTTCATCTATTGAATTTATAACAGACATATTGCGAATTGTGTCTGATATGCTATTTGGCAATAGCTCTAGAGCTGAATATATTCCTGTTTTCATTTTATCACCCTTTTAATCTTGTCCTAATGAAATATATGTAACAAAAATTTATTTATGCACTTTTGTATGCTTTGTGTTTATGCCTTTAATTCCACCTAAAGCTCCAAAAGCTATGCAAACAAACAGCTTTATTATAATGAGAGCTGATAAAGAAAAATTACCCGTTAAAACACTTAAAAAGCTGATTGAAACAAATACAATCAACCCACACAACAGTCCTTGCATTAGCCCTTGTGTACGTTTTAACTGAGTTGAGAAATATGCGCTCATAAAACACATGCCTGCAAGCAAAATAAAAGAAATATATGTTAACAGCTCATCCGAAAGATCTATAAAAAGCATTAATGTGCTGATCATCACGCAAGCAATAAGTGTAAATGCGGTTGCCTTTACAACACCTTTTATCAGGCTTGTTTTTAATTCATACAAAAAAGACCCCTCCGAATACCGTTTTTACACGATATTCGGAGGGACTCGATTTTAGAATTAAAATATTATTTTTCGATTCCGACTTCTTCTTCCTTAGATTTGCCTTCCTTCTTGGATACAGCTTTTGCAGCAGCTTCTTCCTTAATGGAGAGATTCTCGGAAATAGCCCAACGGCGAAGTCTAAGCTTGGATCTGTCATTACCGGTCTCGATAACGACGGTGTTTTCTTCAAGCTTTACGATAATACCGACAATACCGCCGGCTGAAACGATCTGATCACCGATCTGAACATTCTTTCTCATTTCAGCGTCTTGTTTTTCTTTTTTGCGCTGAGGTCTGATAAGGATAAACCAGAAAGCCACAATTACCAAAATGGTAGGAATGAGCATTGTCATACTTGATAAGGGATTAGCTGTCGCGTCAGTTGTTGCGGCAGCCAGAACTGTAAACAAATTAAGCATTTTTTGCCTCCAAAATTAAATATTATATTAATTATAGCAGAATTGAACGAGTTTTTCAATAGTTATTTATTTCTCAAATACTCATCGATTGCTTTAGCGGCGGTTTTACCTGCACCCATAGCTAAAATTACGGTTGCGGCACCTGTAACGGCGTCTCCGCCTGCATAAACAGCTTTTTTGGTTGTAAGCATGTTTTCATCAACAATCAAACATCCTCGCTTGTTGGCTTCCAGTCCGTGTGTAGTTGAACGAATAAGCGGATTTGGCGAAGTGCCGATTGACATGATAGCTGTATCTATTGGGATAATAAATTCAGAATCAGGAATTTCATTAACAGAGTGACGTCCGCGCTCATCAGGCTCACCAAGTTCCATTTTTAAGCACTTAATTCCGTTAACTCTGCCGTTTTCATCACCTAATATCTCGATAGGATTTGTTAAATATACAAATTCTATTCCTTCTTCTTTAGCGTGCAAAGCCTCTTCTTTACGGGCAGGCATTTCAGCCTCGGATCTGCGGTAAATTACATAAACCTTTTCTGCACCTAATCTCATTGCACAGCGTGCAGCATCCATTGCAACATTACCGCCGCCGACAACAGCAACAGCTTTCGATTTTATAATCGGCGTATCATATTCATTTAAGTAAGCTTTCATTAAATTGGTTCTGGTTAAGTATTCGTTAGCAGAATAAACGCCAACCAAGCCCTCGCCCGGAATGCCCATGAAATTAGGTAAACCGGCACCGGAGCCAATGAAAACAGACTCATATCCCATATCAAAAAGCTCGTCAATTGAAAGAATCTTGCCAATGACCATATCGGTTTCAATTTTGACGCCGAGCTTTTTAAGATTTTCGATCTCATGCTGAACAATTGATTTAGGCAGTCTGAATTCGGGTATGCCATACATCAAAACACCGCCTGCAGTGTGAAAAGCCTCAAAAATTGTAACATCGTAACCGAGCTTTGCAAGGTCGGAAGCGCAGGTTAGACCCGAAGGACCCGAGCCGACAATTGCTACCTTGTGACCGTTAGAAGCCGGCCTTTCAATCTTGATCTCTCGGCTTGCCATATAGTCGGCACAATAACGTTCAAGTCTTCCGATAGCAACAGGCTCACCTTTAATGCCTCGCACACACTTACCCTCGCACTGGTTTTCTTGAGGGCAAACACGGCCGCAAACAGCAGGCAAACCGTTTGTTGATGTTATGATCTTGTAAGCCGCCGGGATATCTCCTTCGACTATTTTTTCTAAAAACTCGGGGATTCTTACACCAACAGGGCAGCCTGTTGTGCAAGGCTTTGTTTTGCAGTTAAGGCAACGCTTAGCTTCGTTTAAAGCCTCTTCATCAGTATATCCCAATGAAACTTCGTAAAAGTTTCTTGCTCTTACCTTTGGGTCTTGCTCGCATATAGGAGTTTTGTTAGGCTGCATATTAGCCATTGCGAACACCTCCCGTCAATCGGCAGATGTGACCTCTGCTGTCCTCTTCAAAGTCTTTATAGGCCGAATTTCTTCTTATAAGTTCATCAAAATCTACCTTGTGGCCGTTAAAATCAGGGCCGTCAACACAGGCGTATTTAATTTTGCCGTCAACCGTAACTCGGCAGCCACCGCACATACCCGTGCCGTCAATCATAATAGGGTTTAATGAAACAATGGTTTTAATACCATAAGGCTTTGTTACATTGCATACAAATTTCATCATCGGTACAGGACCGATCGCGACAACGCAGTCATACTTAACACCGCTGTTAATAAGCTCCTGCAGTTTGGTTGTAACAAAACCCTTTGAGCCGTATGAGCCATCATCGGTAGTAATATAGAGGTTAGTAGAAACCGCCTTCATCTCGTCCTCTAAAATAACAATATCTTTACTTCTAAAGCCCGCGATAAGGTCAACCTTAACACCGGCATTAAACAATGCCTTTGCCTGAGGGTAAGCAATTGCACAGCCAACTCCGCCGCCGATTACAGCAACGCGCTTGATCCCTTCGTCAAAATGAGTGGGAATGCCTAAAGGACCTACAACATCAAGTATGCAGTCTCCTTCTTCCATTGTACCGAGCTGCATTGTTGATCGGCCGATTTTTTGAAAAATAATTGTTATCGTACCCTTGTCGGCATCATAATCTGCAATTGTCAACGGAACACGCTCACCAAGCTCGTCAGTTCTAAAAATTATAAACTGACCCGCTTTTGCTTTTTTTGCAATTAACGGTGCTTCAATAACCATTAGCATTACTTGGTCATTAAGCTCTCTTTTTCTAATTATCTTAAACAAGAATAATCGCCTCTAATTTATAAACTAACTTTGATTATATAACTTTTTAATAAAAATTCAAGCGCAAAATTGTACAAAAAATCAGAAATTACCGGCAAGATAATCTATTACTGCCTCGGTAATAGCCAAAGCAAGCCCTTGCTGATGGGTTTCGTTGTTTAATGCAATAGCTTCCTTTTCATCGGTAACAAAGCCACACTCGACAAGAATCGATGGAAATTGTTGCTCAAGGGTAACTGTAAAGTAATTATACTTTGCACCTCTGTTATAATTCTTGCTGTTACCGTAAACATAATCCTGATAATAATCAGCCATATTCTCTGAAACAAGCGCCGCAAGCGGTTGAGAGAACGGCGTGAAGTAATAAGCTTCAACACCTCTTACACCGCTGCCCTTGGTTGTGCTGTTGCAATGTATTGAGATAAACAGATCAGGGTTATATCTGCTTGCATATTCAGACCTGTCATAAAGGTTGATATACTGAGAGTCGGTCGGAAGCATATAAACGGTTGCTCCATATGCCTGCAAGGTGCTTGTTAACACCTTTGAAATCGCTAGGTTTATCTTCTGTTCAACAACATGACCGACAGCACCGGGATCGAGGACGGACGCACTCTTGTTATATCCGTGTCCCGGGTCGATTACAATTACCGAGCCAAAGAGATTTCGGCTTGTACCGTTAAACCTGAATGTCAGCAGCCCCGAGCCGTCATATGAAGCGCTGTAACCGCCAAAGATACCGGGTTCGCGAAGTTTAAGCTTAAGCTGAAGCTTTTGCTCTCCTCCGACAGAAACGTAATCCCATTCAGCCGAGGTAAACATACAGTCACCCGCAAATGTAGGCGTATCGAGATATTCTGAAAGATAATCAAATGTTATTAAAATATAGTCCGGTTCAAATTCGCTTATCAGATAAGAGTTCGAGCTGGGCGAATCATATGATATCGGTGAATATGATACGGTAAACGGTGTTTGGAAATCGAGCTTTAAAGACATTATTGTATCGAAGTTATTTACATATGTGCCATAGGATGAAATTTTGTTATCGACAATTGTATAACCGTCAGCAATCTCACAGTCAGATGCTTTGATACGCAAGCCCGATGCTGTTAAATAGTAGTCAACAGTCTGCGAAACACCGTCAGACGATACGTTATAAGAAACCGTATTTACAACTACATCAACTGTTCCTGCAGGAAGTCTGGGAGAGGTAGGGATAGCTATGTTGTCGGTCGTGTAGTAGTCATAGGTTAAGGTGTTGTCGTGCTTGATCTTTATGACCTGTGCCTGCTCAGCCAAAGGTGAAACCGCATTAACAATAACTCGAGAACCGTTTAACGATTCGTAAACAAAGTCGTTATAAGAGCCATTGATTACGATATTGCCTAAATCCTGTTCCTCGCCTACAATACCCTCAGGTGCCGTAAAGTAGCCCAAGAAGTGGGTGTAGTTAGTATTGGAATCGAGGTCATCTGACTGAGTATCATCCTCTGTCAGTTTAATGGTTTTGCCGTTTAAGGTAGCGGTTACCTCCGACCCTCTGTAAGCGATAACGCTGACAGAAATCTTAGTTGTACCTTCAACTCGGGTTTCTGTCCCCTCTTCAGGTTCAACAGATTGCAGAACTTTAACCTTTCGTGTAATTTTATATGTAATGGTCTTCGATTTATTTTGGAATGTAAAGGTATTAACACCAACCTCAAGGTCTTCTTCAAAATAGAAGTTCCCTGCTTCGTTAAGTTTAATAATTTCGCCGTTGAAGTAAATGTCAAAATTTGAATCGAACGAACCCTGGAATTTTACGGTAGGTTCATAAGTGGTATAGTTATATTTCTTCGGCAATACCATTGAAAGCTCTTTATAAAGCGAATCTGTATCTATTAAGCCGTTATAATACTTAACCAAAGCCTCGGTGCTCTTTCCAACGTTCTCGGTAAGTGAGTAATAGGAGTTAAAAACACTTCCCGAATAGGAGGAATATTTGTTGCATTCTTCAATCTGTTTTAAAATCTGGTCAACGCTCCAACGCGAGTCGGACATGTTAATACGCTCGTTCGCGTGCTTTATAAACATTGGAATACCTGCCTCGTCAGCAACATCATCCCACCACGAAACTATACTTTCGAAGTTAAGCTCTACGCTTTCAAGTCCGCCATAGCAATTAACTATCATAAAGTCTGCATAGCCATCCTTAACATATTGCAAGGTATCGGCAAAGCCGTCAGCCAATGCCTCAAAATCGTCCTTCGTGTCGGAACCTGCAGGGTCGTTGCGCTCGTTCATCCAAGCATTATTGATGTCAATGCCAACGGCTACGGTGTTATTTGTTGCACGTATTGCACTGCTGACAAGGCTGAAAACATAAGAGTTATTTTGAATGAGCCAGTTCTTAAAGCCCATGCCCGAGCCGTAATCGGAATAATCGCTATATGCCGATTCCGTCTCGGAAACATAATATCCGTCCAATATAATTCCGTCAATCAGATATTTACTCGTAATTCTGTGAGCACAACGTGACAGGTGGTCAACTTTGCGGTTAAGCTCGTCAATATCATTTGCGTTAAGTGCGTCGTTAAAGCTAAACGAGATGTAAACAAACAGATTGTGTGCACGGGCAGACTCGATTAACATGGTTAACGGCGAGCCGTTTCTGAAAATTTGTGTATCAGTCTCATAATATATAACACCGTCATAGCTTGTTTCAATTATAATTGTGTTAAGCCCGTATTCATCAAAGTTTGCAAGAATTTCATCAATCTGTCCCTGCGTAATCTCAGCAGATTGATTGATATCGGTAAAGAAATCGTAACCGATGGTAATGATAGACGCTTTCATGTTGTCGGGAAAAGCATAGTAATAATCGGTTGCAACGTTTTCTGTTGTATCGGTTTCCAAAGATTGTGCGCCGTCATCTTCGGGCTCATCAGAGAAAACGACAAGCGAAAGCGGACTCTCTAACGAAAACGAGCCGGCAAATATTAAAAAAGCAAGAAATAAACATAAAAGTCGCTTCATCAAATTCTCCTTTAACTAAACGTAGCAATAGAAATAATCAGTTTCGAGATCTCCTCGTCCATTAATTCAGCAATGTCTGAATCGGCAAGGAATACAGTGCCATATCGGTAATAAGCTACACCGCTGTATTCAGATAAAGAATTAACATCATCTGTCTGGCGTTTTAAAATGCCACCCGTGCTCCAACTCGATGTTGTGCCTACTTTATAAGCGGCAATTCCGCATACAAGGTCAATTGAATCCTCGGTTACAAGGTCAGCCCAGTCAATAATTGTTGTCTCAAACGGAAGCTTGTCCCCGTAATTGTAATAAATCTGAGGGACGACATAATCCATATACCCTTTGTTTGAGCACCATGTTATAACATCGGCATAATACTTATCTGTATTGTTTGATATATTCCCTGCCGGCGAAATGCCAAACAAAACACTTGAATTGCAGGCTTTAACGGTTGCATACATCTCACGTACAAGCTGACTTACAACGCTTTGTCTCCAAGCGGTAAGATCGCTTGCTCCAGATGCCTTAAATGCCTCTTTATCAAAGCTTGATGAAGTAGTGGGATAGAAATAGTCATCGATATGAATGGCATCTACATCATAGTTGGAAACAAGCTCGGCAATACCGTTGCAGATAAGCTCGCGCACGGCAGGATATGCAGGACTGAGCCAGTAATACTCGGTACCGGAATCATAAACAAGATATGTGCCGTTTGTTGAATCGGAATTATACCACTTCTTAAGCGTATAGCTGTCGCTCATTTCTTTATAACGTTTTTTGGTGGTTGTTCGCATGGGGTTGATCCATGCGTGGAAAGAAAGCCCGGATTTATGAGCCTCGTCAATCATTATTTCAAGAGGGTCATAGCTTGGCTTAACACCCATTGTGCCGCTGTAAGCTGCAGTAAAAGCATAATAGTTTGAATGATAATAAGCATCTCCAAATGCTCTTACATGAACATACACGGTGTTGCAGCCCAAAAGAGTTACATTGTTCATAGCTTCTTTAACAGATACTCTGAACTCGGATTCGGTAGCATTCAAAAGCATTGAATCAATATCGAGATATGCCAGCCACATCGCTTTCTGAGTATCATAATTAAGCGGGTTATAAGAATTGGACCCGATAACGATATTAGGTTCATCATCTTCGATCTCATATTCCAGTTCAGGCTCTGTGGCGGTTGTTGTAGTGGTAGTTGCGGGAGGCGTTACAGCGGTTGTGGGAGTAGTGGTTGTAACAGCTGTAGCTTCGGTAGTTACTTCAAATTCGTAAGTGTCGCTTAAATATCTGCCGTTGACGAAATACTCGCCACCATCATATTTTACTCTATACCAACCGTTTGAAACAAGTCCTGTGATCTCAACCTCGTCGCCTTCTTTAAACCTGCCAACTCTGTCACTGTCAGCATCGGGCAAAGCTCTTATATTGAGGTTTGCATTTGCATACATCATTCCCTCGTAATCGGCAATCTCATAATCGTCAATGCTAAGTTCATCCGAAGATGAAATAACTTCGCTTTCCGAAACAGGGGTTGTTACTGCCTCGGTTAGGTCTTCAGAGGCTATTGGCGTAGTGGTTACCTCTTCTGGAGTATCGGGTGCGGTGGTAGCAACAGGTGCAGTTGTGGTAAGTGTCGTATCCTGCGTAGTTTCGGCAGTTGTAAAGGTGTTATATGTTTCAATAGTAATAGAGGGCGGTTCAATATCATCTTTAACCGTTGAAACTGAACAAGAACAAAGAAGTGACAAAGCAATGAGCATTGACAATAATTTTCTTAGTGTTTTCATGCTTTATCCTCCTTTGCATAGTTACCCAAGATATACATACAGTATTATACCATTTTTACGCCTGCAATACAAGCAATAAAGACGAAAAAACAGCAGATATTTATAGGAAATAAATACCTGCTGCCATTGAAAATAAAAGTAAAATAAAAGACTGCACACAGTGTGTACAGTCTTTTCTGGGGTGGATAGTCGGACTCGAACCGACGGTCTTTAGAACCACAATCTAACGCGTTAACCAACTACGCTATACCCACCATATATGCGGCTTTTACAGCCGCAGGTGCTATTATAGCATAAGTAAAAACAAAAATCAATAGTAAATTTCAAAAAATCTTAAAATATTTTACCACCAATCTCTGTCACACAAAACGCCCTGTTTAAAGTCGCCCATCATATCCTTAAGCCACTCAACCGAGTCCTTGACCCAATTAGGTGTTCTTGTGCATATCCAACGGCGGTTATTAACGCAAGATTCGCCGGTTGAGAAGCCATGATTGCCAAATGCATAGAAGTGAGATTCAAAAGGAATTTTGTTTTTTGCAAGTGCATCAATAAAACTTACAGAGTTTGCAATAGGCACCAAACCATCGTTGGTTGAGGCAAAAACAAAGCAGGGGCTTGTTTTATCATCAACAAATTCAGTTGGTACAGGTGCATTCTTGTTGTATGTATGAGTGGTAGGCTCATCAATTACGGGGTATCCCAAAATGCAGGCTCGAGGGCGGTTTTGAGCCATTGTTGCAGTGCAGGCAGCCAAATGTCCTCCTGCCGAGAAACCGATTACTGCAATCCTGTCAGTATCTACATGCCATTCGTCGGCATGCTCTTTAATCACTTCAAATGCTTGGTCATAGTCGTTTAAAGGGTTAGGCCATGCTTTGTGCACGTTTACGGAGTAGGTTAAAATAAACACCTGATATCCGACCTGAAGATAAGGAAAAGCGACGGGATCTGCTTCTCTGCGTGAACAGTAGTCATATCCTCCTCCCGGAAGAATGATAATTGCAGGGCGTTTGGTCATGCCCCAATCCTCAGGCGAAACTTGCTGTATATAAGCTGTTAGGGTAACATTTCTTTCTTCGTTAAGAGTTAAATTAAGAGTCTGCATAACGGGTAGCTCCTTTCGGTGATTTAAGTAATTATATCCCGAAAGCCTATTGAAAGTCAATAATTCTTTACAAGAAAATCTTCACATACATCATAAATATGTATTTGTGACAGCTTGAGCTTGTTGCAGATGCTGACTAAATCATTTACAAGCTGTTTTGAAGTGCTTAGTGATTCTACGCGATATGAATTCTCCCCTCTCAGCTCTATGCCGTAAAATGTTTTAATCTCCCCGTCACATTCTGTTTCCGAGGAAATAAGTTTGTAAAGTGTTTCCATGTTTAAACCTCCAAATTCATTTTTCTTTAGAATATAAGAGGAGCAAAGAGCAAAATGTCAAAACGTGTTTGGAAATAGAAAAATCGGTGCAGAAAAACTACACCGATCATCTAATAAAAGTCAATCAAATTTAAGTACAAGTTCCAAAACTCTTTTTGCACTTACGCAAATCTCTTCGCGAGTGATATATCCTGCATCAAGCGCATCCTTAAGTCTGCCGCTCGAGCCAACAGGCATCTTAATATCGTTGCCTGCCAAAACCTCACGGTAATGCTCACCAAAGGTGTCCCAGTCCGAGGTTACAGCGCCCTCGAATCCCCATTCACCACGCAAAATGCCATTTATCATTTCTTTATTTTCTACAGCAAACACACCGTTAACAATGTTATACGAGGTCATGATAGACCACGGCTGAGCCTCTTTAACACAGATTTCGAAACCACGGAGATAGATTTCTCTTAAAGCACGCTCAGAAACAATAGAGTCGCTCATTTTGCGGTTGGTTTCCTTGTTGTTGCAAGCAAAATGCTTTGCAGATGCTGCAATATGCTGAGACTGAATACCTCTTACCATAGCTGCAGCCATTTTACCTGTAACATAGGGGTCTTCTGAATAATACTCAAAGTTTCTTCCGCAAAGTGGGCTTCTATGAATATTCATTGCAGGAGTAAGCCAGATTGCAAGGTTGTTTTCCTTGAGTTCTAATGCACCCGCGGCACCGACAGCTTCAACAATGTCAGTATTCCAAGTGCAGGCTAAAAGCGTGGCGCAAGGCCAAGCGGTTGTTGTAACACCTGTAAACCAATCAACACGCAAGCCTGCAGGCCCGTCAGCAGTGCCGCAAGCAGGAACGCCGTAGTTTGCAAGGTCGCCCCAGCAGAAAGTATTGCTTAAACCATGGTTGGGTCTGCCACCGCAAAGGTCAATAAGCTCTTCGTCGCTAAGCTGAGCCATAAATTCGTCTAAAGTGTTTTTGCCGTTTGCAACGTGTTCTAAATAGATTCTTTCTTTAAAGCCCGGTGTGTTTCTTCTGTCGGGCGAGGGCTTAGCAAAGCTCCACGGGCTGTAGTTTGACCAGCCTGTTGTATCAACTGCAGGCTTTTCATATTCGCTTGTTGCACACTCTTCATATGTACCGTTGGGCAAAAGGCGCTTTGTAAGCTTTTTGGGAGCGCATAACGACGTTAACTGCTCGGTAACAACATTATCAGCGAGTGTATAGGTATATGCCTTTACAAGATTTTCTACCGAATTACCAACATAAATATCATAGTCACCTTTCTCTAAAACCCTTGCAGACTTGCATATTGCGCCTTTATCATCGAACGATGCCATATCGTTAACGTTAAATCTTAACGAAAGCACACGACATTCTCCGGGGTTAAGCAGGTCAGTTTTAGCAAAGGCGCAAAGCTGATATTTCGGTTTGCCCAAAAGGCCCTGAGGTGCGCTGAAATAGACCTGCACAACCTCTTTACCTGCGACAGAGCCTGTGTTTACTACCTTTGCATTCACGGTAACTGTGCCGTCACATTCGCTTGCCGATTCAGCAGAAATATTAAAAGTTGTGTAAGACAATCCATAACCAAAGGGATAGTTTACGCACTTGTGAGCATCGGGAATTGTTTCAAAATAGCGGTAACCTACATAAATATCATCGGTATATTCAACGTAATCGTCAGAATCATTGAAGTTATAAGATGACGGGTAATCATCAAAGCATGAAGCAAATGTATCGGTAAGCTTACCCGAGGGGTTAGCATCTCCGCAAAGGATATCAGCTTCAGCCAAGCCGCCCTCCATACCTGCCTGCCATGCAAGCAAAACAGCTTCGATCTTATCGTTATTTTTAAACCACGAGGTGTCTACCATACCTCCGACGTTGAGAACTACAACAACCTTGTCAAAGTTATCGGTAACAGTTTTAACCATGTTTTCTTCAGCTTCGGTCAAATAGAAGTCGCCGTCACCTTTAACGCCCTTACGGTCGCCGCCTTCCCACGAAAAACGGCAAATACTGATTATTGCGATATCGGCAAAAGCTTTTGCCTTGGCTACAAGGTCAGCGGGAACTTCGGGCTCATATGTTCCGCCTGGGTTTCTGCCCTCGGCATACTGTTTTTCAACCTCGTCGCGATAATAATTACTCAAATCTGTGAAAACACGAAGCTTGTGTTCTTTTTCCTTAATATCCATTGCATCGCAGAGGTTTCGGGTGTAAGCAACTGTTACATCGCCGCTGCCTCCTCCGCCTTTAACATAGTCAGCACTTGCTTTGCCGAAAAGAGCGACTCGCGCACCTTTTTTAAGGGGCAACAGCGAGTTATCATTTTTAAGTAAAACCATGCCCTCGCAAGCTGCACTGCGTGATAAATCAATGTGCTTTTGCGAACCGGTAATACGTCTGCCGTCTTCGCCAAGGGGCAAACCATGTAAATATTTTAATCTTTGCCATTTAACCATAATTAATGTCTCCTTTGCAGAAGTTGATAGACTTATAATAACATTTATGAATGCAAATTGCAATATTTGAAATATAATATTGCATTGAAATAGCAATCGAATTTCAACAAAACTTCAAATATTCGAATCAAGTAATAAAAACAAAAAGGACTCCAAATGAGTCCTTTTTGTTTTTATGGCGCGTCTCACAGGATTCGAACCTGTGGCCTACTGCTTAGAAGGCAGTTGCTCTATCCAACTGAGCTAGAGACGCAGATTGGAGCGGGTGATGGGAATCGAACCCACGCGACCAGCTTGGAAGGCTGGAATTCTACCATTGAACTACACCCGCATGGATGCGCCCCGAAGCAACGAAAGTTATTATATCATCAACGAGGCGTATTGTCAAGAGTTAATTTGGAAATTAAACTATTTTCTTTTTAAATTTCTTAAAACATTTAACAGCTTATCTTTATACAAAATGCCAACAATGCCAAGCACTGCAACTATTACAAAAATAACTATTGCAGTAAAAATGTTACCGTCGCTTAATGATGAACCGAAAACCGTTGACATTATTATAGCGGGAATCCTTGCAAGGGTTGAAAGCAACAAAAAGTCGGTCATTTTAATTGGTGTAAGAGGGGCAACATAAGTTAGCAGATCCTTTGGTATACCGGGTATAAGGAAAAGGATGAATATGACAAGCTCAAGCTTCTTTGAATCCTGCAAGAAGCTGAATCTTTTTACAACCTTTTCGTCAAACACAGCCTCTACCAACGGCTTGCCAAAATTCTTTACCATTACATATATGATAACTGTACCCAAAAGAATACCCAAAATGCAAAGGATAGTTCCCCAAAAGCCACCGAAAAGTACGCCGCCGAGTATTTGAATAACACCGCCGGGAATTAATGCAACGATAACCTGCAAAACCTGCAAGACTAAAAATATCACAATTCCCCAGCCAAGATCATTTGCAATAATGGCTTCAAGCTGTGCCCTGCCCTCCTCGCTGATAAGCATTTTAGCAAGAGGTATGCACACGATCGTTAAAAAGGCAATTACTACAGCAAAGATAACAAATGAAACAATTTTAAAAGTCTTTTTGTTTTTAACTTTCATTTGTACCTCCTACTGAGTTTTAATACCTTTAAACAAAAGCTTTCGCCAGCCTGCGAGATATCTGACGCTAAGAACGCCTATTGCAAAATCATACGCTATAAACGATATATTTGCGACAACTAACAAAATAAGTACGCTGTATTTTCCGAAGCCCTCACCTATCTCAGCCATATCGACTACGCCGAAAATATTGATAAGAGCATAATAAGATGCAATGACTGATGCGTTAAACAAAGCAAACTTTATAACTCTGCGAAGAATTGAATAACGCATCTTATCAAGAAATATTTTGGCCATGGGATAATAACCGAAAAACGCCGTGAAAATAAGTGCAGATTCTTTATCGGGCGATAGAATCAGCGAAAGAATAGCAACGCTTAAATAAGTGATAAGCGATATCTTTAAACCGCTTTCATAATATACTATGCAGATCAAAAAACTGCATAGCATTGGAAAAACATACACAAAGAAAGGCAAAACACTTACCAAAAACATCATTAATATGCAAAGTGCCGAGATTATGCCTCCGAGAGCAATGTTAAAGCTTAGTTTTCTCATAAATTATCTTGAACTGTTAGAAAGAAGTGCATGCTTTATATTCCAAAGCTTGGGTGAAAGGTCAACATAATAGGCATGAGGATTTTCAAAACGTATAACCTCTTCCCACATCGTTGCAACCTCGCGAGCGCAATGCTCTTTGATTTCCTTAAGGTCGGGCTTGTTGTATATGCACTTACCGTTTACAAAAATAGGGACCAAAAGCTCACGAGCAGTGTAGTTTTCTAAAACCTGACGCTTCCAGACGTAGTCAGGATCGAAAATCTCTATAGGCTTAGTATCGTCAATCACTTCGTCGTGTACGCACATAAGGTCAGCTAATGCCTTATTATTAGCATTGTCATAAAATCTGTAAACCTTTTTAAAATGAGGGTTAGTGATTTTTTGAACGTTCTCGGAAATTTTGATTTTAGGTGTGATCTCGTTGTTTTCGCCTTCAACAGCGACAAGCTTATATACACCGTCAAACACAGCTGAAGACTTAGAAGTGATGAGTCTTTCGCCAACGCCAAATAAATCGACCTTTGCTCCTTGCATAAGCATATCTCTTATAAGGTATTCATCGAGCGAGTTAGAAGCAACGATCTTGCAATCGGGGTAACCTGCGTCATCAAGCATCTGTCTTGCTTTGTTTGAGAGGTATGTAATGTCACCCGAGTCGAGACGAATGCCGACAGGGCGGCAACCCTTGGGCTTTAACACCTCATCAAACACTTTAATTGCGTTGGGAACACCGCTTTTAAGCACGTTATAGGTATCAACCAAAAGAGTTGCAGAGTTTGGATAAACCTCACAATATGCTTTAAATGCATCATATTCAGAATCAAACATTTGCACCCAAGCATGAGCCATTGTGCCTGTTGCAGGCACGCCATATTCCAAATCCGTCAACGTGCAGGCAGTTGCGGCGCAGCCGCCGATATAAGCCGCACGTGCGCCCAAAACAGCAGCATCAGGTCCATGTGCACGGCGAGAACCGAATTCGGAAATTGCTTTACCGTTTGCTGCACGAACAATTCGGTTAGCTTTGGTTGCAATAAGCGACTGATGATTTATTGTCAGAAGTACAAATGTCTCTATCAGCTGAGCTTGAATTGCAGGCGCACGCACTGTCATTATCGGTTCGTTCGGAAAAACGACCGTACCCTCCGGAACAGCCCAGATATCGCCGGTAAACTTAAACTCTTTAAGGTAATTTAGGAATTCATCGGAAAAGATTCCTTTTTTCTTTAAGTACGCGATATCCTTATCATCGAAGTGAAGATCATTGATATAGTCGATTATCTGTTCAAGGCCGCAGGCAATGGCATATCCGCCTCCGTCGGGCACACGTCTATAAAACACATCGAAATAACAGATTTTATCCTTGTAACCTTTTTCAAAATATCCACTGCCCATTGTAAGCTCATAAAAGTCACAAAGCATTGTATAGTTTACGTTGTTCATTGTTATGTCCTCCACATATCTGTTAATCTCAATTATGCCTGCAGTGTTCACAGCCACCAAGTTTTTCGCTTATAGGCTCTAAAACGTTACTGTTATCGGTGATAAATTTTAGTTCTATCAGTTCCGATCTTTCGGGATTTTCGAATACAGCTTTTTCAATGCCAGACATTGCAGCCAAAAACAAAGCGCTTCTTACCAGTCCGTCAAAAATCATCAAGTCGCCATAAGAATTCACATCATATATCGTAATGCAGTCATCAAAAAAATTATAAATAACATATCCGTCAATGCCGTTATTTGAAACAGCTTCGGAAATCTTGACACTCGAAATATCAGTTAAGCCTAACCCCGAAAGAATTGATTCGTAACCGCTGTTATCTTTTCTTTTTACGATTTGAAGCATTGGTCTCAGTTCCTTTCGAGATTGAATTTCGCAAAGCTGTAAGCTCGGCAGAGGTAAGCTCGCGGTAGGTACCCGGTTTAAGCATGCCAAGCTTTAACGGACCGACAGATGTTCTTTTAAGGCGCGCAACCTCAAGTCCTACTGCCTCGCACATTTTTCTTACCTGACGGTTTCTTCCCTCTTTAATCGTTATCTGCAAAACGGTTCTTTCGGGTTCTTTAGTTAAAACAGAAACAGAAGCAGGCATAGTCATACGTCCGTCAATTTCCACTCCATTCGTAAGTTCTAAGACCTGATCCTCATTTACGTCAGAGTGTACGGTGACCCTGTAGGTTTTAGATACGTGACAGCTTGGGTGCATGATTTTGTTTGCAAGGTCGCCGTCGTTAGTGAACAAAAGCAAGCCTTCTGAGTTGCGGTCGAGTCTGCCAATTGGGAAAACACGCTCTTCAACACCTTCTAAAAGGTCGGTAACACAGCGTCTTCCCATTTCGTCGCTCATTGTTGTAACGTAACCGCGCGGTTTGTTAAGCATTATATAAATAAAGCTCCGCTTCTTTTCGATATAAAGGTTTTCGCCGTCAATGCTGATGATATCCTTTGTCTTATCGGCTTTATCGCCAAGATTGCAGGGCCTGCCGTTTATCTTTACACGCTTTTCGGATATAAGTTCTTCAGCTTTTCGGCGAGAGCAATATCCGCTTTCAGCGATAAGTTTCTGTACTCTGACTTCCATTGATTTATGTCCTTTCAATTAAAAAGCAGTTAGTTCGCCGATAAAAAATCCTCTAATAAAATAAGAGGAGCAGAATAAACAAGCTCGTTATTGGCATAATAGTCGATTCTGCCGACAATCGAGCCGTTATCAAGAGGAGCATAAACAAACCTTGGAACTATTATCTGCTTTTCAATTATAATATTTTCATCTTTAGGGAAAACAAGATATTCATCTTCGGCATAAAGGGTGACAATATCACTGTCTCCTCCCACACCGGGGATATTTACATATATACCTCCGACGTTGAACACCGAGATCTTGTCAAATCCGTAATCATAAAGCTTTGTGTGATCCTGCCAGTCGTTGGGTGCATTAAGAGTAACGCAAATAAGAGTTACTCCACCTCGTTCGACCGCAGAGATCAAACATCTGCCGGCTTTGTCGGTAAAACCGGTCTTCACACCGATGCATCCGTCATAGCTTCGCAAAAGCTTGTTCGAGTTGCTGAGCCAGACGGTTCTTTCTTCTCCTACCTCGAAACTGATTTCTTTTGTAGAACAAATTTCTTTAAAATCATCATTTTGCATTGCATATGCTGTAAGCTTTGCCATATCGTAGGCTGAAGAATAGTGCTCGTTTGTGTCGTCATCTAAGCCCGAGGGCGTAACAAAATGGGTGTTTTCAAGTCCAAGCTCTTTCGCTTTGTCATTCATAAGTTTAACAAAGCTTTCTATATCTCCCGACACTGCGACCGCCGAAGCATTTGCGGCATCGTTACCGCTTGGAAGCATCATGCCATAGCAAAGCATACGTTTTGTTACAATATCGCCCGGGCGCAGACCCATTGATGACCCCTCGACCATAATGGCGTTTGTGTCAACAACGAACTCATCGTCCGGGTTTCCCGATTCAAGCGTTAGGATTGTCGACATGATTTTTGTGGTGCTCGCCATTTGAACGCATTTATCAGCGTTTTTAGAATAAAGCACCTTACCGCTGTTAGGCTCGATCAATATAGCGGAACCTGCCGAAACGGATATGTCTTCCTCGGCATTCACGGGCACACACAAGCACGATGTCAAAGCCAAGCAAATTAAGCAAATGATGATTCTTCTTATATTCATAAACTACCTCCGAAAATAAATATCGGTATAGTTTATGGACAAAGCTTTAAAAAATGCGTTACTCGGCGGAAGTATCTTCGGCTTCTTCGCCCGATTCGTTCTTGTTCTTAGAAATAAAGTCGGTGACCTTGTCAATAATATCGGGAATCATAGCAAGTGCAGCGTTTTCCTTGGGTGCGTTAATAGTCATCTGCAAAAGCTTAACATTGCCATCGGGTAAGATGGTGATGAACGCCAAGGGCTGAATTGTAAGACCGCCGCCTGTGCCGCCGCCGAAAAGGTCTTTAGCGTTTTTGTTTGGCAAGTCGGAGCCGCCGGATGCAAAACCTACTGAGATTTTAGAAACAGGAATGATAACTGTGCCATTGGGCGCAGTTATGGGGTTGCCGATAACAGTTTCTACATCTACCATTTCTTTGATCTTCTCGATAGCGGTTTTTACTAATGCCTCTAAATTATTGTTCTTTTCAGACATTTGAATTCTCCTTTTCTTTATTTAAACGTTTTTCCTTTTTCTTTTGATTGTGCCTTAATTTTAAGTAATTTATACCTAAATATACTGCAAGTGCCAAAACAGCGCTGGGTCTTACTTTAACTATGGTGTTAAGAGACGCTTGAGTTTGAGGGTTTTCAAAATCACACTTAACCTCGGTGTGCTTGATGTTAACGCTGAACGCTGTGCACAAAAGCGCCAATGATGAATAAATGAGTATATTGAACTTGCCAAACTTCATTGCCGCTTCATAAGCGTCGTTGTCGCCGATCGTAACGATAAGATCAAGGTTATAAAAACGGATCAACTTTAAGAGCTTTTTTAAAGCTTTTTTCGCAACGGGTACATAAGGCAGATATTCATCTAAAATCTCTTTTACACTCTTTTTGGGCTTCTCTTCAGTTTCAGAGCTTTCACCCTTCAAAAGCTCTTCATCGGTCATGTCCGAAGCATCGGCAGTATCTTCGTTCTTTTTCTTTTCAGAGGGCTTTGCTTTTGGCGCTGAAGATTCCTGCTTCTGCTTAGAACCGATATCATCTGCTTCATCAAGATCTACCAGTTCAAAAGCAGGGTTGTCCGCTGTGCTCTTAAACTCCTTTTCAAATTTATAAAGCTCAAAACATATATATTTTACTTTAACCCTTAAATGCTCGTTGGTAGCATCAACATAAGCGCACACAGATATGCGAAGAAGGATGTAAATTATTAAAATAATGCCGGCAATTATGCCTAAAGTAATATATAACGCCGTCATATCACCCTTCCTTTCGTAAAAGTGTCAGCAAGAATTATTCTTCGTCGGTTGCTACATCGTCAAACGTTACCTGAGAGTTATCAGTAGGCAACGGCGGCAGGTCGGCAATTGAAGAAAGCTTAAAGCAACGCAAGAAATTATTGGTCGTTTTAAAAAGTATAGGCTTGCCGGGCACATCTAAACGTCCTGCTTCTTCAATAAGCTCTTTTTCCAAGAGGTTAGAAACAACACCTGCTGAATCTACGCCTCTAATATCATCAATAAAACTTCTGGTTACAGGCTGATTGTACGCGATTATAGTTAATGTCTCCATAGCGGCCGGAGAAAGCGTCGCACTTTTCCTTGTTTCCATTGCTGCACGAATGAATGGAGCAAATTGCTTTTTTGTAGCGAGCTGATATGTTTCATCAAGTCTTAAAATCTCAAGAGCAGAATCTCTTTCTGCAAGATTTGAATTTAAAAGTGAAATAAGCTTGTGAAGCGTAGACAGTTCTACATCTGCCGCCTGAGCTAACCTGTCGAACTCAACAGGTTCGCCGCTTGCAAAGAGTATTGCCTCGATTACGGAAATTTTTTCATTAAGTTGCATTAATTTTTCTCTTCCTATCAAATGTTATCATTGTGTTGTCATCGTTAAGCATAATTCTGCCCGATTTTGTAAGCTCTAAAATAGCTAAGAACGTTGCCACCTTTTCAGATTTATCGGTTATACCGTCATAAAGTCCTGCCATAGAACAGCTGCCTGTTCTGTAAAGCTTACGCAAAACATAAATAATCTTGGTAGATACCGCTACGATTTTATGTGAAACTATAGGCTTAAAGGCTGATGCTTCAACAGGTCGTGATTTTAGCTTTTTATCGGATATTCCAAAATATGCTGCAAGCAGGTCGTCGGGCTCGTGAGTATGAGTGTAGGTCTTAATCTCTTCAAGCTTCTCGGGACCTCGAACGAAGACCTTGTCTCCCACATACTGCTCGGTCAAACGCTTTGCTGCAAGCTTGCATAACGAATATTCGATAAGCCTGCCTTCAAGCTCACGCTTCATCTCCTGTGCTTCCTCGTGCTTAGGCAAGAGCGACAGCGTCTTAATAAGTATAAGTCTTGCGGCCATTTCTAAAAATTCGCCGGCATATTCAAAATCTTGCTCGGAAATACCGTCGATATATTCTAAATATTGCTCTAACAAAAGCGATATCTGAATGTCGTTAATGTTCAGCTTGTGCTTAGAAATTAAATACAGCAACAGGTCTAATGGGCCTTCAAAGCTTTCAAGTCTGTATGAAATTGAAATCATTTTAATTCCACCTAATTATGTAAATAATAAGAACAGCTTATCGACCCAGAAAAAGATATTGATTAAACCTTCATAAATCCAGCCCACAACCGTGCTGAACGGACCGCTTAATATTCCTGCAGCAAGCATGATTATCATGCCGTAATAAAGAATCTGCTGATAACGATGCATAAAGCTGATTACTTTATAAGGCGCAAAGCTGAACAAAATGTGTGAACCGTCAAGCGGTGGTATGGGAATAAGATTAAAGACAGCTAACGAAATGTTTATTTGAATAAATAACGACAAAGCCATTAACATATAAAGCCATACTTCAGATAATGTTTGGAAATAGACATTCATTACCACTCTGTAAAGAAGAGCGCCTATTGTTGCACAGATAAGGTTTGAAAAAGGACCTGCAAATGCAACTAAAGCACTGCCCTTTTTGACATCTCTGAAGTTGCGAGGATTAATGGGAACCGGCTTAGCCCATCCAAATCCGACAAGTAAAATGAATATTGCACCGATAGGGTCAATGTGTTTAAGAGGATTAAGCGTAAGTCTTCCATGCATTAAAGCGGTGTTGTCGCCCATCTTTTTAGCGGCATACGCATGGGCATATTCATGAACGGGCAAAATTGCAAATATGATCAGCAATTTGGTGCATAAATAAATCAAAAACTCTTGAAAAGATGAAGCAGACAAAATAGACACAGATAACGGTCTCCTTTCACAAATAATTATTCATCTTATTGTACTATAAATATTGAAAAATATCAAGTGATAATTCTTTTTCTTAATTTGTAAACTTTTTTTCAAAAAACACTTGCAATTGTCATTAAGATTTGCTATGATATATCTTGTTAAATTCTGAAGTAGTAAAGAAGGAGGTGCAGCCTCGTGGCAAAATGTGAAGTTTGCGGAAAGGGTGTTACTTTCGGAATTAAAGTATCTCACTCCCACAGAAGAACTAATAGAACCTGGAAGCCCAATGTCAAGAGAGTTAAAGTTTTAAAGAACGGTACTCCCTGCCATATCTATGTATGCTCCAGATGCCTCAGATCCGGCTTAGTTACCAGAGCATAATTAAATTCCAATGATTAAAAGAGTGCGGCGATTGCGCCGCATTTTTTTATTGCAAAAATCCCCCGAAACAGTCGAGGGATTTTTGTTTTATATAATGGTTTTGTAAATTAAATCCGGCTTTGGTACTGCCATGTTGCTGAACGTTAAAGAAGATAAATAAAGCTGTTCAGCATTAGATATTACTTCTTCTTTGTTAGTGTAAAGAGTACATAAGGTCTCGCCTGCATTTACAAAGTCACCTGTTTTTTTATTGAGTTCAATTCCTGCAGAAAAATCAATGACATCTGTTTTGGTAACCCTGCCTGCGCCTAAAAGCGATGAAACATTTCCGATTGTGGCTGTATTCATAGCTTTTATCCAACCCGATTCTTTAGCTTTTACTTCGTATATAAATCCAGCTTTTGGGAATAAGCTTGTATCATCTATCCAGCTTTCGTCACCGCCCTGATAAGCTATCCATTCTTTGAATTTGTTATATGCTAAGCCGCTTTCGAGTGCGTGCAACGCTTTGGCGTATGCTTCTTCATACGATATTTTATAGCAAAGTGCAACCATATTTGCACTAAGAGCCAAACAGATCTCTTTCAAATCCCCCACGGTTTCACCTTTAAGAACCGAAATAGCCTCGATAACCTCGAGCGAATTACCGACAGCACAGCCAAGAGGGACATCCATGTTTGTTATAAGCGCCGCCATATTTCTGCCGCAATGCTTACCTATTTCAACCATCTTTTCGGCAAGTACGGTTGCAGATTCAAGATCGGGCATAAAGGCACCGCTGCCGACTTTAACATCTAAAACAATTGACTTCGCTCCTGCCGCAAGCTTTTTGCTCATTATGCTTGAAACAATTAAAGGTATCGAGTCAACGGTTGCGGTTACATCTCGCAAAGCATAAAGCTTCTTGTCGGCAGGTGTCATGTTTCCTGTCTGCCCGATTACCGAGACACCGATATCTCTTGTTTGTTTAAAGAAATCTTCGACAGTGGTTTCTGTCTTATAACCCTTAATAGATTCAAGTTTGTCGACTGTGCCGCCGGTATGGCCTAACCCTCTGCCCGACATTTTTGCAACTTTTGCACCGCAAGCCGCAACAATCGGTGCCACAATAAGTGTTGTTTTATCGCCCACGCCGCCTGTTGAATGTTTATCGACAGACAATTCACCGAATTCGCTTAAATCGACTGTATCGCCCGATTTTGCCATGGCACTGGTAAGTGTCGCCGTTTCTCTGTCAGTCATCGAATTAAAGCATATTGCCATTGCAAGCGCTGACATTTGATAATCGGGAATTGTACCGTCAGTAAATCCGTTAACGGCAAAACGGATTTCATCGTCACTAAGTTCGCAGCCTTTTCGTTTTTTATAAATAATATCGTACATTCTCATAATCTGCCACCGTTATTTAATGTGTTCAGGTCCAAAGCCATAGGGCAAAAGTTCGTCTAACGTATAGGTTTTTATATCGTTTTTTGTAACCATATGAATTTTAAAATCGGCGTTGCAGAATTCTCGCATTACCTGTCTGCATATGCCGCACGGCGGAAACGGTGAATCTTCAATAACTCCGCCTTTACCTCCGCACACGGCAATTGCAATAAAGTTATACTTTCCCTCACTTACAGCTTTAAAGAACGCAGTTCGCTCGGCACAATTTGTTGCGGAGTAGCTCGCATTTTCAATATTACAACCGGTATAAACCGAGCCATCGGCGCACAAAAGCGCAGCACCTACTTTATAGCCCGAATAGGGCGCATAAGCATTTTGCATAGCATCGGCAGCTGTTTTGCAAAGGTTATTTAAATTATAAGTCATAGTTATTCTCCGCTTAAAATTCTATTTTTAAAACTAATTCCTTTCGTATCAAATTTAACCTTAAAGAGGTCACAGACCGTTGCGGCAATATCTGCAAAGGTTGCACGGGTGCCAAGGTTAGTCGGCATAACCGACCTGCCGTAAACCAAAAGAGGGACATATTCACGAGTATGGTCTGTGCTGATATCACCCGGGTCACAGCCGTGGTCGGCGGTTATCATTATAACGTCATCGTCACGCAAGGTTTTAAGAAACTCACCAAGCCATGCATCGAATTCGTTCAGTGCCTCAGTGTAACCCAAAGCATTATTTCTGTGGCCATATTGCGAATCAAAGTCGACTAAGTTGGTAAAGCAAAGCCCGTTAAAATCTCGGCTTGCAATTTCCAGTGTCTTAGCCATACCGTCAGTATTTCCGCTTGTTAAAACAGTTTCCGTGACTCCCCTGCCGGCAAAAATGTCTGTTATCTTTCCAATAGCAATAACATCTTTGCCCGATGATTTTAATACATCAAGCATTGTTTCGCCGTAAGGTTCTAACGAGAAGTCGTGGCGGTTAGAAGTACGTGTGTAGCTGCCGTTATCACCAACAAACGGTCGGGCAATTACTCTGCCCACTGCGTGCTCATCCACAAGTATCTTTCGTGCGATTCGGCAGTATTCATAAAGCTGTTCGATGGGAACAACCTCCTCGTGTGAGGCGATCTGAAAGACGCTGTCAGCCGAGGTATAAACAATCAGATCACCCGACTTTATGTGAGCTTCGCCGTAATCTTTAATAACCTCTGTTCCCGAGTAAGGTTTATTGCACAAAACTCCCCTGCCTGTTTGCTTTTCAAATTCGTCAATTACCTCTTGAGGAAAACCGTTGGGATAAGTTGGCAAGGGCTTATCAGAAATCAAGCCGGCAATCTCCCAATGGCCGATAGTTGTATCTTTTCCTGCTGAGATTTCTGCAAGGCGGCATTGAGCAGCAGTAGGTTCGCTTTCACAAGGCAAAAAACCTAAGCCCTCGATATTCCCCAGACCCATTTTAAGCATATTGGGAATATCCAAAAGCCCTGTGTTATAACAGCTTTTTAATGTGTTAGCGCCTGTGTCACCAAACTTTTCGGCATCAGGCAGAGCTCCTATTCCACAGCTATCCAAAACAATTAAAAATAATCTTTTCATAAACACTCCGTTATAATCTGATTGCTGTGTTAAGAGCAATTTCCATCATTTGCGTAAATGAATTCTGACGCTCTTCGGCGCTAGTTGCCTCGTGAGTTATAATGTGGTCTGAGATCGTACACATTGCAAGTGCCTTTTTGCCTGCACGTGCGGCATTCATGTATAAAGCTGCGGCTTCCATTTCAACAGCCATAGCGCCCATTTTGATCCAATTAGAGGTAGCATTAGGGTTATCACCATAGAAGCAATCGCTTGACACAAGGTTGCCTACATGATAGACAGCACCGGCTTTTTTAGCCTCCTCAACAGCAATGGTTAAGAGGTCGTAACTGCAGATCGGCGCAAAGTGACCCGCCAAACTAAACTGATTCACATAATTAGAATCGGTACAAGCGCCCTGACCGAAAACAATATCACGGATCTTTATATTTTTTTGCAAAGCACCTGCCGAACCTATCCGTATAATGTTTTCGACACCAAAGAAATTATAAAGCTCGTAAGAATAGATACCGATTGAGGGCATGCCCATTCCGCTTGCCATTACTGATACTTTTTCGCCCTTGTAAAAGCCAGTATAGCCGTGAATTCCGCGTACGTTGTTGACAAGCTTTGCGTCCTCTAAAAAATTATCTGCAATAAACTTAGAGCGCAAGGGGTCGCCGGGCATTAACACAGTTTTTGCAAAATCATTGGGGGTTGCGTTTATGTGAGGGGTTGGATAATTAGTAGCCACTGCTTTCTTCCTCCTGTTTAACGATCTTTACAATTCGGCTTGTGCCAAGGCGCGATGCACCGAGGTTAATAAACTCCTCGGCATCATTAATGCTTGAAATTCCTCCTGCGGCTTTTATTTTTACATGAGGTTTAACGTGCTCAGCAAAAAGCTTAACATCATCTTTAGTTGCGCCCATGGTTGAAAAGCCAGTTGAGGTTTTAATATATTCGGCGCCCGAGTCGGAAACGATCTGACACATTTTTATCTTTTCGTCATCTGTAAGCAAGCATGTCTCGATGATGACTTTTAAAAGCTTACCGCAGCACGCTTGCTTAATTGCTTTAATTTCAGCGAGTATATCGTCAAATCTTTTATCTTTAAGCATGCCAATATTTATTACCATATCGATCTCATCTGCACCGCTTTTGACAGCATCGGCTGTTTCAAACACCTTTGACTCGGTCGTTGAATAGCCGTTAGGGAATCCGATAACCGTGCAGATCGCAAGGCTGTCACCGACATATTCCTTTGCCTGCTTCACATAACAAGCAGGTATGCAAACAGAAGCGGTTTTAAACTTAAGCCCATCATCGCAAATTGTTTTAATATCATTCCATGTGGCGGTTTGAGATAAAAGTGTGTGGTCAACTTTCGATAATATGTCTTTAATATCCATTTTGTTTCCTCCCAAAACTTAATAGCACTTAGCATTCTCAAAAATAACGGTGTTTGTTAAAGCATCATATTCAAAATCTGCAACATCTTCGGCATGGAAGCAATAAACCGAGCTGTGGCAAATGGGTATGAATAGATAATCCTCAATGACTTTACTTTCGGCCGTGACATAATCATGATATTTGGCTGTTAAGGTGTTATACTTGCCGGAAGTATTTTCAATAGTCTTAACTTCGTTTACCTCGAAGCCATAGGACTTTTGGCTGCCGAAATCAGAGATATAGCCAAAAACATCACCATTTTTGGGTGAAAGTGTTGCCACAGCAATGTCATAGTCTCCCGACTGAATTCGCTTATTATAATCAGACTGATTGACGACCTCGATACCGAAATGTATACCGAAAACATCATACCACGAATCGGTTATTATGCGAAGCTTATCACTGCTTGTGAACGTATCGCAAACCAATATATTTATGTTATAAAGCGAGGCCTTTTCACCCTCAGTTAAAAGGAAGTTCCAACGATATCCGGCAGTTATTTTATTATACTCGAGCAGAGATTTATTGAAGCTGCTTTCATAAACCGAGCCAGCGATGACAGAACCTGCAGGAAAAATGCTGTATGCAGGTGAAAGATTATCAGTTAGCTTTTTTTCAAGTTCGGGTCGATTAATTGCAAGAGAAAATACTTCTCGTATATCCTTTCGGGCGAAAATTTCATTTTTAGGGTTAAAAACCAAACCGAGTGTGGCGTTTATATCTTGAGTGTAAGCAAATTCAAGCTCTTTAAGCTTTGAAATGCTGTTTGATGAGATAAGAATATCGGTAGTTTCATCTGTAAAGTTATTAAGCTTTTCAGCATCCGTGGTATCAATAAGGTAAGTTACGCCCGAGGGATATACCCTTTTTATATCCGAGTAGCAGTTGTTTCGTGAAAGCCGTATATAATTTGATTTATTATATTTATCATAAAGCCAATATTTAACATAAAATGCACCGTTCGAGGCTATTGTTTCTGTTTCAAGTCCATATTTACCTTTGCAGGAGATAAAAAACTCCTCGTTACAAGGTGATGCCGGGAGCTGAGTTAAAAGGTAAAGAAAATCAGCATTTTGATATTCGAGTGTAAACTCTAAAGTATAATCATCAAGTGCTTTTACACCAATTTCTTCAAGAGGTATCATTCCGTTATAGGCTTTTTCAGAGCCTGAAATGCAAAAATAGTCATAAGCATAAGGTGACTCGGTCTTAGCATCAAAAAGACGTCTAAACGCGAATACAAAATCGTGTGCTGTAACAAAGCCTTCAAAATCACCCGAGGTTTTCCATTTATATCTCTCATCCAAATAAAACGTATACTTAAGTCCGTCGCTTGATATCATGTAATCCTTTGCAACACCCAAAACGATTCTGCCGTTTGATGACCGAACCAGCCCTACAAACATGTTTTTTGCGACTGAGATCGAAGATGCATCTGACGCTATTTGAGGGTCAAGATTTTCAGGGTTTGAGCTTAGTGATACTTTGAAGTTGTGTCCCGAACCGTCGTTTTCAAACAACGAGCATGATGAAAACAAAACAAGTGAGCACAAAAGCGCAAAAATAACAAAAGTCTTAAGTGTTTTGCACATTATGCTCACTCCTTTCAATCATAAATCGGCAATTACAACGGTTTTACTTTCAAGAGTTTTCTTAACATCAATAATTCGCTGATTTGTACTTCCTCTAAACTTAGCCTCATAGCTTTTAAGAGAAATTATAAAGGGTCCGTCAACCAAATAATCCAATACACTAAGCAGATCCATATAACAGTTTTCTTGGTTTGCATGAGATATAAGATATTCTATAGTATAACCCGAATATGCCATTATGCCAAGGCCCGACGATTTGATTTTTTTGCCTAACTGCGCTAAAGCCTTTGCATGGCAAAACGGCTCTCCACCGCTGAAGGTTACACCGTCTAAAAGAGGATTTTCTAAAATATCCTTTAAAATCTCGTCAGTATCGGCGTCGTATCCTCCTAAAAAATCATGTGTCTGAGGATTGTGGCAACCCTCGCAATGATGCGGACAGCCCTGAACATAAAGTGTATATCTTATACCCGGACCGTCAACGATTGATTCGGCAGTTTTTCCTGCAATGCGGATTTGCATATTTCGCCTCCGTAAATAAATAGACGATTAGGGCAGGTCGAAAAATAACCTGCCCTAAGCACTGTTATGAAAAGGTTGAATGAATTAGTCTTCGTTTGCACCGTGCTTAACTCTGTCGTTAACTTCGGCACGCTTAGCGTTGTTAAATCTGTCAAGAGTGCCAACAAGGTAACCTGTGATTCTGCGGATTCTTTCAAATCCGTAAGTTCCCTCTGTTTCTTTGCGTCCGCACTTGGGGCATGTATCGCCGATTATACCAGTGAAGCCACAGCAGGGGTCTCTGTCAACAGGGTGGTTGATAGAACCGTATCCGATGCCTGATTCCTTCATGCAGCGAATGATCTTTTCGAATGCAGGGAGGTTCTGACAGGGATCACCGTCAAGCTCGACATAACTGATATGGCCTGCATTGGTAAGTGCATGATAAGGAGCTTCGATCTTGATCTTGCTGAAAGCACTGCAAGGATAGTATACAGGAACGTGGAAGGAGTTAGTGTAATAATCTCTGTCGGTAACGCCTGCGATCTCACCGTATTTCTTCTTGTCGATTCTTAAGAATCTGCCCGAAAGACCTTCGGCTGGAGTTGCAAGGAGTGAGAAGTTAAGTCCTCTTGCCTTGGTCTCCTCTTCCATTCTTGCACGCATTCTTGAAACTATTTCAAGACCGAGCTTTCTTGCTTCTTCACTTTCGCCGTGATGCTTGCCGATTAAAGACTTTAAGCATTCTGCCAAGCCGATGAAGCCCATTGAAAGTGTGCCGTGCTTAAGAACTTCTTCAACTGTGTCGTCGGGACCGAGCTTTTCAGAATCGAGCCATACACCTTGACCCATAAGGAATGGATAGTTCTTAACCTTCTTCTGTGCTTGAACTCTGAATCGGGCAAGAAGCTGTTCAACAACGAGGTCCATAACGTTATCCAAGCTCTCATAGAACTTATCAATGTTGCCCTTTGCTTCAATTGCAAGTCTGGGGAGGTTAACTGACGTGAACGAAAGATTACCTCTGCCCGTAACGATCTCACGGGTAGGGTCGTAAGCGTTACCTATAACACGGGTTCTGCAGCCCATGTAAGCAATCTCAGTGTCAGGGTTGCCCGGCTTGTAGTAAGGAAGATTAAAGGGAGCATCTAAGAATGAGAAGTTCGGGAACAAGCGCTTAGCAGAAACTCTGCAAGCAAGCTTGAACAAATCATAGTTGGGGTCGCCTTCGTTGTAGTTTACGCCCTCTTTAACCTTAAAGATATGAATCGGGAAAATAGGTGTTTCACCGTTGCCAAGACCGGCCTCCTGAGCCAAAAGAACGTTTCTTATAACCATTCTGCCTTCGGTAGAGGTATCGGTACCGTAGTTGATAGAGCTGAAAGGCGTCTGTGCGCCTGCACGCGAGTTCATGGTGTTAAGATTGTGGATAAGAGCTTCCATCGCTTGATAAGTTGCCTTGTCGGTCTCCTTAACAGCGCGTTCGTGGCTGAACTTCTGAATCTTAGATATCGTCTCAGCATCGCAATATTTAGAAAGATATTCAGCTTCTGCCTTAAAGAAGCAAGCGCACTCATCAAGTGCAGGAACAATGCCCTTTGTTTCAAGCTCGGAAAGATAGCTCTTTACATATTCGTCACAGTCATCAATGCCCTCGAGCAAAGCGAGCGAGCGAACAACATTGTCACGATATCTGTGCTTAAAGGTCTTTCTAACGCCGTCAGCCATGTCATAATCGAACTTGGGAATACTCTGACCGCCGTGCTGGTCATTCTGGTTAGACTGAATAGCGATGCAAGCAAGTGCCGCATAGCTTGAGATCTCGTTAGGGGTTCTCAAATGTCCGTGACCGGTTGAGAAGCCTTTATCGAAAAGCTTCTTAAGGTCGATCTGAGTACAGGTTGTTGTTAAGGTATAGAAATCAAGGTCATGAATGTGAATATCGCCCTCGGAGTGTGCTTTTGCGAACTTGGGGTCTAAAACATACATCTCATAGAATTCCTTGGCACCGCACGAGCCATACTTAAGCATGGTACCCATTGCGGTATCACCGTCGATATTAGCGTTTTCACGCTTAATGTCACTGTCCTTAGCAGAGCTGAAGGTAAGGTCTTCATATATCTTCATTATCTTTGTGTTCATTTCACGAACACGGGTTCTGTTTGAGCGATAAAGAATATATGCTTTAGCGGTAGAAGCATGACCTTCTTCAATAAGGATCTTTTCTACGGCGTCCTGGATCTCTTCAACGGTTGGTATCTTCTTACCCGAAGCTTCGATATAGTCACAAACTCTGCCGGCAATTTCTAACGCTTCATCATAGTCGGTGCCACCAACAGACTCGGCAGCCTTAAAAATTGCACTTGCAATCTTTTCAACGTTAAAGGTTACAACTCTGCCGTCCCTTTTTCTGATTCTTGTAATCATTTGTTACGTCCTCCCCAAATGTTTATATCATCTTATCTCATTTAAACAATAGAAGTGATAAAAGAAAAATTCTGCCGCAACCACCATATATTGCGGTCGCAAATGCGTTATATCAAATATATCGTATCAGCAAAAATAAGTCAATATTCATTTCCAATAGAATTGACTTGTTAGTTTTAGCTACTTTGCACAAGCGTATCATGTAATGTAAAATAACTTGACACAAGCTTAAAAAGCGCCGTCATGCAAAAATGACAGCGCCTAAGTGTAAAGTTTATTAACTTTTCATATCACCAAAACATAGATAAGATGGGACTTTTTATTCAGCCACATGACTTAAAACATAGTCAATTAGCTTGGTGTAGGCTGAATATTTTAAATGCAAACCATCGTTTTCTGCATCATCTTCGGGCAATTTGCCGTTTTCATCTTTTAGTGCTGTGCACACGTCAACGTAGTGCATATTGTTGCGGTCTGCATATTCTAAAAGCTTTTCGTTGAATTCGTCGAGGTCTGAATTTAAAATCGGGGTTTCGGTTGAAGATTCTTTATTAGCGGTAACAGGTGGAACACTTAAAATGTAGATTTCAGATTGAGGGCAAAGCTCAGAAACCTTTTTCATAAACGAAGAGAAGGATTGATACATATCGTTTACATTCATAAATGCGGCACCGTTCGAACCGAGCATGATATATATATTCTCGGGTTGTTTGTTGGTTAAAGCCTCTAAAATCGTCATTTTTCCATACTGAGTCTCGATCTCAGCAGTTTCTACCTTCGAAATGCTCATTGAAACGCTTGCATAAACGTTAGCGGAAGGCACCACGTTGTAAGAAGCCAGTCCGTATGTAATAGAGTCGCCGATAAATATGCATGAATCAAGATAGTCAGAAGATTTTTTCTCACCCAAAGGAACAGGGTTTATACCGGGTTCTGCCGCTTCGCTTTCCTCCGGGTCGTTATCTTCGGTAGGGGGCGTTTCATTGGCATTGTCTGTATTCTCTACACTGTCTGAAGCTGCCGGGAGACTGATGCTGCCCTCTTTAGCTAAAACATCTTCAAGTGTTGTTTCTGTTACATATTTATAAAACATGAAGCCGAAGATAAATACAGCAACAAAGAAAACGAGGCTGAAATGATATCTTACTCGGCGGGGTTTCTTTTTGGTGGAATAATCGCTCATGGTCTCCTCCTAAAATGATTTATATACATTATATATTATAAATCTGCAAGTTTCAAGGCAAAAGCAAAAATTGTAACTTAAGTGTAACTATATTCTTTTTGTTTGCGACTTGAAATAATCGTTGATATTAGTTATAATATTAAAGTTAGAAAAATAATCCTAATAATAGGTTTATGGGTTAAGTATATATTATAAAGCGAGGAAAAATATATGTGCGGTTTTGTTGGATTTACAAACGAGCTGAAAGACGCTACACCCGTTTTGCAGAAGATGATGGATTCTATAGCTCACCGAGGTCCGGACTCGGAGGGTAAGTATATTGATGATAAAATTGCGCTTGGATTCAGACGGTTATCTATCATCGACCTTTCACAGGGACATCAGCCCTTGTTTAACGAAGACGGAAGCTTGGTATTGACCTTTAACGGCGAAATTTATAACTATCAGACCTTGCGCGAGGAGCTTATAAAGTGCGGTCACGAGTTTTCAACAAATACCGACTCTGAGGTTTTGCTTCACGGATATGAACAATGGGGCAAGTCTCTTTTAAAGAAGTTAAGAGGAATGTTCGCATTTGTTATTTGGAATAAGAACACAAACGAGCTTTTTGGTGCGCGCGACTTTTTTGGCATCAAGCCGATGTATTATGCCAACATGAACGGTACATTTATGTTCGGATCCGAAATCAAGAGTTTTTTGCATCATCCTCATTTTGAAAAAGTGCTTAACGAAACAGCGCTTGAAAATTATCTTACTTTCCAGTACTCCCCTTGTGTTGAGACTTTCTTTAAGGGCGTTTACAAGCTTTTGCCTGCACACTGCTTTACATATAAAGGCGGAAAGCTTGAAACCGAAAGATATTGGGAGATTAATTTTGATGCCGATGAAAAGCCCGAATTGGATGAATGGGTTGATATGATCTCTGATACCTTTAAGAACTCGGTTGAAGCACATAAAATTGCCGATGTTGAGGTTGGCAGTTTCTTATCGAGCGGTGTAGATTCGAGCTATGTTGCGGCTGTCGCAAATGTTGATAAGACCTTTACCGTCGGTTTCGGTGAGGATGAGAAATACAACGAGATAGGTTATGCTAAGGAATTCTCGAAATATATCGGCAAAGAGAATATCTCAAAGGTTATTACACCTGAAGAATATTGGGGCAATTTTGCTAAGATCCAGTATCACATGGATGAGCCTTTGGCTGACCCTGCGGCAGTAGCCCTCTATTTTGTTTGCAAGCTTGCCAGCGAAAGAGTTAAGGTCGTTTTAAGCGGTGAGGGCGCTGATGAGATCTTCGGCGGCTATAACATTTATAAAGAGCCCGATGATATGGCTTTCTACAATGCTATACCCAAGCCTATAAGAAAAGGAATTGGCGCTATTGCCTCTAAACTTCCGGCAAAACGCGGCGTGAACTTCCTTATAAGACGAAGCAAAGATTTAGAGGAGCGATTTATCGGCAATGCTTACATTTTCTCTGAAGAGGAAAGAAAAAATATATTAACAATTAAAACTGATGCCCCAAAGGCAATGGAAATAACAAAACCGTTTTATGACAAGGTTAAAGGCAAGGACAATGTTACAAAGATGCAGTATTTAGATCTTCACCTTTGGATGACCGGTGACATTCTTTTAAAGGCTGATAAGATGAGTATGGCAAATTCGCTCGAACTTCGAGTTCCATTCTTAGATAAAGAGGTCATGGCGCTTGCCCAGCGTATTCCTAAAAGATACAGAGTGACAAAGGAAAACACAAAGTTTGCAATGCGTAAAGCGGCGCTGAGAGCGTGCCCTCCTTTAACAGCTAATAAAAAGAAGCTAGGCTTCCCTGTTCCTATTAGGGTCTGGCTTAAAGAGGACGAATACTTTAACAAGGTTAAAGCGGCATTCGAAAGTGAAAATGCTAAGAAGTTCTTCAACAGTGAGAAGCTTGTTTCGCTGTTGTGCGACCACCGAGACGGAAAGTATGACTATTCAAGAAAGATCTGGACAGTTTACACCTTCTTGGTTTGGTATGATGTTTATTTCGGATAAACTTTAAAGCAGGTGTTGGGGGCTACCCTGCACCTGCTGTTTACAAATTGGAGTGAAAAAAGGGATATGCAAAAGAGTTGATAACGAAGTGATAAAAAGATTTTGGATAGAACTGTGACAGAGAAAGGATAATTATGGACAAACTTTATTTAATGGCAAAGGGGCATAATGCAAGATTTCCTGACGGAAATCAGCCATATCAGATAGTTGCTCGCATTTTAGAAGAATGCGGCGAAGTTGCAAGCGAAGTGAATCATTTCGAGAATTCAGGTATTAAAAATCTTAAATACGGTGAACCTTCTAAAGAAAAGCTCGCTGGTGAAATAAAGCAAGCTCTGAACGCTCTGATTCAGCTTACGCTTTATTATAACTGCCAGTCCGAGCTTGAAGAATCGATTAATGAATCGCTTGAAAGAATGAAAAATGAGAGGCTGATTTAAATGCCGACTTTAAACGGTATACATGTTACAAATAACATATTCAAAATAGTCCAAGGTCTCCCTTACACCTTTGATAGAGTTGGAATGTCTGGCTCAACAATTTTGACCTTCGATGATATGGTATTAAAAATTGAAAAGCAGAGTAAGCAGTTCGATGGAACGGTAAGCGTTATGCGTTGGCTCGAGGACAAACTGCCTGTGCCGAAAGTGCTTTGCGTTGATAAAGAAAACGAGCTTTGCTATTTGTTAATGTCTCGAATTAACGGTAAAATGCTTTGCGATGAGTATTTTTTAGAGAGACCTGAAGAGCTTTGCGAACTTTTGTCTGAGGGGCTTAAGACTCTGTGGAGCGTTGATATATCTGACTGTCCGAGGATAAGAGACCTTGATACTGAGCTTTTTGAAGCCAAGTATCAGGTTGAAAACAAGCTTTATGACCTTGATAATGTCGAAAAAGATACCTTTGGAGAAAACGGAAGATTCAAAACTCCCGAGGATTTATTGCAATGGCTTTTTGATAACAAACCGGAATATAAGCCTGTGCTTTCGCACGGTGATTTCTGTTTGCCTAATATTTTTTCGGCAAACGGGAAGATTTCAGGATATATCGACCTTGGCGACATGGGCGTTGGCGATAAGTGGAGAGATATTGCGCTGTGTTACAGAAGTTTAAAGCACAACATGGACGGCACGTTTGGCGGCAAAGTTTATGAAGGGTTTAATCCCGACCTGCTTTTTGAAAAGCTTGGTATTGAGAAAAACGAAAAAAAGCTTGACTATTATATAATGCTTGATGAGCTGTTTTGATATAAAAACCTCCAAGAAAATGAATTCTTGGAGGTTTTGCTTTTTATGCATTTGCAAGCGCATTTTTCTCAACTTTTTTCATTTTGGTTGTCTGGCGCTGTGCCATAACAAGGTTATAATATACACCTTTTTTGCGCATAAGCTCATCGTGTGAGCCCATTTCGGCAAGACGTCCCTTATCCAAAACAATAAGACTGTCAGCATTAGATAATGTAGAAAGTCTGTGAGCGATAGCAATGGTGGTTCTGCCCTTGCAAAGCTCACCTAAGCCCTCTTGAATCTGACGCTCGGTTTCGGTATCAAGAGAAGCGGTTGCTTCGTCCAGAATAATAATTTTCGGGTTGTGAAGAATTGCACGTGCAATAGCAATTCTCTGTCTCTCACCGCCCGAAAGCGTGTGACCCTTGTTACCGACACGGGTATTGTAACCGTCAGGCAACTTTGTAATAAACTCGTGAGCGTGAGCAACCTTTGCGGCATCAATGATTTCTTCAAAGGTAGCATCGGGCTTAGCGTAAGAGATATTGTCTAATATGCTGCCTTCAAAGAGATAAGTCTCCTGCAGAACAACGCCGACCTGCGAACGCAAGCTTTGTTGAGATATCTTTTTGATATCAACGCCGTCGATTTTAACCGAGCCCTGTGTTGCATCGTAAAGTCTTAAAATAAGGTTTATCATTGTTGACTTGCCTACGCCGGAATGACCGACAATGCCATACATTTTGCCTTGTTCGAGCTTGCAGGTAATATCTTTAAGTACAGGGTTATAAACCTTGTAGCCAAAGAAAACGTGGTTAAAATCAATATCACCTTTTATGTCGAGGTCAACGCAGTCCTTGTCATCCCTGACATCGGTCTGCTCCTCCAAAATTTCAAATACTTTAGAAGCACTGATAGATACATCAGCCAAGGTTCGCGGCAACTGCATAAGCCAACGAAGCGGATTATAAAGCATTGAAACATAAGAGGTAAACTGAATGAGCTGACCTAAAGACATTGAACCTAAGCCGGGTATCTTGTTTAAGATCATTAATGAACCAAAGTAAAGTACAAAGAAATGACCGAGAGTCATTACAAAGTTGGTTACCGGCCAAATTAACGACCACACAACCTCGGCACGGGAAGCGGCACTTGCCCACTTACCTGAAGCCTGCTCGTATCTAACAATTTCGTCCTTTTCAGTGCCGCAGGTTTTTACAACTCGAATGCCGTTTAAGGTATCGTGCAAAAGCTTAGAATGTGCGTTATTAAATCTCCACGATCTGCCGAAATGCATGTGGATTACGTTATAAAGCTTCTTAACAATGTATACAGCCAAAGGAATAGGCAAAACCGCCATTAAAGCAAGCTTCCAGTTCATAACAAACAGAATAATCGCAATGATGATTAGCGACATTATTCTAACGATTGCATTTTTACCGTTATCGGTGATAAAGCTTTGGAGCTTATTGGCATCGTTGGAAACACGGTTGATAAGCTCACCGGCAGTTTTCTTAGAGATCGAGGACATTGAAAGATCAAGCGTTTTGTTAAACACGTCCTGACGAAGGTCCTGGCCTAAGTTAAGTGCAACGCGAAAGCTGCACTTCATGTTGATATAATCAAGTATCGTGTTGATTATGACGATCAGCAGCATTGCACCGCATAAAATACCAAAACCTGTCCAGTTCGAGGTATTCATGGGAATAACATAATCATCAACCAAAATACGGTTGACATATGGCTCAATAACACCCAAAAGCTGTGCAATGATCGTGCACAGAATTGCAACCGCAAATGGCTTTTTATAAGGCGCTACACGCTTTAAAAGTTTCGAGAACACCTTTATCTTCGATTGGCAGTAAGGACATTCCGAATAGCCGTCAAGAGGCAGATGACACTTGGGGCACTTAGGCTCGTCAATGTCACTTTCGGTAATAAACTCGCCTGTTGTAAGATGGTGGTTTAAAAGCTTGCAAAGCTCGGCAAAAGCAACAAAATTATCCTGGGTGAAGGCACAGATGCATTTAACATCTTTATCATCAATTTTGCCTACCATCATTGAACAGCCGACAAGCTGCTCACAAGCGTATTCTTCATATTTATTAAACTCAAAAGCTTCTTTAAGCTCTCCGTTGATATATACCATTATCTCCTCGCGGGAGACACACAAGTGACCGTTCACTCGCCTATCGGAGCTGTTGATATTGAACGGAAGTGAAAAGACAAGGCTGTCAAGCTCTATACCCTCGGGTGCAGAAAGTTTTAAATTCATAGGTTATAATCACCCCTTTCATAAGGGAAACAATTAAATGTAAATTTCTAAAACTGCAAGACTCTTACGGTCGAGCTTGCCGATATCATCACAGAAATATTTATTTCCGTCAACATCATAAGCATATAAAAACTTATCTGTCAAGAGTCTGAAATTTGAATACCAGTCTCGTATACATATAGTTTTTCTGCCGGACGTGGTTTCAACGTCAACAAAAATAAATCCGCGGGAGTTATCTTTAATTGAATGGACTTTAGTTATTTCGGGCATGTAATATTTATATTCTAAATAATCATCAACAAGCTTATACTGTTCTTCAGAAAGCTCTTTCATATCCTTAATAACGCCTATCTCTTTAAACTCTCTTTCATCATTCTCATAAGCTACACTTATATATGTAGTTTTAGAATAGAAAGGTGTCAGTCGAGTGAGTCTTACGTTGAAATAATCTTTGCCTTCAAATTCAAGCGACATAAATCCGCTTTGGTCTTTATAGAACTTAAGCTTTGATGCGTCTAAAATGACAAGTCTGTCTATTTCAAACTTTTCAAGCTCCAATTCCTTTTTAGCTGAATTATCCATTAGACAATCCTCCTTTATATAATGAGAATCAACCCATTTCAATGAACTTCAAAGCATCCGACTGGAGTCTGTAAAGCTCGAAATATTTACCCTTTTGGCGAATGAGTGTATCGTGCGTGCCAAGTTCCTTAAGCTCGCCGTGTTCAATTACGCAAAGCATATCCGCATCACGCAGAGTTGAAAGTCTGTGAGCAATGGAAATAATGGTTCTGCCCTCTTTAAGAGCGTCGATAGCAACCTGAATCTTACGCTCAGTCCTTGTATCCATGGAAGCGGTTGCTTCGTCAAGAATAAGAATACTGGGATTCTGAATTATTGCACGCGCAATAGAAATACGCTGGCGTTCGCCGCCCGAGAGAGACACGCCGCCCGAACCGATTTTTGTGTTGTAACCATCGGGAAGCTTAGTAATAAACTCGTGTGCATTTGCTGATTTTGCAGCCTCGATAACCTCTTCGATAGTGGCATTGGGGTTAGCGTAACGAATATTATCGGCAACAGTACCTATGAACAAGTACGTCTCCTGCGAAACGATGCCGATGTTTCGGCGCAAATCCTGAGTTGCAATCTTTTTTATCGGCACACCGTCAATCAGAATCTCGCCGCCCGATACGTCATACATACGAGCCATGAGGTTAATTATGGTTGACTTTCCGGCGCCGGTCTTACCAACAATACCGAACATCTGTCCGCCCTCAACCTTAAAGGAAAGATTCTTTAAGATCTGTCTGCCGGCTTCATATTCAAACGAAACATTCTTAAATTCGATATCGCCCTTAAAGGTATCCATTCTTATCGGTTCATCAGCTTCAGCAACGGTAGGCTTAGCATCCAAAATTTCAAACATACGGGATGCCGCGTCCATACATCTTGCCCAGCGGTCACCTATCCACATAAAGAAGTCTATAGGCTCGTAAACCATGTTGGTGTAAGAAAGCAATGCGGTAAGAGTACCGTATTTAAAGTGACCCTTCATTACAAGGTAACAGCCAAAGCAGAAAAGACCTGTACTGATTAAACGGTAGAAGCTCCACATGAAAGGAATTGTGTTGGCAATTCGGTTGTTGATCCTGTCGTTAACCTCATAAGCATCTTTATTCTTTTTGCGGTAACGTCTTATTTCCTTATCCTCTTTTGCAAAGCTTTTAACAACACGCTGACCGTTCATGACATCGGACAACACAGAGTTTAAGCTTCGCATTGCAACATCTAACTTGCGATAAAGTTTACGCTGAGATTTATAAAGGTAGTTATCGAGCGCTAAAACAAACACGATAATGGTTAAAATTAAGAGAGAAATAACAGGGCTTAGTGTAAACATAATTGCAACAACGCCGACAAGCTTAACTATGTTTGCGATGCCGTAAGGCACAATATCAACAAAGAAGTTGTAAACATTGTTACTGTCACGGTCAACTCGTGACATAAGCGAACCTGTCTGCTTGCTTGTAAAGAACTGCAAAGAAAGATTCTGCATTGAAGAGTAAATCTTAGTTCTTAACTGATGAGTAACCTTTGGAACGACCTTGGCTGTTACTACACCTGAAACCACACCGGTCAGTTTGCCTAAAATATCGGTAGCAAACATCAGCATGATAACAAACAGCACCTGACCGTAATATCTTCCGCCTTCAGTCAAAACGTCGTCATATAAAAGCTTTGAACCGAACCAAGGCGAAATTACAGCAAACAAATTAGAGAGCAAAATTGTCATGAATATCAAAAGTATCGAACCCTTGAAATCTTTAAACATTTCTGCAAGTCGCTTGAAGATAGAGCGTGAGTCTACACACTTAGGACAAACGGGACGATTGGGATCGGGATAAGGCTGATGACAGATTGGGCAGTGGGTTTTAACACTGTCTAAAAGTGTGTCATCAATCTCCTCGTGACGGTGAGTCATGTTAACTCGGTCACAGAATTTCTCAAATTTTTCAGCAAAGCCTAACGAAAAACGGGCAATGGAAACGTTCTTATGCTCGGTGTCGTATTGATCGCTGCGCGAATAGTTTTCATCAAAATCTTCTGTTTCGCCGTTGTTTAACAGCGTAACAACAAGCTGCGCTGAATTCTGATGACGGTCAACATAAATCCGCTTGATTTTTGAAATGTCATATTCGTCATAATCTACTGTTTTATACTGAATTATTTCAGGAACGTTATTTCCTCGGACAAAGCTTTTTAAAACGGGTGTGTTCTGAGCTTTTTCCCTGAACCTTTCCTTAGAGCCGAGCTGCCTGTACTCTTCGTAGCCTTTAATAACAAACAAAGTGCTTTGTGTAAAGGTAACATAAACGTCAATATAACAGCCTTCACCGTCAAGATCAGCCTTTACGCAATATAAAAGCTCATCTGTCGGCACACCACGCTTGTAAAGCTCGTTTTTAACAAGCTCCGGCAGCACGTCAAAGTGTTTCATAAAATTCCCCCTTTCATAGGTAACACAAAAACAATTGCAATAAAAAAGCCCCCGACAGCATAGTCAGAGGCACATAACATACAATTTTAGTTATGAAGTGGCACACAAATGCCGCTGACTAAAGATATTGCAATACTGTTTTTATAAACTGCAGTCTTAAGCATTGTACTCACCTTTCTGTAATATATTATCCATGTTCTGCTTACACGAACATTTGTATTATAAGCCTCGAAGCAAAATATGTCAATAGAAAATACTAATATTTTTTCTAAATTATTAGTTTAATTTTTTCACAATATAACCAAATTTACAACACGATTGACTCCAACACACTAAAGTGTTATAATATATACGCATATTTTTCTTTTTAGGCGGCTAATGCCGCGGAAAGGACCTGATTATGGATAGACTTATAAGCTTACTTAAAACAAACGCCAGACTCTCGAATGCAGAGCTTGCGGTTATGCTTGACAAAAACGAAGCGGAAGTTGCGAATATGATTGCAACGCTTGAAGCTAATGGCACAATTAAAGGATACAGCACGATTTTTGATGAAGATATTATTTCTAAGGATGCGGTTGTTGCATACATAGAGCTTAAGGTTACTCCTCAGGCACAGGTTGGTTATGATGACATTGCAAGACATATCGCACAGTATCCCGAGGTTGAGAGTGTTTCATTAATGTCGGGCGGTTATGACTTAGCCGTTACTATTAAGTGCCAGAATATAAGAGAAGTTTCTTCATATGTAGCACAGCGCCTTGCTACTATTAACGGTGTTGTTTCCACATCTACCCACTTCTTCTTGCAGAAGTATAAAGAAAACGGAATTATGCTTGTTGATGAAGCTAAGGACGAGCGTAATTATATTTAATTGGCACACCGAGAAAGGTTTGACGCGAAATAATGATGGATTATAATAAGATTATCGGTAAAACGGTAAGTAATATAAAGCCTTCGGGCATTAGAAAATATTTTGACATTGCTGAAACGCTTGACAATGTAATATCCTTGGGTGTCGGCGAGCCCGATTTTTACACACCGTGGCCTATTCGCCGTGCAGCAATTGTCGCTCTTGAAAGAGGTAAGACATTCTATACTGCTAATTCGGGTCTTATTAAGCTTAGAACTGCTATTTCTGAATATACAAAAAAGCACACAGGTGTTGAATATGACCCGGGTAAAGAGATAATTGTAACCGTCGGCGGAAGCGAAGCTATCGACCTAACCATAAGAACAATTATTGAACCCGGCGACGAGGTTATTATAATTGAACCTTCGTTTGTTTGCTATAAGCCTATTGTAGAGCTAACGGGCGGTGTGCCTGTTATAATCGAAACGAAAGAGGAAGATAACTTTAAGCTTAAGCCCGAACAGCTTAAAGATAAAATAAGCGACAAGACAAAGCTTTTGGTACTTCCCTTCCCGAATAATCCAACAGGCGGAATTATGACAAAAGAAGATTTAGAACCTATTGCTGAAATTCTGCGCGATACTGATATTATTGTATTGACTGATGAAATCTATTCTGAGTTGACATATGGCAGAGAGCATTTTTCTATCGTTTCACTTGAGGGAATGAAAGAACGCACTATCTACGTCAACGGCTTCTCTAAAGCATTTGCCATGACAGGCTGGCGCTTGGGATATATGTGCGGGCCCGCACCTATTATAAAACAGGCAGTCAAGATTCATCAGTTTGGCATAATGTCCTCGCCTACTGTAAGCCAATATGCCGCCATTGAGGCCTTGACCAACTGCGACAACGACGTTAAAATGATGGTTGCAGAATATGATACAAGACGAAGATTCTTGGTAGATGCATTTAACAAGATAGGTCTTAGCTGTTTTATGCCAGAAGGTGCATTCTATGTCTTCCCTTGCATTAAATCAACAGGGTTGACGAGTGATGAATTCTGTGAAAAACTTTTGTATTCTAAGCGTGTTGCCGTTGTACCCGGTACGGCATTCGGTGACTGCGGCGAGGGGTATATAAGAGTATCTTATGCTTATTCGCAAAAGCATTTAAAAGAGGCTATTGGCAAGATTAAAGAATTTGTTGAAGAGCTTAAAGCGGAGAGAAATAAATGAACGAATTAAGCGCTTATGCTTATGCAAAAATCAACCTAACACTTGATATTGCAGGCCTTCGTGATGACGGTTATCATTTAATCAAATCTGTTATGCAGACTGTTTCGCTGGCTGATGAAATAAGAATAAGAACAACCGATGACAACAGAATAACAATTAAGTGCTCAGACCCGTCTGTTCCCTGCGATGAACGAAATACCGTATATAAAGCGTGTGTTAAGTTTTTTGACTTTACACAGATTTTAAAATGCGGAGTTGAAATTTATATTGATAAGCATATACCCTCTGAAGCCGGATTGGGCGGAGGGTCGAGCGATGCGGCAGCTGTAATCAAACTGCTTGATGAAATCTTTGATACAAAGCTTTCGTATGACGATATGTGCAAAATCGGTGCATCGGTTGGTGCTGATGTGCCGTTTTGCGTAATGTTAGGTACTGCTTTGTGCGAGGGCATGGGTGAGGTTATCACCCCTCTTAAAAAGCTTAAAAAGCATTATGTTTTGCTTGTTAAGCCCAATTTCGGGGTATCTACCCCCCTCGCATATAAGTTGTTTGATGAAAAGAAAGTTGTGACAGCCAACGCATCTGACAAGATGGTTGAAGCTTTAGAATCAGATACTGACATAACAAAGCTTTTAGCCAACGACCTTGAACGTGCCATTGAAATGGCTGAGATTTCTGATATTAAGCAAAAACTTATTAAACTTGGCGCTGACGGTGCATTGATGACCGGAAGCGGTTCGTGTGTTTATGGCTTGTTTACTGACAATGAAAAAGCCTTTACAGCATTCAAGGCACTTGATCGCAGCTATCCATTTGTTTATTTAGCCGAAACGATATGAGTATTTATAATGAATGTATGCTTTGCCCGCGTAAATGCTGTGTTGACAGATCCAAGTCAATGGGCTTTTGCAGGCAAAGCGATAATTTAAGAATTGCACGTGCTGATTTGCACTTTTGGGAGGAGCCTTGCATAAGCGGCAAAAATGGTTCGGGAACTGTTTTCTTCAGCGGATGCACGCTTAAATGCTGTTTTTGTCAGAACTATGAGGTTTCTCAAGAAAACAAAGGATATTATATATCTGCTGTTGAGCTTGCCGATATATTTTTAGAGCTGCAGCACAAGGGCGCACATAACATTAACCTTGTAAGCCCTACCCCACATGTGCCTAAGATCATTGAAGCGCTTGACATAGCTAGACCTCGTTTGATTATACCTGTTGTTTATAACTGTGGTGGATATGAAAACGTCGACACAATTAAAATGCTAGATGGATATGTTAACGTATATCTGCCGGACATGAAATACTTTAATGATGAGTATGCGCTTAAATATTCGGGCACTAAAAACTATTTTTCTGAGGCAATTGCCTCTTTAAAAGAGATGGTTAGGCAGGTTGGCAAGCCGCAATTTGATGACAAAGGTATAATTAAAAAAGGTGTTATTGTTAGGCATTTGGTTTTGCCCACACTTAGAAAGGATTCGATAGCTGTTATAAACGAGCTTGCAAAGAGTTTTAAAAGCGATGAAATTCTTTTAAGCATAATGAGCCAATATGTGCCAATGCACAAAAGCTTTGAATTCAAAGAGCTTTCGCGCCGTGTCTCAACATTTGAGTACAATAGCGTATTAGATGAGGCAAGCAAGTTTGGATTTAACGGCTTTTCGCAGGAACGTGAGGCGGCAGATAAATCGTATATACCCGAATTTAGTGGGAGAAAGGAATATGGTTAATGAAAAAGAGAGCTGTATTGTTGCTTTTTCCGATTATAGCTATAGTTTTTGAAGCGCTCCCCTTCGGCGCTGTTTTAAGGTTCTCTGACCCTGAAGCAACTGTTATAAAAACATATTCTTATTTTGATTTAACACCTTATGGATATGCTAATTTCGGTCCGTTTCTGACAGCACTTTTGACTATTGCGATTTTAGTTTTTAGTGTTATTTACTTACTGAAGCCTAAGAAAAAATTGATAAATGCCGTTACAATTATTTCGGCTGTAGCTGCACTCACTTCTGTTATGCCGCTTCAGTTCGGAACTGAGTATTATAATATCGTTTCAGTTATTGTGACTTTGCTTATTATTTGTGAGGTTGCGGCATCTGTGTTAATTAAAGTATAGAAAATCAATCCCTCAATGCCTAACATCGAGGGATTGATTTATTTTTAGCTCTAAAATCGGCTTTATATTTTAAGAACTGTAAGATTGGTTGTACCGTATAGATTCTTTATTCCAAGTTCACAAAAGCTTTTAAATTTTCACTAAACGCAATGAGCTCTTCCATAGAAAGCTCTTCGGGACGAGACGAGGGTTTTAGACCTGTTTGCTCTATTGCTTTTAATACCGTATCTTTGGCTATACCTAAAGAGCCGCTTACGCAGTTTAGAATAGTTTTGCGGCGCTGAGAGAACATACCTCTTACAACCTTAAAGAAATACTTCTCGTCATTTACCATGGGCGGCGTATCTTTTACCTCGAACTGAATTACACAGCTATCAACGTTCGGAGCAGGCATAAAGCTGCCTCGCGAGACGTTAAAAAGTATCTTTGCTTTTGAAAAGTAATTGACAGCAACAGTCACAGCGCCCATATCACGGGTGCCAACCGGCGCGCAAAGCCGCTGTCCTGCCTCTTTTTGAACCATTGTGGTGATAGTCTTAATAGGCAAGCGAGATTCCAAAAGCATCATTATAATGGGCGAGGTGATGTAATAAGGCAAGTTTGCACAGACTGCAACATCTAAGCCCTCAAACTCTTCCTCAATAAGCTGTTTAAGGTTAACGTTCATAACATCGTCATGAATTACTTTGACATTTTTATGCTCGGCAAGCGTCTTCTCTAAAATCGGGATAAGTCGATCGTCGATCTCTATGGCGACAACTTTATCGGCTCGCTTGCAAAGCTCGTTTGTTAAAACACCTATGCCGGGCCCGATTTCGATCACGCCGAATCCTTTTTTTGCATTTCCCATTTCGGCTATTTTAGGGCAAACCGAAGGATTAATTAAAAAGTTCTGCCCAAGCTTTTTTGAAAAAGTAAAGCCGTGATCTGATAGAATTTCTTTAATTACACCTATATTTGAAAGATTGTCCATAATCGTCTCCAGAAAAATTATTATATCAAGATTATAGCAAGCATTAGTCCATTAGTCAACAAAGTATAAATGCTGATGTTTTGCCAAAGATAAATACAAAACATTTTGGAGGGCTTATGAACAACAGTAAAAAGCTAATTTATCTTGACAGCATGGCTCACAGCGATATTTCGGCGTTTTTATCGCCAAGCGAAATAAAAAGTTATATTGAAATGAGGCACCGGACAAGAAAAACTTCTTGTGATTATACGCAAAAACTTAGTTCGCAAGTTATTAAGGAAGATATATAAAACTGAAATTATTCATTTGTTTCATCGGTAACGATGTGTATTATCTCTTTTGGTATACATTCAAGGTAATCGGTAAGAAAGCTTGGGTATGCTGTAACGGTTTCAAGCTTATCAATTGGCAGCCAGCACATAAATTCTTCGCCCTCAGCGCAGAAGCTATGTGAATCAAGTTCCATTGAGCCGCGGGATTTCATAAGAAAATAAAGACTGATTTCGTGGCATTTGTAACCGTCTGCCGAGCCATCACCAAAAAAGAAATTCTCATGAATAACAGCAAGCCTATCGATTTCATAGTTAACGCCAGTTTCTTCAAATACTTCTCTTTTTATGGCTTCCTCGGCAGTTTCACCGAATTTAACAGCTCCGCCCACAGAATAGTAATAGGGCGAAACATTGTTGGTTGCCAGCAGAACATGATTCTCCTCGACGATTATTGCACCAACACGATAGGTAAAGAATTTACCGTCATGCTTATAACGCAGGTCATTTTCAAAAAGCTCACTGTTCATTTTTACACCTCCGAAAAAATATAGGGCACCCGAATTTATCAGATGCCCTTGAATTATTATGCGTTGGATTACTTATTCATCATGGAAGCAACTTCATCAGCAAAGTTGTCTTCTCTCTTAGCAATGCCTTCGCCTCTTTCGAAACGAACGTAATCAGCAACCTTAATAGAGCCGCCGAGTTCCTTAGCACAATGGTCAACATACTTGCCAACAGTAAACTGGTTATCCTTAACGAATTCCATATCAACAAGGCAGTTTTCAGAGTAGTACTTGCCTACCTTACCTTCAACGATCTTAGCCAAAACTGCTTCAGGCTTGTTAGCCATCTTAGGATCTTCCTTCATCTGAGCGATCATGATGTTCTTTTCGCCTTCGAGAACGTCAGCAGGAACCTTGGTTCTGTCGAGGTAAGCAGGGTTCATAGCAGCGATCTGAAGAGCTACGTCCTTACCGCAAACAAGTGCCTTTTCGCCGAGGTCGGTATCGAGCTGTACCAAAACGCCGATTCTGCCGCCACCGTGAACATAAGAAACCAATGTTCCTTCGAGTCTTACGAATCTGCGGATCTGAATGTTTTCTCTGATCTGCAAGAATACTTCCTGAAGTTCTTCTTCAACAGTCTTTTCAGAGCCAACAGCCTTGCAAGCTTTAAGTGCATCAACATCTGCAGGGTTGCAAGCAAGAACGGTCTTAGCAACCAAATCAACGAAATTCTTGAACTGATCGGTGTTAGCAACGAAGTCAGTCTCGGAGTTAACTTCAACAACACAACCTACATTGCCTTCTACCATTGCAACTACCAAACCTTCAGCAGCAACACGGCCAGCCTTCTTAGCCTGGGTAGCAAGTCCCTTTTCACGAAGCAAAACGATAGCAGCTTCAAAGTCGCCGTTAGCTTCTACGAGTGCCTTTTTGCAGTCCATCATACCTACGCCGGTTCTCTCACGGAGAGCGGATACGTCCTTAGCTGTAATATTAGCCATAATATGAACATTCCTTTCAAAATTAAAGTGTTATTTCGGATTAGGGCAGGTTTTTGTGCCTGCCCTGATAATTTCAAATTATTCTTCTGCAGGAGCTTCTTCAACGGTTTCTTCGTTGGCAACAGTTTCACCCTGTCTGCCTTCGATAATAGCGTCAGCAATAGCGCCGGAAATGAGCTTAACTGCTCTGATAGCGTCATCGTTACCGGGGATTACGTAGTCAACTTCGTCGGGGTCACAGTTAGTGTCAACGATAGCAACTACAGGGATACCGAGCTTCTTAGCTTCAGCAACTGCAATCTTTTCTCTCTTGGGGTCAACAATGAACAAAGCTGCGGGGAGCTTGGTCATGTTCTTGATACCGCCGAGGTACTTTTCAAGCTTTTCAATTTCCAAAGAAAGCTGAGCAACTTCCTTCTTGGGAAGGAGTTCGAATGTGCCGTCTTCAGCCATCTTGTGGAGCTGCTCTAAACGAGCAATTCTCTTCTGGATGGTCTTGTAGTTGGTCATCATACCGCCAAGCCATCTTGCGTTTACATAGTGTGCGTTTGCTCTGAGAGCTTCTTCCTTAACGGAATCGCCTGCCTGCTTCTTGGTACCTACAAAAAGTACTTCGCCGCCGTTAGCAGAAACTTCCTTAACGAAGTTATAAGCTTCGTCAAGCTTCTTAACGGTCTTCTGAAGGTCGATGATGTAAATTCCGTTTCTTTCTGTGAAGATGTAAGGTGCCATCTTCGGGTTCCATCTTCTTGTCTGGTGACCAAAATGTACACCGGCTTCAAGAAGCTGTTTCATTGATACTACAGCCATTGTAGTAACCTCCTATTTGGTTTTTATTTTTTTACTAACCCTCCGTTCGGGTTATCTTACCTTCACCCGATGTATACCGGGAACCACGGTAAAACCCAAACGTGCGAATTGCGGTAATATTATATCACCATTTAATAATTATTGCAAGTGTTTTTGGGTGATTATTTTGACAAAAATTTGCCCTTATTATATGTATCAATTGTGCGGTCATACAAGAAATCACTCGATATAAGTATAGCATCTCTGCCAATAAGGCTTATATCTTTATAATCAATTACAAGGTCCTGGTCTCTGCCCAAAAAGCCGAACAGCTTTGGTCTGCCATAAACTATCATCGACTGAACGCTTGAATCCTCCCCTATTTCAACATCGTCCACTCTTCCAAGCATTGCGCCCGATTTAAGGTCAATAACTTCTTTGCTTTTAAGCTCTGACAATGTGTAATTCATAAACTCACCTCGGTCAATAATATGACCGAGGCGGCTTAATTATTAATAATCGTGCATTAGCCGCATGAAGTGCAGCTGCTTGTTGCGTCCTCAAGGCTTTTGGGGAAGAATTCGTTTGTGGGGAAGGTTATCTTTTCAAACAGTTCGCAGGGGCTTTCAGTTGTTGAGGACTGAGAGCAAGAGCAATCCTTGGGAACGATGAAGTCGAAAGCAGGTACCATTACGGGAACTCTTCTTGAAAGTGAAACGATTGAGAAAAGACCGAGAGTAATAGCAAGACGCTTATACTGAGGCACTGTTACCATCTGCTCGCACGAGGGATCAGCACAGCAGGTGTGCGACGGGAATGTTAAAAGCTTCAAGCCTAAAACAATGGGGTCGGCAACAGAAACAGATGCCTTCGGCAGGCTTGCATTGTTACAACCGGTAACGTTTACAGCACCGTTATCGTCGGACGAGAAATACTTGGTGCCACCGTCAGAGCCGTAAAGAATAACCTTTTTGGTGAATGTTGCGGTGCCTGTAACTGCTTGTGCAGGTCCTGTAACACCGTCACTTACCTCGACCGTAACGTTAAAGGTGTAAGTAAGATCAACAGCAAAGAAACCGCAGTTAAAAGGAATGGGCTCTACCTGGAAGAACACGCTTGTAATCTCAGCGCATCTTGCTTTTACATATGTTGCTTCGTTTACCAGTTCTGCAGAAGCAGTATCGGCAAACACGACTTCAAGATCCTCAAGACAATCTCTGTCAGAGCAGCTATCGAAAATGCGCTCAGCTTCGACCGTGACTGCTTCTTTAAAGCCATAGGGATTTGTACCGAATTCAGCCATATAAATCCTCCTAATAAGTATTAAAGTTTAAAACTTCTCTACATATTATTCAGCATTGACAGGTTTAGTGACTGATTTATTTGTTAAAAGAGAGTCATTTGTGAAGTTAGCGGCATGTCTCCGAAAGCGCCTAAGTTTTGAAGCTGTTCAATAACAGTTTTTGATACGCCTGCCGAATTCTGAAATTCTTCTACCGAGATGAAATCACCGCTTTGAGCGCATTTATAAAGCGCCTTTGCAGCGTTTTCTCCTACGCCGCTCATTGAAACAAAGGGCAAGCGCAATTTTCCATCCTCGATCTTATAAACGGTTGCATGCGATTTATGAATGTCGATAGGTAAAAACTCATATCCGCGCGAGAGCATCTCGTTAATTATCATAAGCATTTCGTAAACGCCGTCTTCCTTGTCCGAACGGTCGTTACCCTTTTGCTTATATTCATCAAGCTTATATCTTGTTGCGAGCTTTCCTCGCGAAGCGGCTTCCGCATCAAAGTCGTCGCCTCGAACAGTAAACAGAGCTGCATAAAACTCAAGCGGCTTGTGAACCTTATACCACGCGAGGCGGATTGCGGCCGTAACATAAGCCGCCGCGTGCGCTTTTGGGAACATATATTTGATCTTCATACAGCTTTCAATGTACCATTCGGGAACATCATGCTCACGCATGGTTTGCTTCATTTCATCGGTAAGCTGTTTTGGTGCTTTACCCTTACGGACAATTTCCATGATCTTAAATGATAAGCTGGGGTCGACACCATGATAAATAAGATATGTCATAATACTGTCACGAGTACCGATAACCTGGTCGATGGTGCAGGTGCCGTTCTTAATAAGCTCTTGTGCATTGCCGAGCCAAACGTCGGTTCCGTGAGAAAGACCGGAAATCTGCAAAAGATCTGAGAAGGTTTTGGGCTGTGCGTCCATTAACATTCCTCGAACAAAAGGCGTGCCCATTTCCGGTATACCGAGTGTACCTGTTTTACTGTCGATATCCTCGGGTGTGACACCTAAAGCTTCGGTAGAGGTGAACAACGAATATACGGCAGGGTCGCTCATTGGGGTTTTTGTGATGTCTGTACCCGTCATATCCTCTAAATATTTATAAAGGGTCGGCACATCGTGTCCGAGTTCGTCAAGCTTAAGGATAGTATCGTGAAGCGAGTTAAAATCGAAGTGAGTGGTTACGATATCCGAGTCCACCTTATCGGCAGGGTGCTGAACAGGTGTGAAGTCGTATACTTCCATATCGCTTGGTATAACAACCATGCCGCCCGGATGCTGACCAGTTGTTCGTTTTATACCTATACAGCCCTTTGCAAGGCGTGAAACCTCGGCAGGGTGAACGGTCTTTCCACGCTCTTCAAGATATTTCATAACATAGCCGTAAGCGGTCTTATCTGCGACACCCGAGATAGTGCCTGCCTTAAACACGTTATCGGCGCCGAAAAGTTCTTCGGTATATTTGTGTGCGCTTGCCTGGTAATCTCCCGAGAAGTTAAGGTCTATATCGGGAGATTTATCGCCGTTAAAGCCAAGGAAGGTTTCAAACGGAATATCATGACCGTCGCGGTTCATATCAGTTCCGCACTTTGGGCATGCCTTTGGCGGAAGGTCGAAGCCCGAGCCGTATTCGCCCTTGGTGAAAAATTCGGAATGCTTGCACTTGGGGCAGACATAGTGAGGCACAAGCGGATTAACCTCGGATATGCCGGACATTGAAGCTACGAAAGATGAACCTACCGAGCCACGCGAGCCTACCTGATAGCCGTGCTCGACTGAGTTAGCGACAAGTCGCTTTGCAATAACATATAAAACCGCAAAGCCGTGCTTGATGATCGAAGTAAGCTCTCTTTCAAGGCGTGTGCTCACGATTTCGGGAATCGGGTCGCCGTAGATCTCTTTAGCTCGGCGCCAGCAAATTTCGGTCAGTTCTTCATCTGCCCCTTCAATATGAGGAGTAAATGTGCCTTTAGGAAAAGCACGAACCTCCGGGTCTATCATGTCGGCAATAAGATTTGAATTTGTAACAACAACCTCGTAAGCCTTTTCTTCGCCTAAATAAGCAAAATCTTCAAGCATTTCGTTGGTTGTTTTTAAGTATAAAGGTGCCTGCAAATCGGCATCGTCATAAGCAACAGAAGTTAAGACGCTTCTGAAAATGGAATCTTCTTTATTTAAGAAGTGAACGTCACCCGTTGCGACAACAGGCTTGCCAAGCTCTTCGCCGAGTTTGACAACGGTACGGTTTAGATTTCGAAGCTCTTCCTCACTTGAAACACTGCCATCGCGAAGCATAAAAGCGTTGTTTTCAATCGGCTGAATTTCAAGATAGTCATAGAACTTAGCAATTTCCAAAAGCTCCTCCCACGGCTTGCCCTGAAAAATAGCTCTGAAAAGCTCGCCTGCCTCGCAAGCGCTGCCGATAATCAATCCCTCACGGTGCTTAATAAGCTCGGATTTGGGGATTCTTGGGTGGCGGTGATAGTATTTTAAGTTCGAGTACGAAACAAGCTTGTAAAGATTTTTAAGTCCCACAAGGTTTTTTGCAAGAATGATTTGGTGGAAGCTTGGGAGCTTGTTAATGTCGGTATTGTTCAAAATTGTGTTAAGCTGACCTATTGTAATGCTTTCCTGCTCGTCTAAAAGGCGGCGCGAAAGAACAATAAAGATGTTTGCGTTAACGGTCGCGTCATCGCTTGCACGGTGGTGGTTAAAGTTGCCTAAATTAAGCGCCTTGGCAACGTTATCAAGTGTGTGCTTTGCAAGTGAGGGCAGCATATTTCGGGAATAAGGAACTGTGTCGATATATGTAAAGTTAAAATGCTTGCAATGCCTTTTAACGGCGGCGTGGATAAACGAAGTATCGAATGAAGCGTTATGTGCAACCAGAACAGGATTATCACCGCAAAATGCCATGAACTTTTCCAAAGCTTCAAGCTCTTTGGGGGCACCCGAAACCATACTGTCGGTAATACCCGTAAGCTCAATAATTCTTGCAGGTATAGGTCTTTCCGGGTCAACAAAGATGTTGAAGGTTTCAACAACATCTAAATTTCTGACTTTAACGGCACCGATTTCAATAATACGCTCGGTAGCAGCACTAAGTCCTGTCGTTTCAATATCGAAAACAATGAATTCATCACGCAACGAACGGTTGTCTGTTCCTACAACGATATTTGTTTCATCGTTGACCTGATAAGCCTCGATACCGTAGATAAGCTTGAAGTCGCCGCCCGATTTGCGGATATCATCGACCTCATACATTGCATCGGGGAAGCCCTGGCAAACACCATGGTCGGTAATGGCAATAGCGTTCATGCCCCAGTTATAAGCGCATTTTACAATGTCTTTCGAGGGAGTAATGCCATCCATAACAGACATGTTAGTGTGACAATGAAGCTCGACACGCTTAACAGGAGCATCATCAACCTTTTTAATCTTCTTTACAAGGCTTATATCTCGAGGTTTAATGTTGATTTCGTTATCAAAGGTATCATATACAACATCTCCGCTAACGATAACACTTTTGCCAACCTTAAGGGCCTCTAACAAAGCCTCGCCCTTTTTAGCAAGCTCGATTATTTTAATTGTAATAGAACCTGCATAATCGGTAATGGATACCGTCATTATCATTCGCTTTTCATCTTTTGTAAGCTTAGAGGTAACATCGAAAATATCGCCGAAAACAGTTACTTTACCGCTGGTTTCGTTTAAATCGGCAAGCTTTGCAAACTCTATAGCACCTTTTATCACTTTACCCATTATAACGGTTGCTTCGGGAAGAATGGGAAGGTCGGGGAAATCAACAATATAACCCTCGGGATCCGGAACAGCCTGCTGAGGCTGAACAGGCACTGATTTGGGTGTGATAGATTTTAATATCTCCTGCTGCTCTTTGTCATGAGCTTCACGGTTAACTGTCAGAGTACCTTCGAGCCTTATATATACTTGTCTTCCAAACTGAGAATTGATGATTTTGGGTAAGGCATCTTCAATTCCCGCACGCTTTAAAAGCGACTCACCGCCGTTTTTAAGAGTAATTATAAGCTCGTTTTCGTAAATTTTAAAATCAGCATTATCCAAAAATCCGTTAACCGGGATCCTGCGCTTAAGCTCGCCGATAATACTTGGCATTACATCCTCGCAGAATAGGTCGGGTGAATATTTTGGTTTTATGTAAATATCCTTAAGGCCTAAAACAGGCTTTAGATTGGATGCGAACTCTTTTAAATCCTCGGACGAAACTACTTTAGGAAACTTTATTTCAACAGCCATCGAGGTTTTGTCCTGTGAAAAGCCCATACGCAGAATTACACCGTCGGCAACCGCACAAGGAATTATATTATCATAAGCGCTGAAGAATTCAGACACTGTTTTATAGCTCATTTTATCATCTGCCTTATAGTTTATTGATCTCGTTTAAAAGCACACTTAGCGCTTCTCTCTCGGCAAACTTGCCAAGAAGTTCATTCTTCTTGAATAAAACAACACAGCCGTCGCCGCCTGCAACGCCGATGTCGGCTTCCTTTGCCTCGCCGGGGCCGTTAACAACACAGCCCATAACCGCAACGGTTATATCTTTATTTATTGTTTTTGTAGCATCTTCGACCTTTTTTGCCAAAGAGATCAAATCGATCTTTGTTCTTCCGCAGGTGGGGCAAGAGACTATCTTAACTCCCCCGCGTTTGCCGATAGCCTTTAAAATATCAAGACCCGCAGCAACCTCTTTAACAGGGTCATCGGTCAAAGAAACACGGATAGTTTCACCTATTCCGTCGCACAGCAGTGAGCCAATGCCGATAGACGATTTAATAAGTCCCATGTTGTAAGTGCCGGCTTCGGTAACGCCGAGGTGCAAGGGATAGTCGGTCATCTGAGAGATAAGGCGGTACGCCGAAATCATTTTTTGAACATTTGAAGATTTAAGCGAAATTACAATGTCGTTAAAGTCAAACTTCTCTAACAGCTTAACATGACCCATTGCGCTTTCGCACAGCGCTTCGGGCGTAGGTGATCCGTATTTAGCTAAAACCTCTTTTTCGAGCGAGCCCGAATTAACGCCGATACGAATGGGAATAGACTTTTGACGGCATATATCGGCAACAGCTTTTACCTTATCAATTGCCCCTATATTGCCGGGGTTGATTCTGATTTTGTCAACTCCCCTTTCTGCAGCTCCCAAAGCAAGCCGATAATCGAAATGAATATCGGCGACAAGAGGAATGTTGACATTCGACTTAATTGCAGGTATCAAATCAAGCGAGGCAGCATCGGGAACAGACACACGAATAATCTCGCAGCCTGCGTTTTCAAGCAGAATTGCCTGGCGGACATTGCCCTCAATATCATTAGATGGTACATTAAGCATTGACTGAACATAAATATGTTTTCCATCAAGTGTAATGTTTGATACCTTTACAGGTTTAATCTTTCTCATATAAAACTCTTTCTAAAATTAAAACAGTTTAAAAATGTCTGAGATCGTCACAACAATCATCAAGCCAAGTAAAAGAATCATGCCGATCATGTGAATCATACCCTCGACCTGAGGCTTTAGGGGCTTGCGTCTTATACCCTCGATAATGAGGAATATTGCACGAGAGCCATCAAGAGCAGGGATAGGTAAAAGATTGAATATACCAACGTTTATGGTTATAAAAACAACAAAAGAAGCAAGATTTGCAATCATATCCGCAAAGGGAACGCCCTGCTGGGTTGAGCCCACTACGTCTCCGATTGCGCCTACAATACCTACAGGGCCCGATAGATCGTTAAGACCGTATTTTCCGGTGATCAAGTCTCTTAATGATAGCCAGATCATTCTGGCGACCGAAACGAACTTCTTTGAAGAATACTCGATAACTGACAAGGGATTTACCTTTTCACCCACTACAAAGAAGTCAATGTGCAGGGCGTTGGTACCGTCCTCAAGCTGAGTAGAAGAAAACTGAACGGCAGGCAAAATCACCTTTTCACCGTTTCTTATAACCGTCATTTCAAAGGTCAAGTCCTCATCAGTCTGGAACTGGTAAGAAATATCAGTATCGCAATAAACGTTCATGCCGTTTACCTTGATTATCTCATCCCCCGGTTCAAGACCTGTTTGGTGAGAAACGGCATCATCAGATTCAAACTTTGCAATTTGTGTTGTAATAATTGCATCGCTAAACGAGGTTACAATAATCAAAATTACAAACCCTAAAATAAGGTTCATTGCGGCGCCTGCAAGCACAACCAAAAGCCTTTGCCACACTTTTTTTCTGTTAAAAGCACGAGGGTCGGGGCTTTCCTCATCCTCGCCCTCCATCGAGACATATCCGCCCATGGGTATTGCCCTGAGTGAAAACTTTGTCTCGCCTTTGCCGAAGCTTAAAAGCTTGGGGCCCATGCCGATAGCAAATTCGTTAACTTTAATGCCGCAAGCTTTAGCAACGGTAAAGTGGCCAAATTCGTGAATTAAAATTATCAGTCCGAAAATTAAAACTGCAACAAGAATATAAACAATAACCAAGACTAAACCTCCGCTAATTAAGTGAATTAATTCGATTTATAACGTATTCTCTTGCCTTCGAATCGGCTGAAAGAACGTCATCGAGCGTGTTGATCTCAGATGCTTCCAGCGAATCAAGTGCGCCTTTTACAAGTCTGCCGATCTCTAAGAACTTAATTTTGCCATTAATGAACGCTGAAACAGCTTCTTCGTTAGCTCCGTTTACAATGGCAGGAGCCGTACCGCCGATTGATGCCGCACGAACACATGCGCTTAGGCAGTCGAAAGTGTCAAAATCGGGTTTATAGAAAGTCAGTGTGCCGTAATCTGTTAAAGAGAGATGCTTTGTGGGGCATTTTAAACGCTCGGGATATAAGATTGCATACTGAATAGGTATTTTCATATCGGGTACACCGAGCTCAGCGATAACTGCGCCGTCATCAAATTCAACAGCCGAGTGAATAACGCTCTCGCGGTGGACGACAATCTCAATCATTTCAGGTGAAACATCGAAAAGCCACATAGCCTCAATAAACTCTAAGCCCTTGTTCATAAGTGTAGCAGAGTCAATAGTTATTTTATTACCCATCGACCAATTCGGGTGATTAAGAGCGTCTTTAAGCGTAACATCGCAAAGTTCCTCTTTTGTTTTGCCAAAGAAAGGCCCGCCCGATGCCGTTAGAATTATCTTTTGAAGCTGAGAGCGCTTGCTTCCCTGAAGAGATTGAAAGATTGCAGAATGTTCACTGTCAACAGGGTATATCTTAACGCCTTTTTCTTTGGCTGAATTCATTACAAGCTTGCCGCCTGAAACCAAGGTTTCTTTATTTGCGAGCGCAATATCCTTGCCCGCTTCAATTGCCGCTAGTGTGGGACGAAGACCAACCATGCCTACAACGCTGTTTAAAACAATGTCGGCCTCTTTTAGCGAGGCGATTTTGCAAAGTCCGTCCATCCCCGAACAGACCTCAACATTTTTTCCTGCAAGCTGCTCTTTTAAGTATACCGCACTATCGGTATCAAATATGCAAACATATTTAGGAGAAAACTCGTTGATTTGTTCAAGCAGCTTTTCGGCGTTTGAACGTGCGGCGAGACCGACAACTTTAAGATTATGCATACGTGCAACCTCTAACGCTTGGGTGCCGATTGAGCCGGTTGAACCGAGAATTGAAATGCTTTTCACTTTGTCCCCTCCTGAATATGGATTTTATAAAGCATAAAAGGGATAACAAAAGTTACCCCGAATAGGCTGAAATATTAAAAATATAATTATACGACAACTGTGAGCTGAGTAAGACAAATTGCCATGAAAGGTGCAACATAAACCACGCTGTCAAATCTGTCCATCGCTCCGCCATGACCGGGCATTAAGTTGCCAAAGTCTTTAATGCCATACTTGCGCTTAATAAGCGAGGCACTTAAGTCGCCGATAACGCCCAAAACCGCACACATAACACCCATTAAAGCCAAAAGCAAATAATTTGGTGCGCCGTGAGGTTTTAAGAAGATCATACCGTAAACAATAAACAAAACTGCATTTGCAATAAATCCGCCCATAAGACCTTCAACAGTCTTTTTAGGTGAAATCTCGGGGCAAAGCTTGTGCTTGCCGAAAAGCGTACCGACAAAATAAGCGCCGGTATCAGCAAACCATGCGCCGCATAACGTAAGGATGAGATAATGGATAGCAATGGTTCCGCAATACTTTTCAATCAGCGCAAGAGAAAGCATGGATGTTCCTGTCAATAAGGTTTCGGTGATGATAAGGTAAACCGTTTCGATATTTACAAGAGAATGATACTTAAATGATGCTGCCATACAGATTACGATATATAAAAATGCGGCAGATAAATAAAGTATGTAACCGTTGTAAAATCTAGCGGCAATAGGAACAAACACCACCAAAGCTATTGACGGTAACATAACCAACAATTGCTTTTTACAGCCTGCTGCGTTAATAACCTCGTAGACCATTAATGCACCGATAACAGCCAAGGCAATATTCAAAATAATTGTTGTGTGTAGAAATAGCACTGCTGCAAGTAAAACAATTGCAACTGCAGCCGAAATTATTCGAGTTTTCATTTACAGACCACCAAATCTTCTGTTTCTTCGTGAGAATTCTTCAATTGCCAGAATTAAATGCTTATTTTTGAAATCGGGCCAAAGAGTATCGGTAAAATAAAGCTCGGCATATGCCGACTGCCAAATTAAAAAGTTGCTAAGACGCTGCTCTCCGCCCGTTCTTATCAAAAGGTCAACCTCGGGGATACCTGAGGTATATAAAAGCGAGTCTATTAGCTCGGGAGTAATTTTTTCCAAGGTCAAATAACCTTCATTTGTTAAGCGTGCAATTTCACGAGCCGCATGTGCCAGCTCATCTTTTCCGCCGTAATTTACGGCGATCGTTACACAAAGACCTGTGTTATCCTTGCTTGCTTCTTCACATTCCGCCATTTTGCTTTTAAGGCTTTCAGAAAGCCGCCCGCGGTCTCCTGCAAAGCGTATACGCGAGTTCCCTGCCTTATCGGCACTTGCCATAAGCTCATCGATATAATCCTCGAACAAGCGCATTAGCGTTGAGACCTCGTCATCCGGACGCTTCCAGTTTTCGGTTGAAAAGGCGTAAAAAGTTGCATACTTAATTCCAAGCCTGTTAATATCTTTTATAAGCTGTTTTAAAGATTCAGAGCCTTTTTTGTGCCCCTCTGTACGCTTTAAGCCACGCTTTTGCGCCCATCTGCCGTTTCCGTCCATTATAAAAGCAACGTGAGTGGGAATTATCATATTGTCGTGTGGAGTGTTGTTAATCAAGCCATTTACCTCAGCAATTACAAATAATGAGCTCTATGGTTTGTTACCTAAGAGCTCAAGTATTTTTTGTTACCTATATGTCTTAGATAGACATGATCTCTTTTTCCTTAGCGGAAACAGCATCATCAATGAAACCAACATACTTGTCGGTAAGCTTCTGAATGTCCTTGTCGAAGTTCTTAACATCATCTTCGGTAATTTCGGAATTCTTCTTCATTGTTTTAATTTTGTCGTTAGCATCACGTCTGATTGAACGGATAGCAACCTTAGCTTCTTCACCAAGCTTTTTAATATCCTTAGAAAGCTCTTTACGTCTTTCCTCGGTAAGCTGAGGGAAAGTCAAGCGAATAACTGTGCCGTCGTTAGCGGGATTGATTCCCAGATCACTTGCCTGAATAGCTTTTTCAATAGACTTAAGTGTAGATTTATCCCAAGGCTGAATAACCAAAATTCTTGCATCGGATACTGAGATTGCAGCCATCTGCTGAATGGGTGTAGGAGTTCCGTAATAGTCAACGGTGATTCTGTCCAAAACTGCGGGGTTAGCTCTACCGGCTCTGATAGCAGCAAAGTCACTGCCCAAGACCTTTAAAGTCTTTTCCATTTTTTCCTTTGCAACGTTCAATACTTCTTTCATAACACAATTCTTCCTTTCAATATATAAATTACTTAACTAAGGTTCCTATGTTTTTGCCCATTACAGCATCATAGATATTGTCGGGACGGGAGAGGTTAAACACAATTATCGGGATATTGTTGTCCTTGCACATTGCGGCAGATGTGCTGTCCATAACAGCTAAATGCTTAACTAAAACTTCATCAAGGTCCAAGGTTTCGTATTTAACAGCATCTGGATACTTATGAGGATCCTTATCGTAAACACCGTCAACCATTGTCGCTTTAAGCATAACGTCTGCTTCAATTTCGGCTGCTCTTAACGAAGAAGCCGTGTCTGTCGAGAAGAAAGGATTTCCAGTGCCGCATCCAAAAATGACTACTCTGCCTTTTTCGAGATGTCTTACAGCTCGGTTTCTGATGTAAGGCTCAGCTATTTGCTGCATGGAAATAGCGGTCTGAACTCTCACTTCTACACCTAATGATTCTAAAACATCTGCAACAGCTAAGGCGTTCATTGCAGTTGCAAGCATACCAATGTGGTCGGCTCTGGTTCTGTCCATAGCGCCGCTCGAACGTCCTCTCCAAAAGTTGCCGCCGCCAACAACAATTGCAAGCTCTACACCTGCATCGTAACATTTTTTAATGCTTTGGCAGATCTTTGTTATCTCGTCATAATTAAGTCCGGTCTTTTTATCACCGGCAAGTGCTTCTCCACTGAGTTTTAAAAGCACTCTTTTATAAACAGGTTTCATAAACATCCTCCGAAATTTATCATTTCATATTATACCAATAATATAATACAATAAATCGCAGAAAAAGTAAATACAAAACAAAGATTTTTGCAAAAAATAAACCCCGATTTTTAAGTCGGGGTCAAAGGTCATTCTGCTACATAAGGTCGAAGCATAAGTTCATTCAAGGCTTCTTTAGGGTTTTTGCCTTCAAAAAGGATTTTGTTAATCTCTCTCGTAATAGGCATATCAATTTTATATTTATCTGCGAGCGCTAAGGTTGCATTTGCACAGGCATAACCCTCGACTGTGCCGATTTGCTGAACAGCCTCTTGCGGAGGGATTCCCTGCCCGATCAAAATACCCGCTCTCATATTTCTTGAATGCATACTTGTACAGGTCACAACCAAATCGCCCATGCCGGCAAGGCCGTAAAATGTATCGGGTTTGCCGCCCATTGCAACGCCAAGGCGAGTAATCTCATTCAAGCCACGGGTCATGATTGCCGCTTTGGTGTTATCTCCAAGACCCAAGCCTTCGGCAACACCGCAGCAAAGAGCAATAACATTTTTAACCGCACCGCCAACCTCGCTTCCAATCACGTCGTTATTTACATAAAGACGCAAAGCCTTATCGGAGAAGGCTTTTTGAATGAGCTTAGCAACCTCGGTATCATCGCATGCAACAACCACGGCTGTCGGTATTCCCTTTCCAAGTTCTTCGGCATGTGAGGGACCTGTGAGCGCAACGATTTTATTTTCGGGCATAACCTCGGAAATGACTTCGGACATTCTTTTAAGTGAATCATCCTCTAACCCCTTGGCTGTGCTGACAATTATTGTTTCTTTGTTAAGATAAGGCTTTGCGCTGTTGCAGACCTCGCGAACAAATTTTGAGGGTATTCCGACCAAAACAATATCCTTGCCGGAAATGCATGAGATGTCAGTTGTTAGGGCAATAGTCTTTGGAATAGTGATTCCGGGGAGCTTTGCACGCAATTCACGGGTTCGTTCAAGAGTGTCGATTTCATCTTTAAAAGCACTCCATACGGTTACTTCGTGTCCTAATCTATCGCATGATGCAGCAAGAGCCAGACCAAAGCCGCCAGAGCCGAGTATTGCAATTTTGAGCATAGTCAACATCCTTTCTAAAGGATAAACAGTGTTAATCTTTTCTTATAGCGAACTTGTTTTCTTCGTGATTTATAAGCCTTTTTACATTTGGCAAATGACGCAAGAAGCAGAAAAGACCTGCAAGCGCCGCTAAAACAACGTGCAAAATAATGCTGTTATATTGCAAGCCAAACATTGGCGCCAAGAATGCTTGCCACAAAAATGTAAACAGCGGGTAACCTATACAGCAAGCAATTGAGCCAAGCGAAATATATCTGCTTAATGCAACTACTATAACAAAGATCAAAAATTCGCATAAAAACACAGCAGGGTCGGTTGCAAGCATACATACTGCGGCAATAAGAATCCCCTTTCCACCCTTGAATCCATAAAAAACAGGATAAGAATGACCGATGATCGCACACAGTGTTGCAATGCCGCAAACAGTTAAGACATCGTACTCCTCGCCTGAAAGCAAGCCGAAAACAAAAGGCAGACGCGCTGCAAGTATAACCAAAAAGCCCTTAAGCAGGTCGAACGCAAGCGTTAAAGCAGCGGCTGTTTTGCCAAAGCAACGGTAAACATTAGTAAGGCCTGCGTTTTTGCTGCCATAGTCTCTTATATCCTTGCCCGAGACAAAGAAGGTCGCAATAATTGCTGAGTTTAGACTTCCTATAATATAAGAAAAGATTATAATGATGATAAGAGCGATATAAAACGTAAAGATACTTCCTTTCGCTACTTTGTGTCGGTATTGTCGCGTTCACGAACAATGAAGCGTATAGGGGTGCCTTCAAGTCCGCCGAAAACTTCACGAATCTGATTTTCTAAATATCTTCTGTATGAGAAGTGGAACAGATCCATCGAATTTACAAATGTTACAAAAGTAGGCGGATTGGTTGTGGGTTGAGTCATGTAATAGATCTTTAAGCGCTTGCCTTTATCTGAGGGAGGCTGAACACGGCTTGTAGCATATGCCAAAATATCATTCAGCTTGCCTGTAGAGATACGCATGGAATTATTAGCATAAACAAAATTAATTAACTCGAAAAGCTTATTTACTCTTTGACCTGTTTTTGCAGAAACAAAGATAAAAGGAACGTAATCCATAAATCCAAGATTTGTTTTTAAGTCTTCGGAAAACTCTTTCATGGTATTCGTTTCTTTTTCAATAGCGTCCCACTTGTTAACAGCAACAATACATGCTTTTCCTTGTTCGTGTGCATAACCTGCCACCTTAGAGTCCTGCTCGGTAAAGCCGACGGCAGCATCAATTACTATAACCGCAACATCAGCTCTGTCAACAGCCATGTAAGAACGCAAGACGCTGTAATGCTCGATGCTTTCGAGCACCTTTGACTTTTTACGGATACCTGCCGTGTCAATAAATACATACTTGCCGTTTTCATTTTCGATAACGGTGTCAGTAGCGTCACGGGTAGTTCCTGCAATATCCGAAACAATAACGCGTTCTTCACCTGCAATGCAGTTTATAAGCGAGGACTTGCCTACATTAGGCTTACCGATAACAGCAACCTTAATGTGGTCATCCTCTTCCTCGGTTTCAGCTTCTTCGGGGAAGTTTTTGATAACTTCATCCAAAAGGTCGCCCGTACCAAATCCGTGAACAGATGAAACTTCAATAGGGTCCCCAAGTCCTAAGTTATAAAATTCATAGAACTCAGGCTCGGGTTCGCCTAGCTTATCGCACTTGTTAACGCACAAAACGATCGGTTTTCCCGACTTCATTAACATTGAAGCTACTTCATAGTCGTTGGCGGTAACACCGCTTCTTATATCGGTTACAAGAATAATTACATCGGCTTTGGCGATTGCAACCTCTGCCTGGCGGCGCATTTGAACCAAAATCTTGTCGTCGCTGGCCGGTTCAATACCTCCGGTATCAACAAGCATGAATTCATGGCCTGTCCATTCGCATTTTGCATAGATCCTGTCACGCGTAACACCCGGTGTATCCTCAACAATAGAGAGGCGCTGACCTATTAACTTGTTAAAAAGAGTAGACTTGCCTACATTGGGTCGTCCTACAACTGCAACAACGGGTAATGCCATACTGCAGTCCCCCTTTACTATATATTAAATCATTATTATTGTAAAAAAATAGAGAAGGATCACTCCTCCTCTAAATTTTGAAGAAGCTTAAGCTTCCTTCTTGATTACCTCAACGCCCTTGTAGAAACCGCAGTTGCTGCATACCTTGTGGGGGGATGTAAGTGAACCACAGTTAGAGCATCTGCTAAGTGCGGGTGCATCAAGCTTCCATACGCTTGAGCGTCTCTTGTCGCGTCTTGCCTTGGAGACTTTTCTCTTCGGTACTGCCATTTTCGGCACCTCCTCTTTGAGATTTTATTCTTTAATTTACTGCTGCCGCTTATCCGCAGCATCCGCAATCGCCGTCATTTAAATCCTTGCCGCAATTAAGGCAAAGACCCTTGCAGTCCTCCTTGCACAATACCTTGGTGGGTAGCTGCAACAGTAAATCGGAAATTGCCAACTCATTAAGATCGAGAGTGCTGTCGGGGCACACGATATATTCGTCATTGTCTGAACTGACGCTTTTGACTAATATGTGTGACAGATCGAAAACATATTCACGATCAAACTCGTTAAGACATCTGTCGCAAAGATGCCGGATGGTGAAACGCATTGTGTAGTCGAGTGTAACCACGCCAGCACGATTCATTACCTGACCGTTCAGCGAAATCGGCGTAATAAATGTTCCTATAATGCTGTAGTCCCCTAATTCCTCTAAGGGGATTTCAAGACTTAATTCTTTTTTATCTCCGACTCTGTTAAAGAGCTGTCTTAATTGAAGTAACACATTACACCTCAGAATATCACATAGTATTATACTTGGTACAAACTAAAATGTCAATACTTTTTCAAATTTTGTAGAGAAGCAAAACTTGATATATTGACATTTCAGCTTTAATTTTCTTTAAATCTTATTATTTAAGATATTTGGTAACAGATTCGGGAAGAGCATCCTTGTCCTCGGAAACTGTGAATTCGACATTGATATCGTTTGCAATAGCATCAACTGCTGCCAAGAGAGCGCCGAGCTCGTCATAATTTCTGCCGCCGATCTTAAGAATACCGTCTACGAAAATGTCGGTAATGTCGTAGTTTCCTGCAATGATACCGGTGATGAAGCCATAGAACTTATCATAGCTGTCGATCTTATATCCGTCAACATCTACCAAACGAACGCTTGAAGGAATATCGTAAGTAAGCTGCATTGACTTTTCAATGCAAACTACGTTGCCCTTAGTGTTAGCCAAAGCTTCCTTAATGTTGTCAACAAGAACCTTGGTTTTGCCTGATCCTCTTTTACCTGTTATTAACTTTATCATAATAACACTCCGTTTCCGCCCTGCGGGCTAATTGTTTATTTTAAGATTGCAATCAGTTTGATCAAACAGCAATCTTTAAGCCAAATGATTAATATCCGAGCTTTTCTTCAAGCTCTGCTTTTTGAGATTCGTAACCGGGTTTGCCCAAAAGAGCAAACATGTTCTTTTTATAGCTTTCAACGCCGGGCTGATTGAAAGGATTCACACCCAGCATATAACCCGAAATTGCACAAGCTTTTTCAAAGAAGTATACCATTTCACCAAAGTTGAACTCGTCAAGCTTGTCAACTTCGATTACGATGTTGGGAACTCCGCCCTCGGTATGAGCGAGGATGGTACCCTCCATAGCCTTGCGGTTTACAACCGACATATTCTGGTTTGTTAAGAAGTTAAGTCCGTCTAAGTTTTCGGCATCATCTTCTAAGAACAAGTCGAGCTTTGTGTTCTTAACATCAACAACGGTTTCAAACATAATTCTTGAACCGTCCTGTACAAACTGACCTAACGAATGAAGGTCGGTCGAGAAGGTAGCGCTTGCAGGGAAAATACCCTTTTGGTCCTTGCCTTCGCTTTCGCCGAAGAGCTGTTTGAACCATTCTGCCATCATTGCAAAAGCAGGATCATAAGATACGAGCATTTCAACGCTTTTTCCCTTGCGGTAAAGAATGTTGCGAAGAGCAGCATATTTGTAGCAGTCGTTCATGTCATCATTCATGTAAGCTAAACGCGCCGACTGAGCACCTGCCATAATAGCGTCGATATCACAGCCTGCAACGGCAATAGGTAAAAGACCAACTGCTGTTAAAACAGAGAATCTGCCGCCGACATCATCGGCAATAACAAAGGTCTCGTAACCTTCGGTATCAGAAAGTTCTTTAAGGGTTCCTCTTGCCTTGTCGGTAGTAGCAAAGATTCTTTCCTTTGCTTCTTCCTTGCCGTACTTGTCTTCGAGCAGCTTTTTAAAGATTCTGAAAGCAAGTGCAGGCTCGGTCGTGGTGCCCGATTTGGAGATCACGTTAACGCAGAGATCCTTACCCTCGCAAATCGAGAGAATTTCGTTAAAATATGTAGGGCTGATGTTGTTACCTACGAAGTAGATGTCTGGAGTATCTTTTTTAAGATTGTTGTAGAAGGGGCTTCTTAACAGCTCGATAGCAGCACGTGCGCCGAGGTAAGAACCGCCGATGCCTATAACGATCAAGATGTCAGCCTTTTCTTTGATTTTCTTTGCAGCAGCTTTAATTCTTGCGAATTCTTCCTTATCGTAATCAACGGGAAGATCAAGCCAGCCCAAAAAGTCGTTGCCCAGACCTGTGCGATTCATAAGCACGTTATGAGCAGCGGTTATCTGTTCACGACAAGCGTCATACTCGTGAGAGTTGACGAACTTATCGGTATACTTAGTAACAAGTTTTAAAGACATAGATACAGGTCCTCTCTTTAATTTGTAATAACATTTTAACATGAATGTGTTAATATTGCAAGGAATTTTAATAAAAAATCGTTGACAAATTTTGATTTTTTATTTACATTGCTACAAGATTACCTAAAAGTTTTAAAAATGCAGTGAAGAAATTAAGCTTTTTAACCTCGGATGAGGAAACAATAGGAAGCGAAAACACCTCTTCATCATCAATTGTAAATATAAATCTGCCAACAGTATCTCCTTTTTTTATCGGCGCTTGAAGATTTTTATAATACTCGGCATGAAATTCTATATCGTCTTCCCTGCTCTTTCTTATAACAAAAGATGAAAGCTCGCCTATTTCGGTTTCTATCTCGGTTGCAACACCTTTCGAGACCTTAACATTTTCACATATAAATTTTTCCGGTCTGGGTTTATACATTGTGTAAGCCGCAAAACCTGTATTAAGCTTTTCTTTAGCGGCTGAAAAACGTTCAAATTCATCGGGCTCACCCATGATGACACATACCATAGTCATGCCGTTTTTATCGGCAGTTGCAATTAAGCAGTTCTTGCAGTCTTCGCTGTAATAGGCTTTCATTCCCGTTAACAGGTCGTAAGAAAGAATAAGACGGTTAGTGTTTACAAGCTGAGTGTTTTCCCTCACATTTATCATCCATGTGTTGAAATATTCGGTAAGGTACGGATACTTTGTCAGTTCGCTTGCTAAAATTGCAATATCACAGGCTGTGGTTTTTCCGTTATAAGATAACCCTGTTGAGTCAACATATTTTGTTTCTGCCATTCCAAGTTCATCCGCCTTTTGGTTCATTAAACGAACAAAATCGTCTTCCGACCTTGCAACGGCCTCGGCAAGAGCAACACAGGCATCGTTTGCATTGCCGACAGTTATTGCCAAAACAAGCTCGTGAACGGATATTTCTTCACCGACCGAGAGCCAGATTTGCGCGCCCTGCATTGAATTGGCATGAGCAGATGTTTTTATGAGCGTATCAAACGAAAGGTCGCCTCTTTCAATTGCCTCGACAACAAGCAAAAGAGTCATTAGCTTTGCCGAGTGAAATGGGCGGAATACAGCATTTCCGTTATCTGAATAAAGAAGCGTGGCGGTAGTGCCCTCCATTAAAACATAAGAATAAGGAACGGCTGTATCGGCACTAACGGTCAACGGTGTGATAAAAAGAATCAATGACAAAGTTATGCACAAAAGTTTTTTCATGGCTTGCCTCCAACAGTTTTTATTGGAGTTTATGCACATAAAAATAAAAAAGACCGACAATGCTAACAAGTCGGTCCTTTAGCTTGACAATCAGTCAACAATGAATTTTGCGATCTTTTCTAAGAAAGTATCGCAGTCGTCAACATGAGCACAGAGTTCAACAGGCTTGGAAAGGTCTAAGCTGAAGATGCCCATGATGGACTTAGCGTCGATTGCGTATCTGCCTGAAACGAGGTCTACGTCGTAATCGCACAAAGCAACCAAGTTTACAAATTCCTTAACATCGTTAATCGTACCGAGTTTGATATTTACCTTTTTCATAATAAATTCCTCCAATCGAGTATGTAATTTGAGACAGAATATTTTTGTCTCAATTCAAGTTTAAATATAGCAGTTTTGAAATTTGATGTCAAGAACAATTTACAAGAAAATAAAGATGTGCTAAAATTACATATGAAAGGGTGTTTGAAAATGTTTGTTTACTATTACACTTTTGGCTGTAAGGTTAATCAGTATGAAACCGAAAATATACGTCAAGCTATGGAAGCAAGAGGATTTGAAACGGTTAAGGATGTATATGCAGCTGATATTTACATAATAAATTCTTGCACGGTAACGGCGCAGGCAGACCTAAAGCTGAGACAGATGGTTCACAAGCTTAGGCGTGTGAACGAAAACGGCGTTATTGTTGTGTGCGGCTGTTATTCACAGGTGCTTAAGAGCCATAAAGCAGCTTTACCCGAAGCAGATATATTTGCAGGAACGTCTAACAAGACGGAGATACCAAAACTTGTTGAAGAATTTGTTTTAAGCAGACAAGCTATAGTATCGGTTAATGAGCATTTTAAAGGCGAAAAAATTGAACTGATGAAAAACTTGGGAAGCAAGAACAAGACAAGAGCTATAATTAAGATTCAAGACGGATGTGACAGATTTTGCTCGTACTGCATTATCCCCTATGCCAGAGGACGGATACGTTCGAAGCCGCTTAAAGACATTGAAGCTGAAGCAAAAGAGCTTGCAAAAACGCACGACGAGCTTGTGCTGGTAGGAATTAACCTTAGTTGTTACGGTCAGGATGTCGGCGGTATTGACCTTGCGGATGCCGTTGAAGTTGTGTGCAGAACAAGCGGCGCTAAAAGAGTGCGCTTAGGGTCTCTTGAGCCCGAGCTTTTGACGGAGGATATTATTAAAAGGCTGTCAAAATGCAAAGAGCTTTGTCCACATTTTCATTTATCATTGCAAAGTGGGTGCGACAAGACCTTAAAAGAGATGAGAAGAAAGTATGGCAAGGCAGAATACTTTACGCTTGTATCAAGCTTGCGCGAGAACTTTTCTGACTGTGCGATAACAACGGATATAATGGTCGGCTTCCCCGGTGAGAGTGATGAGAATTTTGCCCAGTCGCTTGAATTTGTTAAAAGTATTGGTTTTGCACAGGCGCACATCTTCCCATATTCAAAACGTAATGGCACTGTTGCGGCTAAGCGCACCGACCAAATACCCTCGAGGATAAAAGATGTGCGTTCGAAAGAAATGGCTGAAGCCACCAAAGCGAGTGAAAAAGCATTTTTAGAAGCTATGGTTGGCACAGTTCAAGAGGTTTTGTTTGAGCGAGAACGAAGCAAAGACTATCACCAGGGGCACACACGCAATTATGTGCTTGTTAAGGTTAAGCTCTTTACAGATTCCATGTGGCGAAAGACAGCACAAGTGAGAATAACCTCTTGTGGGGATGGCTATGTTTTAGGCGAAATAGTTTAAAAAGATAAAACCGAGAGGCTTGCACAGAGCTTCTCGGTTATTTTATTAGTTGAAATACATATAAAGCTGGCACTTAAGCATGCCATTATAAAGCTTGCGCTTTTTATCAGCCTTTTTGCCAAAGAGAGTTTCAAAATTCTCGTGAGGTGAAATAATATAGCATGGATTTGACCTCGACGGGCAAAGCACCTGCCCCATCTTTTTATAAAGCTCTTCAGCCTCCTTAAGCTCGAGCATTCGCTCGCCGTAAGGCGGGTTGCAGACAGTAATCGCACCCTCGATTGGTTTATAGTCTGAAATATCAGCATGAGAAACCGATATTCTTGATGCAACACCTGCGGTCTTTGCGTTTGCCTTTGTGAGGTTTACGGCATTAAGGTCTATATCGCTGCCATAAGCTTTAAACAAAGCTTGCTTGTTAATTGCTTCTAATGCGGCGGAGCGTTCGTCATTCCACACACTATCGGGGATGCAAGCCCATGACTGAGCCGAAAAGCGGCGTCTCAAGCCGGGGGCAACACGCATGGCTTTATATGCCGATTCGATTACAAATGTGCCGCTGCCGCACATGGGGTCAACCACCACGGAATCACTTCGTACACGGGCAAGGTCAATAATGCCGGCGGCGAGGGTTTCTTTAATCGGGGCTTCGTTTGAGTTTTTGCGGTATCCCCTTTTGTGCAGGCCTGCACCTGTGGTGTCGAGGTAGATAGTGCAGACATCTTTTAAAATGTTAAACTGAATCTGATAAAGCGCACCTGTCTCCTCGAAATAATTGATGCTGTAAACAGCTCTCAAACGTTCAACTGCAGCTTTTTTAATTATTGACTGGCAATCGGGAATGCTGTGAAGTGCCGACTTTAACGAATGACCCTTAACAGGAAAAGCATCGTATTTGCCGATATAGCGCTCAAGCTCTAAAGCTTTGACACCTTGGAACAGATCCTCGAAAGTTTTGGCTGTAAATGTTCCAAGCTCGATTAAAACACGTTCGGCAGTTGCTAAGCAGATGTTTGCCTTAGCGATCATGGAAAGATTGCCGTCGAAACTCACTCTGCCGTCGGAAACGGTAAGGTTCTCACCGCCGATTTTTTTGACCTCGAATGTTAAAACACTTTCAAGGCCAAAGTGGCACGGGCAGCACAAACGAATTATATCGTTCATTATATTTATCAATTCCTTTTGTTAAATTATCTGAATGTTCTTACAAGGTCGTAAACGTATTGATAATGGTTACCTGTAAGCTCCTCGTAATGCAAGGTATCAACACCTTCGGTGACGATAACATAGGTCTGTTTATCATCAATAACAAATTCGTCAAGGTGCTCGCCCGAACAGGTTGCGGGAATGTTTGTGCGTTTATAATATCCGACAGAAGTGCTTGTGCAGTTGCTTCCTGCAATAAGACCTGTAACAGTGCAGTAGTCACGCTTGACAACAGACGATGTTGATGAGAATGTTTTAATCTCAGAGGCATCGGCAATATCGCCAAAAATATTCTTCCACATATCGGATGAGCCATAGCACGATTTAGTATCAATTTCGGTAGGAATGTCGTGACCGATCCAAAGACCTGTTACATATTCGGGAGTACATCCTATAAACCAAAGGTCACACCAGTCCTGAGTAGTACCTGTTTTTGCAATAAGCTCGACATTCTCTAAACGTGCGTTTCTACCTGTACCTCTTGAAGAAGATACAACGGTTTCGAGCATTCTGTTCATAACATAGGCCGAGCTTTCATCAATAACCTGGTCGCCAAGATAATTATGCTGATAAACAACATTACCCGAGTTATCAAGAATTCTTGAAATAAAGGTTGAACCGTAATACTTACCGCCGTTGCCAAATATCTGATAAGCGGCAGTAATATCCTGCAAGGTTACGCCATTGGTTAACGCACCTACCGACATGGGAGAACGGGCAATATCGGTCAAACCGTTTTGATAAAGCGTAAGTGTATTGAGATGGAGTCTGTAATAAAGGAACTCGAAGCATTCACTGGGAGTCAAAAGCTCGACAAGCTGAGCTGATGTTGTGTTAAGCGAGCGCTGTAAGCACTGGAATGAGAAGTTGTATTCCTTTGACCACGATGAAGTGTAGGCACCCGTTGTTGAGTAGTTACGGGGCCAGACAAGATAACCGTTTTCTGCCGCTGATTCTTCAAACAAAAGGGGTACATCGAAGAACTGGGTCGACCAAGTGATCAAGTCTCTGTCAACTGCCAAGGAATAAGACGCCAAGGGCTTAATGCTTGAACCCGGCTGACGGGTTGACATTGTTGCACGGTTTAAGCCAAGAGGACTTTCTTTATCGCCAATACCGCCGATAACACCTAAAACTCTGCCGTTGTAGTCCATGCATATAAACGCACTTTGAGGGATCTCCTCGCTTCCCGATTCGGAGAAGGTGTATAAATCGAGATATTTTTCCTCGAGTTCTTTTTGAATGTCAAGGTCTACACAGGTATAAATCTCGTAACCGCCGCTTCGGAGCTTTTCATAAGCAGCATCCCAGTCAAGACCGAAGTGTTCCATAAATATCTCTACCGCCTGATAGATAGCAGCATCGACATAATAAGATGAAACAGAATTGAAGTTATCGTAAGCAGAAACAGCCGAAACGTCGATTTTCGTATCATCATCGAGCTGAGTATAGACCATGCTGCCGATGAGCTTTAATTCTTCAGCTAATGCGGCATCGTGCTCTTCAGTCGAGATAGCACCGTAGGTAAGCATTTCATTAAGAATGTATTTGCGACGTTCCAAATTCTTTTCGGGATAATCAATAGGGTCGTTGGCAACAGGGCTTTTTGTGATTGCGGCAATACAAACAGCTTCAGCAATAGACAGCTGGCTGACATCTTTATTAAAGTAATAATTAGCCGCCGCCTGAACACCGTAGATATTATTATTAAGCGGAACGAGATTAAGGTATGCTTCTAATACGTCGTCTTTAGAATAGTCTTTTTCAAGCTGAACCGCACGGTATATTTCACGTATTTTACGTGCAATACCTTCCATGCCGTCAACTTCCTTGTCTCCTGTTAGGTTCTTTACGGTCTGCTGAGTAATTGTTGAGCCGCCTCGTTTGCGTCCAAGCAATGTATCCCTAAGTGCAACGACCATGCCATAAAAGTCAACACCGTCGTGACTGTTAAAACGCGGGTCTTCCGAATATATAAAGGCATCACGCACGTGCTGAGGGATCTGTTCGAGATTTGCCCAGATACGCTTTTCACCCTCACTCGAAATGAGGTCATAGGTTATCCAGTTGTCGCCCTCTTTTGCGTAGATGTATGTGGTATAGCTTGAAGAAACATCGTCAAGCTTGATTTCAGAGGTTTCACTCATTAAATTTACAATGTAAACAGTAAGTGCCGAGCCGACTATGGTTACGGATATAACAGCTACCATTAAAACGCACAAAACAGTAATTGCAATGGTGCCAAACAACTTCTTAAATGGTCTTATAACCTTTACGGCAGTTCGCTTAAACTTTTTAAACTTGGAATTCAAGCGTTTCACTCCTTTCGTGCAATTGATAAATAAGCTGTTTTTTGCTGATATCAACTGATATTATAACACATAATTTTTGATTTGTTAAGAGAAAACTTAAATCTGTAATCAAACTTTAACAAATAAAAGCGGCACGGAGGTTTTCTCCATGCCGATTTATTTATGAACAGGAATTATTCAGCTGCTTCTTCAGCGGTTTCTTCAACAGCTTCTTCAGCTGCTTCTTCACTAGGAGCAAGCAAAGCTCTCATAGAAAGACTTACGCGCTTCTTATCGAGGTCACATTCAGTAATCTTAGCTTCAACGACCTGACCAACAGTCAAGAAGTCAGCAACATTGTTAACTCTCTGGTCAGCGATCTGAGAAATGTGGATAAGACCGTCGATACCGGGAATGATCTGAGCGAAAGCACCAAAGCTGGTGATGGAAACGATCTTAGCTTCAACAACCTGGCCGAGTTCATAGTTGTTCTTGAAGATCTCCCAAGGATTTTCAGCCTGATTCTTGTAAGTAAGGCTAACCTTGCCGGTTTCCTTATCGATATCCTTAATGGTAACTTCGATCTTGTCACCAACAGAAACAACTTCGCTGGGGTGCTTGATTCTTGCCCATGTAAGGTCAAGCTTTCTTACAAGACCGTCAACGCCGCCGATGTCAACGAATACGCCGTAATCGGTGATAGACTTAACTTCGCCAGTAACAGTCTGTCCAACTTCGCAAGATTCAAAGAACTTAGCTCTCTTTGCTGCTCTTTCTTCCTGAGCTACCTTTCTTATGGAACCGACAGCTCTCTTTCTCTGCTCGTTAAGCTCGATTACCTTGAAGCTTACGGTTGTTTTAAGCAAGGAGTTAAGGTCGCCGTCAGCCTTAACGCCTGTCTGAGAAGCGGGAACGAATACACGCATACCGTTGCAAACAACGATAACACCGCCCTTGATTACATTGGTAACAACACCTGTAAGAACGGTGCCGTCTTCAGCAGCCTTCTTAACATCGTCGTAGCCCTTCTGAGCGTCAACCTGCTTCTTGGAAAGGGTAACAATACCCTCTACGTCGTTGATCTTGGTTACGATTACGTCGATCTCATCGCCTACGCTTACAACCTCGTTAGCCTTGGCTGTGGGGTCGCTCGAAAGCTCGGATGAAGGAATATATCCGGTGTGCTTAGTGCCGATATCAACGATAACTTCTGTGCTGTTAACAGCAGTTACTATGCCGCTTACTCTCTTTCCGGTATATATTTTCTTGAAGGTCTGTTCAATCGCTTCTTCAAAATTGAACTCCTCTTCATTTGTCAGAATTTCAGTCATGGTTTTCTGTACCTCCTTAATGATATACGCCGGAGTTGATGCGCCGGCAGAGATCCCTGCGGATCTGTAATGAGAAAAGTCATAATCAGAAAGTTCGGCGGCATTTTCAACAAGGATGCAATTACCTTGTGAAGAACAAATATCATAAAGCTTTTTTGTATTCGAGCTTGAACGCCCGCCAACAATTATCATGACATCACATTCGCTTGAAAGTGATTGCGCCTCTGTCTGTCGCTTAGATGTCGCATAGCAAACAGTATTATATACTTTTGCGTTAGGAAACATTTCAGCCGCTAAAATGCACTTTTCCCACATTTTTATATTATAAGTGGTTTGTGAAAGAATTGCAACACCTTTTTTGCAATTTTCATAATTTTTTCTCATAAGTTCCACAAACTCTTCCGAATTTGCTATTACATGGTACTCTCCCGTGCAATGACCGCATATTCCTTTCACCTCGGGGTGAGACTTATCACCCGCTATAACAACAATATCCCCTGCTTCTGAACGTTGTTTAACAATTTGATGAATTTTTGAAACAAAGGGACATGTAGCATCTATTACACCTGCGCCAATGCTTTTAAGCTCGTCATAAACATCTCTGCCAACACCGTGGGAACGAATGATGACGGTATCGTCGCTTGTAACACCCGAAAGGTCGTTGATTGCTTTGACACCGTTTTTTTCAAGGTCTGCAACAACGTTTGGGTTGTGGATTATCGGACCGAGAGTATAAACACTGCTGTATTTCTCCACAGCTTCATAAGCAAGCTTTACAGCTCTATCGACGCCAAAACAGAAGCCTGCGGACTGCGCAACTTTTACAAATTCATTCATTTAAGCAAGTCCCCTATTGCACCGTAAATTCTGTCACGAACCTTGTGCATTTCACGGGCAGACATTTTTTCGATCTTAATTTCATCGGGCGAAATGGGTGCACCAAAGCGAATGGTGATTTTTGAACGGAAGCGAAGCTTACCCTCAAACAAGATACCTACCGGGCAAACAGGAGCACCCGAAATTGATGCAACATATGCAACACCGCTTTTAGGTTTGCCGAGACTGCCGTCTTTAGAGCGTGTACCCTCGGGGAAAAGAACGAGATTGAAGCCACGGTCAACATAGTCAACAGCTTTATCTAAGGGCGCACGGTCGGCACTTCCTCTTGAAACAGGGAAAGCTTGAAGGATTTTTAAAAGCACACCCAAAAGCTTGTTCTTGAACAATTCCTCTTTTGCCATGTAAGCTCCGGGCTTAATGATGCACATACCGATCATTATCGGATCGAACCATGTGCGGTGGTTAGAGGCAACGACCATGCCTCCTGCATGAGGAATGTTTTCTTTACCCTCGATTTTAATATTAAAGCAGATGTAAACAGGAATAGCTACAATAAATCTAACAATAGCATATAAAACAAGCCCTAATGTCCATTTAACCTTTTTCATTTCAACAGGGGCAACGGGCTTTACGGTTTTCTCTTTGATAATATTTGAAATAGCCTCAACAACCTCGTCGATACTCATGTTAGATGTGTCAAGCTCAATTGCGTCATCAGCTTTTTTAAGAGGAGCTGTTGCACGGTGAGAATCGTTATAGTCACGCTGATTGATATCATTTAATATCTCATCATATGTAACGTCCTGACCTTTTTCAATAAGCTCTTTATATCTGCGGTCTGCGCGTTCCTCGGCAGAGGCAGTCATAAACACCTTAACATCGGCATTCGGTAAAATAACGGTGCCAATATCTCTGCCGTCCATGATAATGTCGTTCTTTGCGGCAATATCACGCTGCAAATCAAGTAAAAACGACCTGACCTCGGGAATGGCGGATACATTCGAAGCCGCCATTGAAATCTCGTTAACGCGAATAGCTTTAGATACGTCCTCACCATTAAGTAAAACGATTTGAGTGCCCTCGTTATATTTTAGCTCAACGTTAATATCGCTTAAAAGCGGCACAACCTCTTGGGCAGATGTGGTGCAGGCGCCCTGTCTTGCGGCATAAAGCCCGATTGCTCTGTATAAAGCACCTGTATCGACATAAACGAAGCCAAGCTCTTTGGCAACCGCCTTTGCAACAGTCGATTTTCCGGCACCGCTTGGTCCGTCAAGCGCACAGTTTATTCCCATTTTAATCTCTCCTTTACCATTCGCCGCAAATTGCTTTAGCGGCGCAGTATGCTGTTGAAAAGGCTATTTGCAGATTAAACCCGCCCGTATAGCCGTCGCAATCTATAATTTCGCCTGCAAAATATAAACCGTCAATAATTTTCGATTCCATTGTTGCAGGATTGATTTCTTTAACATTAATGCCGCCGCTTGTTATAATTGCTTCATCTATAGGTCTTAAGTCGGTTGGGGTAAGCTTAAGATTTTTTAGAAGATTAACAAGTGCCGACCTTTCCTCACGCGTGACCTGATTAACAGGCTTTAGCGGCGGAATTTTCGATAAATCTACAATTACGGGAATCAATGATCTTGGCAAAAGCTTACCCAACGAATCCATAAAAGCCAAAGTAGGTGCTTCACCGAAGTCGCGCAAAATGCGGGCATCAAGCTGTTCTAAAGTTAAACCCGGCTTTAAATCGATAACAAGAGTGTATCTGCGGTCAGACAAAGCATCGGTTTTAATTAAGCACGAAGCCGACAAGCTAAGCGGACCCGCAACTCCATAAGGCATAAAGCTAAGCTCGCCGATTTCTGAAAACAGGGGCGATTTCTTTTTGCTGTCATAAAGAGAAAGCGTTACGTTTTTAAGTGTGAGGTCGGTAAGCTCGCAAACAAAGCGCTCGTGCGTGACAATAGGAACAAGTGAGGGCTTGATTTGAGTTACAGAGTGTCCGACACTTTCGGCAAGGCGGTATCCGTCACCGGTCGAGCCGGTTTTTGGGTAGGACTTCCCTCCTGTTGCAATTATAACGTTTTGAGCGAAATATTCATCGCTCTCACCTTTAACGCCTATTAAAACACCATCGTCTAAAATAAGCTCGCAAGCTTTATCTTTAATGAACTTCACGTGAAACTTTTTGCACTGTAAAACCATTGCGTCTGCAATGTCGTCGGCTTTATCGCTTACGGGAAAAACGCGGTTGCCGCGCTCGGTCTTAAGAGGCACGCCATGCTCCTCGAACCAGTATATGACATCGGTAGGAGAAAGCAAGTTAAGAGCACTGTATAAAAATCTCGGATTCTTGGGGATGTTCTTTAAGACGGTTTCGATGTCGCAGTTGTTGGTAACATTGCACCTGCCCTTGCCTGTTATGCGAAGCTTTCTGCCAAGCTTGGCATTAGGTTCAAGCACAATAACATTCTTGCGGCAACGCGAAAGCTCGCAAGCGGCGAATAATCCGGCTGCCCCGCCGCCGATGATAACAGTATCAGCTCTCATCGGTTTTTGTCTCCGTTTTTCTGATATACGTCATACTCATCCCAAATTTCCTCGAGCATGGCAAAGTTGTTGGCTACAACCTCTTTATTCTTGATGGAAACCGCAACAATAAGCGCGTTTATCAAGCTTAACGGTGCTACTAAAGAATCTACAAATGAGACCATATCACTTCTGGCGATAAGAACGCTGTCGGCGCCGTTTGCAATGGGAGATTCTATACTATCGGTAATTGCAATAGACTTTGCGCCTTTTTTGTTAGCGTAAGATATTGCGTGAACAGTTTGTTTCGAATATCTAGGGAAAGAAATACCGATTAAAACATCTTTACTGTTTAAACGCATAAGCTGTTCATAAAGCTCGCTTCGGCTGCCTGTCTGAACCAAGGTAACATTCGGAAGCATAAGCTTAAAATAATAGCTCATAAACGATGCAAGCGCTGCCGAGCTTCGGATGCCCATAACATAAACATGCTCGGCATTGACAATACAATCAACTGCATTGTCAAAATCAGCCATTGCAGTTTCTTCTAAAGTGTGGCGAATGTGCTCGATATCGTGCATTAAAACATTTCTAAAAACCTCGCCGTCTTTAATCTGGTCAAGTGATACTTCGATTCGTTGAACAGCAGTAAGCTTGTTGCGCATTGCGTCCTGAAGCGCTTTTTGTAATCCGGGGTAACCGTCAAAGCCAAGCTCTGAAGCGAATCTTACAACCGTAGATTCGCTGACGCCCACAGTTTCGCCAAGCTTTGCAGCGGTCATAAACGCCGCTTTATCGTAATGCACAAGAATATACTGCGCTATTTTTTTGTGGCCCTTTGATACTTTAGGCATCCATTCGTTTATAAGCGAAAACAAGTCGTTATTCATAGTTTTTACGTCCTCTCTCAGCAGTCGCTTACTCCCACAAGTTGTTAAGAAGTCTCTTGATTCTTTGCTTTCTTTCAAGAGTTTTGTCACTGTCGATTACATATTCGCCAAGCTCGTTTTTAGAGATCACGTCGCCTGCTTTTACTCCCTCGGGCAGTAAGAAAAGCGGAATATCTACCATAGTTCTGTCTATATTCTCGCAAACTGCGATATCAGATTCGATTCTGTCAATTATAAGTTCCATTTTATTTCTCCGTTATGTATTCAATGACGTTGCCGTCTGTCGTGAAAACAACATCACCGTTGATGTCTGTTCTTAGAATAATGTCTGTATAGCCTTTCAGTCGCTTTACTGTATCTGAATGAGGGTGATTATAACTGTTATCCCCGCATTCGATAACACAGTAATCGGGGGTTACAACATTTAAAAACTCCTCGCACGATGATGTATTCGAGCCGTGATGACCGACCTTTAATACATCGACATTTACATCATGGCCGACCATGATCAGCGTTTTTTCTGTCTGAGCCTCCATATCACCCGTGAAAAGGAATGAGGAGTTGCCAAAATCGAACCTTGTAACAACTGAATAATTGTTCAAATTATCGCCGTCATAATCGGTCATATAGATTGAGATCGTGCCCTTGCCGAATTCAAAGGTTTCGGTTTTAGCAGCTGAAAGTTTGTAACCTTTATCGGCAACCGAATCTAAAAAGCCTTCATAGGTTCGGGTCGTGGGCACAAATTCATCGTTTATTCGGGGAACAATTATTCTGCCGACGGTGATATCGGAAAGAATAACTGTTGAAAGCCCGCCAATATGGTCGGAATGAGGGTGGGTTGCAATTACATAATCGAGGTGATTTATGCCAAGATTTTTAAGGTAATTAACTACAGTTGCGCCGTATTCAGCCTCGCCCGAGTCGATAAGCATGGTTTTGCCGTCATCCGAAATTATCAGTTCACAGTCACCCTGCCCTACGTTAATAAAATGGACTTTTGCATTACCGTCGGCAACAAACTCGATCTCTTGCTCATCTTGGTTAAGAAATGGGATAGTGATTACGCCTTTATCATGAAGTACAAGAATTACTGCGATTATTAATGTTATGACCGTTAAAACCTTGGTGAAACTATCGCTTTGTTTTTTTCGCCTTTTTGCCATTGTTTCCTCCTAAGCGGTTGCTTGTGCCGCCTTTGCGGTTTGAGGTTGTGTTTTTGCTGTTACCTTTGGAGTTAGACTGTTTTGACTTCTGCTGTTTTAAAAGATATTCATTATCAGGCTTGACCAAACACTCTTTTGTGTTACCGATAAGGTCGCGTCTGCCTGCTTTTTCTAAAATCTCAATAATTCTGCGTTGGTTTTTGGGCATGAAATATTGAAGCAGAGCACGCTGAGCCGATTTTTCCTCCGAGGTTTTGGCAACATAAACCGGCTGCATAGTGTAAGGGTCGAGACCTGTATAGAACATACAAGTTGAAATCGTTCCAGGCGTAGGATAGAAATCCTGCACCTGTTCGGGACGGATGTTGTTTTCTTTCAAGAAGCAGGCGAGGTCGATAGCGTCTTTAATTGTGCTACCCGGATGTGAAGACATAAGGTAAGGCACAAGATACTGCTCTTTTCCTATTTTACCTGTAATTTCGTAAAACTTCTTCTGAAAGCGCTTATAAGCCTCGATGTGGGGCTTGCCCATTTTATCTAAAACCTGTGCCGAGCAATGCTCGGGCGCAACCTTAAGCTGACCGCTTACGTGGTGCTTAATAAGCTCGTTAATAAACTCGTCATCCTTATCCTCGATAAGATAGTCGTAACGAATGCCCGAACGGATAAAGACCTTTTTAACGCCTTTAACCGCCCTGAGCTTGCGAAGGATATCTATATACTCGGTGTGGTCAACCTCTAAATTAGGGCAAGGAGCAGGTGCTAAGCACTTTTTGCCCTTACACAGACCGAGCTTAAGCTGTTTTTGGCAGGAAACATGCCTAAAGTTTGCGGTAGGGCCGCCGACATCGTGAATGTAACCTTTGAAGTTAGGCATTTTTGTTAAAAGCTCAGCCTCTTTTAAAATGGATTCTTCGCTTCTTACAGAAATCTTTCTGCCCTGGTGCAAGGCAATTGAACAGAAATTGCAAAAGCCGAAGCAGCCACGATTATGAGTGATCGAGAACTGAACCTCTTCGATCGAAGGTACGCCGCCCTCTTTTTCATACATGGGGTGATATGCGCGCATATATGGAAGCGAGAATACTTCGTCCAGCTCCTCGGTCGTTAAAGCGTAGGGCACAGGGTTCTGAACAAGCATCATGCTGCCATGGCGCTGAATAACAGTTTTGCCGTAAACCTCGTCTTGCTGGTCATATTGAATGCGGCAGGCCTTGGCATACATTTCTTTATTTGTTGAGACCATTTCGTAAGAGGGGCACTCAACAGCACCAAACGGTGTTTCAACAGTAGGACATAGATAGCATGTACCTCTTACATCTCTTATATCTTTAATACTCTCACCTGCTCTAAGGCGGTTTGCAAGCTCGACAATACAGTTTTCGCTCATGCCGAACATTAAGATATCAGCCTTTGAATCTAGAAGAACAGAGGGACGAACGGTATCATCCCAATAGTCGTAATGGGCGAAACGGCGGAGTGAAGCCTCTAACCCTCCGATCAAAATGGGAGTATCGGGGCAAAGTCTTCGCAGGATATTTGAATATACGATCACGGCTCTGTCGGGGCGCTTGCCTGCTTTGTTGCCGGCAGAGTATGCATCGAAGTCACGGCGTCTTTTAGCGACGCTGTAATGCGCGACCATCGAGTCGATGTTGCCTGCTGAAACCAAAAAGCCAAGCTTAGGCACGCCAAGCCGCAAAAAGTCAGAATCCTTATGCCAATCGGGCTGTGCGATAATGCCGACAGTAAAACCGTTGTGCTCGAGCACACGGGTAATTATAGCCGCGCCAAAGCTGGGGTGATCAACATAAGCGTCACCCAAAATATAAACAAAGTCTAATTGCTCAATTCCGCGCTCGATCATATCTGCACGGGAAACGGGAATGAATCCGTTCATATATCCTCCTCGTCGGGTTTGTCGAGTACAGGCATGGAAGCACCGCCCAAAGAAGCCTTGCGTTCGAGCCACTGGGTATGAGACATGAGTATCTGTCTGGGCTTAGCGCCGTCACCTGCGCTGATGATGCCCATTTCTTCAAGCTCGTCCATAATTCTTGCGGCACGGGCATAGCCAAGCTTTAATTTGCGCTGAAGGAAAGAAGTTGAGGCTGTCTGATTTTCAACAATAACCTCAATCGCTCTGTCAATCATTGATTCCTCGGAATTTGGGTCAGAGGCAGTATCATCACTTGAGGCAGATGGTTTTTCGCCCTTTGCAACAGGTATATGCTTTTCGATTTCTGAAGCAACTTCTTCGTCATACTGAGAGGACTGCTGAGCCTTAAGGTAATCGACAACTCGTCTGATTTCATCGGTAGCAACAAATCCTCCCTGAATACGTACAGGCTTATCGAATCCTGCGCATCTGATCAAAAGGTCACCATGGCCCAAAAGCTTTTCTGCACCGATTTCGTCCAAAATAACTCTTGAGTCGATCTGGTTAGAAACACGAAGTGCAACGCGGGAGTCGATATTTGCTTTGATAAGACCTGTTACGATATCAACTCGGGGGCTTTGTGTTGCGATGATTATGTGCATGCCTGCAGCACGTGCAAGCTGTGCGATACGGCAGATAGAGTCTTCAACCTCTTTAGGAGCTGCCATCATAAGGTCGGCAAGCTCGTCTACAACAATAACGATCTGAGGAAGCGGACTGAGGTTTTCTTTTGTTTTTACAAATTCGTTATATTCCTTCAGATCGCGGACACCGCTGTTTGCGAACATGTTATATCGCTTCATCATTTCGGTAACTGCCCAACCCAAAGCGCCTGCCGCCTTTTTAGCCTCGGTAACAACGGGAATAAGAAGATGAGGAATGCCGTTATATACAGGGAATTCAACCTGCTTGGGGTCGATCAAAATGAGCTTAACTTCATCGGGTGTTGCGTTAAAGAGAATGCTCATGATGATCGAGTTGGTAAGCACGGATTTACCCGAACCTGTTGTACCTGCAATAAGCAAGTGAGGCATTTTTGCAATGTCAACGGTTATGATCTTACCTTCGATACTTTTTCCGACAGGGAACGAAATCTTACTCTTCATGGAACGGAATTCTTCGCTGTCAATAAGCTCACGGATATATACGGTATCTCTTATCTTGTTTGCAAGCTCGATACCGACAGCAGCCTTACCGGGAATAGGAGCTTCGATTCGAACACCGCTTGCCGCAAGGTTAAGCGCAATGTCATCAACAAGACCGGTAATCTTGCTTACCTTAACGCCTGCTGCAGGCTGAAGCTCGTAACGCGTAACAGAGGGACCTCTGTGAATTTCAACAATGCGGGTAGAAACGCCGAAGCTTTTAAGAGTATCAACCAATGTTTCTGAGTTCTGAGCTATCTCGGCACGTGTTTCCTCGACAGATGCTGTGTGACGGGGCAAATTAAGTAAATCGGTGGGAGGAATACTATAAGCTGACTGAGTTACGGTTTCGTTCTCGATCAAAGTGGTCTGACCGTCCTCATCAACATAAATCGGGTTGACAATATCGCTTTCGGATTCAATAACCGTCTCGGTTTCTTTCTGCTCGTCAGCAGGGATAAAGTCGCCGGGCATAGTGGGGCGTTTTTCTTTTTTAACCTTTACCTTTTTAGGTTTTTCTGCCGGTTCTTCATTAATAACGGGTTTATACTCAACGCCCGAAACAACAGGATGAGCAGGCATTTCGGGTTCTTCGGGAGTGTCATTAGCGGGAATGAACTTAGCAATGTCAATACGCTTTTCGTTAACAGGTTTTTCTTCAATAACCTTAGCAGGCTTTGAAGCTATTTCCTTTGCGTGCTCTGCCTGATCTTCATCGACAGCGGTTTTAAGCTTTTTAAACATACTTACAATAAAGTGCCATACGTCTAAGAATGTAATGTTCGTTAAAAGCATTACAAACAAAATTACAAGCAAAATAATGATAATTAAAGCGCAAACAGCACCGCAAAGCGCGCTTAATGTACCGCCTACGATAATGCTTAACGCACCGCCGCCCTTCATGTTTACACCGTTGTTGTAAAGAGCTGTGATGACAGCATTGAAATCCTCGCCGCTGTAAGGAGTTACGGAATTTATAAACGAATATATGATCTCGAACGCGGGGCTGATTAAAAGCATTAAAATAATGCCCTGAACGATTTTAACTGTTACAGCGCTTTTCGACTTGTCGAGAGCCATCATTATTGCGACATAAATGAATATAGGTGCAACCAAAACTGTTGAGATACCAAAAAGTCCCCACAGAATGTTATGCATACCGCTCCAAGCAGCCTGACCTTGAATGTATGTAAGAAAAACAACAAATACACCAAGAATGAAGATTATGGTTGACCACATTCTGGTTTTTGCTATTCTCTGAGCTTCGGTCTGTTCTTTTGTTGGTTTGCTCTGAGCTTTGGTGCCTGCCTTTTTTGAGGAAGTGTTTTTAGTTTTTGCAGCCATTATGTAAACGTCCTTTCAAAGTATATAACCTGAGAATATCAGAATGTGATCGGATGACCGATAATCATTTCGGCAACAGCGAAGCCTATAACAACAACGCCCAAAATTGCTGTATATATGTAGAATATTTTGAACTTATCCGATCTCATCAGCCACTGAACGAGCTTTATTGCCAAAAGACCGACAACAGCAGCTACAACAAAACCGATAAGACAGTTTATAAAGCTAACATTTGTGTCAGAGGCGAGACCGTCTTTAACCTCGACAATGCAGCCGCCGAGGATCGCGGGAATGCCTAAAATAAATGAATAGCTTACAGCCTCCTGCCTTTTTAAGCCGGAGAAAATGCCGCCCGAAATGGTTGAGCCCGAACGTGAAACACCGGGAAGAAGCGCAACTGCCTGGAAGAAGCCGATCGTTACGGCATCACGTGCGTTAACATCGGTGATCTCTTTTGTGCCCTTAGCAGAACGGTCAGCCAAAAACAGAATTGCGGCTGTGTAAAGGAAGCACAGACCCTCGGCAAGAATGGAGGCATCTTCGGAAAAGCTTTCAAAGAAATCTTTGAAGATATAAAACGGAATGAGCACAGCCGTTGAAATAATAAACATAAAAATGACACGTCTGGCAGGTTCCATGTTTTTAAACGAAAACTTGCCCGTGAAAATATCTTTAATCATTGCAAAAAATTCAACAATTAAAGCAAAAATCTGATTCCAGAAGCAGACAAACACGGCAACAAGCGTGCCTAAATGCAAAATTGCGGAAAACATAAGCGCACCTTCGCCGCTGTTGCCCGTGAAATGCTGATATATGCTTAAGTGACCCGATGAAGAAACGGGTAAAAATTCGGTTAAGCCTTGAATTATTGCTTGCAGAATAGCTGAAAGAATCGACATGTCAATCTCCTTAAATGTTATTTGTCAAGTATCCGCCCGGGTGTGTATCTTTTATCGAGATATAACTTCGGGTCGGTTGAAAAAAGTGATGTTATGATTTTATTGTTTCCCTGCAAAGTATATTCTACCCTGCCGCCGTTAATATTTAAATGCTGCGTCGGCACAAATTCTTTTGCAAAAATATCGTGAGGGCTTATAACGGTGTAAAGCAAGCTCAGCCCTCCTCTATCATTTTGTAGAGATATTCTATGGCTTCGCTTAAACCGCCCTCCTGGTCAATCAAGCCCTCTGCAACGGCTTCCTCGCCCGTTAAAACAGTGCCTACATCCATAACAAGCTCGCCCGTTTTCATCATAAGCTCGGTAAAACGGTCAGGCGTGACGTTTGAATTTTCGCAGACGAAACGCACGATGCGCTCCTGCATCTTTTCAAAGTATGACAAAGTCTGAGGCACACCCAAAACAAGTCCGGTCATTCTTACGGGGTGGATCGTCATGGTAGCGCTTCGCACAATAAATGAGCGTTTTGCGCTGACTGCAAGCGGCACACCTATCGAGTGCCCTCCCCCAACAACGACGGAAACGGTGGGTGTTTTCATTGATGAAATAAGCTCGGCAATGGCAAGGCCTGCTTCAACATCGCCCCCGACTGTGTTTATTATTATGATAAGCCCTTCAATGCTCTCATCCTGTTCAATAGCGACAAGCGCAGGCATGATATGCTCGTATTTGGTTGTTTTGTTTTGAGGCGGCAGAATGTAATGACCTTCGATCTGTCCGATTATGCTTAGACAATGGATCACGTGCTTTGCGCCCTTTATCTCTATATCCCTGAATTTGTCCGACGAGGCAACCTGCTCATCGGTAACAGGTGTGTTTTCTTCAGCCATATATTCCTCCGTAAAGTGATATTTTAGGTTAGTATTCACCGCAAAAAGACGTATATACTGAAAAATCGAAAAATGAAGGAAAAGGCAGAGTAAACTTCAAAAATAACTTGTAAACATAAAAATACATATTGATTATATCTTAATATATTGTTAAAGTCAAGGAAGCATGTAGCAAATTGCAAGAAATCTTTCATTGTCTTTTAAAAATATTTTAACGCATTATACTGTAAAAGTGATTGTTAATGCCTTGACAACTTAAGGCTAATATAATATGATTAATATGATTTCTTTTTTAGGAGGATAATAAAATATGGGATTAACACTTGCAGAAAAGATCCTTAAAAACCATTGCGTTGACGGCGAGTTCGTCAAGGGCAAGGAGATAGGGATAAGGATAGATCAAACCTTGACGCAGGACGCCACAGGCACTATGGCTTATTTGGAATATGAAGCCATGGGTGTACCGAGAGTAAGGACTGAAAAAAGCGTGGCATATATTGACCACAACACACTTCAGTCAGGCTTTGAAAACGCCGATGACCACCGTTTTATCGGCTCAGTTACAAAAAAGCACGGAATTTACTTCTCTCGCCCCGGCAACGGCATTTGCCACCAGGTACACTTAGAGCGTTTCGGTATTCCCGGAAAGACACTTATCGGTTCCGACTCGCACACACCCACAGGCGGCGGCTTGGGCATGATTGCAATTGGCGCAGGCGGACTTGACGTTGCAGTTGCAATGGGCGGCGGAACTTATTATATTACATACCCCAAGATTGTTAAGGTTGAATTGACGGGAAAGCTTTCACCATGGGTTGCCGCTAAGGATGTTATTTTGGAAGTTTTACGCCGTATGAGCGTTAAGGGCGGCGTTGGCAAAATTATTGAATATACAGGCGAAGGCGTTAAGACCTTGTCTGTGCCTGAAAGAGCTACCATAACAAACATGGGCGCTGAGCTTGGCGCTACAACAAGTATATTCCCTTCTGATGAAAACACTCTTGCATTCTTGAAGGCACAATGCAGAGAAGATGTTTGGGTACCTCTTGCAGCTGACAAAGACGCTGTTTATGATGAAGAGCTTGTTATTAACTTAAGCGAGCTTGAGCCTTTGGTTGCTTGCCCTCATTCGCCAGACAATGTTAAGACTGTCAAGGAGCTTGAAGGCATGAAGATCGATCAGGTTTGTATCGGCTCATGCACTAACTCCTCACTTTTGGATATGCTTAAGGTTGCTCATATCTTAAAGGGCAAGACTGTTCATCCTGATGTTTCTCTTTCTATCGCTCCCGGCTCGAAGCAGGTACTTAACATGATTGCAGACTGCGGTGCTTTGTCTGATATGATCGACGCGGGCGCAAGAATTCTGGAATCAGCATGCGGACCTTGCATCGGCATGGGTCAGGCGCCCAATTCAGCAGGCGTTTCTTTAAGAACATTTAACCGAAACTTTGAGGGACGTTCGGGCACAAAGGACGGTAAGATCTATCTTCTTTCACCCGAAACCGCTGCTGCTTCGGCAATTACAGGTGTTTTGACCGACCCGAGAAGTCTTGGCGATATGCCCGACTTTGTTTTGCCCGAGGTATTCACCATTAACGATAATATGGTTGCTGCACCCATTGAAGCTGAAAAAATGAACGAAGTTGAAGTTTTAAGAGGGCCTAACATCAAGCCCTTCCCCGAAACAAGCGAGCTTGATGACAAGCTTTGCGTTCCCTGCTCGTTGAAGGTTGGCGATAATATCACAACAGACCATATTATGCCTGCCGGCTCGAAGATATTGCCTCTTCGTTCAAACATTCCCGAAATCTCTAAATATTGCTTTACTGTTTGCGATGATAAATTCCCTGAAAGAGCAAAGTCGATGGGTGCAAGCATTATCGTCGGCGGCGAGAACTACGGTCAAGGCTCCTCGAGAGAGCATGCGGCTTTAGCACCTCTTTATTTAGGCGTTAAGGCAGTTTTGGTTAAGAGCTTTGCAAGAATTCACAGAGCAAATCTCGTTAACGCAGGTATCCTCCCCTTGGAATTTGTTAACCCTGCAGATTATGACTTGATATCATTAAACGACGAGCTTGTAATTGATGGTTTGAGAGCTACCGTTGCAAACGGCGGCGAGGTTAAGATCCTAAACAAGACAAACGGCAAAGAAGTTGTTTGCAGATGCGAGCTTACAGAAAGAAATAAGGAAATAATTCTTTCGGGCGGTTTGCTTAACTATACAAAAAACAGCATTTAAGGAGGATATGCGACATGGAAAAGATTAGAATGACCACACCGCTTGTTGAAATGGACGGCGACGAGATGACGAGAGTCATTTGGCAGATGATTAAGGATGAGCTTATTTTGCCTTATGTTGACCTTAAGACTGAATATTATGATTTGGGCCTTGAATATAGAAACGAAACCAACGACCAGGTAACGATTGATTCTGCCGAGGCCACAAAAAAGTATGGTGTTGCTGTAAAGTGTGCAACCATTACGCCTAATGCTGCAAGAATGACTGAATATAACCTTAAGGAAATGTGGAAGTCACCTAACGGCACTATCAGAGCTATTTTAGACGGTACTGTTTTCCGTGCTCCCATCGTAATCAAGGGCATTAACCCCTTTATTCCCACGTGGACAAAGCCGATAACCATTGCACGTCATGCTTATGGCGATATTTATAAGAACGCCGAAATGAAGGTGCCTGCCAGCTGTAAAGCAGAACTGCTTGTCACTGATGAAAACGGTAACGAAACAAAAACACTTATCCATCAGTTTACCGATTCTGACGGAATCATTCAGGGTGTACATAATATTGATAAGTCGATTGCAAGCTTTGCACGTTCGTGCTTTAACTATGCTTTAGATACCAAGATGGACATTTGGTTTGCTTCTAAGGATACGATCTCTAAGACATATGACCACAGATTTAAGGACATATTTGCAGAGATTTATGACGCTGAATACAAGACTAAGTTTGAAGAAGCAGGAATTGAATACTTCTACACCTTGATTGACGACGTGGTGGCAAGAATCGTCAGATCTAACGGCGGTGTTATTTGGGCTTGCAAGAACTATGACGGTGACGTAATGTCGGACATGGTGGCAACTGCTTACGGAAGTTTGGGCCTTATGACCTCGGTTTTGGTATCGCCTGACGGTGTTTACGAATATGAAGCTGCTCACGGCACGGTTCAGCGCCATTATTACAAGTGGCTTAAGGGCGAAAAGACCTCGACAAACCCTGTTGCTACAATTTTTGCATGGTCTGGAGCTTTTAGAAAGAGAGGCGAGCTTGATAATATTCCTGAGCTTTGCGATTATGCTGATAAGCTTGAGGCTGCAACAATTGCAACCATTGAATCGGGAATCATGACCGGCGACCTTTATTCACTCTCCTCTATTGAGGGCAAACAGACCGTAGACAGCGAGACATTCCTTAAGGCAATTGCCGACAACTTAGCTAAAAGCTATAATTAACGAAAGGAAGTAATCGTTTTGCGTAACGAAATATCTGCTTCTGTAATTAAGCGTTTACCTAGATATTATCGCTTGCTTGGCGAGCTTTCAAAAAAGGGTGTTGTAAAAATATCCTCGAAAGAGCTTGCAAGCTTTCTTCGCTCGACAGCTTCTCAGATAAGACAGGACCTTAACTGCTTCGGCGGGTTCGGTCAGCAGGGATACGGATATAATGTTGAATCGTTAAGGCATGAGATCGGCGAGATTTTGGGCGTTAATAAAAAACAGCCTGCAATAATTATCGGTATGGGCAATTTGGGCAGAGCTTTGGCTTTGCATATTGACTTTAGTGAGCGCGGCTGCGAACTGATTGGCTTGTTTGATTCAAGTGAGGCACTGACCGGGATTATGGTTGGAGACATAGCTATAAGAAACTATGCGGAGATCGAAAAATTCTGCTCAGAGCGCGAGCCTAAGGTTGCTGTGCTTTGCGTGCCAAAGGATAACGCAAAAGAAATTGCCGATAAGCTTGTTAGCCTTGGCATTAAAGGCTTTTGGAACTTCAGCCATTTTGATTTGACATATATGTATGACGGTGTCTCAGTTGAAAATGTACATATCGGTGACTCTCTTTTGCGACTTGGTTATGCTATGAATAAGGCGCAAGATAACTAAAACTACATATAACTGCAAAAATCCCTTGGGCGAACCAAGGGATTTTTTGTCATATTTCAGTTATTATGATACTGCAGATTTTTTCTGACGATGGTTGACAAACTTACCGATAGTGTCGTTCACGTTCGAAACGACTGCAAAGGTATCAGGGTATTCATCTAAGATCTCTTTAAACTGAACGATCTCATATTTATTTATAATGCAGAAAAGCATATTCTTCTGAGATTTGGTGTATGCACCCTCACCGCGAATGATTGTGGCAGAGTGGCCCAAGCGCTCGATAATCGCTTTGCCTACCTCTTCGGGGTGGTCGGTAATAACCTCGAACTTAACAGCTTCACGGTTGCCCCTAAGGATTTTATCGCTTACGGCACTTGAGAAGTAAGAGAACAAAATGCAAAGGATAACAGGCTCGATCTTGTAACCATAAACGAAGTAAGAGATTATTGCAACGATCACATTAAGAATAAAAGCAATCCAAACGAAGTTGTATCCGGGACGGTATTTGTGGATAAGCGCCGATACAAGCTCGGTGCCGCCGGAACAGCTGTTTAATAGAAATGCCGCACCGACAGTTGCGCCGCTTATGAATCCTGCAACGACAGGACCTAAGATTGTACTTGTTCCATTGTCGGTCTGATATATGAACGCTGAAAGGTCAAATTGGTCGAGAATCGCAAGACCTCCGGAAAAGCAGATAATAAACACAAGGGTTTTAACGGCGAACTCTTTATCAACAAAAATGAACACTAAAATTATAATGGGGATATTGATTAAGAACACCAGATAACCTGCGTTAATATCAAAAACATATTGAATTATGGTGGCAATGCCGTTAAAACCTGCGGGTGCGAAGTCGTTAGGAAAAACAAACATAACATAAGAAAGTGCACTGATTAGCGCAAGACCGATGATTGAAATATATTCTAAGATTTTTTTAAAAACGGTTTTCATATCTTATTTATCCTTTTTAATTACATTTGAAATGTGATTTTTTCAGTGGTTACATGGCGGTCGTCGTTTAACCTTAAAAGTCTCGGCATAACAATTGACCCTGCTTTTGAGGGGATATTTACAACGGTGATGGATGTGAAATTCATGGCATAGGTTAAACAAACATAAGGGAAAGGAAGATTAAACAGCTTTGCAAGAGCTGCGGCGCCCGACCCTCCGTGAGAGAAAATTGCAACAATATCGTTACATTCTTTTTCACAATATAATTTGCCGTTTTCTAAGAATTTATAACCGAACTGTGTCATCCACTCGGCAAAACCATCGCAAACCGTTTCAACCGACTTTAGAACAATATTTCCCGAGAAATACTTGTGAGACTTCCAGTCATCGTGCAAAAGGTTAAAATCTTCATTCTGACTAAGCTGTTCAGCAGTATTCCAAGGGTGCCCGTCGTCAATAAGCTCAGAGGTTTTATCAATTTCACCCCAACGTATTTCTCGCATAAAATCAAGAGGTATAATGCTTAAGCCAATACGCTTTGCGGTAGCTTCGGCAGTTTCATAAGCTCTGCCGCAGGTAGAAGAATATATTGCTTTAATGTTCTCCCCTGCCATTTTCTCGGCACAGGCAAGCGCCTGATGTTTACCAAGCTCTGTCAAACAGTCATTTGCATAATCGGGGTGTCCGTGACGGACAAAAACGATTCTCAAGCAGCAAACCCTCCCTAAAATTAAAGTAGAATACGCTAAAGGATATAGTATCACAACCGACAGAAAAAGACAATATGAAACTAAAAAAATCCGCCCATTTTTGAGCGGATATTTTTAGATATTTATCTGTCTGATTTTAAAAGCTTGTAAATCTCCTCTTGCGCAAGGCGTGCTTTGGTAACGACATCGCCGCAATTTTTCGGGAAGCAGAAATAGAAAATTTTCGAATTACCCACAGTTATAACGTCGTTAATTTCATACCAGAAGAAGTCTGAATTAATACTATATGCCGCGAGAGGCTTTTGAAAATAATCAAGCTTGCCGTTGCAACCGGTAAGTCGGAAGCCGTCAATAGAGTGTGTAAGCCTGCCCTCGCCAACCATATAAAAGCACTTAGCATTAACAATAACGCCTATGTTTACATCAATATCAAGATTATATGTGCCGTCTAAAACCTCTTTCTTAACGCATTCACGTTCCCAACGGTACCAGTCGGGTATGTGTGAAAACTCTGTTTCGCCGCTTATGGCTTTTATAAAGCCAAGCTCGGTAAGTTCATATTCTTTGCCGCAGGCCTGACATTTAAGGGTAGTACCTTCGCCTGTCATTTCACCCTCGCTTAAACAATGAGGACACTTGTAAAGAACACGGTTCAAGCCATCGGCACGGAAAGGCTCGTTAATGACCACATTATTTTTTTGCTGGTAGCGGAAGTTATCGAAATGAAAGTGTTTAGAAATAATATCGTTGAGTTCGTCTACCGAATACCTATCAATATCCTCGGGTGAGAGGATATATTCCATGGTGGCGCTTGTTTTTACCCTTCTTATCTGCAAGCGGTTATATAAAGGGTCGCGAAGAAATACTCCCTGTGTTTTTATCATTACAACAGGTACTTTTAAAAGCTTTAGGCATTTTCCCAAGCTATCAGGCAGAGTGGTTGAAGTGCCGTCGAAGCTGTAGCCGGCCTCGGGGAACATTAACACTGAGGTTTTTAGATTTTTAAGGCAATATACCATATCCCTAACAAGCTGAGTGTCTGCTATGAATTTTCGTGCAGGGACACAGCCTATTAACCTCATTAAAAGGGATTTGCCGACAAAAGCATCTACAGAAGCAATAATGTTAAATGCTTTTGGGAAAAGAACACAATATGCTATTTTCATATCCATAAAGGCAGAGTGATTCATAAGATAAAGACAAGGCTCTTTTTTCCCAAGCTTTTCCATGTTAACTTTTCTAATCTTGAATTTAGTTATAACTAAATCGAAGAAACACAGAATTACTAAAAGGATTCTGAAGAACATCATGGTTTTAAGAGGTCTATGTTTTTTCTCTTTAGGAAGCGATATAACCTTTTCGTAATCCATGACTTTGGTTTTGATTTTCAAGAGTATCTCCCCTATTCTTGATTTTTTAATCTTGAATTCACTTTATATAAGTGAGCATTGCCGTCTTTGCCGCATTTTTCAACAACGCCTAAGTAAGACAAAATATTAAGTGCCGTGTTAGAATGGCTGATGTCTGCTTTCATGGCTTTTGCGTAATCACGAGATTTGAATATCGGCGGCAGGCTTTCGGGCACAAAGGCTAAGTAATCACTTGGTTTTGAAAGAGTTAAGCGATCGACAAATTCAAGCGGCATCATTTCAAGGCGGGTTGAGCGATATTTTTTAGATTTACCGTAACCGTCTAAATTGCGATATTCCTCGGCATCAAAAAGCAAAAGTTCAATCGTAAGCTTGTCCCAATCAAGGAAATATTTGATTTTATAAAGCTCGAAGAACGAAGAAAAGAATCTGCCCACAGCCGGTGACTTGCGCCTCTTTGTTGTTTCGCCAGTCTCGTTATTCACCCACAAAAGCCAGCGAATACGAGGAATCGGATAGACAACCTTTACGTTATACCCCAAAAGCATATATGCTTCGAGTTTTTCACGCAGACGGTTTAGCTGGCGAGTCTGGATCTCGATGATCTCGTTGCCCCGGCAGATATCAGCTGTAAAGCGGTCTACCTTTACCTCATGAAAAGCACGCTCAGGCTCATAATAACACTTTAAAAGCGCATGAAGGTATTTTTCGGAAAGAGTACCGACACCGTTATCGGTGTGAATCTCATCAACAGGAAGTTCCAAAAGCTTGTTAAGGCGTTCAAAATCAAACATCATGGTTTTTAATATAGTCATCCAAGATTGCGGCGGCTTGCCTTACAAGCTCGGCACACGGGCGTTTTTTATAATATTCATTGGTTCTTTGAGGCGAATTGGGATCGGAAGCGCTATCAAGCCCTAAAAGAGTTTTGCAGATGTAAGAGCCGTTTTCCTCTTGAAACTTATAGGCGAGCGTTTGAACACGCTTATAATGCTCGCTTTTGGTTACTGAATCCTTTGGATCATTGTAACCGTAAAGAGCGCCTGCAACAAGCATCATTCCGCTGACCGCACCGCAGACCTCACGAAGTCTGCCCATTCCTCCGCCGAACGACGAAGAAAGCTTTATTGCCAATTCAAAATCTATTCCTGTTATATCGCAAAATGCCGCAAATACAGCCTGCGAGCAGTTATATCCCTGCATAAAAAGTTCATAAGCCTTTTGCGAATGGTCCATATTAATCCTCCAAACAAAATTCTTTATAATTATAATAGAGGTTAGCGACGAAAAAATCAACCTATTTGCTCAAAATTAAAGAAAAAAGCCCCTCACTTTATCGGTGAGAGGCTGAAAAGTAAAGTTACTTTACAAAGTAGCTTTCAGGTGTGCCGAGATAGGTTTTTGCAGGCGCCTTGCCCTTGGGATAAACAACGATTTTTTCAATTATGATGTTGGGGTCACCGCCGAAGATTTTAAGCTTGTTAATACCGTTTACGGTTGTAATCGAGGTCTTGCAGGTGCGAACACAAGCCAAAACATCATCGTTCCACTCACGGCAGTTGCGAGCCTTGTAATGCGCGGGTATTGTTGAAACAACGTTAACCTCGCCGTCGTTAGTACTTATTCCCAAACGAAGCTTAGCGTCTATTGCGACGGGGTTACGGGCAGAAAGATAAATAGCCGCTTCCCAATCACCTGCGTTGTTTGTAACAAAGCTATATTCAAGATAAGGAACATCTGTGGTGTTGTAGCTGTCGTCCTCTTTATTAAGGAAAGCACTTGTTGAGGGTAGTACCTTAAGTGCCGGTGTATCAATGCGGGAAAGATGGTCAATAGCTACCCATTCAGAGTCAGAAGCCGACTTGTTTGCGCTGAAGTGGTGAGCATCCATCGAAACATAACCCTCGGTATCAATGAAGGTCATGGGCTCGGCATTATAATTGCCGGGGCACGCTGCAACAAACAAGCGTGCTCTCGTTCTGCCCTCTGAACCGAAGCGGCAGATAACAGAAATCTCAGCGGTTTCCTCGCCCGTCAAAGCGGTTCTGTCGCACTTAACGTTAATTGATGCCATGCCGTCGGCAGGGGTAACAACGCCCTCGGTCTTTTCAAAAATCAGCCACGGTTTATTGCAATCAATCTTATATTCAAGGTCGGCAGCCGAGCCGGTTTCGATGTTAATGGTTATGTAATCTGTATCGGGACGCATAAATTCACGGTTGAACAAAGGACCGGACATTGACCAGAATTTGCCCAAAGAATATCTTTCGTTACCGGCAAACGAAACCATTGACTTGCCGCCAAATACAGGTGTTACCTCAGAAACAGTAGGATAGCGCCAGTCGTCATCATTCCATGTTCTGAAGCCATGATGAGCTGAATCCATCATATGAATCCACTTGCCGTCAAGTATGGAATCGAACTGATTTTTAAGCTCATAATCGCGCGCAACGCGCTTTTTAACACAATCTAAGTATTTGTTAGCGGCAAGACTGCCTTTTGCGGCATAGAAGTTGTTCCAGCCTGCTTCAATACTCATCTGAACAAGGTTTAAAGACGCAACACAAGGATAATATACCATTGTAAAGATTGAATCCTTACATCCGTCAGGAGCCTCGTTATAAAGCTTGGTGGCAAGGTCGATCAGATCCTGACACTCGGTCCATACTCTCTCGCCTTCTCTGAAATTAACAGGTGAATAAATGGTACTGTTCATCGACTCCGGTGTACGGGCATTATTGTACTTGGTGTATCCGTTAAGAACAGTGAAAACATCTCTCTGCTGATTATCGGTAAGCCATTCGCCGTACTGAGTTTTTATCCAATCATAAACATATTCTTCGACCTTATTGGGGTTGTCGGAGCCGTATTTTTCAAAGTCGTATGCTAAAGTAAGGAAGTAGCATAGAGGATATTCAAGGCCCTTAATGTCGCCAAGGTTAACTATCCACATATCTCGGATACCGTAATCATAAGCCATTGACATCTGTTCCCAGGTCTTGGTCAAGCGGTTAGAGTTGATCCATTCATAAGAAATGGAAGCTCCGTGGTAGTCGTAGTGATAGTACATACCGAAGCCGCCGTTGTGGTCACGGTCGTCATCAGTAGGCAGATAGCGAAGGTTTGCAAAGTTATCGTCGCAGAGCATTAAGATAACTCCATCCAAAGCCTCCCAACCCTTTAAGCCCTTTTCGGGAGCGTAGTAGAAGTCTTCCACCTCGTTATAAAGAGCAAGCATTCTGGGGATCTCTTCAAGCTTTGGGTTGACGATTTCGGTCATAAGCTCGTTCTGCTTGTTAATAACGCCCTTCAAAACATTGATGTTATCTTCTAAAGTAGCGTTAGCGCCTAAAAGAAGAGAGTCGTTTTCGCCACGCATACCAACAGTTATAACGTTTTCAAAGTCCTTGTTTCTCTTTAAGCCGTCACGCCAGAATTCAGTAATAGCTTCACTATTGGAGATAAAGCTCCAAGTGTTGTCATCGCCGTAGTTTTTATAAATATGCTGCCATTCAGCTCCTGCACGGCACATGGGCTCGTGATGAGAAGCACCCATTACAACACCGTAAATATTTGCAAGTTCGGCATTTGCTATTCCGGGGCCATCCTCGGAGAAGGTGCTTGACCACATTGCAGGCCAGAAGTAATTTCCTTTTAAGCGCAAAAGAAGCTGGAATACATGTTCATAGGCATTAACGTTGAAACCGCCGAAACGATCACGGCACCAACCGCCGAATGCAGGCCATTCATCGTTAATGAAGAATCCTCTGTATTTAACTGAGGGCTGCTTTGAGATGTAAGGCACAGAGTAATCGACGCATACTTCATCCTTTTGCTTGGGAGCAATATCGCCCCAGTAAACCAAGGGGGAAATGCCGCAAGCCGCAGAAATATCGAACAAGCCATAAATTGTGGCACGTTTATCTATACCTGCAACAACCAAAACGTCTTTAATTTCGGGATGTTCAGCAAAAGGAGCTTCGAGGTGCTGAATGAGGTAAACCTCACGCTTATTTAAAATGGCTGAAATATCAACCAAGCCCGAAGCCGCAAGCTTATCTAATAGCGGGCTTTTTCCAACGGTAGCAGCTAAAATTACGCTGTCGGTATCAACATCGTCAAGCGCTGAAACTATCGCAGGAGTTTTTGCGGTTGCCAGACAAATATCCTCGCTTACAACTTTTGAAATGCGCTTAACGCCTTCAAAAGCTTCACTTTCTGCCAAAATTGAACAAACACTGTTTTTGGATGCTATGCAAAACTTTCTCATGTAGTAGTCCTCACCTTTTGTTAATTAAAATCTGTCACAACAAGACAAGATAATTATATCACATTAAAAATAAGTTTGCTACCAAAACCAAAAATTTGCGGTTTAACGCAAGAAATAAAAACAAGTAAGCGATATTGTGCAAGTTTTTAAATGAGTTTTAATTCAATATAGCTTAAACGTTTTGTTTAAAAGCAAATTATGATAAGCTAATGCTTAGACTTGCATAAGTTAAGTGAATGAGTTATACTGTTTTGTGATAAGCTTTTAAGTTACAGAAAGGATATTTTGATATGAAAGTTAAGACAAAGAAGGGGCTTAGAATTACTGCTTTAGTTTTGGCGAGCATTGTTTTGCTTTATGCCGTTATTGCATTTTTCCCGAGATTTGATAACTATAAGTTAGCTAACCCCATGCTTAAGGAAAGCGAGTTCCCGATTCTTATTGCTCACGGCGGAGGTAATAAGGAATTTCCGGATAACACTCTTGAAGCTTTTTACAACGCTTACAGCGTTGATGAACGAGTTATGATGGAGACTGATGTGAGCATAACAAAGGACGGAGTTATAATTCTCTCGCACGACACGACCCTCGACCGAAAGACAAATGTGACAGGCAACATTGCCGACTGGAATTACTCTGACCTGATTGAACAAAAGGTTGACTTTGGCTACAATAACCCAACAGATGATGACGACAAGCTTAACGGCGAGCGTGTACATTTTAAGGACGACAACGGTGTCGAGAAATACCCGACAGATGTTACATATCCCGAGGGTGTTGCGCCGCGCGACGAGACTGTATTCTTGGCAACGACGCTTGAAGAATTGCTTATCGCTTTTCCCGATAACCGAGTAAATGTTGAAATTAAGCAATCGGGCGATTTGGGAATTAAAGCATTAAACGAGGTCATCAAGCTTTTAGATGAACATGACGCATTTGACAGAGTGGTGCTTGCAAGCTTTCACGAGGAGATTTATGACGAGTTTACACGCTTGCAGAAATCGGGCGAAGTGCCTGAAGACTTCATGTACTCCCCTTCTTACGATGCGGCAACAGAGTTTTATGTATTACAGCTTTTGGGATTAGATGTTTTCTTTGATGACGGAATGTGCGTATTTCAAATTCCGATGGAAAAGCACGGCTTCGACCTTGCTACAAAGCATTTTGTCAAAACAGCAAACCGTCATAACTTGGCAGTACATTATTGGACAATAAACGATATTGATGATATGAAGCACCTTATTGAAATAGGAGCCGACGGAATTATGACCGACTATCCTCATAGACTTAAAGAGGTTTATGATGAATATAAAACTAATAAGTGACTATATACCAAATGTCCCCTCTGCCTTAAGACAGAGGGGACATTTTTTGTATTACAAGGGATATGACTCCATGCCGAAGATTGTGTGATACAAAAGATAAATTGCATCGTTATTATCAATAACACCGTTATTGTCAAAGTCACAATCTTGGTTAAGGGCGTAATCTTGTTCACCGAAAATAGTGGAATAAAGAAGATAAATAGCATCAATATTGTCTACAATAAGGTTAGAATCCAGGTCGCCGCATATGGTTCCGTCCTCCAGAAGTATATAAAAAGCTCTGCCGTTTTCTAAGGCATATGCTTGTGCAGTTGAATCTTTATATCCATAAACGACGGTAGTTTGCGGAACAAAATCATAGTGGTATTTATCATCAATTGCTACATTCTGATTGTATAAATATATGCTTTGCAAATTTTCGCAATCACTAAATGCGCCATAGCCAATCATTTCAACGCTTGCGGGAATATTTACACTTGTCAGAGCAGAACAATAAGCAAATGCAGAGCTTTGAATTTCATTCAAATTCTCGGGAAGTGATATTTCGCTTAACTTACTGCATTCATAAAAAGCAGAATAACCAATAGATGTCACGCTTTCGGGAATATCAATATGTGTAAGGCTGGTGCAATATTCGAACATTCTACCGGGAATCGAGGTTAAGTTATTAGGCAGATCTACACTTGACAGACAGCTGCAATATCTAAATATGCTTACTCCTATATTAGTAACGCTTTCGGGGATGGTTATTTGTTTTAAACTACTGCAAGTCGAAAATGCATATTGTTCTATAGTGGTTACTGAGTCGGGAATATTAATATTTACAAGTTTAGTGCAGTTGTCAAACATTCTTTCGGATATTGTTGTTAAATTAGCAGGTAATTTAACGCTAACCAACGCTTTGCAAGAAGAAAATGCTGAATTTCCAATATATGTAACACTGTCAGGCAAAATAACCTCGGAAAATGCATAGCAAGCATAAAATGCCATATCATTAATTTTTGTTAAGCCTGTTGGAAATTCGGGACTTGCCAATCTATTGCAATAGAAAAACGCTCTTTCGCCGATTTCGGTTAATGTTGACGGAAAAGTAACACTCGACAACTGAGTACAGTGTTCAAATGCTCTGTCGCAGATTGTTGTTACACCCTCACAGATAACAACACTATTAATAGTAGCGGAGTATTCTTCTATCCACGGGCAGGAGGTCATCTCGCCGGTTCCGCTGATTGTTAAAACTCCGTCTTCGTTTAGCTCCCACATAAGGTTATCTCCGCATGTTCCCGAATCAATAAGGGGTATTTCAGCGTTCGGGTCTAATGCTACAAACTGTCTTGAATATGCTTTTGCGTATTTTCTGGCAGTAGACGATGTGTAGCCATAAATAACGGCATCGGCATTAATTGTATCGTTATAACTGAATATTACGGTATCGGGAGACAGGAAGGTTATTGATTTTAATGAGCAGTTAAACGAATACTGTCCAACGCTCTCGACGCTAGCCGGAATAACTATATTCTCTAAAGAATCGGCACCGCTAAATGCATTTTTACAGATTTCAGTAACACCGTCGGGTATCTCGATGCTTGACAAGCTTTCGCAACTGTCAAAAGTGAATTCGTTAATAACAGTTAATTCTTTAGGTAACTTGACGGTTTTTAAATTGGTACAGCTACGGAATGCAGAATTACCCAAAGTTAAAACGCTATCGGGGATTTCAATAGTTTCTAAGGCGAGACAGCTATCAAATGCACAATTTCCAACGGCAGTTAATGTTGAAGGAAGATTTATGTTCGACAAACTTTTGCAAGAGTAAAATACCCAGTCGCTGATAGACGTTACGCCTTCGGGAACAGTGATGCTTATAAGAGAGGTGCAATATTCAAAAGCAGATTTACCGATTGTTGTTACACCTGCAGGAATATCAATGCTTGTTAAAGCTTTGCAAAATCTGAATGCGCCTTCTCCAATGGTGGTTAAATTTGAAGGAAGATTTACCTTGTTAAGAGAAGTACAACAGTCGAATATGCCTTTGCTTAACGAAGTTATACCTTGGGGTATGGTGATCTCCTGCAGGCTTTCACAGTAAGCAAAAGCTTCATCTCCAATGCTTGTAACGCTTTCAGGAATGTTTATTGATGTTAATCTTGAGCAAGATGAGAAAGCGCCTTTCCCAATGAATGTAACGCTGTTGGGAATAACAACGCTTACAATTAATCTATTTAAGCTAAAAACGCCATCAGCAATTCCAACTATACCGTCAGGTATTACTATATAAGAATCATATCCGTTATATGCAACAAGTACGCCGTTCTCGACAATAAACACGCCATTGACATGGTCCTTGGCAGACATTGGGTAGCGCTGGTGGAAGCTTGCGTTGTCATATTGCGGGTCTCTTTTGTGATCACCAAAGTTAGCCTCACATTTTAAGAAATAATCGTAACCGTAAGGTCCTCGGCCTGCATCCCATGTGGTATCGAGATTGTAATAAACGCCATCGATTCTGACGATATTCCAGCCATGACGTTCATTATGACTGTCACCTGAAATGAGTCTGCAATCGACTCCAAGCTCTAACGCAAGGCGGTAAAACAGCAAAGCATAGCCCTGACATACAGCGGTTTTGTTGATAAGTGCCGCATAAGCTGTGTGCTTAAGCGTGTTGGACTCGTCGTTGACATTGCTATGATCGTAAGTTACGTTACTGCATATATAATCATAAATACCTTTAACTTTGTCAAAATCAGAAGCATTGTAAAGGTTAAGTGAATTTAACAGATTTGCGATTTCAACATCGAGCTGTGCTTCTTGCTGTGCTGTGGTGTAATAAGGGATATCAAAGGGTATGGTACAGTAATAATAACCGTCACCATTTGTGAAATATGAAATATTTGAACTGAATCCTCCAAACTGCCAACGCAGATAGTCACCCTCGGTAGGATCTCCGGTATGATTCATTGCGCTATCGATTAAGTTTGAAAAAATATTAGTAGTTGTGGGATTAGAAAGCGTCTTTACGTAAATTGTAAATTTGCTGACACGTCTTTTCATGTATTCACGTATAGCGGCCGCTGCATCATCCTCTGAAACATAGGAGGATGTTGATGTGTAAAGAGTAGCCGGCGAATAAGTAACCGTAACACTGATTTCGTTATCAGCAAGCGCGCCCGAATATACAGGCAGCATATTCTGATAATCAACAGTTATCGTATTTTCTGTTTCAGCAGTGTCCGAGGCAGTCGCAAATACATTTGTTGTTAACCCTCCTGCCAAAGCAGTTGCAAGCATGACAACAGACAATACATACGAAAGTAAACGCTTAATCTTCATATTTTCCTTCCTTTCAAGCCACTTAATATGCGTGCTTATAATTGAATATTACATCATTTTGCTTGTAATGTCAATAAAAACCCCTCTGTATTCAAACAGAGGGGAAGTTAAAAAACAAGCTAATTTAATGGATACTGAGCTTCTCCAAAGACAGTGTGATACAAAAGATAGATAGCATCCATGTTATCAAACACTCCGTCGTTAAAGAAATCGGCATCTTGATTCAAGGGGTAAGCGGTTGTTCCGAAAATGACAGCATAAAGAGCATAAATGGCATCCTTGTTGTCTACCTTTCTGTCACGGTTAAGGTCTCCTCTTATAACCTCATAATCCTGATTTGCGTCAAGCTCGAACACGATGGTGGTTAAGCTTCCGGCAGGCAAATCAAGTGCGCCGACAAACTCTCCGAGTTCTTTTAGGTATTTCTGGTCAGATTCGGTAGACTGATAGATTTGTGAGCTTAAAACGATGTTATCTTGAACGATATTAAGCACTTCGTCACTTGTGGAGTTATTTGCCGCAACTACAACAAGCTTATCACCTGCGGGCGATTTAAACGCCGCAATTTTAGATTTAAGGCCTTCAGACACATCGACACGCTGATAACCGTTTTTAATAAACTTAGAAAAGTGGGTCATTATGTAGTGTGCGGGCATTCTTTTTACTGTTGCAGTATGAGGCCATTCGGGAACCCACGACCAGTCGGATATTTCAATAAGGCAGTTGCCGTCATCATGCGGCCACACGCCGTTCCAATAAAGAAAAGCGTTGAGATTTTCATTTACAAGTTCATCAACAATAACTTCCGCCAAAAGGAAGTAATCGTTTTCGTACCATTCCGTCTGCCATATGCGATAATTGGAAAAGTCGCGGTGAATGCTTGCAAAGTTCCTCTCGCTTAATGAGGTGCCGTAAAGATGGTGGGCAACAACATCCAAGGTTTCGGGATAGTTTTCCATTAACGGATCTAAATAGCCATGGAGATAGTAGTTCTCGCCTGCCATTGTTTCAGCGCCGATGATTGAAGGTGCGTCATCGCCAAAAGCCTCTTTAAAAGCGTTGTATACTGCAAGGTGGGCCTTCCAGTAAGCGCAGTGGTCGTCGGTCTCTTCAAATCCAAAGAAGAAGCCTGCTTCGTTTCGAGCATTGCCCTGCTCGTCCTTGTGACGCTCCTGAAGCTCTATTTCGTTGGAGATGGAGAAATAGTCAACAGGTATACCTGCATCAAAGAAGTATTGAATTGACTGAACGCAGAATTCTGCCAATTCGTCATACATATATTCACCGTTTTCGTCTTTAGCGAGGGTGTAATAGCTGTAACCGTTAGCTGACTTTTCGATAAACTGAACAAAAGGAAGTGTTCTGTCATACTGTCCCCAGCTTGTTACTAAAACAATAGGTTCGATACCGCGCTTAACTGCGGCATCATAATATGCAAGATATTTTGGATAGCCATTTATAGGTTCATATTTTTCGTCGCCTGCAAGGCCGTGCTGGTCGCGGAAGCGCAAGATGTTGAACTCGGCTTCTTCAAAAATCCAGTCATAGCCGGTTTCTCTCATATCAATCTGAACCATCCAGTCGGAATACCATGTGTAAGAAGCACCGAAGCCGTCAATGGTTTGATATGTAGTGTTCATGTCGATTGTTGCGGTTGTCGAGAATGAAGGGTCAACAGGCAATGCAGAAACGACATATAAGCCATACACGAGGTCGCAATCATTGTCACTGCGGCGACCGTCAAGCGAAAGAGCGTTAGGCGTTTTAACGCTCCCGTTATCACTGATATTAGCTGAATTGGATTCGTAATTTGTGAAAAGCTTTTTTACTGCATCTGTATCAAATATAGCGTAGTTAAATTCACCCTCGATAATAACATCAGAGCAAGGTACAGAGCTTACTGAACCCCAGTGCGTAAATGACGCGCTGATATCATAATCACCTTTATATTTCACAATAAGCTCGGCATTATCTTGAGAAAGTGAGTCGTATAATGAGTCGAAGCCATCAGAGCCATGGACAAACCATGTGTACCAATCTTTAAGACGTACACCTTCGTAAATGTTTTTAGCGCTGCCCTCGGCATGAGATTGCTGCTGTTCAAAAATTACATCTCTACCGAGAACGGTATCGGAAGCGGTAACGGGAACAGCAAGTGCCAAAACAAGCATTACGATGCTTATAATAACCAAAAGAATTCTTTTCATGTTCCACCTCGTAAAGTAAATACACAGTTTTTCGGTTTACTGTGTTAAATACAATTATAACATTTTTTCAGAGAATGTCATTGATAGATTGTAATTTAATAATTGATTCATTCTCGTTTTGCAAGATTATATCCTATTTCATCAGAACAAACTTCGTATGCTGCCATTCTAAAGGCTGTTCGGATTATTCGACACGATAAATAGAAACAGACATCTCCTATGTTGGTGTGAGAGGCAGCCGAAGCTGCTAAAAACGGGAATTATAAAACGCCGAAAAGCCCACCAATACAGGAAGGCTTAACGGCATTATTTTTGTTTTAGCGTTTTGTGTGTAAGGGTGTTTAGCGAATTATTCCATGATGATACGTCTGAGCTTGTTATAGCAATCATCGGCAAGCTTTTTGAGGTCGCTTACATTTGCGGTTTTTGCCGATTCAATTGCTTCGTTGAGCGCCTTGCTCGATTCCTGCGAATAACTCTTCCACCAAACGTAATCGACGCCATTAAGCTCATCCTCGGCGGGGTAATGCTCATATCCCATTGTGCTGAGGAAGCCGTATACCTCGTCATCCAGATCGCCCAAATTGAGCTTTATCAGTTCGTTTAAGAATATTACCGCTTCGTCCTTATTGCGTGCCGCAGGGTTCATCATGAAGTAGACCGCATTGTAATATTTGACGTCCTCGCTTATTTCGGGGCACGGCACCTCCTGCTCGGGATGCTCGTTGTAATACTTCAAAAGCTCATAAAGCGCTGTGCCGTCATCGGTGTATCCATCCTCGGGGAGGTTGAAGTACTTCACACGATAGGCAGTAAATGCTCCATCGTATTTATCCGTGAACTCGTTTTTTTCCATACAATCAACGATGTTGACATACTCGGGAATGCCAAAGAGCTTGCCGTTATATGATGAAGTCGCATCTAACAGACTTTGACACCTTGCGACATTTTCGCTCAGCTCCTCAAACTGATACAGATCGGCAAAAGCATCAGTCTCGACATAATACGCTTCATCTCTTGCCGATGAATAGAAAAGGTCGATGTCATCGTCCCCTGCCATAAGCTTGAGGTTGATCTTTTCCTGATCGCCGTATTCAAATCTGTATTCACGGACATTGACGTTTATATCGTACTGCTCCTTGAGGTAGAGCTGAAGGAATTCGAGCCTTGCCGACGATCCGAACATTGCGATATTTACCTCGGCGTGTTCCTTTTCCATGTCATATACCTCGATGCGCTTTAAGTTATTCGACAGCACACAGTAAAGGTTGTCGGAAACTGTGACGTGCTCAGCATCCCAGTTTCGCTCATTCCCTTTGATTGGATATAAGTTAAGTCGGGATGACGAGCCGTCCTCGAAATTGAAAGCTTTAAGATTAAAACCATAAGTGCCGTTGGTATATAACAGCACGGTATCCTTGTGGGGATCGTAAGCCATAGAGCTTACACTCAGGTTGCTTTCATAATACCTTTCGCCAAGCTTCTTTTTGTCGATGTCATAACTGACAAAATAGCTCAAATGGCTGATATTCTCGGAATTGTATATCCAATATTTGTTGCCCTCATAGCTGCATATTACGTAGTCGATGCCCGACTGGTTGACTGACACACTTAAATCTGCCTTGGCAATATAGGTATGCACCTTGCCCGAGTGAGCAAAGACGAAATAGTCATCTGTTGAAATAAAGTGAACGAATTTATCGAAGTGAACGCCCTCAAAGGTGCCTTCGGGAATAGCATAAGTATTTATAAGCGTTCCTGCCCCATCAATGGCGTAAATGTTTTTGCCGTCATCGGCAACGTATACCTCATCGCCGTGAGAGGCTATGTACATAAGTCCTGATTCCTCGAAGATGACCTTTGATGAGCCGTCGGACAGGTTTACGGCGTGTACGCTTCCCTGCTTTAGAACGTATAATACATCACCGATCTGAGCTGTGCCGGAAACACCCGATGTATCAAACTCGATGGTGTCAAGGGCGGAGTGGATAGTGTAAGACCTTTCGGCTTCGTGGGTGTTTGCACTGTCGGTGTCGTTCACGCCTGCGGGCACATTACTGCAGGAAACGAGCAAGGACGCTACAATTATCAACAATAGCATTAAAGCGAGAAGTTTTTTCATAGTGTTACCTCCAATTACTTTTATATATTATTACAATACAAAAAGAAAAAAAGGTGCAAAGGTCAGCTATTCATTCAGCCAAATCTCAACCTCGCGCTGATACATGGCTATTGCTTCATCGAGTGTTGCTCTGCCTGTCTGATATTCTTCGATATCATTTCGTGACGAAGAAACAGTATATTCTGAAACAAAACCGTTTTTGCAAATGTCGTATACATCGCTAAACATCTGAGTTTCCTTCATATATGTGTCGGGATATTCTTCCTTATCCACACGAATGAAGGTGTATGTACTGATAGAATCGAAATAATTCTCGGCAATATATTCTAAAAATTTAACAGCTTCGTCATAATGCTTACTGTAAGGGTTAATGAATGCGTAAGTTGCGTTGACATAGTTTTCGCTCACATCTTGTGAAATCCAAGGAATATGCACAGCTCGCCAATTATTTAAGTTGCAAGGCTCAATATCTACATATGGGTCGGCGGTGTTTGCAAATATGAAATCTGAAAACTTTTTAGTTGTTAAAAATAGCGTCTCGCTTTCATCAAATATCAGCCGTCCTCCATCAGCGCCCAGAACCGCAGGGTTGCTAAAGCCCGGCATAGACGGAGAAAGACCGTATCTTTGCCAACCATCCAAAAGCGAGTAGATACCACGATATACATCGGTGTCATAGTCATAAACCATATTGTCAAAGTCGCAATAGTAGTTTTCATATTGGCTGTCATAGTTAAAGAACAGATTAGCACCCATTGCATATGAAACACGCTCGCCGTCGTAACTATTTATCAAGCCGTGAAAGTCCCGATAATACTTTATATCCTCAGAAGTGAAGCCCAGCTCTGTTTCTGCAGCAATCGGATATGACAAAAATGACTCATAAATACTGATTGGAAGTGCAATAATTTTTCCTTCATCGTCTGTTACAGATTCGCTTAAATAATCAAAACAGCCATCGACAAAATTGTCTATCACATCAGACTCGAGCGGGTAATAAATGCTTCTCTTTTTAAGCAAATCAATTTCTGACGAGCCGAGCAGGTATATATCAACATTGCTGTCGCCTGCAAGAATTTTTACTACTATTTCATCGGTGAAGAAGGTTACAAAATCGCTCTCGATTCCTGTAACCGCAACGCTGCTTTGCATGGCAGAAGATGTAAACACGTTATAATTACCTGCGATGTTGAGCTTGGTGTTATCAACCTTTATTTGGTCTGAGGGAAGAACATGAAACTGTCCGTTACCGGCATCGGCAAAGCGCTCTGAGCTGTCATTTGTCTGTGTAGTTTCAACTGAAACAGGTTCATCCCATGTAATATAGTCTGATGTCGTAACGGCAATATCCTTTGAGGTTACCGCTTCGGATTCGGATGAATCTGATTTCGGCGTATATGTGCATGATGCAAGCGTAACGAGAAAAATGGTGATTGACAGTATAATAGCAAGCATCTTTTTCATTAGTTTTTCCTCCAAAACATTTACTGTTTTTAGGATAACATGCTGTATTTATACATTCAATAATTCTTAAGAAAACTTAATGAATATTAAGAAAATCTTAAGAATTTCAGGGACATACAGAGCTTAATTGACTGTCCGCAGCTTTTTATTATAGTTGTATATCCATTCCGGCTACACCGCTTCTGAACTCATCGGAATAGAAGAAGCTTAATGCCCAAATGAACAGCAAAACAGCCACTACGATAACAACTGCGATGAAAATAAGTGTAGATTTAAGTTTTTTAAATTTGCCACCGCTTGCAATATAAAGCTTTGCAGAGGCAAGGATTATTTCTCGCTCGTTATCAGATAAATGCTCATTATCATAATCACCTTGAAGCGGCTCTTCAAGAATTCTCTCGCAATACTCTGCAAGAAGCCTATATCGCCCATTTTGATTTTTAAGCTTTTTGCGGTTTTCAAGATACTTCTCTGCAGCACTGCATATAATCTCTACTGTCTCTTCTCTTGAATTGGTTTTTGCAAAAATGCAGGAGAAAAGCAGATCGCCGCCGCTGTAGATAAGTTGTTCAAATTCGTCATAAGAGCGCATTTATACACCCAACCTTTTCATAACATCTTCAAGTTTTGCGCCAAAATTGTCATAGATCGTATAAGCCATGCTTTCAGTAAGAGGCGGCTTTTTCTCCATTTTATAAAGCCTTTTGCCCGACTTCTCATCAACTGTTGAAACAAGGCTTCCGATTTTTGAAGGATAGTTCTTTTCGTTGAGTTCGAGCGCCTTGCTGTAAAGCCCGTTGAGATGTGTAACGTACATTCCTCTTACACCGACCGCCGCAAGAATTTCGAGGTGACGACTTGCAATTTCAAGGCACTCATCGGGAGTTGTTGACTGAATAGACTCATTCATTATAACCATGCTGCCGGGCGTTATAAGGCTGCATATTTCACGAAGCTGTTTTATTTCAGTTGTAAACCGGCTGCTGTCGATGCCCACTTCTTCCTCTTTGGGGAAGTGTGTGAAGATATAGTCAGCAGTTGAAATCTCTGCACTTTCAGCGGGTACATATACACCTATTTGTGCTAAAAGCTGACACAGTCCAATGCCTCTGGCAAAGGTGGTCTTGCCGCCGTTGTTAGCGCCTGTTATAATATAAAACTGCTCGTTTAACATATCAATATTGTTTCGCACCACTAAATCATCGCCGAACTTTTTATAATCTGCCGCCGAAGCCTGCCTGAAAAAGCAAAGGTCAAAGGTTTTTGTAAGAGTTAGCTTTCTATCAGCCATAGGAGTAAGCTTAGGTCTTGACATCTCAAGCCCTCTTGAACGGACATAATTTATGAAGTTAACAACGCCGTCGTAAAAATCGAGCTGGTGTTCAAGCTCGTTGATATCATTGAAAAACAGCTCGCGGTAATTTTTGATAGCGTCTGAAATCCGCCGAGAAAAATCTCTTGTATATTTATCAAGCTCTTTAAACAAAGCTGTGTCCATATCTGTCGGCTGGTTGCGTGTTGCGGAATTGACGTGCTCCTCACCCTCGAACTGCATATCGCCCGAACCCGATTTGAACAATATTCTGTTAAGTACGTTATCCTTGGGATATATTTTTTGGCTTGATATCTCGACGATTCCGCAAACATCGGGAGTCATATCGTGAGTGAAATTGATGCCGATCTTCACGCTTCTGATAGTTTTGGAAAAGATCTCTTTAAGCTCTGAAAGGTTGTTTTTTACTGTAATAAACTCCTGCATATGCGGAAGGGCAACGAAAAATTCGAAAAGATTAAGCATTGCCTGCGATCTGATCGTGTGTTTGTTGCTCTCGTAAAAGGCGCCTATTTCATCAATACAATCAAGGAAAACGCCAAGCTCATCCATTCGTACCTTAAGCTCCATAAACGAATTGGGTATGGTTCTGCCTGAATCAAGCTCTTTATTGTTATCCGATAGTCGTCGGATAATTTTGCGGAAAGTATCTGAAAGCTTTGGCTGACGAATGAAATCCTCTAAGCAATCAAGTCGGTAGTTAAGGGTTTCGATATCGTCATTCAGCTCAAGCATCAGTCCCAAAACCTTGTCGGGGTTCTGGGGCAAAAGCATCATGGCGACACGCTCTGCTTCAAGGTTTTCAAGATATTCTTTAGGGTATTTTGTGAGCGCAACACGCCTGTTATAAGCATATTTTTGCTTTACGTCATTGGGATAAAATAGGTTTATCTTGTCTGTAATCTTCATAGTGTACTCCTTTACTCCATCATTCTCATTCTTACTTCTTGGGCGGCTTCACGGGCGATATCTTTAATGGTGCTGTTTTTGCCGTCGCACTGGGAAATCGTGTTGGTTGCATTAAATATCGGCTCGACATAATTCCACGCAAAGAGATGCCAATAAATATATACGTCGTCAGTCGAATCGAGGTTCATATAATGTGAGTTTTCCGGAACAATGCCCTTTATATCGCCGTTTAGAACATCAAACATGTATTCTAAAAACTTAACCGTGTTTTCCTTATTGGTTCCGCTTGGGTTCATAGCAATAAATCCGTTGTTGAGAATGAGGTAATCATCGCCATTGCCGAAAGGCATTTTATCAATGTTGCCTGTGGGATAGTCATAATAATATTTTAAAAGCTTATACAGCTCATCACCTTCGGAGTCGTTAAACGTTCCTGTTGTTACGTCGATGTTATCAGCTAAATAGATAAGTCTTGACATTTGCTTTGAATAAGGGTTCATTCCGCCGTCTTCATCAAATGTATCTCTTGTAAAGCTATTTCCAATGCCGGTCGGTATTCCTACATAAGTATCACCTAACTTTGAAATGAAGCTTGCTGCTAAATCGCCGTCAAGTCTTTGCTTTAAGCCTTCGTATTGCGAGAGATCTTCATACATTCCTGCAATAAAATATTTGTGCTGATGCATATAAATCGGCTCAAACAAATCAAAATCAGTGTCCCCTGCCATGAGCTTTATGTCAAGACGTTGAAAATCAAAGCCGTAGTTTACAGTTCTTACAAGTATTCCTGTTTCTTTCTCGAAGCCAGAGATTATTTCTTTATAATCTGTTGCATGAGTACAAGCAAGAGTAATGCTTTCAGGCGGGTTGAGATAGTTAAAATATCTGACCTCGTTATCGGCAGTATAAATTGCTGAAATGATATTTTCGTATATGCCGACAAACGGCTTTGCTCCTTCAATCACATCAACATAAAAACGCTGATGAACAATGTTGTCGGGGTCGCTTAAAGAATGTTCGCTTATGTACAACGGATAAGAGTTGTCAAAATCCCTTGGTGCGACAAAAACAATTACCGTGTCGGTTTCAGGGTTATATGTAATATCATATTCGCTGAAATAACCAACGCTGTTAAACTCAGTGAGCATGGTAGTCTTGCCTTTTTCAAAATTTATCTCGGATATTTCGCAATATCTGGCATCGCCTAACGAATCTTTTGCTTTAAGCACGCTGTTACCCTTATATAAAGAGTAAATACCTTCGTGGTTGCCGGTTAACCTTTCACCATTAAACGTGTTTGCCAATTCAAGCGACTCTTTATCATAAGCATAATACTTTATTTGAGGGGGATATTCCGATTGATCTATGCACACAAATGCATAGTAATCATCGGTGACGAAGAATTCCTCTACATCTAAATCTTGGGTCTCAACAACAAGATTTGATTCTGAGACAAGCTCACCGCTTACAGAATAGGCACAAAGTCTGCCGTTTTCGTTGCTGTATGTATATAGCGTTTCGCCATGTGAAGCAAACATATCTGCGGCAGTGTCTATAAGCTTGCCGCCCTCGCCCGATTCGATATCAAGGCTGTATATTCCGTCAGCGGTGAAGAAATACATCACCTTTTTGATCTGAATCATGTCTAAAATTTCAGAGGAATCAACGGGCAGTGTTATACCCTCGGCAGGTGACCAACGGTCATACTTAACATTTCTGCCGAAAATTGAGCTTGTGACACTCTCGCCTGTCGGCATAAAGTTATTTCCTCCAAAGTTGCCCGAGGGATTTTGTGAAATATCGGGTGAACAGGCACACAAAAGAAGTGCGAGTGCCAAGAGCAAAAGAATGGTAATTTTTCTTGGTCTGCTGAACATAAAGATACCTCCGGATTAATTTATAGTTGCTATTTCAATTTGAATTTACCATATCGAGCCAAAACGTTCAATCGGTTTTGCACAACTGGTCAAAAATCCGACATAATTGGTATTGTAAAAGAAAAAAGACCGGTTCAACGGTCTTTTTTGTAAGCTTATTTAATTAAATCATTGGTAAAATGATCACCCATTCAAACTGTTTTTTGTTTTCATCATAATAGCTTTGGGCTGTTCCGTTATATTTTTTAACAATTCTTGCAATGCTCTTTTGCCCTATTCCATGCTGACCTTTGTTCGTTTTGCTGCTGATAAATAAACCATCATTCGTCTTAGTGGGTTTTAAATCACATGAATTCGTTATTCTGATAATAGTCATTTTTTGAACAGGTTTTATCTGAATGTCGATTTCAATAATTTTTTCATCAGATATAACAGCAGACTCGAAGGCGTTAGTTAAAAGGTTTCCAAACAAAGCTGCTACGTCAATATCATCAATAAAGTCGACACATTGTTCGCGAATATCGCAAAACAAATCTATACCGTTTTCTTCACAATCATGCGAAAGCTTAGTGACAACAAGATTAAGGGTATCGTTATCGCTGTATCTGGTCTGACTCTGAAAAGCCTTGTCGAATCCCCATTTCGTTATATATTCTTGAATCTCATCGGTTTTTCCGTCAACAGCAAGGCTGTTAACGATCTGCATATGATTTTTAACATCGTGAATCAGTATTCTTTGTTTTTCGTTTTGCTCTTGCAGCATCTTGTAGAATTCGGCATTTGACTCATCCTTTTGACGTGCAAGCTTTAAGATAAGGTTATCTCGGTTGAGGTTTTCTGTTGTGCTGTAAATGCCTATAGTGTAAATATTCGCAAAGAACAGAACGCCTAAGCAAACAGAAACCGATATTTGGAGATCCATCGGCAATTCCAAATTCATGCTGATATAAGCAATAGTATCAGCAATAATTATAGAGGACATTGGCAGCACACACAGCTTTAACATCGAATTATTCTCGTACACTTGCGATTTGCGAGGCGAAAACATCTTTGCACTTATTATGCAGAGTAAAAAGTATATCATTTTACTTATTACTGTCAGTGCAACAAAAACGGATATTTGAGTTTGATATGATGAGAATTCATGAGTGTAGACGCTTAAAATCGTGGAGCTCAAAACCTCGGACAAGGACATAAATGCTGTTAGAACAACGGAGTGGAATACTGCAGAAATAAGACCGCACGCATATAGCTTATACATTATTATCAAATTAACCAGCATATAGGCTATGCTATTGGTAATCAGGTTATTAAAGACGGCAGCAATAAACAGCAAAACCGCATAGCCTAAAGCATAAGCACATATAGTATTCAGTTTTGAGTATTTGGGAGAAAACAGATAATTATTATATGCGTTAACAATAAGCGCTTCGGCAACAATAACCACAGCAGTCAGTATTAATTCAACATATTCATTCATTCTTTTGACCTCACATAAAACAAATATGCATCACGGAAAGATTTGAACCTTCGACGGGCAATATATACATTTGCAGAAAAGCACTCACAGGTCACGGTAACAGTGTTCTCGTTAAAGAACGAAACATATTTCATATTTACGATGCAACCGCGGTTTGTTGAATAAAAGCATGGAATATCAATGGCTTTAGTCCAATAATCAATGCCTTTTATACTCACAAAATTCTTGTCAACTGTGTGAAACATCGCTTTTCTTCCGCAAGATTCGATATAAACAATGTCTTCGGCATAAACTGTTTCATATCCGCAATCAGTTTCAACAACCATAGATTTAGAGTATGTATTTATCTGATACAGTGCTTCCTTTAAATTTCTGAATAATCTGTTCTTATCCACAGGTTTCGACAAATATCTGAATACGTGAAATTTCATCGCCTCATCAAGATAATCCGAAAAAGAAGTCACAATAATAATTTTTATCCTTGGATTAAGCTTTTTAAGGCGCTCACCTGTGTGAATCCCGCTTAAGCCATCCATTTCAACATCTAAAAAAGCAATATCACCTACAGCACCGGATGCCAAAAGCTCCTCGCCGCTGTTAAACAGCTCGCACTCGGGTTCGGGTTGATTGACGCTGCTGAAGTATTCGAGCACCATTTTGTGTAAACTCGTCATTATTTCGTTGTCATCATCGCAGAACAAAATTCGCAAATTCAAAAAACATCACCTCTTTTTGGTAATGTTTTTATTATAACACATTTATTTGAAGTTGTCATCATGAACCGATATAAGCTGTAAATATGTTTTGAGGAAATTAATACTTTCGTGGTTCTTCGATGGCAACACGCACAAATCAGTTCACCGGCCATTAGTTATCGACAATACTATGGGGGTGGAATTTGGTGAGAAATTCTATTATTTTCGCAGCAAAATGACGACCGTTTTTTTGTTGCCAAGTTTAAAGAGGAACCCCTCTGCAAATTTCAGAGGGGTTCGTTAATGTTAGTTTAATGGATAAGTCTTATAAAGACGGTATGTAAGCGTCCTTCCTGAAGTATTTGCGCCTCTGGCAAAATTATTATATTCATTTGTATAATCCGAAAGAATATTAAATACAAATGCAGAACTACTCCAAACGTTTTTTACTTGCTGATAAAGATCATCAGTAGCGAGTTTAATACGAACATACTCTATGTCTCCACCAGAAAGGGCGACTATCTTAGCTTGTTTATTAAGAATATCTACAGCTTCATCATAAGTTGCAGCATAACAATCATTTAGCAAATACCAATCATAAGTGATATCTGTGCATTCCGGTTCTTCAAAGAACTTATTATTGTAAACCTCAGTTCTTGAATCGGAAATGTACTCGTCGGTTACCATAAAGTAGTCATGTCTGACATAGTTAGGATCTGCATCCTGAGCAGCGCCATAAGGGTCATCCCATGCTGTGTCAATGTTATACCACTTGCCGTCAACCATTACCTTAACCCAAATGTGAAGTTCGGATACACCTATACCTTGGACTAAAGTTGCATCATAACCAGCTTTGGAAAGGAGGTAGAGCATAGCCTTAGAATAACCTAAGTCTGAAGGCTGACCGTCAACGATAGCGCCATAAGCAGTATTCGGCCACATGGTTTTACCCCATTCGTCAGAATTATTAGCATAACTGTACTGTTCCGATGTACAGTTTTTCACAAGCCAATCATGCAAATAAAGAATCTTTTCGTAGTCGCTCCACGAACTACTCAAACAACTGATAACACTATCGGCAGCGCTTCTGAGCTCACTAACCATCTTATTTCCTGCTTCTACGGAATCCACATAGTAACGAATCTGAACGCCAACAAGTTTACCCGAGGTATCTTTAATCACATTAATGCTTCTTACATAAGAATACTCAACTGATACAAACGGAAGAACTAATTTTGCAAAATCATCCGACTCATCAGCACTAAGCAACGGTGTGATATCAATATTTACCTGATAGTTTTTAATGCCGGTCATAATTTCGTCAAGAACCTGTCTGTAGCTGTCCTTATAAAGGGCATTATACATATATGTCCATCCATTGTCCTTAACCCAATCTGGATTTTCAGTTACTCCGCCCACATCCGGTGTCATATTTACTTCGCCATTTAACGGATACTCTTCTTCACCGAAAATTGTGTGATAAAGCAGGTAAATTGCATCATTGTTGTCAACTATTCCGTTGCCGTCAAAGTCACAATCCTGGTTAAGAGGATAGTCGATCTCGCCGAAGATAGTGTGGTAAAGAAGGTAGATTGCGTCGTTGTTGTCAACTATTCCATTTTCATCAATGTCGCCGATAGAATAACTTGTGTACGCAATAACATATGTTGAGAAGTGCTCAAGCTCGGCTATTACATATCCGTCCTTGTATTCAAAATCAATTTCCTCAACCATTCCATCTCCTGCAACATAAAGCAAGCTATAATCTTCACAAGATGTTCCCTCTTCAAGAGCAAATGGAATTTTCAGTGTTACCTTTCCTTCATCGAATCCGCCATCTTCCTTTGTGCAGATATTCTTTTCACCGGAAATAATTTCAGCAGTAATAACTAATGCTGTTTCCATCTGACTAACAGAATCCTTTTGCAGTTCGTTAAGAATATCTTCTTCGTGAGTTTCAATCTTCAAGAGAATACTTGAGTTACTGCCGGCATCATCTATTATGCTGTTCAATGCGTAATTATCAATAATTGTTATTACTGCTCCGGACTCAACTTGTAATCCCTTTGCGGTGTCTGCAACTTCATTTAATGAAGAAACCTGTATTTCAACACTTACAGGAATCTTGGTGCTGTTTTCAATTTGAACGGTTACGTTTTCTTCGTTCTTCGAAACTTCAATCGCATTATTTATGCTGTCTTCTGTCACAACCGATTTATATTCTCTAACTAAGCATATCAAGCAATCACGATATTGTACGCCGAAGTTATCTGAATCATCTGCCCATGAGTTGAATTCGTGTGCACAAATAAAAGGCTCAAACTTGATACCTTTCGACTTAGCATAGCTTTCAGCAGTGGAACCTTCGTAACCGCAAATGGTTACATTCTCTTGTATATAAATGAAATCATATATATTTGTCGTAGCTGAAAGGAATGTTATTTTCTCGAGATCGGGACAACCGGAAATGCTGTTAATGAACGTCATTCCAGAAGGGAATGTAATGCTTTTTAAGCTCGTGCTGCCACTAATTGTGCAGCTCGTAGTTACCGTTGAAGGAAGCACAAAATCAACGATACCGCAAGCGCTGGGGAATGAAATCAAAGAAGTCAGCTCTTTATTATACAAAAGGCCTTCAATGTCGCAGTAATATTCATTCGCATCATCAACATGTATAGCCTTCAATTCTGCTCCGGAAATCTCAGAGTAAATGTTTGTAACACTTGCAGGAATATACAAATCAACAATGTTACGAGCATCAATAAAGGCATTCACGGCGATAGTCTCTACAGTGTCAGGTATTGAATATGTCTTATCAGTTTTTACTGAAAGATAATAAACAAGTTCAGTCAAATCCTTTGTGAAAAGAACATCATCTTCAACAGTAAAATAAGTACTTTCATCTGCAACAGTCAATTTATTCAATGAACGTGGAAGAGCTTGATTCCCAATCTTTGAAACACTTGCGGGAATATTTAGCTCAGTTACATCACCCATAGAAAGAAATGCCGACGACCCGATTTTAGTAATTCCTTCTGAAAGAGAGATGAAATTAACAGAATAGTTTTGCCAAGGGTCAAAAACAAATGAATACTCACCGTTATTGTTTATAAGGCCGTAATCATACATTTCACCTTCGCCGGTGATGATAAGTCTGCCTGCTAACGTGACTATCCATTCAAGATTATCACCGCATTTACCGGAACCTAAGATTAATTCAGGATCAATCTCATCAGGATCGTCATTTAAAGGTACAAACTCTCTATTAAAACTTATTGCATAAGAATGAGCGCTAGACTCTTGGTAAGCATAAATAACTGCAGTATCACTGATGGTTGATTCTGCATTATATATTGCAATGACAAGTGGGAGAACAGTTATACTTTGCAAGCTGTCACAACTTGAGAAAGCATATCTTCCTATACTTGTTACACTTTCCGGAATTGTAATGCTTGTTAAGCTTAAGCAGCTAGAGAAAGCAGAATTTCCTATGCTGATTAAAGTTTCAGGCAAACAGATGTCAGTTAGGTTCTTACAGTCAAAAAATGCGTAATCATCTATTTTCGTAATTCCATCAGGTATTTCAATAAATTCCAAGCTAGTGCAATACATAAATGCGTTCGCATCGATTTTTGACATACTTTCCGGAACAGTTACGTTAGATAGGTATTTACAACCGGAAAATGAATATTTATCTATAGTTGTTACACCATCAGGAATTGCGTAATCAGCGTTAGTTCTTCCCGAGGGATACGAAACCAAAGATGTCTTATCAATGCTAAACAGCACTCCTTCAACATCGCAATAGTATTCGTTATCATCGGCAACTTCAAATGAAATGAGGTTGGTGCAAAAACCAAAAGCACGTGCACCGATATATTTAACGCTCTTAGGAATGTATATTTCTCGCAAGTTATCACACTCGGAAAAAGCACCTTCACCAATACTAATTACACTTTCAGGAATAACAATGCTTGACAAGCTTGAACACCCTACAAAAGCCTGATCGCTTATTCTTGTGACTGTTGAAGGGATAGCGACGCTTGAAATTTTAGAGCAATACCAGAACGCCCTTTCTCCAACGCTCGTAACACCATCAGAAATTACTACGGAATAAATCCTCGAGCTGTATGAACTCCAAGAAGGACTACTAGACATATCGCCTGTTCCATTTATGGTCAAGACACCGCTCTCGGTGAGTTTCCAGGTTAGGTTATCGCCACAAGTGCCCGATGCTATAACCTTGGAGTTATCCAAAGCTATAAATTCTATACCGTTATTCTCAGCATAAGCCTGAGCAGTGGAGCCGGTGTAGCCAAAAACTGTTGTGCTATATGAAAATATGCCCAAGGAAGAAGGTATCTCAATGTTAGGATTATAGAAAGTGACTAATGATAAATTATAACACTGATCAAAAGCGTTTTCGCCGATACTGGCTACATTTTCGGGAATTCTTATATTTGTAAGACCCTGGCAATTCATAAATGCGCCAGCACCGATTTGAGTAACTGCAACGGGAATATCAAGGTAAGTTAATTCAGCACAGTCATAAAATGCATTTTCGCCAATGCGGGTGATGGATAAAGGAATATTTACATTAACTAAATTGATGCAACCAGAGAAAGCATTATTGCCGATGCTTGTAATGCCTTCAGATATAGTCACTACCTTAATCAATTCGAGATAATCGTACCACGGAGACCAGGCGAAGTCTGTCATCTCCCCTTCTCCGCTGATAACAAGCTCGCCATTATTATAAAGAACCCAAATCAGATCTTCACCACACGTACCTGACATTATATGATCATCAGATGGCGGAATTGGTTGAACTTCATCTAAGGCTACAAATCTTTTACTGTATTTCTCTGCATAAGCCTGTGCAGTTGAACCGGTATATCCATAAATAGCAGTTGCACTTATCGTCCACAAATCATCAAAAATCTCTACATTTGGATTAAGAATTGTGATTTTTCGAGCATTGAAAGAGAACGCATTATCTCCAATTGTTTCAACACTTAAAGGTATGGTTACATCTTGCAATCTGTAACAATCATAGAATGTATAAGCTCCAATACTTTTTACACCTTCCGGAATATGCACTGATTCCAGCATATTACAGTTTCGGAATGCGTACTCTCCAATGTATTCAACGCTATCAGGTATATTTACAGTCTTTAAATTTACACAATCATTAAAAGCATGATCGCCTATGCTTGTAATCTCACCCAGGATTTCAACAGAAGTGAGTTTTTGTGAAGAATAAAATGTATTGCTTCCAATGCTCGTAACTCCTGCAGGTATTGTTATGCTTGTAAGGCCACTTATTTTAAATGCATATTCACCCAAATGCTTAAGGTTAGCAGGTAGATATATTTGTTTTAGACTAGTGCATAGGCTAAATGCGCTATCACCTATACTTTCTACACAGTCGGGTATAACTATGTTTGCTAAACTTGAACAGTTAGAAAAAGCATAATTGCCTATGCTAACAAGTCCATCCGGAAGTGTAATGCTTTCCAAAATATTGCACGATTGAAATGCTCGATCACCGATGGTGATAACACCCTGCAAATTAACATTTGAGAGGTTGGAGCAGTTGTAGAATGTTTTTTCTCCAATCGATACACTTTCACCTTGGATAATGACATTTGCAAGATTATTACACTCTCTGAATACATATTCTCCAATCTTTAAATCTTTAGAGTATATCTCAACAGTTGCTAAACTTTCACAGTAATAAAACGCTTCATTTCCAAGCTCTTTTAAACTGTCCGGTAATACAATTGAAGTCAAAGAAGAACAACTTTGCATTGCATTATTGCCAATGGTAACTACGCTACTCGGAATAGTTATCTCAGCAAGGTTTACACAGGAACGAAAAGCGTGTTCACCAATATGTGTAACGGTATCGGGGATTGTAACACAAACAACATTGCCACAGCCAAAGAAAGCATGATTTCCTATTCGTGTAACTCCATTTGAAATTACTATTTCAGTTATGCTACTTTTGTAGTCACTCCAAGTAGGAGTCCCGGGTGAGGATAAATATGTATAATCATACATATCTCCGATGCCGGTAATATTTAATACGCCATCGGTGCTGAGCTCCCAGAACAAGTGCTCTCCGCAAGTTCCATGAGCAATTAAGCCTTCAACATCTGCGTAATATCCGCAAACATTGCAAATATGGTCAAATTCGTTGTCATAAACGTGCGGTTCAGTAGAATCCGCAACACAATACATATTTGAGCAATATCTAATATGTTCGTCTTCGTTAAATTGTCCCCAGTCCCCATAGATGTGTTCGCCTGTTGCTGGGATGGGTTCGGTTTTAGCTGTGTTGCAATATGTACATATGAATGTCTTGGTGCCATCGATTGCGCATGTAGGCAGAGTTGTTACTTCTTCATTACTCCATTTGTGAGGTTCGATTTCAGACTCTGAGCAACTGCAATAACGGATGTGATTATCAACATCAATATATTGCCAGTTGCCGTAAATGTGCTCACCGGTTGCTGGAATAGACTCAAATTTTATCCCATTACAGATAATGCAGGAATAAATTCTCTCGCCGTCATAAGAACATGAAGGTTCATAGTGTATTTCTCCTTCGTCCCAAATGTGTCCATCTTTCTCATATTCCTCACATCCGGATTTTATACAGTAACGAATATGTTCATCGCCGTTATTTGATTCCCATGCCCCATACTCATGAATGTCATGTAATATAACATGATTTCTATAATAATTTCTCGCATACAATTCAGCCATTGAATTCTCGTAACAATATATAATAGTGTGATAGGGTATACTCTCCCGACCATAAATTTCTGTGGTTAAAGAATAAAACGTTATACTTGTTAAGCTGGAACAGTTATAGAAAACATGACCTCCGATACTGGTTACGCTATCGGGAATGTCAACGCTTGTTAAATTGATGCAATCAGAGAAAGCACTACTTTCGATGGTGGTTACGCTGTTGCCGATGTCAAGGCTTGTTAAGCTAGTACAGTATTTAAAAGCCAAATTACCGATGGTGGTTACTTTGTCGGGAATGTCAACCCTTATTAAGCTGTTGCAATTATAGAAAGCATACCAGTCGATGGTTGTCACGTTATCGCCGATGTCAAGGCTTGTTATACTAGTGCAATCATAGAAAGCGCCCCAGCAGATGGCAGTTACGCTGTCGCCAATTACTACATTTGTTAAACTAGAGCAACCTTTGAAAGCATAAACACCGATAGTAATTACGCTGTCAGGAATGTCAACGTCGGTTAAGCCGGTGCAATTAGAGAAAGCACAATCGCCGATAGTAGTTACACTATTGCCAATTTCAGCACTCATCAAGCCGGTGCAATTAGAGAAAGCATAATCGCCGATAGTAGTTACGCTATTGCCAATTTCAACACTCATTAAGTTTGTGCAATTATTGAAAGCATTATTACCAATGGTAGTTACGCTGTCGGGAATGTCAACGTCGGTTAAGCCGGTGCAACCATAGAAAGAATATTCACCGATAGCTGTTATTCTGTCGGAAATGTCAACACTTGTTAAGCCGGTGCAACCATTGAAAGCATGATTGCCGATTGAGGTTACGCTGTTTTGTATAATAATTGATTTAATTGATGTGCGCTCCCTATACCAAGGAACAAATAATGAATTACTGTCATAATCTTTCATAGCACCCGTGCCGCTGATGGTGAGGGTGCCGTCGTCGGTAAGCTCCCACGTGAGGTTGTCGCCTTGAGCGCCGCAGGTACCGGAGGCCACAACAGAAGAATACAAAACCGGAGGTGTAACTTCTTCAGTTAGATCACCTGTGTAAATGTCAGCAACATCTAACGATGGTTCTGCCGTCGAAGCAGAATCCGATACAGAGTCGTTAGAGAGCTCAGAATCGATGATTGGATCAAGCGAGATTTCAGGCTCAATAACCATTTCTTCGCTCGGTTCTGATTCTAAATCAAGGTCGGATTCGAGAACAGGGTCTGCGACCGGTTCTTCAGTCGATTCTTCTCCCAGAGCTGGATCAGTAAACAATTCGACATCCGGATCAATAATCAGATCATCAATTGATTCCGGATTTAAAATCAAGTCGGTCGTTGTGTCAAAGTCATCCTCTGCGATAACGTTAAGTTGCAGGGCAGATATTGCCATAACAAACGCCAAAATTATGCTTATAATGCGCTTCATATATTCAGCCTCCAAAAAGCTTTAGTTAGTTTAATTCTACATCAATGACATGTAGGTGTCAATGAACAACCCCTCCAAAATATTGAAAGGGTTGTTGTTGAATTAGCTTAAAGGGTATTCTTCAGGGCAGAAAGCGGCAAACTAAAGCAATTAAGCACTAAATCTATATGCTCTCGCAATGATCTATCTCATGCTGAACAATCTGCGCTGTCCAGCCGATATAGGTCTTGATTCTGGTCTGCAGTTGCAAGTTATGATATTGAACCTTTTTTGTTGCGATCACTGACTTTCCTGTAAGTCGAGTGGATTTCCAACTCAGCCGGAGGGCTGTTGAGCGGCGTCAGCAACTTCATATATTGTGTAGTTATTGTCTATCCAACAGGATGATATAAATTGACACGCACTTTGCCGACAGGGCTGACAGCCAAAGCATGGGTAAGAGCCGAGATATTTCCCTATTTACAAAAAGTGAGTAAAATTTATAGGTGGCTAAAATTAAAAATAGACACATAATACAGGATAACCCATAAATAATGTGTCTATTTTAAAATAAAACTATAAATTTCTAAAAACCGATTACTTTGAAGCCTCTTCGATAGCAACTGCGCAAGCAACTGTCATACCAACCATGGGGTTGTTACCTGCACCGATTAAGCCCATCATTTCAACGTGGGCAGGAACAGAAGAAGAACCTGCGAACTGAGCGTCGGAATGCATTCTGCCCATGGTATCGGTCATGCCGTAGCTGGAAGGACCTGCGCCCATGTTATCGGGGTGAAGAGTTCTGCCGGTGCCGCCGCCGGAAGCAACGGAGAAGTAGTTAACGCCGTTTTCCTGGCACCACTTCTTGTAAGTACCTGCAACGGGGTGCTGGAAGCGGGTAGGGTTGGTGGAGTTACCGGTGATGGAAACACCGACATTTTCGAGCTTCATGATAGCAACGCCTTCGGGAACGTTATCTGCGCCGTAGCACTTAACGTCAGCTCTTGGACCGTTGGAATAAGCCTTTTCATAAACAACCTCTACCTGTTCGGTGAAGGGATTGAACTTGGTTTCAACATAGGTAAAGCCATTGATTCTGGAGATGATGAAAGCAGCATCCTTGCCAAGACCGTTAAGAATTACTCTTAAGGGCTTAACTCTAACCTTGTTAGCGTTGAGGGCGATCTTGATAGCGCCTTCAGCAGCAGCGAAAGACTCGTGGCCAGCCAAGAAGCAGAAGCACTCGGTAGATTCGCTTAAAAGCATAGAAGCGAGGTTGCCGTGGCCAAGACCAACCTTTCTGTTCTCGGCAACAGAGCCGGGAATGCAGAAGGACTGCAAGCCGATACCGATTGCAGCAGCTGCATCAGCAGCCTTGGTGCAACCCTTCTTGATTGCGATAGCGCAACCAACTGTGTAAGCCCACTTAGCGTTTTCGAAGCAGATGGGCTGTGTTTCTTCAACGATCTTATAAGGGTCAATACCCTTAGCATCGCAGATTTCCTTACATTCATCGATAGAGGAAATGCCGTATTCTTTAAGACATTCGAGGATCTTTGCCTCACGTCTTTCATAACCTTCAAACTTAGCCATTATTCGTACCTCCTCTATTATTCTTTACGGGGGTCGATATACTTAACCGCATCAGCAAAGCGGCCGTACGTACCCTTGGACTTTTCGTATGCTTCGTTCGGTTCCATGCCCTTCTTGATGAAGTCAGTCATCTTACCCAAAGATACGAATTCATAACCGATAACCTGATCGTCAGCGTCGAGAGCCATTCTTGTGCAGTAACCTTCAGTCATTTCGAGGTAACGAACACCCTTAGCCTTTGTACCGTACATGGTACCAACCATGGATCTTTCACCCTTACCGAGGTCTTCCATACCTGCGCCGATTACAAGGCCGTCCTCAGAGAAAGCAGACTGAGTTCTACCGTAAACGATCTGCAAGAAGAGTTCACGCATTGCAGTGTTGATAGCATCGCAAACAAGGTCTGTGTTGAGAGCTTCGAGAAGTGTCTTACCGGGAAGGATCTCGGCAGCCATAGCTGCAGAGTGAGTCATACCGGAGCAACCGATAGTTTCTACCAAAGCTTCTTCAATAATGCCGTCCTTAACATTCAAGGAAAGCTTGCAAGCACCCTGCTGAGGTGCGCACCATCCCACACCGTGAGTATAGCCGGAGATGTCGGAGATCTGCTTGGATTCTACCCATCTTCCTTCTTCGGGGATAGGAGCCGGACCGTGATGAGGGCCTTTAGCCACACAGCACATTTGTTCAACTTCATGTGAATAATTCATAATAGTATTTACTCCTTTCAGAATAATGGAAATTTGCGAACAAATACAAGTGTATTATACAACATAAACGACAATAATACAAGTTATTTTTTTGACAAACATTCATGTTTTCTATTGAAATTGTTAGCTATATTGCAATATTTCGGCAAACACGATTGTATTATAGGTAAAGAATAAATATTCAGGGAGGATTTTCTATGAAAAAGATTCTAAGCTTATTGTTGGCAGTTTTATCTGTTTTAAGCATTAGCGTTACGATTTGCGCTCTTGAGCCAGATGAATATGCCTTTACGGCAACGGTTATCACCTGCCGATATATTGAGACAACAGGCGGATACTCGTTCTGTGCTGTAGGCGATGTTTACGAGAACGGCAGACGCGAGCCGTTTACTTTCTCGGTGCGAGATGAACAAATACATTTTGCCGAAGGGGATTGGGATCTTGCTATTGACGGTGGATTGGTTATGGGACAAGTCATCTCGGTGATATTTAACGGAGAGGTCATGGAATCCTACCCCATGCAGATAGTACCCAATTACATTGTTGTTGAGGAAGAAATCGAGGAGTTTGCAGACGGCGAGCTTTATAACTATCTTACGATGTTTTATACAGAAGAATGGCTTATTGAAAACGGATATATGGAAGTGCCTCCTGCGGACGGAGAAGAAGCCCCCGATGAAAACGATACCGGCAGTTTTGTACCAGATTATGACACCGATGAATATGATTCGATTGATGATGAGTATTCCTATGTTTACGGCACACCCAAAGCAGGTGACGACGCAGGCGAATGCGTTATGCTTACCAAACACTATTTAGACGGCTTTGTTGTCATGGCTGATGTTATCTCGAACGATGTAGAGGGCGCAAAAAGCTTTGTTAATCTTTATTTTCTTGCATATTCTAACTTTGATGCCGAGGAGATAGCGCCTGTAAGAATTGATTTTGAAGAAGACAGTTTGGGAATGCTTGGTTTGAAATTCAGCGAGCTTACAAGCGGAATGAATCTTAGAATATATTGTGATTATGGAGCTTATTGTGTGCCTGTTGACGGCGAGAAGTATTACCGCATTGACGGCGATGTTCTAACTTTAGAAAAGCTTGATGGATATACCGAAAACTATGATGAATATATGAGCTATTTCTTTGAAATGGGCACCGGAACAGATGAATACGTTCCCGATGTTTATTATGGCGACGTTGACAGCGATGAGAACGATGTAAGCGATGAATTACCCTCGGCTGTTGTTGATGTGCCTGTTGAAGAAGAAATTCTGACAGATAGTGCGTTGGTTGAACCCTCTGAAAGCAACAGCGCAATGACAGTTTTGTGGATTGTTGTATGCGGCGGAATTACGGTTGTAGCTGCGGTTATGATAATTCTTTTGCTTAAGAAAAAATAAGTTACCTTTGTTATATAACGAAAGCCCGACGGTTGATTAATTCAGCCGTCGGGTTTCGCTTTATTTCGATAAATGATATGCTATTCTGGGTTCACCGTTTAAAAGTTGAATGATTCCGCACCTCTTAAAGCCAAGCTTTTCAAGCGAGTGCTGCATGACCTTATTATCCTCGTGGGTGTCAATTCTTATTTCAGAGGTAAAGCCGAGGCAGTAATCCATGCAAAGTTTTAGCACTCCCCTGCTTTTGCCGGCACTTGCAACTCGGTGAACAGCGCAATATGGCTTGTCGTTTAGCCATGCGCCGTCGATAACATTATAAGTAGGGTCGGCGCCTTGGATAAAAGCGAATACCGCTTCGATGCCGCTATCGCTGTAAAGCATATAAAGATTGCCGTTTTCGATATCCTCTGTAATCATTTCGAGGGTTGGATTTGTTGTCTTCCACTGGTTGGGATTGCCTGTTTGGCGCATATACTCGCGCGCCCTCTCGTAAACCGGGAGGATAATATCGAGGTCGGACAGGGTTGCTTTTATTACTTTCATTTTAAGATTCCTTTGCTTTGTGATATGAGGTAATTGTAGCGCAATGTAAGCAAAATTGCAATAGAAAACCGCCCGATCTCACGATCAGGCGGTTGAAATTATTTAATAAGAGTAATAAGAGCACCAAACATTTCATGAATGCTATTGTCTGACAGGTCAGAAGAATCAATTACATCTTCAAGAAGGCTAAGCGCTTTTTCGCGAATTTCGTCTTTTGCGGGATTTAAATCGTCGTAAAGCTTTTCATAGAATGAAATAAGCTTCTGATTTGTGGTTTCTCGACATCTGACAACATCCGCAATCGCATTTGCTTTTTCTCCTACACCCATTACACCCGCGCCGCCAATCGGGATTTCAGAAATTTCCTGAATAGCTTTGTTCAAATAAGTAGTTCGCGATGAAATCTTTTCAATCTGTGTTAAAATATAACCGATTGTAAGTTCGGGCTGAGATTCGGGTGATGCTAATGCTTCAGACGCTTCTTTAGTCTCTGCAGTTTCGACAACTTCACCTGTGGTTTTATCTATAACTAATTCTGTCATTTTAAATTCCTCCAAAAATTCATTTGGCGGACACGCAAGGCATATTGTGTTTTCATCTATCGAGCGTGCCCTGCCTCTTTTAATAAGACCTTTCGCCCGCTTGGGGTAGGTCGCTCCGATTTTATTTCCTTGCTCATCAATTACAATAATGTTTTTTTCGATGGGTGTCATCCCCTTTGCAATTAATAACAAAGTGACTATCTGTTTTTTGTTATGGGTGCCATCCCCTGCCACTAAAATAATTATAACAAAGTCCGGGTTGTCTAGTCAATAACTAATCAAAAAATGAAAATAAAAAAATCAGCAACACTACTTGAAATTTCTCTTAAGATGTGCTATTCTACTTTTATGGGGTATTGGCGCAGTTGGAAGCGCGCCACACTGGCAGTGTGGAGGTCACGGGTTCGAATCCCGTATGCTCCACCAAGCAAAAAAGTCACCTGCAGGGTGGCTTTTTTGTTTGGTGAAATATGAGTAAGCAGAAACCGTGGTAAGTTGCGACTGAAAGGAGCAACTGTTGCAGGTTTGCAAAGCAAAGCTGCTGGGTTCTGAATCCCGTATGCTCATCAGTTTGCTTAGCAAACTGCAAGCAAAAAAGTCACCTGCAGGGTGGCTTTTTTGTTTGGTGAAATATGAGTAAGCAGAAACCGTGGTAAGTTGCGACTGTAAGGAGCAACTGTTGCAGGTTTGCAAAGCAAAGCTGCTGGGTTCTGAATCCCGTATGCTCATCAGTTTGTTTAGCAAACTGCAAGCAAAAAAGTCACCTGCAGGGTGGCTTTTTTGTTTGGTGAAATATGAGTAAGCAGAAACATGGTTAACAATTGATAAAATGATCCCACCCTGAGCAAATTCAAGGCGGGATCATTTCTATTTAATTATCAGTTTTCTTTAGCCTTTTTGCCAAGAACGAGATTTACAATGATACCCAAAACAAGTGCAGTTGCAATGGAAGTGATCGTAACTTGACCAAAGTTGAGGGTAAGACCGCCGATACCGCAGATGAGGATTGTGGAAACAACGAAGAGATTGCGGTTTTCTTCGAGGTCGACCTTTTGAATCATCTTAAGACCGGAAACAGCAATGAAGCCGTAGAGCGCAATGCAAACGCCGCCCATTACGCAAGGAGGAATAGAGTCAACGATTGCAACAAAAGGAGAAAGGAAGCTGATTAAAATTGCTCCTACTGCAGTTGCGATAATAGTAGCAACAGATGCGTTACCTGTAATTGCAACGCAAGCAACAGATTCACCATAGGTGGTGTTGGGGCAAGCACCAAAGAAAGCGCCAACCATTGAGCCTACGCCGTCTCCAAGGAGAGTTCTTGAGAGACCGGGGTCTTCAAGGAGATCTTTTTCGATGATAGAGGAGATGTTTTTGTGGTCGGCAATATGTTCAGCAAATACAACAAAAGCAACAGGTACATATGCGGCGACAAGTGTGCCGATGTAAGCGCCGTTGATCTCTGAGAACGAGCCTAAAGCCTTAAAGCCAACAAACTGAGGAACCGAGAAGAAGGTTGCCAAAGTTACCTTGCCATCGGTAAGGAGTGCCGAGAAGTAACCGAAGTCAATTACCTTAAGAGCGTCGATACCTGCGATGTTGCCGATGACGGTGAAGATCACGGCAACAGCATAACCACAGCCGATACCGATGATAAAGGGAATGAGCTTAGCCATCTTTTTTCCGTAAGTAGAAGCAACTGTTGTAGCAATTAAGGTGATAACTGCGATCAGTATGCAAATAAGAGGGCTTGCAACTGCTGCACCTTCAGCGTTTACAACTTCGCCAAGCTGAGTATCGCCGACAGCATTGCCTGCAAGCGAAAGACCGATGATTGCAACAGTAGGGCCGATTACAACGGTGGGCATGAGCTTGTTGAGCCAGTTAACGCCGGCAAACTTAACGATAACAGCGATAACAACATAAACAAGTCCTGCCATGATTGCACCCAAAACGAGGCCTAAATAGCCGAGACCTGCGGTAGCAGCACCGGCAACAGCAGCAATCATTGAATTAATGAATGCGAATGAAGAACCCAAGAAAACAGGGCTTTTACCCTTGGTGAACAAAATGTATACCAAGGTGCCGCAGCCTGCGCCGAAAAGCGCCGCAGCGGGACTTAATGGAAGTCCTGTCTCACCTTCGATAATTACAGGAACCACCAAGGTTGCAGCCATGATAGCCAAAAGCTGCTGAATTGCAAATACGATCAACTGCGGTAACTTAGGCTTATCGTGAATACCAAAAATAAGTTTCATAATTTTCCCTCCGTAATTTTATAGTTTTGCTAAAGAATAACTATTTATCGAGAAGCTTTACAGCTATCTCACTGTCATAAGGCGGGAGCAATACTTCAATAAGCTCGGAGTGAGAAGTAGGAATACTTTTGCCGACATAATCGGCCCGTATGGGGAGCTCCCTGTGTCCCCTGTCAACTAAAATTGCAAGCTGAATCGAGTTTGGTCTGCCGAGTGCAAAAACAGCCTCTATAGCAGCACGGACTGTTCTGCCGGTATATAAAACGTCATCGACTAAAATGATTTTTTTGCCCTGAACCGAAAAAGGAAGCGACACCTTGTTTAAAACAGGGCTTCCGTCCGGCGAGGAAACATCGTCACGGTAGTGGCTTATGTCTATATCTCCGCAAGAAACGGTTTTACCTTCGATAAGTTCAATATTTGAGGTAATCATTTTTGCAAGAGCAGAACCGCGGCGAAGGATTCCGACTATACATATATCATCGACACCCTTATTCTTTTCAACTATTTCGTGAGAAATGCGCATTAAGGCACGCTTGACCGCCATTTCTTCCATAAGCGTTGCTTTTTCTCTAATCGCGAAAACCTCCCTAAAATAAAAGAATGCCCATAAGTAACCAAAAAGGCACGAAGGACATTGGGGTATTACTATTATCGTATCTTTTCGGCATCGCTGTACCGCTATTAAAGATTTACTTTTAAGATTATATCATTGCACAGACAGCAAAGTCAAGGCAATATATGACCAAATTCGACAACAATAATTTATGCAGTAAGTAGATTTTTATGTTACTGCTTTAAATTAAAATTTTATTGAAGAATATTTATTCAAATCAGTTGACTTTTTTACGAAGTCGTGATATTATATCCGAGTGGAAAAACGCCGCTGTGGTGGAATAGGCAGACACAAGGGACTTAAAATCCCTCGGATTAACCTCCGTACCGGTTCAAGTCCGGTCAGCGGCACCATTAAAACTCCCAAAGCCTTTGCTTTGGGAGTTTTAATTTTGCTCACTTAATGATACAAAACCGCTGATCTTTGATTCGCTTGCTTTTCGCTTTGCAAACTTTTTGTAATATCTAAATGCAGGTGAAAAGCTGATCAACGTCCGGTCAGCGTTGCTGATAACAAAAAACCGACGTTCTCTTTCTTAGAGTAACCGTCGGTTGATTTTTTATCCCTTTAAACCTCGTGACTGTCTGTCCATATCCTCGACAACAATATCGAATATTTCGCCCAGTGAAGCGCAATATTCAAGTACCTTCCAAGGCTCGTTGGTGTGATAGTGGATTTTAATTAATGTGTCGTCTCCTACAGCCAAAAGGCTGTCGCCGATGAAGTTATCGGTAAAATAATCAAAGATCTCATCTTCATCAAGATTTGCGCCCTCGATTAAAAGCTGAGTGTCATATCTGAATTCTGTCATTTTGATCCTCCGCAAAAGCTTAAATTGTTGAATTGTCATTAAAATAATTTTATATGATATCAAATATGTTGTCAAGCTATTTGTTTTTTGTTTGTGCATAATTATATTCTGTGTGAACATAATAACATCGCACTTGGTGATTGGATTTCCCAGTGATAAAAAACTATCGGGAGGATACATAATGAAGAAGATTATTGCTTTGTTTGTTGTGTGTATCATGGTAATGAGTTTGTTTGTGGGCTGCGGTAAAAAAAATGCCAAAGGCTCGGTTTATTATCTTAATTTCAAGCCCGAGGCTGATGCTGCTTGGCAGAAGCTTGCAAGGAAGTATACAGAATTAACGGGGGTAGATGTTACAATTGTTACAGCAGCCGCCGGGGCATATTCGGAAACGCTTATTGCCGAGATGGACAAATCGAAGATGCCTACGCTGTTTCAAGTTGGTAAGCAGTCGGACCTTGAGACTTGGTCGAACTATTGCCTCGATTTAAAAGATACTGCGGTTTATAACGAAATGACAACTGATGATTTTAACTTATTTGGAGAAAACGGTGAAGTTAAGGCGATCGGCTACTGTTATGAATGCTTTGGAATTATTGTTAACAAGGCACTTTTAAGAGAAGCGGGATATGAAATCGGTGATATTACAGGGTTTGAATCGTTAAAAAATATTGCCGAGGATATTACGGCACGAAAGAATGTGCTCGGATTTTCAGCCTTCACCTCGGCAGGACTTGACGGGTCGTCATCATGGAGATTTTCGGGGCATTTAGCCAATATGCCGTTGTTCTTTGAATTCAGAGATAACAATGTAACAAGTCAGCCTGCAGCGATAACAGGAAAATATCTTGATAACTATAAGGCGATTTGGGATTTATACGTTAATAATTCGACTGCCGAAAAGTCACAGCTTACAACAAAAACAGCTGACGAATCTTTGGCAGAATTCGGTGAGGGTAAGGCTGTGTTCTATCAGAACGGTTCGTGGGAATATTCAAACCTTGTCGGAAAATACGGCATGAACCCGGATGACCTTGCTATGATCCCTATTTATATTGGAGTTGAAGGCGAAGAAAACTATACCTTGGCAAGCGGCACCGAAAACTGCTGGGCTGTTAACTCGAAGGCAAGTGAAGCTGACATTACGGCAACCTTAGATTTTATTTATTGGGTTGTAACCTCGGACGAAGGAACGCAAATGATGGCAGAGCAGTTTGGCCCTATTCCGTTTAAAAATGCTAAGCAAACCGAAAATGTATTCTTTAATGATGCAAACCGAGATATTTCGCAAGGAAAGAAAGTTGTAACATGGGCATTTAACTATACGCCCAACGTTGATAACTGGCGTGCGGGCTTGGTTGCGGCGTTGACACAGTATACCGTGGGAAACGGCTCGTGGAATGATGTGGTTACAGCATTTGTAAACGGTTGGGCTAACGAATATCAAAATCAGTAAATTATATACTGAAGCAACAAAATCTGTGATTACACGCTTCGGGGCGAGTTTTTACGCTCGCCCCTATTATTATATTGCATGAAAGGAGAATAACATCTTGACCGATAAAAAAGAAGCCTGTGCAGAGGGCGAATCTAAAGAAAACCTGATAAGACAAAAAAGAAATAAAAAGCAGGTCATAAGCGGCTCGACTGTGTTAAGCAAAACATACTCGAAGTGGTTTGCTGTTTTTCTTTTACCGACGCTTATTGCTTTTACAATTGGATTTGTGTGGCCGTTTTTAAGAGGTCTGTATCTATCGTTTTGCAAATTTGTAACAACAAGCGATGCTGAATGGGTGTGGTTCGATAACTATGTTACTGCTTTTAAAGATGCATCGTTCAGATATTCTTTCTTTTACACTGCACTGTTTGCAATTGTATCGCTGTTGGCTATAAACATTATTGCTTTTGCCGTGGCATATGCCCTGACAAGGGGCATTAAAGGCTCGAATCTGTTCAGGACGGTATTCTTTATGCCGAACCTTATCGGCGGCATTGTGCTGGGCTATATATGGTCGTTGATTTTTGACGGAATTCTTTCGCGGTTTGGCACGTCGATTCTTTTGGACACAAAATACGGCTTTTTGGGGCTTTTGGTTTTAATGTGCTGGCAACAGATCGGATATATGATGATAATCTATATTGCAGGGCTGCAAAATGTGCCCGAGGATTTGATTGAAGCAGCAAAGATCGACGGCGCAAGCGGCAAGAAAATTCTGAGAAAAATTATAATTCCAAGCGTTATGCCCTCGATAACTATCTGCACATTTTTAACGCTTACAAATTCGTTTAAGCTGTTTGATCAGAATCTGGCGCTAAACGGCGGCCAACCGTTTATTTTTCAGGGAGAGACCGTTATTAAAACTACCGAAATGCTGGCACTTAATATTTATAATACCTTCTATCTTAATGTGAATTACAGAGGTGTGGGACAAGCTAAGGCTGTTTTGTTCTTTGTTTTAGTAGCGGCTATCGGGCTTATTCAGCTAAGAGCTACACGTTCAAAGGAGGTGCAGCAATAAATGGCAAGAAACCTTGAAGATTTAAAGTATAAAACAAGCTTTGGCAAAACCGTTCTGACTTTGATTTTTGGTGTGCTTAGTGTAATTTACATCTTCCCTATCGTTATTGTTTTTTACAACTCATTTAAAACAAATGACGCTATTAATACCGATACTTTTGCATTGCCGCGAACTGACACTTTTGTTGGGCTTGACAATTTTGTTAAAGGCATGACTTTTGGTAACTATCCTTTTTTAAAATCGGTGTTTTACAGTATTGTTATTACGGTTTTGTCGGTGCTTTTAATACTTTTGTTTTGCTCTATGGCGGCGTGGTATTTAGCCCGAGTTGATTCGAAATTCTGTAGATTTGTTTATTACTTGTGTGTATTTTCGATGGTCGTCCCCTTTCAGATGGTAATGTTTACGCTTGCAAAGACTGCGGATTCGTTTTTTATCCCTCTTAACACACCGTGGACGATACCGGTAATATATCTTGGCTTTGGTGCCGGACTTGCGATTTTTATGTTTGTTGGGTTTGTAAAGTCAATACCTCTTGAAATTGAAGAAGCGGCAATGATGGACGGGTGCAACACTTTAAGAATCTATTTTCAGGTTGTTATGCCAATGCTTAAACCAACACTTATTTCGGTTGGTGTTTTGCAGACAATGTGGATTTGGAACGACTATTTACTCCCCTACCTTGTTTTAGACAGAACCAAGTATATGACTATTCCCATTCATATTCAATATCTTAAGGGAAGTTACGGCTCGGTCGACCTGGGTGCAACAATGGCGATGATAATGATAAGCATTATTCCGATTATTATTTTTTATATCACCTGTCAGAAATATATTATAAAAGGTGTTGCCGCAGGTGCGGTTAAGGGATAAGCAAAATAACGAAAATATAATAAATGCTGAGGTTTTTAAACTTAACCTCGGCATTTTTGTTAAAAATTTCGTTTAGGATTTACTTGTAATTGCTTTAAGAATGTAATATAATAAAGTTACAATTTAATAATGGGAGAAGAAGTAATGATTGTTTAAAGGAGAATGCAACATGAAAAGACTTATTGCAATTTTCTTGATGATTACAGTGCTTTTGGTTTCGATGTGTTCACTTAGCGGATGCTTTGGAACAACTTCTGAAAACAATAGCGGTGACGACTTATCTTCTTCCGGGGCAAAAAGCAACGAGATCGTTGTTGGCATTGCCCAAGACCCTGATAACAGTCTTGACCCGTATAAAATGACGGCTGCAGGAACCAGAGAGGTCATGTTTAACGTGTTCGAAGGCTTGGTAAAGCCTGATTCGGACGGAAATTTTGTTTGCGCGGTAGCTTCTGATTATAAAATATCAGATGACTTACTGACCTATACCTTCACCTTGCGCGAAAATGTAGTTTTCCATAACGGAGAGGTATGCGATGCAAACGATGTTCTCTATTCCTTTAAAACCTGCGCCGCTACCTCGGTTACTTCAGCCGTGGTTACGGCGCTTTCTGATATAACAGAAATAAGCGCCGAGGGAAATGTTATCACAATAACCTTGGGTTCGCCTAACACCGATTTTATAAGCTATGTTTCAAGCGTTTACATTGTGCCCGACGGATATAACGAGCAGGACACAAAGCCTGTGGGAACCGGACCGTTTAAGTTCCTCTCGCGAAGCGTGCAGGAAAACTTTATTATTGTAAGAAACGATGAATATTACGGTGATAAAGCCAGCCTTGAAAAGGTTACCTATCGTATTTTTGAGGATGCAACAGCTTTGTTTACAGCGCTCAATTCGGGAGCTTTGGACCTTGTGGCACACTTAACCATTGAACAGGTTGAAAGCCTTACAAACGGTTATAACGTGCTTGAGGGTACGATGAATTTGGTGCAAGCAATTTACCTAAACAATGCTGTGGAACCGTTTAACAACGAGCTTGTGCGTAAAGCCTTGTGTTATGCAGTCGATAAGGATGCTATGCTTGATCTTACTGCTGACGGACACGGCACAAAGGTTGGCTCTTCGATGTATCCTGCGTTTACAAAGTATTTCGATGAGGATTTGGCAGAGGCCTATCCTTATAACCCTCAAAAAGCTAAAGAACTTTTGGCACAGGCAGGATATCCCGACGGAATAAGCTTTTTGATTAAGGTTCCCTCGAACTATGGGCCTCACGTTGACACAGCAGTTACATTGGTTGAACAGCTTAAGGCAAGCGGAATTGCGGCAAAGATTGAGCTTGTTGACTGGAATACGTGGCTGAGCGAAGTTTATGGCGAGCGTAATTTTCAGGCAACAGTTGTTGGGTTTGATTCGAGCATTTTGACCGCAAGCGGTATGCTGGCAAGATGGGAAACAGGCAACGGCAAGAATATGATTAACTATTCGAATGCCGATTTTGACACAGCATTTGCGCTGGCACAATCAACTGCAGATGATGCCGAAAAGACAAAGCATTATAAAAGATGCCTTGAGATTTTAAGCGAAACAGCGGCAAATGTTTATTTGCAGGATCTTGCCGATTTCGTTGCTATCAATCCTGAGCTTGAGGGATATGAGTTCTATCCCCTTTATCTAATTGATATGTCAAAGATCGGTTACAAAGAATAATTAACGCCAAAGGAGGTGCAGGCAGTGAAATATATTTTTAAAAAGGTTCTTACTCTCATTATTACATTGTTGATCGTTTCACTGCTTGCATTCTTGGCTTTCTCGGTAATTCCGGGAGACCCGACAACAAAAATGTTAGGAACAGAGGCGACTGAAGAAGCAAAAGCCGAGCTTAGAGCAGAGCTTGGGCTGGATCAGCCTGTGTTTGTAAGATATATTAACTGGTTACTTAGTTTTATAGGCGGAGATTTTGGTACAAGCTATAATTACAATATGCCCGTAAGCGATATGCTTGCCGATAAGTTACCGATTACTGCAACGCTGACTGTAATGGGATTTGCCTTGACAGTGGTTATTGCCCTGCCCCTGGGGCTTTTGGCAGGAAGCATTAAAACGAAAGGCGCCGATACTGCCGCAACTGCAGCAAACCAAGTTGTTATGAGTATTCCTGCGTTCTTTATCGGCATAATTATTTGCTATTTATGCGGAAATGTTTTGAAGATGTTCGTTCCGGGAATGTTTGTTTCTTATGAAGAAAGTCCTATAGAGTTTGTAAAGTATTTATCCTTTGCAGCATTGTCGATAGCTATACCTCGTGCTGCAATGACAATTAAAATGCTTAAAGGCTCGATTGGGAGCGAAATGGCGAAAAACTATGTTATTACCGCGACCTCGAGAGGAAATTCAAGAAGCATGGTGCTTATTAGGCACGTATTTAAAAATGCGCTTGTGCCTGTTATAAGCTTTTTAGCGGTTTCTTTGGCCGAGATTATGACGGGAGCTATAATAATCGAGCAGGTGTTTACCATTCCCGGAATAGGCAGGCTTTTGCTTTCGAGTATTTCTTCGCGTGACTTTCCTGTTGTTTTGGCTATAGTTGTAATAATGGCATCGTGGATAGTTATTGTTAACTTTGCTGCAGATGTTTTATATCAGCTTATCGACCCGCGTATTCGCATTAAGTGAGGTGGCAGCATGAAAAAGGTTAAACTTAATGCAAATATTTTTACTTTATGCGGTGGAATTATTGCGGGATTTGTAACTGTTTTAACGGTTATGGGCTTTTTCTGGACGCCTTATGATCCTAACGCCATGGATGCTGATGCTAAAAAACTGGCACCGTCTTTAACTCATATTTTGGGAACTGACAATTTTGGAAGAGATATATTCTCACGAGTTTTGGAGGGTGCTGGTACAACATTTATAATTGCTGTCAGTGTTGTTGCAATCGGATGTTTGCTTGGAATAATAATCGGAGCTTTATGCGGTTATTACGGCGGAGCGGCTGATGTTATCCTCACCCGAATTTGTGACTCGATTACAGCTCTGCCAAGCTTTTTGCTGGCGCTTGTTATTGTCAGCGTTATCGGTGCGGGAACATATAACATTATAATTGCTTTGGGAATTTTGTTTATTCCCAGCTTTGCAAGAATTGTAAGGGCGGAATTTGCGAAAGAGCGTGAGCGAAACTATATTAAAAGCGCTAAGCTTATGGGCGTAAGCGATTTGAGAATTATGCTGGTTCACATTTTGCCTAACACAAAAGGTGTGCTTTTGCCTGCGATAACTATTGGGTTTAACAACGCTGTTTTATCAGAAGCAAGCATGAGCTTTTTGGGTATCGGAGTTCAGCCGCCGTTTGCAAGCTTGGGCGCAATGCTTAGCGAGAGTCAGACATATTTGAGCAGTTCGCCGTGGTACGCTATCGGAACAGGCGGAATGATTGTTTTGATGATTTTGGGATTTAGCTTATTAAGCGAGGGACTTTCAAGAAATTCCTCGAAAATATAATTAAAGGAGGCAAAGCGCGTGAGCACAGTATTATCGGTAAAAGATTTAAAAGTTCATTTTAACGACGCATCAGACGAGCGCTTTGCTGTTAACGGAATCTCGTTTGACATTGAAGAGGGCGAGATTGTCGGTCTTGTTGGCGAAAGCGGAAGCGGAAAAAGCGTTACTGCAATGAGCATCGGCGGACTTTTGGCGAAAGAACGAGCTGAAATCTCGGGAAGCATAACGCTTGACGGTAAAGAGATTTTTAACTGCTCTCCGCAAGAGATGCGCTCGTTGCAGGGCGATGAGTTAGGCATCGTTTTTCAAGAGCCCATGAGCGCTATGGACCCTTTGATTAAGGTTGGCAAACAGGTCGAGGAGCCGTTGAAGATTCACAAAAAGATGACGAAGAAAGAACGTTATTACAGTGCAATCAAAGCATTATCGATGGCAGAGCTTGATGAACCGAAGACGGTATATAACAAATATCCGCATGAGCTTTCGGGCGGTATGCTTCAGCGCGCGATGATTGCCGGAGCGATAATTACCAACCCCAAGCTTTTGCTGGCAGACGAGCCTACAACAGCGTTGGATGCAATGGTGCAGGCAGAGATTTTAGACCTCTTAAGAAGGCTTAACGAGAAGCATGAAATGGCGATTTTATTCATCAGCCACGATTTAAACGTTGTAAGAAAGATTTGCAAAAAAGTTATTGTTATGAAAAACGGTGTCATTGTTGAAACGGGTTTGGCTGATGATGTATTTAGTAATCCAAAACACGAATATACAAAACAATTGATTGACGCTATCCCCTCCAGAAAAAAGGCAGACAGAAAGGACGGTTGAAATGGATAAGGAACTGTTGCTTGAGGTTAAAAATCTTTCCTGCTTTTATGAGGGTAAGCGAAAGGGACTTAAAAAGCCTGAACGCAAGCAAGTTTTGAAAAATGTAAGTTTAAAAATTTATAAAGACGAGATCGTGGGACTTGTCGGCGAAAGCGGCTGCGGAAAATCGACTTTATCGAAAGCGATTTTAGGGCTTATTACGGACTGTGAAGGTGATGTTATTCACTATTCGAAGCTGCCGCAGATGGTATTTCAGGACCCTTTTTCGAGCCTCAACCCCGAAAAGAGTATTTTGTGGATTTTGGAAGAGCCTTTAAGGGCGCAGGGTGTGCCCAAACAAGAGCGAAAAGAACGAGCGTTAAAAATGCTTGATCGCATTGGACTTGGTGAAGGCTATGCCAACAGAAAACCCGATGAGCTGTCGGGGGGGCAGAGGCAGAGAGTTGCGATTGCATCGGCAATTATTACTCACCCGAAATTTTTAATTGCCGATGAGCCTGTGAGTGCTTTAGATGTTACTGTTCAGGCACAGATTTTAAGACTTATGAAAGAGCTAAAAGATGAATTTGACCTTAGCTATTTGTTTATAAGCCATGATTTGGATGTTATTTATCAGATATGCGACAGGGTTATGGTTATGCGTAACGGCGAAATTGTTGAAGAAAACGAAACACAAAAGCTTTTTGATGACCCGAAGCACCCATATACTAAAAAACTATTGAACACATAAAAAAGCCTCCGAAAAATCGGAGGCTTTATATTTTTTTAGTATGATTATTTTCCCGAAACCGAGATATCGGTGAACATAACCTCGGGCGAGCCGATGTTACCGCCCGTTGCAAACTCTACCTCGTTAGAAAGAGCTGCAACCTTTTTGATGATTTCAAAGAAGTTATCGGCAATGGTGAAGTTCTTAACGGGCTTTGTTTTTTTGCCGTTTTCAACCAAGAAGCCTGCTGCCTCGAGCGAGAAGTCGCCGCTTTGGGTGTTTGCGCCTGCATGCAAGCCCTTAAGCTCGGTAATGTAGATACCGTTATCAAGCTTAGCTAAAAGCTCATCAGAAGTAAGGTCGCCTGCTTCGATATATAAGCCCTTGGGAGAAATATTCTTAGCGCTTGAAGCATTGCCTGTTGTTTCTTTGCCGAAGATCTTAGCATACATTCTGTTATAAAGAAGAGTCTTTAACACGCCGTTTTCGATAACATTCTTCTTATAAACTGCAACGCCTTCGGCATCGAACGGGCAGTGACCGAACTTTGCAGGGTGGAAGGGATCATCGGTGATGGTTAAAATATCGGAAGCAACCTTTTCACCCTCTTTACCTGCAAGAAGTGTTGTTTTTAAGAATGCGGAACGAGCGGAGAATACAGACGAATAAACGCCTAAAACACTTCTCATTGTGCCCTTGTCCATAATGATGTTATACTTGCCCGAATCAACAGACTGAGCGCCGAGTTTGGAAAGAGCAGTTTCTACAGCCTCTTTGGCAAGCTCATCAGAGGTCTTTTTGTTAATCAACGAAACCTCGTAGTCTTCCTCACCCTCATCACCGTCTTTAACAGCGGCAACAACACCGTGATAAACAATTGCAGATTCGTAAGAAAGGTCGATACCCGCGGAATTGATAAATGTGTGCTCCTCGGAAGCACAGCTTGTGAATGACTGTGTACCGTCGATAACCTTATCAGACAAAGCATAAGCTTTTTTCTGCAAATCGAGGGTGTGTTTGATAAGTTCTTCGGCAGAGGGTAAAACGACAGCTTCTTCTTCGATTATTGTATACTCCTTCGAGCCCTCGAACAAGGGTACTTCGTCGGGGTCGTCAACAACAGATGCATTCTCGCATGCACGGTAAACAAGCTCGGCAGCAGCCTCGGGGGTTACAAGCTCGCTGGAGGCGTAGCCGCTTTTACCGTTTTTAACGCATCTAACGCTCATCGCGCCTGTGCGGTTATATGTAACGGAAGAGATCTCATCCTTTAAAGCTTCGGCGCCTGCGCTGACACCTGCTTCGATATTAAGTTCATAACCTTCGGCACCGCAAGCTAAAGCTGCTTCGGCTACCGCTTTTTTAATTTCTGTATTGTTCATAGTTTTCCTCCTAAATTAGCGATAGCTCACGCTTATGCCTGACCGCCGACAGTAATATCAGATACACGAATGAGGGGCTGACCAACGTCGGTAGGAACAGAGCCGCTGGAAGAACCGCACATACCCTGTGCAGTTTCGAGATTTTGACCGACCATGTCGATCTTTTGAATAACTTCGGAGCCTGTGCCGATCAAGCTTGCACCGCGAACAGGTTCGCAGATCTTGCCGTTGCGGATAATGTAACCCTCGTTAACTGCAAAGTTGAATGCACCTGTGAAAGGATTAACCGAGCCGCCGCCCATTGCTTTGCAATAGATACCGTTATCAATAGAAGCGATGATGTCTTCGTTCTTGTCGGGGCCGTTGTCGATGAAGGTGTTAGTCATGCGGGAAGTAGTTTCGTAAGCATAGCTCTGACGTCTGCCGCTTGCGGTGTGAGGCATACCCATTCTTAATGAGCCGAGACGGTCGATCATGTAAGAATTTAAGATACCGTCTTTTATAAGGACACGGCGGATCATGGGGTTACCCTCATCGTCGATATTGCAGGAGCCCCAAGCGTTGGGAATGGTGCCGTCGTCAATTGCGGTTACCTTGGGGTTAGCAATCTGCTGACCGAGCTTGCCTGCCATCTGAGACATACCGATCGCTACGCTGGTAGCTTCGAGCGAGTGACCGCAAGCCTCGTGGAAGATAACGCCGCCGAAGCCATTTTCGATTGCAACTGCCATTTTACCCGAAGGGCAAGGAACAGCGCTTAAGTTGACCATTGCCTGACGTGCAGCCTCGTTACCGATATAGTCGGGGGTGATCATATCGAACAGCTCGATACCCATTGAACGTCCGGGTGAGCAGGAACCAACTTGATTAACCGAGCCATCGGAAGCGACTGCTTGAATGAACATTCTTGTTCTCACCTGTCTGTCGCCTGTGTAAAGACCCTCACTGTTGGCAACAACAAACTGCTTATCGTAAGAAATGAGGTTGCCTGCAACCTGAATGATCTTAGAATCGTAATCATAAGCCTTTACGCAGCCGCTTCTTAAAAGTTCGGCACGAACCTTTGCAGGAACATCGCTGGGTAAAACCTTAATTGGGTTGATGTTGGGGTTGATTCTTTCTGCAAGGTAGAATTCGGGAATATTGTCAACATGTCCGCCGACAGCCTGTGCTACGCGCAAAGCACATTCTTTAAGACCTGAGGGGGTTAAATCGGTGGTGCAGGCAAAGAAGGTGCGAACACCTAAGAATGCACGGATGCCTACACCGCTTACAACAGTATCGGCAACATTTTCTATTTTTTTATTGCTGTAAGTAATAACATCGTTTTTTGAGTGCTCAGCAAACACTTCAACAAAATCAGCTCCTCCTCGCAAGACGATTGCAATGAGGTCTGACATCGTTTTCTTGTCAATCATAACATTTTGTCCTTTCATGTTTTATTTAGATAAAACTATCAACAAAGCGATTATAGCATATAATTGTTAAAAATTAAAGTGGAAAAACACATATTTTTTCGTAAATTTCATAAATTTTTAGTTGAATTGCTGTGCTTTTTGTTAAAAAAATATCTAGCTACTTGCACTATTGTAAAAAATAGTTTACAATAAACCTATTATTAATTTTTTAGGTGGGTTTAGAATGATTAAAAGAAGTTATCCGGATAACATATATAAGAATATCCCCGACGGGTATTTATCGCCTTGTGAAAAGCAGGGTAAGGTTATAAGATTTGCATATGTTGCGAAGGACTATACCGGAAGTATGAAAGAGTATGAAAAGACTGCTTTGGTGTATCTCCCCTACGGCTATGATGAGAACGACAAGGAAACAAAATATAACGTTATGTATCTTTCTCATGGAGGAGCAGACAACGAAAACTGGTACTTTTTGAACGACGGTATTGAAAGTGACACAAAGAATTTATTGGATAACATGATGGCAAGCGGCGATGTTAAACCCTGCATCGTGTGCACACCTACATATCAGAACTCGCTTGTTGACGGTGTGTGGGACGTTATAAAGCCATTTCACAACGAGCTTGTGTACGACCTTATCCCTGTGCTGGAGACCTCGTTTAACACAAACTTTAACGGCGATTTGAAAGCAACAAGACAAAACCGTGCGATGGGCGGATTCTCGCTGGGAAGCGCCGTTACATGGTGGACATTTGAAAACAGACTTGATGAAATTGCATATTATATGCCCATTAGCGGTGACTCGTGGTGCGTAACGCAAAGAGGCGGATTGCTTGAGACCGACGCAACTGCTGAATATATGGCAAGCATTGTGAGAAACTCGGGCTGGACAAAGGATGATTTTATCATATATTCGGGCACAGGTACAAACGATATTGCCTACCCCAACATGACACCGATGGTAGAAAAGATGAAGACCTTGACCGATGCATTTGTTTATTGCGACAACTTTAAGGACGGAAACTTCTATTATGCTCTTCGCGAGGGCGGATATCATGACAAGACAACGGTTTTGAACATTTTGTATAACGGCTTGCCAAAGATGTTTGGATAATGATTTGAAAGGATGAAAGATATGGAAAACAAGGTAACATTAAAGAAGCACTATTACTATTCTCAGACAGCAAAAAGAGATACACCTGTTAATGTGTATTTACCCGCAAGCTATGACGGCACGAAGGAATATCCTGTTTTGTATATTCTTCACGGATATTGGGACACCGAGGACTGGATGACTCAGCCCGACGTTGGACTTGAAAACGCGCTTAATGCTATGCCTTTAACAGGTATTGCAAAGGAAATGATAGTTGTTATACCCTACATTTTCTGTTCTGACAAGCTTGAAAAATGTACAGGCATGAACATTGAAAACTCGCTTTGTTATGACAGATTTGCAATTGATATGTTTAAGGATCTCATTCCCTTTATTGAAAAGAATTTTAAGATTAAAAAGGGCCGTGAGAACACAGCTGTTACAGGCTTCTCGATGGGTGCAAGAGAATCGCTTTATATTGGTATTACCCATGCCGATTATTTTGGCTATGTCGGCGCATGTGCGCCTGCACCCGGTCTTTTGCCGGGCAGAGACATTGTTGCACATCCCGGACAGTTCAAATCTGAAAGCGAAATGATATTTGACCCGAAGCCTTATGTTTTGATGATAAGCGCCGGCGAGACCGACGGTGTTGTCGGAGGATTCCCTGACACATATAAGAATATTCTTAACAAAAACGGACACAACTGCATTTGGCACTTTATTAAAGGCGGTTATCACAACCCCACAAGCGTAAGACCTCACCTTTATGAATTTATGAAATCTATTTTTAAGGTTTGATATGAATAAGATTTTAGAGATAAACGTTAAGATCACGGGGTTCAATGCTGTTGAGTGTGAGGCCCGGAAGATTGTGATGATTGAATTTGAAGCTGAAGCTGACTGCGAAAGCTTTAAAGGAAAGACAGTTGCAAAAGGGTGTGACACACAAACAATTGACAAAAGCGGTATGCGCCTAAGTGCAAGGTATATGCTTGAGGGTGTGGACTGCGATGGACTTCCCTGCCGGATTTTTATTGAGAATAACGGCAGAGATATGCTTAACTGCACGCCGAAAATTGTGACAGACAGTAAGGCTTTGAGCTTTTTGATGACTTCTGACCTTAAGGCAGAGGTTACACCTGCCGACGGCGGTGTTACTGTTAAGATATTTGTGATATAGTAAAATCCCACAGGGTCAGCCCTGTGGGATTTTTGTGCTATGTGATTGATTGGCGCCGACGTCCGCAGCCTGCCGCCCGAATGGGCGTGGGGCGGAGGGTGGAGGCGCTGCGGCTGAATTTAAAGTGTTGCTGCCATTACGGCCTTGATCGTGTGCATACGGTTTTCAGCTTCATCGAATACGATGGACCGGCTGGATTCAAACACTTCGTCGGTTACTTCCATGCAGTCTATGCCGAATTTTTCGTAAATCTCTTTACCAATGGTGGTTTTAAGATCATGGAATGCAGGCAGACAGTGCATGAAACGGCAGCCCTCACCTGCGTTATCCATAAGCTTTTTATTGACCTGATAAGGCATAAGAGTCTTGATTCTGGACTCCCATACATCGGCAGGTTCACCCATAGATACCCAAACGTCAGTATAAATAACATCTGCGTTCTTAGTTGCGATCATCGGGTCGGTAATGAATTCGAGCACTGCACCTGTTTCAGAAGCTATTGTTTTACAGGTTGCAACAAGCTCGTCGCTCGGGAAGAATTCTTTTGATGTGCAGGCAACAAAGTGCATACCCATTTTTGCACAGCCAACCATAAGTGAATTACCCATGTTGTAGCGTGCGTCGCCCATGTAAACAAGCTTTTTGCCTTTAAGCGAGCCAAAGTGCTCCTTAATTGTCATGAAGTCGGCTAAAATTTGTGTAGGGTGGAATTCGTTTGTAAGTCCGTTCCAAACAGGCACGCCTGCATAACTTGCAAGTTCTTCAACAATGTTTTGACCGAAGCCGCGGTATTCAATGCCATCATACATTCGGCCTAAAACACGCGCTGTATCGGCAATACTTTCTTTTTTTCCAATCTGAGAGCCTGTGGGATCTAAGTAGGTGGGGTGCATGCCCAGATCGGCAGCGGCAACCTCGAAAGCGCAACGTGTGCGGGTGCTGGTTTTTTCAAAAATAAGGGCTATGCTTTTACCCTCACAAATTTTATGAGGGATACCGGCTTTTTTCTTAGCCTTAAGGTCGATTGCTAAGTTTATTAAGTATTCGATTTCATCGGGAGTGAAATCTAAAAGCTTTAAGAAGCTTCTGCCTTGTAAGTTCATAGTGTTCCTCCTAAATCATTTACAAGCTTGCTTGATAATTTCAATTGCTTTCTCCAAAACCTCTTGCGGTATATTTAACGCAGGAAGAAGTCTTAATTTATCTTTTGCAGTGAGGCATAAAACGCCGTTATCCATGCAGTACTTCATAACCTCGGCAACAGGCTTTGCGGTTTTAATACCGATAATTAAGCCCATGCCGCTTACAGATTCGATTCCCTCTTGTCCGCTGAGGGCGTTAAAGATATATTCGCTTTTTGCACTAACGCTTTGCAAAAGCTTGTCGTCAATACGTGAAATGATGTTAACAGCACCTGCACAGCAAACGGGGTTTCCGCCATAGGTCGAGCCATGGTCGCCTTTGCCAAGAACATCTTTTACCTTTTCGCCCATTAAGCACGCACCGATCGGCAAGCCACCGCCCAAACCTTTAGCCGTAGTGACAACATCGGGGTTAATGCCAAAGTGCATGTAAGAATAAAGCTTACCTGTTCTGCCGTTGCCTGTCTGCACTTCATCAATAATGAGAACTATATCGTTTTTGTTTGCAATTTCTGCAACTGCTTTTACATAATCAGCACTAAGAGGGATAACACCGCCCTCGCCCTGAACACATTCAAGCATGATGCCTGCAACCTTGTTATTATCAACAAGCTCGTTAAGCTGAGCGATGTTGCCGGCCTCGGCATGAATGAAACCGTCGGTAAGAGGATTAAAAAGCTTGTGGAAGTGGTCCTGTCCTGTAGCGGAGAGAGTTGTTATGGTTCTGCCGTGAAAACTGTTTTTAAGGGTGATGATGGTAAAGTAATCATCGCCCTTTTTTTCAGAGGCATATTTACGTGCAACTTTTATTGCACATTCGTTGGCCTCGGCACCGGAGTTGCCGAAGAAAACTTTTTTAAGACCTGTTTTTTCGCACAAAAGCTTTGCAAGCTTGGCGCACGGCTCGGTGTAATAAAGGTTAGACATATGCTGGAGCGTTGCGAGCTGTTGTGATGTAGCTTTTACCCATTCATCGTCGCAAAGACCGAAAGCAGTTACGCCAATGCCCGAACCCATGTCTATGTATTCTTTGCCGTTAGCATCATAAACAAGCGAGCCTTTACCCGAAACAATTTCTATTGGAAAGCGACCGTAAGTGCCTGCTACATATTCATTATCGGATGATTTGATATCAAACATAATTATTTCTCCTATTATCCCGGCATAACCATTGTGCCGGCACCTTCGTCGGTTAAAAGCTCCATCAGAATGGAATGAGGCACGCGACCGTCCATGATGATGACGTTATTAACACCATGTTCAATAGCTTCGATACAACATTCTACCTTGGGAATCATACCGCCTGAGATAACGCCCTCGTCATATAAGCTCTTAGCTTCGCTTACCTTAACCTCGGTGATAAGAGTCGAGGGGTCATCTTTATCTCTTAAAATGCCTGCGATGTCGGTCATCATTATAAGTCTTTCAGCCTCTAACGCGCCTGCAATGTGGGCAGCGGCAGTATCGCCGTTAATGTTATAAGTGTTGCCTTCCCTGTCACATCCAAGGGTAGAAATTACGGGAATGTAGCCCTTTTGCAAAAGATCGGTAACGGGGGCAATGTTGATTTTTTTGATGTTGCCGACATATCCCAGACGCTCGTCTTTTATTTCAGCTTCAATAAGTCTGCCGTCCATGCCTGAAATACCGATTGCCTTGCCGCCTTTTTTTTCTAACAGATTGACTAAGGTTTTGTTAACCTTACCTGCCAAAACCATCTGAACGATGTCGACTGTGTCTTTATCGGTTACACGAAGTCCGTCAACAAAAACAGCTTCCTTTCCAAGCTTTTGCATCATTTCGTTAATCTCGGGACCTCCGCCGTGAACCAAAACGACTTTGATACCGATGAGCCACAGCAAAACTATATCTTCCATAACCTGCTGTTTAAGCTCTTCGTTTATCATTGCGTTGCCGCCGTATTTAACAACAACGGTTTTGCCGGTGTAGCGTTTAATGTATGGGAGCGCTTCGGTAAGGATTTCGGCGCGCTCGATATTTGTCAGTTCGGTGTGCATGAAAATCACTTTTCCTTTACAAAGAATTATGTACGGTAGTCACCGTTTATCTTAACATAGTCGTAAGTTAAGTCACAACCCCAAGCGGTTGAACCATAGCTTCCGCTGTTGAGGTTAATGTTTATCTCTATCTCCTTTTCCAAAAGGATCTCTTTTGCTATTTCCTCAGAAAAATCAACGCCCGCACCGTCTTTGCAGACTAAAATTTCGCCCTTGGGAGATTTGAAGCTAACATCGATCTTGTTAACGTCAACATCGGCACCGCTGTAACCGATGGCACAAAGCACTCTTCCCCAGTTGGCATCGGCGCCAAACATTGCTGCCTTTAAAAGGCTTGAGCAAATGACGCTTTTTGCAACTGTTTTCGCATTGGCATCTGTATCTGCACCGATAACATTGCACTCTAACAGCTTTGTTGCACCCTCGCCGTCGCCTGCAATCTCACGGCAAAGGCTTATGGTAAGAGTATTAAGAGCTTTCATGAATTTTTTAAAATCTTCACCCTCGGAAACGATTTCATCGTTATCTGCCATGCCGTTTGCCAATACCACTACCATATCGTTTGTCGAGGTATCACCGTCGACACTTAGCATGTTAAAGGTGTTTTTAATATCACTTGAAAGAGCATTTTGAAGCATTTTGGGTGAGATTTTAACGTCGGTAGTGATAAACACAAGCATGGTTGCCATGTTGGGGTGGATCATGCCGCTGCCCTTTGCAATGCCGCCGATACGGCAGGTTTTGCCGCCGATTTCGAACTCTAAAGCAATTTCTTTCTTAACAGTGTCGGTGGTCATTATGCCCTCGGCTGCCGCATCGCTGCCTTCCTTGTTAAGTCCAACTGCCAAGGTGGGAATGCCGATCTCGAAGGGAGAAATATTCATTGGCTGACCGATAACGCCCGTTGATGCAACAACGATATCGTTATTTGAGATGCCGAGCTTTTTTGCAAGAAGATCTGAAGTTTGCTCGGCGATTTCAATGCCGTTAGCATTGCAGGTGTTTGCGTTGCCGCTGTTGCAGATGATTGCCTGAGCGTAACCGTCTTCAAGATGCTGTTTTGTTACCAAAAGCGGTGCGCCCTTTACGAGATTTGTGGTGTAAACAGCCGCAGCAGAAGCTTTAACCTCGCTGAAAATTAATGCTAAATCTTTTTTTGTGCGGTTTTTGCGGATACCGCAGTGTACGCCGTTTGCATAAAAGCCCTTTGCGGCGCAAACGCCGCCTGTAACTATCTTCATGTTTATTCTCCTCTATCGGTCACAAGACCTGTTCTTTCATCAATGCCAAGCAGTATATTCATGTTTTGAATTGCAGCACCCGAAGCGCCCTTGCCGAGATTGTCAAATTCGGCAACAAGCAGAATCCTTTCTTCGTTGCCGGCAACTGTTATGCACATATCGTCTCTGCCCGACATTGAAACTGCCGAAGCAAAGCCGCCTTGCGAAAGCTCACCGACATAACTGACAAGACCGTTTGTGTAATAGGATTTATATACTTCGGCAATGTCAGCCTTTGTGCCGTTTATATCTTTAGCGAACAATGGCACAGTAACCTGCATGCCGCTGTAATAATTGGAAACGATCGGGCAAAAAACAGGGTCGGAATTAAGGCCGCAGATCTTTGCCATTTCGGGTAGATGCTTGTGATTCTGACCCATTGCATATTGTCTGGGAGCAGTTAATAGCTCATCAAGCTCGGGATCCTGATACTGAGCGATCATGTTTTTACCTCCGCCCGAGTAGCCGGTGATTGAAAAAGAAGTAAGCGATGATTCCGGCTTGATAATGCCATTTTCAACCAAAGGAGCAACAAGTGCGATAAATCCGCTTGCGTGGCAACCGGGGTTTGCAATACGCTTAGAGGATCTAATCTCTTCCCTCTTGCCACTCAGCTCGGCAAAGCCGTAAGCCCAACCGCTTGCTGTTCGGTGAGCTGTTGAGGTATCAATAACTGCGGTATTTGGATTATCGATAAGTGAAACCGCCTCGACAGCGGCAGCATCGGGCAAGCACAAAAAAGCAATATCTGCGCTGTTCAAAGCTTCTTTTCTTGCGCCAAGGTCTTTTCTTACCTCATCGGGCAGAGTGATGAGTGTAATATCTTTTCTGCCTGCAAGTCTTTCATATATACGCAAGCCTGTGGTGCCTGCGCTTCCGTCAATAAAAACTTTAGCCATAATGTATATTCCTTTTAATTAATGTATAAACGCAACGCATATTGTATAAATATTCATATGCGCAAAACAATATACATAGATTATACATCTATTGGTTTTAGTTGTCAACAAAAAACAATAAGAAAATGCGCTTATTTTGCGAATTATAAGATTTGTGCAATATTTCGGTTTTTGGCCCACATTTTTGTATTAATATACAAAAACAGCCTGCAGTACTGCAGGCTTTGATTCAGTGTCTATTATTCGGAATCGGCTTTTTGCTTGGCGTGCTTTGCCTTGCCTTGAAGCTCGGGCACCGGTGGAACCGAATTTTTGGGCTTTCCCTTTGAAATCTCGGGACGCTTCATACCTTTCTTTGCCATAATAAACCTCCTGAAATTTAAACATATAAAAGCAATTGCATTTATAAAAATAGTATGACAAATTAATGAATAAATATCCGCTTGGCAACAGGTTATTTTTAGTTTTGATGCAAAAATGTTGATAATATAAATTAAGCGGAAACAAGCAAGCCGGTGGTGTTTTTATTATATTATTAATCAGATAGTTAAACGGTTGTGCATAACCACTAAAGCCGGCATGATTAAAACCAAGAAATTGACAGATTTGAAAAAATTGTACTTTTTAATGGTTTAACTCTTTAAATTGCTTGAATTTTAAATGTAAATATAGTATATTTTTTACAAATATATTATAAATTTGATAATTTTGCTTGCAATGATTTGAATTTTATGGTAATATCTCAATATGAGATAACGCTGTTAAAAATTCATATTTTTTGCAACTGCTCAATTTACTGTTATTACGGCATCAACATCATGTGTAAAGGAGGGTTGAACAGAATGAAATTTCCAAGAGCAGTAAAGAAGATATGGGATGTTGCAACAACAGTTATTGTTATTCTTGTTGTAATTTTTGCTATGCTTTTGGTTGGCGTAAGGCTGTTTGGAATTCAGGTGTATACAGTTCTTTCGGGTTCGATGGAACCTGTGTATCACGTTGGTTCGTTGATTTATGTAAAACAAGTTGACCCATTTGAGCTTAAGAGCGGTGACGTTATTACCTTTATGCTTGATGAAGATACGATTGCAACTCATCGAATTGTTGGCGTGGTACCCGATGAAGAGGACCCGACGGTGATACGCTTTAGAACAAAAGGCGACGCAAATGATGCAGAGGACGCAACGCTTGTTCATTATAAAAATGTTGTGGGATCCCCTGTTTTCACCATACCTAAGCTTGGATATCTTTCAAGCTACATACAAAAGCCGCCCGGAATGTATATTGCAATTGCCGCAGGCGCGATTTTATTGATACTTGTCTTTTTACCTGACCTGTTTAAAGAGGATAAAAAAGAGGAAAAAGGCGAGGAATCTCACGTTGAGTGAGATAAATGATTTTGGGGTAATGCCGCAAGGCTCCCTATATAAATTTTTTTGGAGGTTTTCTAATGAAAATGAAAACATTAAGCAAGGCTTTGCTTGTATCGTTGTGTGCGGTATTGCTCGTGGCTGCATCTGTTTTGGGCACTTTGGCTTATCTGACATCAAGCGACGCAGTGACTAACACATTTACCGTTGGTAAGGTTGCGATAACCTTAGATGAGACCGAAGTTGACGAATACGGCGTTGCAGGTCAAAATCCTGATCGTGTTAAAGAAAACACATACAAGCTCATTCCCGGTAAGACCTATACAAAGGACCCCACGATTCACGTTAATGCTGAAAGCGAAAAGTGCTGGTTGTTCGTAAAGATCGAAAATGGTTTAGAGGGCGTTGCAACAATTAACGGTTTAGACGGTTGGACACTCGTTGATGATACAACTGACATTTATGCATTCGAAAGAGTTGTTACCGGTAACGAAAACGTTGCGGTATTTGCTACATTTACCGTTGATAGTGATGCTACTGAAGCTGAATTGACTGATCTTGCAGATGAGACTATTGTTGTAACTGCTTATGCAGTTCAGGCTGATGGATTTGCAACTGCCGCCGACGCTTGGAACGGCGCTAATAGCCAGTTTAACTAACGAAATAACGGCAACATGCCTTATTTGCCAAAAAACTTGAGAAAGGAGGAAACGATATTATGAAGAAGATGAAGATTGTTTTTGTACTTGTTGCATTTATTCTTACTTTAAGCATTGCAGTCGGCAGTTCGCTTGCATGGTTAACTGATAAGACAGATTCGGTAACAAATACATTTACTTACGGCGATATTAATATTGATCTTACAGAATCTGAAAATCTTGATTTGAAGATGATTCCCGGAAGTAATATTACCAAAGACCCTAAGGTAACTGTTAAAGCCAACAGCGAAGCTTGCTGGCTGTTTGTAAAGATTGAGAAGTCTGCAAACTTTGATACTTTTATGACTTATACTATTGCTGAAGGTTGGAAAGAACTTGATGGCGTTGATGGCGTTTACTATCGCGAGGTTGAGGCTTCTGAAACTGCGAAGGAATTTGATGTTATAAAGGATAACACAGTTACTGTAAAAGACAATGTAACGAAGGATATGTTTACGAAAGACGGTTACACCGCTCCCACCCTCACATTTACGGCTTATGCAGTACAGAGTGAAAACGTTGATGATGCTGCAACCGCATGGGGATATGCTAATCCCACCACCTAAAATCCGTAATGTAATCTGCTTTGCAGATACATATATTTTAACAATGAAAGGAAAATTACAATTATGAAAAAGAAGATTTTGGCTTTATGCTTAATCGTTGCTTTGGTTGCTACTGCTGTTATCAGCGGCACCTTGGCTTACTTCACCGATACCGATGATGCTACTAACGTATTTACCGTTGGTAATGTTAATATCGAATTGACTGAACCCAGTTGGCTTGCAAACGACGAGGAAGCTGACGATGTTTATCCCGGTGAAGCCCTCCCCAAGGACCCCACTGTTGAAAACATTGGTGCTAACCCCTGCTTTGTAAGAATTAAGGTTACAGGCCTCGACTGCCTTAAGAATGCAGAATTGAGCGAGCAGGATGTTGCTTACCGCACCAATTACGTTGTTGGCGACCTTGGCGAAAATTGGGCTGACGGCGGCGACGGATATTTCTATTACACCAAGGTTTTGGCAAAGGGTGAAACAACCACCGCTGTGTTTGACTCTATCGTTATTCCTACCGACGTTGTAAACGCAATTGGCGATTTGGATATTTCTTATGAGATTGAAGTATTTGCTGAAGCTGTTCAGGCACAGGGTGCAAAGACAACCTGGGCTGAAGTTCAGGCAATGGACGTTGATGCAATTAAGGTTTGGTTCGGTACTGTAATGGGTGAAAACGCTCAGTAATTTAAAACTGCTTATTTCCCCTACCCTGCGCTCGAAAAGGGCGCAGGGCATACAAGGTTATCTCGGTAAAAAATCGAGATGCCCTTGCATGCCCTGTATGACAGGCAGATGTGATTTTTAATTGAGTTTGATGAAAGGGAATTTTTCGATGAAGAAGAAATTGTTTGTGATTGCAATTATAGCGGTTTGCTTATCAATAATTGCATATGGCACAACCGCATTTTTTACATATGAAGAAAAAGCAATAAATATAATTTCAACCAGCGGAATAGATATTGACCTGCTGGAATGGACAATTACCGAGGACGGAAGCCTTATACCTTTTGAAGACGTAATCGGTGTTGTTCCTGCTACTGAGGTGCCAAAGATCGTTGAGATTAAAAACACCGGTGAGCAACCTGTTTGGGTTAGAATTATGGTTCAAAAATCAATAATTCTTGCTGAGGGTGTTGACGGCGAGATTGATCTGTCTTTGGTTTCGATGGACATAAACACCTCGGACTGGACAGAAATTGACGGTTATTACTATTATAACAAGGCACTTAACCCTGATGAAACGACATCTCCTTTATTTACAAAGGTTATGTTTGATAAGAATATGAGCAACATGTATCAGGACAGCGCAGCTGTTGTTGAGGTTACGGCTCAGGCAACACAGACAGCACATAACGGTGAAAGCGCATTTGAAGCGATGGGCTGGCCGAACTAATAATGCAAGGAGATGAAGCATATGAAAAAATTCAGAATTATTATCGCTTTAATCCTGTGCGTGTTCATTTTTAACAGCGTTACCGTTTTTGCAACGACAGAAAATAACACCATTATTTTGCCGGACTGCAACTGCAATGCTGCGGCGGATTATATGCATGTAAACACTTGCCCTCGTTTTCTGCCCTCGCTTACAAACGAGCAGGCATATTTGATTTGGCAGAGTCTGACAGACTTTGAAAAGGAATCAGCACAATATTGGGTTACCGATGAACAAAAGGCTTATTTTGCATCGCAGGAGGGCAATGCTGTAATGCCCGTGAACGTTGAAAACGACTTTAGTTCGGATATTGGCAAAACAGCCACCTTTAATTTAGCCTGTGGTTATACCTCCTTCCCTATCAGTGATAGCCCTAACGAAATTAACTGGACCACAGATTATCAGCTTTTTACAAGCGATTTTACTGAGGGTCTTGAAGTTGTAATTGTTGATTATAGTTGTTATACAAATGCGGATTCCACTATTTTGTGGTATAAGGTCGAGGCGGCACCGGGTTACACTCTCCCCGAAAAGCTTGTTACGTATCCTTGGGTATATCAGAACTATGTAAGCAGTTTAGGAAACGGTTATGACTCGTTGATTTTGGCTGATAGTGGCGGAAGCGGAGAGCATGTACAGAATTTAATATCAAGCAGTGAGCTTCCGAGTGGCAGTAATGTTGCGTTTAACGATCTAACGGACAGCCTTGATATACCTACCAGTAGAATTTACGATATTAAAGTGTTTAATTCAGACGGCGCAGAATGGCAGCCTATTGATGAAGGTAAAACTGTTACGCTGTCATTACCCGTGATGGGGGTTGAAGACGGAGAGCTTGTTGATGTTTTGCATTTTATTGATTATGCACCTGACATTAACGGCGATGAGCATGTTATTAGTGTAGAAGGTGCAGATGCTGAGACACTTGCTCTTCTGCATCCAGCCATTGACGCTTATGGCGATGGCAAAAACGTTGCAATTGAGTATATAGAAGGGCTTGTTGTAACAAACGGCAGAATTTCCTTTGAAACTGACAGTTTTTCAATCTATGAGATACAAGATGGCTCGTTTAAACCTGCAGCTAACCAGTCAGGTGAAGTTTATTTTGATAACTCAAATGGTGCTAAAGACGCATATTATTATGCGAGCTCAAATACTGATTTCACTCTTTTCACCAACAATGTTGTTTTATTTGATTTGGTGGATGGTGAATTCTACAAGCTTAACAATGCCGAAGATTATATTAAAGATAACGTCTCATTAACCAATAACGGAATAGTATGGCTTCGTGCCAAAGCAACATTTCAAATTGGTGATTTACCGGTTGGTACAGTAGTTTCGATAACATTTAAAAATCATTATTCAAATACCATTCACATTATAATTGTTGAAGAAATCACTATCACTTATGACTTAAATACGACTGATGAAAACATACTAAAAAATGTCACGGTGCCTGCTGAGCAGACTATTGCGACCGATGGTACTATACCAAGTATTCTTGCAGGTTTTGAGAAGGAACCGAGCGGATATAGTTTTGCCGGTTGGAATACGAGTCCTGCAGGTGATGGAACTACATATAAAAAGGGTGATGAAGTAGTTTTCGCAAAGGATACGACGCTGTATGCAATGTGGAATAAAAACAAATATACTATCAAGTACGATTTGAATTATGACGGTGCAGTAAACAATATAGAAGCGCAAATCAAAGAACATGATGTTGCTTTGAATTTATACGAAATCGTTCCGACGCGTGATGGATATATCTTTATTGGCTGGTGCCCTCTTGCTGACGGAAGCGGAACTATTTATCAACCGAATGAAGAATTTAGTGGTAATGCAGACGCAACGCTTTATGCTATTTGGATTCCTGCATCAACAAGTCTGACAATTAAAAAAGAAGGTGCTTTGGATATTGACAAAAACCAGACATTTGTTTTTGTTGTTAAGGGCAATGATGATAATACCTCGGATATTGATTTAACTGTTGCTGTTCACGGTAACGGCATTGTAAACATTACCGAATTGCCTATTGGAAGCTACACGATAACCGAGCTGATTAACTGGTCTTGGAGATATAAGGGCTCCCCTACTTGGGTATTTGGCACCGTGAACGGTTCAGGCGATGCCTCGATTATGTTAACTGCCGACCCGAACTTGATTACTTTTAAAAATACCAGAAGTGAACAATACTGGTTGGATGGTGACTGTTGGTGCGATAACCGATTTGTTGCGGCGACAGTAAATTAAAGAAAGGAGCTTTATATGAATAAGATTCTGATGAATAAGAAAGCGATGATCATCATATCACTGCTCCTTATCTTTGGCGTAACTACCGCTTCGACATTGGCGTATGTGGTTACAAAAACTGATGCATTGGTAAATCTATTTGAATCATCAGAGGTTGGAAGTGCTGTTTCTGAAAAGAACAACTCAAACACCGAGACCGTTTTTGAAAACGGTGTGGTTGAAAACGTTGTGATAAAAGAAGATGTAAGAATCAAGAACACCGGTAATACACCTGCGTATATAAGAGCTATGGTTATTATAAACTGGAAAGATGTCGACGGAAATGTTTATGCTGAAAGCCCCGTTGAGGGAACAGACTATAATATTTCGTACGTTAGCGACTGGGTCAAAGGTGCTGACGGATTTTATTACTACACCTCGCCTGTTGAAGCGAATGAATATACCAAGGTGTTGATTGAATCCTGTTCTCAGAACAGGACGCTTACAGTTGGTGATAAAACATATAATCTTTCGGTTGAGGTTGTAGCCTCTTCGATACAAGCAACGCCTGTGAACGTAGTAAAAGAGCAGTGGAGCAGCGGTGTAAGCGATGTGGACGGCACAACACTTACTATTATAAAAAAATGATACCACTCCCCTATTTATAAATGCCACCTTTTTTGTAGGTGGCATTTATGTTTGAAAAACATGAAATATTTTATAAAACCTCTTGCAATTTGCGGTGATTTATGCTAATATTATAAGGCTGTGTTACAACAAATATGGAGATGTATCGAAGTGGTCATAACGGCCTCGACTCGAAATCGTGGTCGCTATCGGGTAGCCTCCGTTGCGAAAACCCTTGATTTTACGGGGTTTTTCGGGTATTCTTAACTTAATATTTTTTCTTGTTCTCCCCATCAGTTCTCCCCGTTTTCTGAGGTGCTGATGTTGAGATAAATACGGAAGCGTATCGAAGTGGTCATAACGGGACTGACTCGAAATCAGTTGATCCGCAAGGGTCCGTGGGTTCGAATCCCACCGCTTCCGCCAGAAAGTCCGCCAGTAGCCGGTTTTCCCGGCTGCTGGCTTTTCTTTTTTAGTTCGGAACAAGTCCCAAACCATTGAGCATCGCGTCAGCCGAAGTCAGCTTCGAGCTGTAATCCAGATGTGCGTAAATGTTTGCCGTAGTTGAGAAGTCACTGTGACCAAGCCATTCCTGAATCTGCTTCATGGGAACACCGTTTGCCAAAAGTAACGAGGCACAGCTATGACGGAGGTCGTGATACCTGATGTGTCTCAGCCCGTTTGCCTTGAGCAGCTTCGGAAAGCTCTCTGTAACATAATGGGGCTTAATCAGATCACCGATCTCGTTGACACATACATAACCGATGTAGTCCTTGATGTAGCTGCGTCCGCACAAGCGGCGATTGTCTTCCTGCTCGTCCTTCAAGGCGAGAAGCCTTTCTCTCATGAACGGAACAAGAGGCAGTGTTCTCATACTCGATTTGGTCTTAGTAGTATCGGATGCAACCAGAATACGCTTGCCGTCCAGATCACACGAAGTAACCGTGTGTCGGATTGTGATTGTGTTCTGATCAAAGTCAATGGCATCCCATTTCAGACCGATTGCCTCACTCCGGCGCAGACCGTAGAATGCACCAAAGAGAATAGGCAACTCAAGTTTACTTCCCTTAGCTGCTTCAAAGAGAGCGTTGACCTCATCGGCATCATAGAAACTGCCGACATAGCGGTCTTTCTTCGGACGCTCAACCTTATCTGCCGGGTTTACATCAATCAAGTCAATCTTCACGGCATACTTGAGAGCCTTGTGAATGTTGGCATGATAATGAATAACAGAAGAAGCACTGACACGCTCAAGCTCACGAAGGTAAAACTCCTGAATATCCTTTGCAGTCAGATTCTTGAGTGTTACTTCCTTTTCACGGAAGTACGGTGCTACGATCTTCTTGACCGTAGTCGAGTACGAAGCGAATGTCGGGACTGCAACCGAGCTTTTGATAATGTCGAGCCATTTTTCCATGTAGTCCGCGAACAGAATGTCTCCATTCATGACCTTCGGCTCTTCGGGATTGAAATTGCGTCGTGCATCCATCAGGATTGCTTCGGCGCGTTTTTTGTTTCCTTTAACAGTAAGTCCGGTAGAAATCCACTTGGTCTTTCTTTTTCCGAGAGAATCGGTGTAGTTCAACACGGCGTAGTAATATCCGCTTTTTTCGCGGAGATGTCCTGCTACCATAATTATCCTCCTTCTTGCGTAGCAGAGACACCTACCTTATACCGGGATCCTATTATACCAGAACCGGGTTCGAATTGGAGGACCTCTGACGCACATTTTTGTAAACTTTTTGAGTCCAAGCCTTACGCTGTGACTGCTTCTCCACATCCGATGCAGAGATAAGTGAAAAGATGAGCCTTCGGAATACGATAGGCTCTGCCGACCTTGAGGCAACAGATTTTGCCTTCACGCAGGATGCGATAACCGGTCTTTGTGCTGATGCTGAGTATTTCGCACATCTGCTCAATGCTCATCACATCGGGATAGTCTTTCAGCATGAGCTTATAGGCATCGCGCTGAGAAATGGTTGATGCAGTATTCACCCGTCTCACCTCCGTTTGATTTGTTTTGCCTTATCAGCAAAAGGATAGGCAGCAGTCGTTCGACAACTGCTGCCCATAGTTTTTGATGATAAATGTGTTCCAGCATATTTGCAGCTCGCGCCCCTGCTGAATAGGGAATGCTACGGACTACCACTGGTAAAGTAGTATCATGGGACTCTCACCCCTCCGAGGATCGCTCCGAGCCGCCCCCGATTAAAGAGACGGAAGTATCATTATACCCAACTTCTCCATCATGGCGATCAGCCGCACCACACGGCTGTTTAGTCTCTCTGTTGATCGCTCACTCCCAATGGGAGGTCATGGCGGCAGAAGACAAGTCGCTTCGAGAAAAGAGGAAAGATCCGCAGCACTGAACTATTCAGTTTTCAAGGTGCAAGCGAAGCGGCATTGAGCCTCTTCACAATACAACGGACATTTTTCATCAGTTTTTGGGGGTCCCTCCAAAAAATTTTTTTGCTTTTTTCTGCACATCCCTTTTTGCTTCAAAGACAGTCGTGACATCAATGCCACGCGCCTTGCTGTAATCGGTCATGCTCATGCCGCCAAGCAAGCAGTAGAGATAAACTTCAAGCTGGCGTTCACTCAGGAGCAAGCGGAACTCCTGCTCCATGATGGATGTGAGAACGGTTTCTTCGAGATCGTTCGGGTCTTCCAGCCATGCCGGACTCATCTCTTCTGCATCCTGCACACTGACATAATCGAGCGAAAGAAGAGTTGCTGTCTCATCCTCATCCTCGCAACCGGAAATGGGTACTCCGGTCTTGGAGCGTCTGAGCTTCTTTTCCTCGTTGCGGAGAACTCTCATAGTTTCTCTGCTGACCTCGCATACTTCGCCGGTGAGCTTCACGCGCACCATGCACTTGCCTTCCTCCGTAGTCCAGAGATCGTAGTCAAATTCGATAGGGGTTTTCATTGTCTTGTCCTTTCCGCTGGCGCGGAGCAGCGGATGGACGAGACAAAAATAGAGCCGCATGACGGTGAGCTTTGATCCCATGCCGATAAAACAGAGTGATGAAACTCTGTTCATGCGGCATTAGGAAGACTCACCAATCAGCGGCTCCACAGCACAGCTATAAAATATTTATTTGTTATCTCCTTACCTTCTGTGAAGGTGGAGTAATAACCGTCTCATACTGAGGACATTGAAAACAGTCTCGCGTCCACATTGCTTGCACTTAGCTTGGACATGACCTCTTGTGTCCTCAAAAACAGCGATTGAATTGTGTTGACAGTATGGGCATTTCACCATTCTCATTTTCTGGCTTGAGATGGCATGACGCGCCATTCGTATTTTCATCTGCATCTCAGCAGACGGCTCGGTTACACGGATATTCTTTCTCATGCCCACACCTCCAACGGATCGACGAACTCAAGGTACGGGCGATCCTCGATGTAGCCTAAGTCCCTCAGTCTGATAATGGCGGCAGTTTTTGATACGCAGAGCTGATGACAGATCAGGTTGAGAGATAGACGGTCACGGTAACTAAACCTCCCCTCATAATTTATGAGAGTTTTTCCACCGGCAAAATACCACATGGCAAGGTCGATTTCTTTCTGGGGCATAAGGATGGCAGCACCTAACACATTGGCTTGCCACTCATTCCAATCCTCACGGGATTTCAGATCGCGTAGTGAATACGCTGTTCGTGCTGCGTACTTTTTCTCGCAGCTTTCCTTCACTTCATCGGATTCCATCTGGAACAAAATCTGATGAGCGCACTCATGCGCGAGTGTAAATCTGCGTTTTCCGCAGAGTTGCCGGACTTGTCCGGGCTTGATAAAGGTTTCGTCCAGAAGGACTTGATTTCTCTTGAGAGGAATGGTACGCCGTATGCCCATTTCCTCAACGATATATTCAGTGTCCGCATACGCTGTCAGACCGCAGATGCTCCCATCAGATGAGAGACGGGCGAAAGACACATTCAGTCCGAGATAGTCCTTCGCAAGCTGGTCAATCGGTGTTGCACGAGCAATGCGTACTTCCTCAGCCTCTTTCCCGAAAAAGAACTCATTGAAGTCATGGGTAACGGCTGCTGCGATTTCTTCTATTTGCTTGTGGGATAAGATCATCAACTGCTCTCCTTTGCTTTAGCTTCTACAAACCATTTATCACCTTCATGAAACAGAAACGACTCCCTTCCTTTGATCATTACGGTGTAGCGAATACCGCCGCCTCCAACCTTCTTTGAAGTGGCGCGGCACTTATACAAGATTTGGTCAATCTGAAAGATCAAACCGTTCGTCCAGCGGATAAAGCGAGGGTGCATTGTTCCTTCCTCATCCACATCAACATTTACCGAAACATACGCTTTTCTACACTGCGTATCCATAAATCGTCCTCCGTTCACAAAAAAGTTAAAATAAATACGAACATATTTTTCGTGTTCCTATTGACACACGCTCTGTTCGTGTGGTATCATATACACGAACACCCCGTTCATGTTGAGCATAGTATAGCACGAACAGTGTTTTCGTGTCAAGAGGTTTGGCGAAAGTTCTGTTCGTGTTCACAAAAAGTTTTAGAAAGAGGTGCCTTATGGGATTCAAGGAAAGACTGAAAGAAAAGAGATTAGAAGCAAATCTCACTCAGGTCCAACTCGCTGAAAAAATCTCCGTAACTGCAAGAACTATTCAGAATTATGAACTTGGAACGCGCAAGCCTACTAAGTTTGAAGTTGTCGAAAAACTTGCCGAAGCATTAAACACTACGGCAGAGTATCTGCTCGGACAAGGCGGTATGCTTGTCCTTGCTGCTCAGGAGCAAGGCGGCTCTAAGGCAGCTAAAGATATTGATGAGCTGGTGAGCGAAGTCAGTGGTATGTTTGCCGGTGGTCATCTGAGTGATGAAGCTCTTGACGGTGCAATGCAAGCGTTGAACAAAGCGTATTGGATCGCAAAAGAAAAGAACAAGAAGTACGGTAGACGCAAGAGCAAAGAAGTTCCGCGGGAATAAGTCCGTATTTTCGTACATTTGAAATGTTATAATGATTCCCCACGAATGGAGGTGGAGCGATGAGTGCTAAACATCTCTCGAAAGTCGGCAGTGACCTTGTTAGACGCTGCGGCACACGAGATCCATTTCGCATAGCACAAGAGCTTGGCATAGAGGTATTGTTCTGTGATGACTTCGGTCCTCTCAAGGGTATGTACCGCGTGATCAAGCGCAATCGTTTCATTTTTATCAACAAGGATTTAAGTTCACGAATGCAGCGTATCGTCTGCGCTCATGAGCTGGGACATGACCAGCTTCACCGTCACCTTGCAAAAGGAAACGCATTGCAGGAATTTATGCTTTACGACATGGCAACGAAGCCCGAATACGAGGCGAACATTGTTGCCGCTGAGATCCTTCTTGATACCGATGAGCTGCTTGAGTATGTCTATCACTACGGATATACCTCTGAGCAGATCGCACGAGCTAT
>JAFUOD010000029.1 GCA_017472735.1 Oscillospiraceae bacterium | reverse complement strand
AGGTACGACCTTAATATCTTCAGGTCTTATTACAACGTCAACAAGCTCATCCTTTTCAAAGCCCTTGTCAACGCAGGCAAATTCCTTGCCGGCAAATTCAACCAAAAAGTCACGGCGCATAATACCGTCAATAATGTTCGATTCACCGATAAAGTCGGCAATAAAAGCATTATTGGGCTCGTTATAAATATCCTGAGGTGTGCCTATCTGCTGAATGGTACCGTCCTTCATAACAACAACGGTATCCGACATCGTCAAAGCTTCCTCTTGGTCATGTGTTACATAAATAAATGTAATCTCAAGCTCCTGCTGAATTCTCTTAAGCTCGATCTGCATTTCTTTTCTAAGCTTAAGGTCCAACGCACCCAAAGGCTCATCTAAAAGCAAAACCTTAGGTCTGTTTACAAGCGCTCTTGCAATAGCGATTCGCTGCTGCTGACCGCCCGAAAGGGAATTGATAGATCGCTTTTCAAACCCCTCCATGTTAACGAGCTTAAGCATTTCTTCAACTCGTGCCTTAATTTCTTTTTCGGGAAGCTTCTGTATCCTTAGACCAAATGCAATATTCTCGAAAATGTTAAGGTGAGGGAAGAGGGCATACTTCTGGAAGACCGTGTTAACCTGTCTTTTGTGGGGAGGCAGATTATTGATCTTCACGCCATTAAAAAATAACTCACCGCTTGCCATTTCAGCAAAGCCACCAATGATACGTAGGGTAGTAGTTTTTCCGCACCCGGACGGACCTAAAAGTGTAACGAACTGCTTGTCTATGATATCAAGGTTAATATCCTTTAAGATCTTCTCCCCGTCATACTCGACCACAGCATTTCGTAAGCTGATGATAGTATTTTTCAATTACTTTCTTTGTCTCCTTTTATGTTCAATTTTTGTGACAAACGAACCAACATTTTGTCAACGATAATTATATACTAAAACTCTTATTATTACAATAGAAATATTTAATTTTTACATTCTCACAAAAAACGCTTTAAAAAACTAAATTCTTTTTTTATAATAACCAAATTTATCGGTTGAATTTTCTAAAGGTTTAGTATATAATATCATTGGATAATAGCGTAAAAAGCTAAAACAATTATCTTTCAACAAAGGACTGATCTCATGAGTAAAACCGCAAGATTTTTTGAATCTTTAACCAACAAAAAAGTGGCATTCATCGGCACAGGTGTCAGCCACACCGAGCTTATAAAGCTCTTTCTCTCAAAAAAGATAGATGTTACGATTTTAGATAAAAAAACAAAAGAGAATTTCGACCCCAAGCTTTATTCCGAGCTTGAGTCTTTGGGTGCCAAATTCATTCTGGGCGAGGTATATCTCGATTCGCTCTGCGATTTCGATGTTATTTACCGCACACCCGGTATGTATTACAACAATCCCAAGCTTGTTGAAGCACGACAGAAGGGAATAGTCATCACCTCTGAAATGGAATCCTTCTTTGAGCTTTGCCCCTGCCGCATTTATGCCGTAACAGGCTCGGACGGTAAGACCACCACGACCACCTTGATCTCCGAGCTTTTAAAGGCCGAGGGCTTCAAAGTCTGGCTCGGCGGCAACATCGGCAAAGCACTTTTGCCCCGAATCGAATCCATGTCCGAAAGCGACGTTGCCGTTGTCGAGCTTTCAAGCTTTCAGCTCATTTCAATGCGCTCCTCGCCCGATGTAGCTGTTATCACAAACATCGCGCCCAACCATCTCGATGTTCACGGTACTATGGAGGAGTACATCGGCTCTAAGTGCAATTTATTAGATCATCAGAGCGCTTTTTCAAAGGCTGTTTTAAACCTCGATAACGAAGAGACAATGAAGTTAAGCAGCAGGGTAAGAGGAAGCTTGTCCCTCTTTTCCCGTCACGAGGCTGTTCGTGTCGGAGCTTATTTAGACAGTGACAACAACCTTTGCTACTCCGACGGCAGAAAGACCAAAACCATAATCAATGCCAAAGAGATCAAAATTCCCGGCGTTCACAATGTCGAGAATTATCTGGCTGCGATCTCTGCAGTTTGGGGAGATGTTAAAACATCATCCATTTGCAAGGTAGCCCGCACCTTTGGCGGCGTCGAACACAGAATCGAATTTGTCCGCGAGCTTGACGGCGTTAAATATTATAACGACTCAATAGCTTCTAACCCCACCCGTGTAATCGCAGGCCTTAAATCGTTTAACAAAAAGATGATTATTATTGCCGGCGGCTACGATAAACTCATTCCGTTCGAGCCTTTGGCAGAGCCTGTTAACAAGCATGTAAAGCTTCTTATTTTAATGGGCGTTACCGCCGATAAGATCGAGCGTGCCGTAACCGAAACTCCGCTTTATAACCCCAACGAGCTTAAGATACTTCGAGCATCTTCAATGGAAGAGGCAGTTGCTCTCGCAAAAGAAAACGCCAAAGAGGGCGACATAGTTTCGCTTTCACCTGCGTGCGCATCGTTCGATATGTACCCCAATTTCGAAGCAAGAGGCAAGCATTTCAAGCAGCTTGTCAAAGGTCTTAAGTAATGATAAGAAGAATTGAAAACATCGAGCGTGTTAAGCTCAGGCTCAGAGACAGTCACTATTCTCGGCTTTTGCTTTCGCATATCCGCACTTACGGCACTGAATTTGACTTTTGCGAGATTTTCGAAATTGCAACCTCAAAAAAGCGCATCGGCTATATTGCCTGCTTCAACAGCGCTATGGTCGCCGATATCATCGAGGGCGCAAAGGTCACTAATGCCTGCTTAAGAGAGATTAAGGCGTTTATTGCTTTTAAATCTCCCGTAAGCATCGAGATCTGCCCCGAGCTTTGCACACGCTTGGGATTTAGAAACTATATAAAGCACCACCGCACATTTTTCGAGGTCATAAAAGGCGAGGATTCTTTTGAACTTGACCCTGCCCCTAAATATGATTACGTTTTTTCCACCGCTTTCGATTCCTCGAAAGAAAGCTACGGCCTTTGGCTTACCGACACCGTAAGGCGTGTAAACCGTTCGCTTTCAAAGGTTTATTCTTATCGGTCGTCTGTGCTCACGGTCAGGTGCTATTCGTCGGGACAAGCCTATATCACCGATGTTGCCACCCCCGAAGCAGACAGAGGCAAAGGCTATGCCCGCAAGCTTTTGCAAAAGGTTGCTTTCGAGCTTGACAAAGAAGGTTACAAAACTTATCTTGCCGCAACCGATGAAACAGCAGGCTTTTATCGCTCACTTTATTTCCCCGAAAAGGGAAGCGACTATATTTATAAATTGAAGGAATGACATATGGAAAACTTTTTTAATATCGACCCCCGTCTGGTCGAGCTTGCAAACCGTGCCGAGGCTGAGTGTAAAGAAACCTTCGCCCGAATCGATGCCGTTGCCGAATATAACGGCTTTAAGGTTTTAAAAGCTTTCACCGATAACCGAGTCAGCGAGGTTGCGCTTCACGGCACTACAGGCTATGGTTACGGTGACGAAGGCAGAGACATTTTAGATAAGGTTTATGCCCAAGCCTTCGGAGGAGAGGATGCACTTGTTCGCCACACGTTTGCAAACGGTACCCACACGCTGGCTGTTTCATTGTTTGGCGTTTTGCGCCCCGGAGATAAGCTTTTAATGCTTTGCGGCGCACCTTATGACACCTTGGAAGAAATTATCGGTAAAAGAGGTCAAAAGGGCAACGGTTCGTTAAAAGACTTCGGTATCGAGTATGAAGAGATCGACCTTTTGCCGAACGGTATGCCTAATCTTGAAAAGATTGAAGAACGTGTAAAGGACGCTAAGGTTGCTTACATTCAACGCTCGCGCGGATATTCGACCCGACCCTCTTACACCGTTTCGGATATTGAGAAAATCGTTAAAGCTGCACGCAAGGGCAATCCAAATGTTTATATTTTAGTAGATAATTGCTACGGCGAATTTGTTGAAGAACGTGAACCCTTAGATGTCGGCGCCGACCTTATAATGGGCTCTCTTATTAAAAACCCCGGCGGAGGGATCGCTTCGACAGGCGGTTACATTGCAGGCAAAAAAGAGCTTGTTGAAAAATGTGCCGACCGCTTAACTTGCGTTGGCATGGGAAAAGAGATAGGCGCGACACTTCACCAAAACCGTGAGATGTTTTTAGGCTTCTTCCTCGCCCCTCAAACGGTTGCAAATGCCGTTAAAACCAGCGAGTTTGCCTGCAAGCTGTTCGAGCTTTTAGGCTTTGAGACCCTGCCCAAAGCAGGCGAGCCGAGAGCCGACGTTATCGCTTCACTTTTGCTTAAAGATGAAAAAACTCTTACATCATTTGTAAAGGGTATTCAAAAGGGCGCACCGGTTGATAGTTTTGTAACTCCCGAGGCTTGGGATATGCCGGGTTATGACAGCAAGGTTATCATGGCAGCGGGAGCATTTACAATGGGCTCGTCTATCGAGCTTTCTGCAGACGCTCCGATTCGTGAGCCTTATGCCGCATGGCTTCAGGGCGGAATTACATACCCATCGGGCAAAGCAGGCGTTTTGTTAGCCGCACAGCAAATGCTTGATGACGGCACCCTGACCCTTTAACCGAAACCCTCGGCGGCTCCACCCTCGCACACTCCGCCCCCTTCGGGGGCGCGCGTGCTCGGACGTCGCCGCCAACACATAAATCACACAAAAAAGGAGACACGACCATGGCAGAAAAATACAGTGTATCGCTTGCTGAAATTGCAAACGAGCTTAACCTTGAAACCGTTTACACCCCAAAAAGCTTAGACCTTTTGTACGTCAGTAATAACGACATCAACCGTCCCGGTTTGCAGTTAACGGGGTTTTACAATTATTTTAACGCCGAGAAGATCCAGCTTTGCGGTAACACCGAATTTGCATATATGGACAGACTCGATGTTGAAGAGCGTACTGCCGCTTTATACGAGCTTTTCTCTTACAAATTCCCCGCAATGATAATTACCCGAAACCACGAGCCTTTCCCCGAAATGATTGAAGCTGCCAAGCAATACGGCGTACCTGTTTTAAGAACTGAACTTGATACTTCAGATACTCTTGCCAGAACTATCGCATTTTTAAACCTGCATTTGGCTCAAAGAATCACCCGCCACGGCGTATTGATCGAAATTTACGGCGAAGGTGTTCTTATTGTCGGTGAAAGCGGAGTAGGTAAGTCCGAAACCGCAATCGAGCTTGTTAAGCGCGGCCATCGCCTTGTTGCCGATGACGCTGTTGAAATTAAAAAAGTTTCCGCAATTTCTCTTGTCGGCTCCTCGCCCGATAATATCCGCCATTTCATCGAGCTCCGCGGTATCGGTATTGTAAACGCACGCCGTCTGTTTGGTATGGGTGCCGTTAAGCTTACCGAAAAAATCGACCTTGTTGTAAAGCTCGAGCCTTGGGATGCTGAAAAGGTCTACGATCGCATGGGAGTTGACAGCGAATATACAAGCATTCTGGGTGTTAAGGTGCCCTCGCTTACAATTCCCGTTAAGCCC
>JAFUOD010000028.1 GCA_017472735.1 Oscillospiraceae bacterium | reverse complement strand
GGCGCAAAGCGCCGCCTTAGCCACCCGCCGGCAGGCGGGTGGCAGGGCTTCGCCCCTGCTCACTTTTGCCTTTGATACCCCGTTAAAGAAAGGAAGTCTTAACCTTGACGATCAGATATGCACAAACTAAAGATATACCCATGCTGATGGAACTTTTGCGTCAGGTCCACGGTGTGCACTATGATATCCGCCCCGACATTTTTAAGCCCACAACAACAAAATATTCCGCTAAAGAGCTGGAAGAAATTCTTTGCGACCCCATTCGCCCGATTTTAGTGGCGGCTGATGATAACGACAATGTTTTGGGCTATGCCTTTTGCGTTTTTAAGCAGGCGGTGGGAGACCTCTTGCTTACAGACATCAAATCGCTTTATATCGACGATTTGTGTATTGATGAGAATCACCGCGGCGAGCACATAGGCTCGGCGCTTTATGAAGCTGTGTTAGCCCTCGCTAAAAAGACCGATTGCTATAATGTAACCCTTAACGTGTGGTGCGGCAACGACAGCGCAATGGAGTTTTATAAGGCAAAGGGGCTTAAACCTCAGAGGATATTTATGGAACATATTTTGGAGGAAGAAAAATGAACATTGGCATGATCGTTGCGGTTGCACAAGAGATTGGCGCACTGCTTGAAAAAATGGGCAAGCCCATAAGTGTTGAAAACCTTGCAGGCTATGAAATTAAGGCTTACGAGGTTAACGGGCATTCGCTTTATGTAACTCAAAGCGGCGCAGGTGAGATATCTGCGGCATCGTCAACTCAGCTTTTAATAAGCAAATACGGTTGCGAGATGATAGTCAACTTCGGCGTTTGCGGAGGGCTTACCGATGAAATGTCGGTTACCAGAACGGCAGTTGTTGAAAAAGTCGTACATTACGATTTCGATACCTCGGAAATTGATAACTGCGAGGTCGGAAGATATTTGGAATATCCCGACATTTACATTCCTGCTGAAAAGAGCTTGGTAGATAAAGCCTGCGAGGTCGAGCCGACGCTTATGAGGGTCATATGCGCCTCTGCCGACAAGTTTGTGGGCGACCCCGATAAAAAGCGTGAGCTTAACGAAAAATTCGGCGCACATATTTGCGAAATGGAATCTGCGGGGATTCTTTTAACGGCAAACCGAAACGGCGTGCCTGCACTTTTGATCAAGGCGGTATCGGATAGCGTTTCGGGCGGTGCCGACGAGTTTGCAAACATGATAAGCGAAGCGGCGCTTGTTTGCATAAGCACACTTTTAAAGATAATTGAGAGAGTATAGTTTTTTAAGTCAGGCGAAGGGCGGCGTGGAGCCGCGCCTGCCCCGAGAGGGGCAGAGTGCGGTTTCGTGGCGCCCGCTTTTTATGCGGTTGCTTTTTTCGTCATTTGTCTTGTAATTGTGTCGATTTTAGTGTATAATAAACTTTATATTGGGTTACTATGTTTTCACGCCCAAGGGTATTGTGCAAAACGGCGAAATTAAAGGCAATTTGAAGAAAATTTTTTTCATAGTGACTGCAACAAAAACGTTTATTTTTGACACTTACTATACAGAAGGCTAAGCCATAAGTCTGTATAGTCGGGTCATTCGATTCGAGGTGAGAGAATGAAATCCGGCTTTTCCGAGCTTGTATCTAAAGCGAAGAAGGGCGACAGCAAGGCTTTTGCCGAGTTATATTCGGCTATATATAAGGAATTATACTATTATGCGCTTTGTAACCTTAACAATCAGGACGACGCTGCAGACGCTGTGAGCGACGCTGTTTTGGATGCATTCTCGGGCATTAAGAACCTTAAGAATGAAGAGGCGTTTAAAGGCTGGATGATAAGAATTTTAACAGCCAAAATCAAGCGCAAGCAGGCGGAATATGTCCGTGAGCGTGAAAATCTGATGTCAATGTCTTTATATGACGATGATGACGAAGACAAGCAGATGGACATTCCTTATAAAGACTCGAAGTACGAGGGGATAGAGCTTCTCGACCACATTGAAAGCCTGTCGCAGAACGAAAAGATATGTTTCTCGCTAAGCTCCATTTATGGATATACCAGCGATGAAATAGCAAAAATAACAGGAATAAACTCAGCAACCGTGCGAACCTATTTGGCACGAGGAAAGACCAAGCTGAGAAAACTTATAGAAGAAGATTTTTAACCAAGTAATTTTGAAAGGAGGTAACAGCATGGCAAACAATATTTACAGCGAGCTTTTTGAACAATTGCCGATTCCTGAAAGATTAGAGCCCGAAAATATTGCAAAAATGCTTGAGGAGAATACACAGTTCTCTAAAAAGCGCTCTAATATTATTGTAAGCGAAGCTGTAACCTCTGAAACTAAGATAAATAAGACGACCGAAGTGAAGGCTAAAAAGTCCCATTCTGCAGCCTACCGCGCAATCATGTCGGTTGCTGCGTGTGCAGTTTTGGTGCTCGGCCTTGTAAGATATGCCTCGGTTGACAGCAACACCGGACTTACAGACGATAACCGGGGCGGAAGCTTTGCCGAAAACTATGACGAGCTTCACAAGACCTTCCAAAAGTATTATGTAAACACCGATGAAAAGAAAAATCTTGATTCGGCACTGGCTGAAATTGAACATTCATATAACGAGCTCGAAAATCAAGGAGAGACCGATAATGTAGCTCCTGCTAACGATGAGCCTGCTGTTACCTTAGATAGCGTTGAGGATATTCCCATGCCCCCCGTTACCGAGGAAGAGCCTCCTGTTGTTGAAGAAAATAACGATGTTGTTATTGAAGACGCACCTGCCGTTACTCCCGATGAAGAGAATGTAACGATTGAAGACGAAGCTGAATTGGTTTTGCCCGATGTTAGCGGCTTTGGCGCGAACGACAACATCTTTATGCAGGGCGGCAAGGCGTTTATTACCGAGCATGACTCGATCAGACTTATCAGCGCCGTAAACGGTGAGCTTGCTTTGGGAGATGTTATCGCCCCCGAGTGCGCTCAGAACGAATCGAAAGCGCTTGTAAACTATTTTGTAAGCGGCGACCGCTTAGCTGTGGTCTATGCTGCCGAAACCTATGAGGCAGTATTGCCGGAAGCTGATGAAGAAGCCCCTGCTGCAGAAGAAGAGACCGACAAAACAGTGTTAGACGAGCTTATGGACGATCTTTACACCGAAGAGGTTCCTTCGTTAGTGCGTCACTCTGTTGAAATTAAGCTTTACGACATTGCAAACGGTAAGGCAACACTTCTTGCTACCGATGTTTTAAGCGGCAGATTTGTTGATGTTAAGCAGTCGGGCAGTGCGGTTTATGTTGTGACCAGCTATGATGATTACAGACTTTCTCCCATTGTCGGTGTAAACGATTTGGAGAGCTATGTTCCCAGCTACACTGTAAACGGTGAAAAGATTTATATTGAAGCAAGCAGTATTTTAATTCCCTCTTATATGTCCACCACTAATTACACTGTTGTTGCAGGCGTTGATATGGCATCGGCAGGTGTAAGCGTTCAGGCGCTTTTGGGTTATGAGGGTAAGTTCTTAATGACCGAGAACGCTTTTTATGCCTTTGGTTATGAGAATGCAAACGGCATTGACAAAACTACTGTTTCAATGTTCAACCTTAACTCGGGCGTTGTAAGCCTTGGCAGTTATTCCTCTTGCGAGGGTGTTGCGTTAAGCGGAGACGGCATTACTGAAATCGGCGGTGCTGTTGTGATATCCACGTTGAAAAACAGCCCCGAGGGATTTGTTACCACTGTAACTGCTTTTGACAGTGCACTTAACATGGTTTCAAAGTGCGAGCTTCCCGCTGTTTTAACAACTGCCTGTAACGAAGATGGCGTATTAGTCCTCACGGGAAAAGAAGACTACGCAATTGATTTGAGAGACCCTGCAGCACCTTTGGTGGTTGACCCTGTTATAAACAAAGAGCAGTCGGTTGATTTTGTTAAGTATGGTGAAGGTTATGTTGCCCTTACCGACATTGACGGCACCTTAACACTTTCACACTTTGCATTTGATGATGACGGAAATGCTTATACAATTTGCGATTCGGCAGTGTATTCGGGCGAATATACCTCGAAGGCATTAAGTGACAACACAGTTTTATATGTAAACAATGTTTTGGGAATTGTCGGCGTGCCTTACGGGTTCTATGACGGTTATGATTTCTGCTATCGTTATGCGCTTTATACGCTTGACGGCAGCGAGTTCACGCTTGTGGGCAATATTGAAATTCACGAAATGGACACCGCTTTCGAATTTGGCAAGGCGATCGAACATGACGGAGTTTTATATATCTTTGCCGAGGGCAGAGTGTATTCGGCAATTGCAGCTTACGAAACTCTTGCGCTTGTTGATTCGGTGAGTTTTGTAGAATCGACCTATAGCGGACATATTGCTTTTTAAAATGAATAGTAGGCACAGCGCAGGGAATAAGACCTTGTGCTGTGCTTTTAATTTTTTTGAGATTTTTGAAAAAAGGGCTTGACATTTGCTTGCGGCTATGATAGAATAACTTTCGTTGCAGCGCTTGCTGGTGTAGCTCAGTTGGTAGAGCAGCTGATTTGTAATCAGCAGGTCGGGGGTTCGAGTCCGTCCACCAGCTCCAACGCAACTTAACTGAATATGGGAGAGTTCCCGAGTGGCCAAAGGGGGCAGACTGTAAATCTGTTGCGATTGCTTCGATGGTTCAAATCCATCCTCTCCCACCAAATAAAAACACTTCGTCCGAAAAGGACGGGGTGTTTTTATTTTGATAGACGAGCCGATGCAGAACCGAGAATGCGAAGCATTCTCTATATTTTGCGCTTAGGTTTTTTCGCCTTGATAAAAATGCGGGCGCGAAATTGTTCAACAATCCATCCTCTCCCACCAAATAAAAACACTTCGTCCGAAAGGACGGGGTGTTTTTATTTTGATAGACGAGCCGATGCAGAACCGAGAATGCGAAGCATTCTCTATATTTTGCGCTTAGGTTTTCTCGCCTTGATAAAAATGCGGGCGCAAAATTGTTCAACAATCCATCCTCTCCCACCAATGAAAAAAGACATCCGATAGGGTGCCTTTTTGTTGTGGGCGCGTTGGTTTTCCTTGCAACCTCACACCGATTTTGCTATAATAAATAAAAGAGGTGGTACAGTGAAAAAGAAAACAGTTTATTTCATTGTCATAGGGCTTTGCACGGTGATATTAATCGGATTTTTAGCATTTGCTTTGATTTGGAACGGCGTTATCCTGTTAAATAATCCGTCTCGAACCAAGTATCCTGTAAGAGGTGTTGACGTTTCACATTATCAGGGAGAGATCGACTGGAATGTGTTAGCCGAGCAGGATGTTTTATTTGCTTTTATTAAAGCAACCGAGGGCAGTACATATATTGACGAGTATTTTGATTACAACTATACAAGTGCAAAAGAATCGGGGATCACCGTAGGCGCATATCACTTTTTCAGTTATGACAGTAAGGGCATAACGCAGGCGGAAAATTTTATAGCAAACGTTGAGCCGTTTGAAGGAATGCTGCCGCCTGTTATTGACCTTGAGTTTTACGGTGACAAGGCTAAAAACCCTCCTGAAAGAGAAACTGTGAGCAAAGAACTTAACGATATGCTTTTAGCGCTTGAGGGATACTACGGCTTAAAGCCGATCATTTACGCTACAGAAGCATCGTATGATTTATATCTTTCAGGTGATTATGGAGAGTATGATATATGGATAAGAAATGTGATTGCAAAGCCAAAGCTGCCTGACGGCAGAGAATGGACGTTCTGGCAATATACAAACCGCGAAATACTTGAAGGATATAGCGGTGAAGAACGCTTTATAGATATTAATGTTTTCTGCGGCAGTAAGGATGAATTTGATAACTATCCCCGATATTCTGAAAATGAATAAGCTAAAGCCTCTGCCTTTGTAGGTTAGGGGCTTTTTGCATGGCATGCGCTCATATTCTCTCGCTTTTTGCACAAACTAACCAAAAAAGCGGAGGACCGGTATGGATTCGGTATGGTTAAACACAACACAACGCCCTATGTTTGAAAGCTTAAAAGGCGATATAAAAACCGATGTGCTTATAATCGGCGGCGGACTGACAGGAATTTTGTGCGCCTATATGCTTAAGCAGGCAGGCGTTGATTATGTGCTTTGCGAGGCTGACAGGATTTGCTCGGGTATTACAAAAAACACGACTGCAAAGGTTACTTTTCAGCACGGCTTGATTTATGACGAGCTTATTCGCAAGTTTGGCATTGAAAAGGCTAAAATGTATTTAGAAGCCAACAGGCAGGCGCTTAAGCAATATGCTGCGCTTTGCAAAACCATAGACTGTGGTTTTGAAGAAAAGGACTCGTTTGTGTACTCGCTTGATAGCAGACGGAAAATCGAGAATGAAGTTAAAGCATTTAACAAGCTTGGCGTGTGTGCCGAGTTTGTTTCCGAGCTTCCTTTACCGTTTAAGGTCGAGGGTGCGGTGAAGGTGCCGCATCAGGGGCAGTTTCATCCATTAAAGTTCAGCTATGCCCTCGCTAAGGATTTAAACATTTATGAAAATACTAAGGTGCTGGAGCTTAAGCCAAACGGTGCGGTTACAAATCACGGCAGAATTGCGGCGAAAAAGATTGTTGTTGCAACGCATTTTCCTCTTTTAAACAAGCATGGGTCATACTTCTTAAAGCTTTATCAGCATCGCTCTTATGTTTTAGCACTTAAAAACGCCCCCGACGTTAACGGGATGTATGTTGACGAGCAGGAAAAGGGGATGTCGTTTAGAAATTACGGTGATCTGCTTTTTGTCGGCGGAGGCAGCCACCGCACAGGAAAAAAAGGCGGCAACTGGCAGGAGCTTGAAAGATTTGCTGCAAAGTATTACCCAAATGCAAAAGAGGCTTACCGCTGGGCAACGCAGGACTGTATGTCGCTTGACGGTGTGCCCTATATCGGGCAGTATTCAAAAAACACGCCGAATTTATTTGTTGCAAGCGGTTATAACAAATGGGGCTTCAGCTCGTCGATGGCGGCGGCAAATATATTGACCGATATGGTGCAGGGCAAAAGAAGCAGATTTGCCGAGGTATTCTCGCCGTCTCGCTCGGTACTGCACCCTCAGCTTGCGGTAAATGCTTTTGAGGCGGTGATGAATATATTAACGCCCACCGCACCCCGATGCCCGCATTTGGGCTGTGCACTGAAATATAACAAGCAGGAGCATTCGTGGGATTGCCCCTGCCACGGATCTCGCTTTACCGAAAAAGGCAAGCTGATAGACAACCCCGCGACCGATGACCTTAATAAAAAAACTTAATCCCAGCCCTTCGGGGTTGGGATTGTTTGTAATATTTCCTCAAAATCTGTTGCAAAGGTTTTGGCAATGTGGTATTATTTAAGTGCGTTTTGGGCAAGCTTAGTTTGCCTGATGGTTATTTCATGTAATTACGAGAGGTTTAAAAAGTATGATGATTCCCGCACTGATCCTTTTTGCGCTTACTTATGTTCTAATGCTTGTTTTCAGCAAGTACCGCCCGTACATTGCACTTGCATCTGCGCTTATTTTCATCGTTTCGGGTATGCTCCCTTTAAGTGATGTTATCGGCGCTATCGATTTTAACGTTTTGCTTATGATCGCAGGCACAATGGGCTTGGTTGCTTTGTTTATCGAGAGTAAAATGCCCTCGCTTTTGGCAGACCTTATTATGGAAAAGGTGCCTAACGTTCAGTGGGCGGCAGTTGCGCTTTCGTTGTTTGCAGGTGTTATCTCGGCATTTGTTGATAATGTTGCCACTGTTTTGATGATCGCACCCGTTGCTCTTGCCATTTGCAAAAAGCTTAACACAAATCCCGTGCCTTTTATCATCGGCATTGCGGTTTCTTCTAATCTGCAGGGCGCCGCAACATTGGTTGGCGATACCACAGCTATCATGCTTGGTTCGGCGCTTGATATGAGCTTTATGGACTTCTTCTGGTTCAAGTCAAGACCCAGTATGTTCTTTGCTGTTGAGCTTGGCGCAGTTTTGTCAGCTTTCATTTTGGCATTCATCTTCAGAAAAGAAAAAGCACCTATCCCTAAGTCGGGCGAGCGTACAGTTGTTACCGATTATGTACCCACGATCTTACTTGTCGGAACTATAGTACTTTTAATCTTAGCTTCCTTTATTCCCAACAAGCCCGACATTACGAACGGTCTTATCTGTTTTGTGCTTTTAATTATAGGCGTTATTTATAACTTCATTAAAAAGAAGAATGTTGCGGCAATTACAGGTCCTTTAAAAGAAATCGACTTCGAGACCATTGGCTTATTGCTTGGTTTGTTCTTAATGATAGGCGGCATTTCGGCACAGGGCGTTATTGATGCTGCCGCAGGCTTGCTTGCCAAAGCAGGCGGAGGAAACCTGTTCTTCCTTTACACGGTTATCGTGTGGGCATCTGTTTTGATCTCGGCATTTATTGATAACATTCCTTATGTTGCAACTATGATTCCTGTTATCGGCGGCTTGGCTGCAACAATGGGTATTGACCCGACTGTTTTATACTTCGGTCTTCTTTCGGGCGCTACCTTGGGAGGAAACTGCACACCCATCGGTGCCAGCGCAAACATTACAGGTATAGGCATTTTAAGAAAAGAGGGATATACTGTTAAAAACAGCGACTTCTTTAAAATCGGTATTCCTTTCACCTTGGCGGCAATCATTCCGGCATACATTTATATCTGGCTGATGTACGGCGGAATTTAAGCTTTAGAATATTAAAGAGCTGACTTTTGCGGGTCGGCTCTTGTTTTTTTGCACGCTGTCGTGTTATAATCTAAGTAACAAAAAACAAGCCTCAGAGCACGAAAGGAGATTTATAAAATATGAAAGCATTATTCATTGGCGGAACAGGTACAATAAGCATGGCAATAACAAAACAGCTTGCTCGTGACCCCGACTGGGAGCTTTATTTAATTAACCGAGGAAACCGCAACTTAAACCTCCCCGAAAACGTAAAGATTATTGAAGCTGACATTAACAACGAAGCGCTGGTTTTAGAGAAGCTGGGCGATATTCAGTTTGACTGCGTATGCGACTTCATCGGCTTTGTGCCCTCACAGCTCGAACGTGATTACCGCATTTTTAACGGAAGAACCAAGCAGTTTATGTATATCAGCTCGGCATCGGCTTATCAAAAGCCTCTTTCTGATTATAGAATTACCGAGAGCACCCCTCTTGCCAACCCTTATTGGGAATATTCCCGCAACGAAATTGCCTGCGAGGAGTATTTAATGAAAATGTACCGTGAAAATGGTTTTCCGATAACAATAATCCGTCCCAGCCACACTTATGATGAAAGAAGTATTCCCGTTGGCGCACACGGAAACGGCGGAAGCTGGCAGGTTATTAAAAGAATGATTGAAGGCAAGCCGATTATCGTTCACGGTGACGGCACCAGCCTTTGGACGCTGACCTTTAACGCAGACTTTGCAAAAGGCTTTATCGGGCTGATGGGCAATGTTCATGCAATTGGTGAAAGCTACCACATAACAAGCGACGAATCTTTGACATGGAACCAGATTTACAAAATCGTTGCAGACGCTTTGGGTGTCGAATATAAGCCTTATTATGTGCCCTCTGACTTTTTACACGATGTGAGCAATTATGACTTCAGGGGCGGCCTTGTCGGAGATAAGTCGAACACGGTTGTGTTTGACAATTCGAAGCTTAAAAGGGCGGTGCCCGGCTTTGCTGCCGCCACACGTTTTGACCAAGGCGTGAGAATATGCTTGGATTATATACTGTCGCATGAGGAATGTCAGACCACGGACGAGGAGTTCGATGCATGGTGCGACAAGGTGATTGACGCTTTGGAAAAAGCAAAGAAAGCAGTTTTAAATTGAACTGATTTTACAACAAAAACCACTACGTTTAGACGGGGCTTCGTAAAACAGTTAAAGCCAAGCTGCATTTTGCAGCTTGGCTTTTATCGTTGTTCGCACTACATGGCAGAATGGTATGTATAGAAATGCGCTCTTTGTACCTGTTCTGCAAAATGAAGTTTGTTGTTATATTTTCTTTTCCATTTGAATATAAAGCCCCTGTTGAAAAACGATGTTAAAACCATAAGAGCGATATACGGAAACGGCAGGCTCAAGAGTAATTCTTGTATCCAAAAATAAAGTGTTGCAACCTTGTTCTTTAGCATGACATTCGACAGTATTAAGTAATTCCTTCGATATTCCTTTGCCGCGATATTCGTTTATTATATATAGTCGTTTTACTTCGCCTACGCCGTTGCCTTTTGTTCTATAAGCTATGCATCCTATTGGGATATTATCAGAATATATAAGCCATATATTTTCTAAGTTCTCATTTTCGCTATATCTTGTATAACACCATTTATCGTTGCCTAAAAAATCAATCATATAATCATCATGCAAAGAAAAAAGATATAATGCATTATTGTCTGCATTATCCATCGATAAGATATTCATATTATTTATTCTCCTTTCCAAATTCAAGTTTATCGGTCTTTGAGATATTTTATCATAGAGAATACAAAAATACAAGAACAGGCACAATAGCTCAAACTGCTGTGCCTGTAAACTGTCTTATAGCAACCGCCCATTAGGTAGTGGTTTTGATTTTTATTCTTTTTTAATAAGGGTAAGCGAAAGGCAGAAGACACCGTCTTTAGCTTCGATATTCATTAAACCGCCGTATTTTTGCACGACCGCATGAATCGACTGTATTCCTACGCCTGCGCGTGAATAATCTCTTTTTCGCGAAAGTATCATGTTTTTATAGTCCGTCTTAAGCTTGCCGTCAAAGCTGTTGTCGAATGTTAAATAAAGCCTGTCGGCGTGCTCACTCGACCCTATACGGATAAATCGCTTATCCTTTTCAACTGTCATGCAGCCCTCGATTGCGTTTTCTAAAATATTGCCCAAAAGCACGCAAAGGTCCGAATCGGATATGCCATAGCTCTCGCTTATACGCATATCCATCTTAAAGGTTATGCCGGATTCTTTAGCTTTTTTAAGGTAGAAATCGAAAACAGCGTTTACTGTGCGGTTCGGAGAAATGTTAACACCTATCTCTTTTTGTGTTCCGGTGTCGGCATCTGCCAAATAAGCACGCATTGCCTCAAAGTCCTTTTCCTCGCACATATGGCGAAGCACAATTATGTGATGCTTAAAGTCGTGACGGGCGGCACGTGTTTTTTCAATATATTCGGCAAGATTATCATACTGGTGCTTTTGAACATCTAAAAGCAATCGGTCACGCCTAGCCTGCTCTTCAAGAGCAGTTTGCTTTGCAGCCTGCTCGCGAATGTGAACGGTGAAGTAAGAGCATGCGATCACGCCGATGAAAAGCGCCAATCTTTCAAAAAGCTTTAAAATCGGCATTTCAATGGCTATGCCTCCGTTTTCCATTGCAATTAAGTTTACAAGAGAAATGCTGAAAGGAACGACGCATGCAACCTTCCAAAACGATTCTTTTTCGGTACCCAAGGGCTTTACAATAATTTGTTTCCAAAGCCTCAGCACGGGGTAATATGTCGCTGCCGTAACAAGCGCCTGAACGATGATAAGCGCATTGTATTGCGATGCATTATCATCTGCCAAATATTGAGCTGCAAATCTTGAAACTGCCGAAACAGCCGACATATAAGGAAACACGGCAAAGAATGTGTAGAACACCTTGAACAAGTCGTCTTTTTTAACAAGAATGATCGTTAAAACCAAAAGCAGCAAAAGCTGAATCATACGAAGCGGCAAGAGCATTCCATGTGCAATAATTCCGATATCGTACCCGTGCATCATGCCGAGCGAGAAAAGTGCCATTAAAGCCGTTAAGCCAAACACGCACAACCCAAACGGCAGTCTGGTTTTGTTTTTAAAGGGCAAAAACTGAATGTAAATGTAGGGCAAAGACTCTAAAAGCGCACGAAGCAAAAATGTCAGATCATCCATTTGTGCCACCTCTTGCAATGCTCCAAAAATAGTCGTTTATAGCCTGTGCCAGCTTCTTTTTATCTCTTAAAGGTAATATGATGTTATCGTTGTTTGTAAGCGTAAGCTTATCGTTATCGATTTTAGCGACCGCATTCATGTTGACCAAATAGCATCTGCCTATTTTTATAAACGAGGGCTCCGCCTCAACCTCTTTTTCAAATTCATCAATCTTTTTATATGTACGTATAGTTTCCTTTTTGGTGTGAACCATGCAGCAGCGCTGTTCGGTCTCAATGTATAAAACATCGTTAAAAGGTATTGCATACTCTAAACGCTCGGAAACAAAGCGCAGGCATTTTCGGCTTTTTTCAAAGTGGCGGCGGCAGCGCCATATAGCCTCGATAAAATCTTCATAGTTATACGGTTTAACCAAATAACCGTCGGCTTTAAGCTTATAGGATTCAACTGCGTGCTCGATCGAGGTGGTGCAAAAAACAACACTTCCGTCATAACCTGTCGCTCTAAGCTCACGTGCGGTGGCAATTCCGTCAAGACCGTGCATGTAAATATCTAAAAACAAACAATCGGGCGGGGTGTGCTTGCCTGATTTAATGTAATCAAGCAGATCTTCGCCGCTTGAAAATTCGCAAACGTCAATTTCAAGGTGTTCTTCTTTTTCAAGACGTCTCAAATATTCTTTTAAAATCATTCTTTGTTCGTTAATGTCGTCGCAGACGGCGATTTTCATAACCCACACCTCCTTAAAACATATTAAACCTGTATTTTGCATATCAAGCATTATTCTATTATGAATTATACACCTTGATTTAAAAAAATTCAACTGCTTTTAAACTGTTATTGCATTTCGAACATGATTTTTGCGTTTTAAGCAAGGTTTTCGTTTTGTGGAAATTTTGATGGTATATTATTCTTAACAGGATCGGCAAACGAGCTTGTTAAAAATTTGATGAAAGGATGAGGTTATGTTTGCGGCGGTACTTTCACCTGATATTGCATGGGCAACGGCTGTTTCGGACAGGATACTTAACCGATGTACGCCGAAAGGCAGATATATTGAGGTCGAAGTGTTTGAATCTCCGATGAAATTGCTAAGCCATTTAGACAAAAAACCGGTTAGCACAGTAATAATGAGTGTCGACCATGCAGATGAGCTAAATCACGCAAAAAGCATAAGTGAAAAGGGTGTGAAGCTTATTCTGCTGACCGACTCTAACGAGATAGCGATCAAAGCTTATTCTGTCGGCCCGGAATACTGCACCTATAAAGACCCCGACGACGAGGACCTGGATAGAATTTCATCAATTATTTTTTGCAATTGCAAATTAGAGTAACCTGCTCCGGTGAGCTGGGCTTTTGTATTTAAAGTATATATACGATATTGGAGGAACAACAGATGAGAGGAAAAGGATTATTCAAAAGACTTACAGCGGTTTTTACTGCGTTGCTTATTACGATCACGGCATTGCCGGGCTTGGAATTCGTAACGGCTGTTGATATAGACCCGATTGTACATGTTGCTGATACGCCGACAATTGACGGTTGGAGAGAAGTGTTTGTTCAGGCAAACAACAGCACCGAGAATGCCGGCGGCATTTGGGTCGATAAGTCGGTGTTTGATACAAGTGCCGATTTTGATGGCAAAGCAATTACTTTAAGCGATGAAAACAACTTTTTGGTATCGCTTTCCGCAATTGCTTCAACAAAGTCTATTACCGGTTATTCTTACATACCCACCGATACTGTTCTGGTGCTTGATATTTCAGGCTCTATGTTCAGCCGGACTACCGACAGAAGCGTTGCGACAAGCAGTAAAGCCGCAAGAATGATAGAGGCGGCAAACGAGGCTATCAAGTCGCTTTTGGCAAACAACAATAACAACCGTGTGGGCGTTATTTTGTATTCTTCCTCGGGCATGGAGTTCTTGCCTATCGACAGATATTCTGTTGCTGACCCCAAAACAGATAACTATCTTGAATACGAACTTGAAACAACGAGGATGTACGGCACAGTGTACTATACAGGCATCGATCTTGTTACAGGTGACACGTTAAAAGACGGCAACGGCACAAGAGTAAATAAAGAGCAGGATGTTACGGGCGGCACATACATTCAGGCAGGTATAGAATTTGCCGGTGACTACCTTACCTCTACTGATACAACTGTTGACGGTGGCTCCTTCCAGGCAGGCGTTACCAGAATGCCTATTATTGTTTTGATGTCTGACGGTGCGGCTACTTACGGTACTGCAAACTATACCAACGTTACCGACGGCAGCCGCGGCGGCCCCGGCTCCGGCAGCGGTAATGCAGGCCTTGCATTTGTAAACCAGCTTACAGCGGTTTATACATTAAAACGAATTGAAGAGCACTACGGCAGAAGCGCTTTGCTTTATACCTTGGGCGTAGGTGTTAACAGCTCGGAATATGCAATGAGCGTTCTTAACCCCTCAAGCCCCAACGCTTCTGATGACGTTGCGGACCTTTGGGAACTTTATGACGGGCTTAAAAACAACGCTACATTATCTGTAGACCTTGGCGGCAGTAACAGCGAGCAGTCGGTAAGCAAGTACAGACCCGCAACCGCAGATGGCTTTACCATTTCAAGCGCTGACAGATTCTATGTTGACAGATACTTCGCGGCAAGCACGGCTTCCGATATTACTGCTGCTTTCAAAAGTATTGTAGACCAGATCATCATTCAATCGAAGTATTACCCCACCTATGTAAGCGACGGCGACCACCATTTAGACGGCGAGATCACCTTTAAGGATGAGATCGGCAGATATATGGAAGTTAAGGAGATAAAAGGCATTCTTTTAGGCAATGTTCTTTTCTCGGGCGAGGCTGTAGCTAAAGCGATGAACGAAGGCGACTTGGGCACGATCCAGCAGGCTACGCCTTTGGGAGATGAGCTTTCACGTGCTGTTCAAAAGAGAATAGGCGTTGATGTAAAAACAGCGCAGTTCTTAATTGACGAGGCTTATAAAGCAGGTCAGCTTCATTACAATGAAGAAACAGGCGAATATTCTAACTACATCGGCTGGTATGCATATGCCGACGGTTCTTATGCAGGCTTCTGGAACGGCGATGAAAAAATGTCCGACCGTCCCGCAAACGCAAAGTATGCAAATCGTTCTTACGGCTTCTTGGGCGTAACAGGCTCGGGCATCAATGCCTCGAACATGATGTATATAAGCGTTCAGGTCCACACTAACATCGACACAAACTTCTCGGCGGTTATCTTCAGAATCCCCTCGGCACTTATTCCTCTTATTTCTTACGAAGTAAGCTTAGAGGGCGACTCGTATGAATCTGCTAAGAATATTCAGGTTACAAGAACCGATGCCAACCCTATAAGACTTGTTTACGAGGTAGGGCTTCGCTCTGACGTTAACGAGCTTACCATTAAGGATGTTGTAGACGAGAATTATCCTTATGTTGATAATAACGGCGTTTACAGCTTTTACACCAACCGCTGGGTGACTGATGCTCAGCAGCACGAAGAAGGTCACCATCCCAGCGAGCATTTGAATACCGTAGCTTACTACACTCCGTCTGAGGAAAACGAGCGTTACTACTATACCGAAAACAACATCGTATATTCCGACATGAGCGGAACCAAATATACAGGCAGCGATCACCCCGCAACAACAGGCGATACATATTACAGAGCATATTATGTATTCTCTAACACCGCAAATAAAAACGGCATAGAAGTTAAATATGAGGAGATCCACCGCGATAACGAAGTTACGCATAGTACACTCCATCAGGCTGAGTGGGATGAGGAAAACGGCTACTGGTACATTCCCAAGGGCTACATTCACCGCACAACAGGCAGCTTCTATGTAGGCAAGCCTCAGAACGACAACAACAGCGGAACTTACGACTTTGTGAGACAGCCTGTAGTTGGTATGCATAGCGGCACATTCTATGCAACTGCATTTTTGGGCAACAACGGCTTGCTTACCTTAGAGCCTGCACAGGGCATTAAGCTTTCTAAAACTATCGAAGGCACACCTGTTCCCGGCACAAATACTCAGTTCACATTTAATATCGAAAGCGCTAACGCTTCTGAGAATGAATCTTACAGAGTGATAAGATTTGACGCTCAGGGCAATGAAACAACCGAAAGTATTCAGTTTACCGCAGGTAAGGCAACGATTGACCTTAATAACGGCGACACGGTTTATATTTTAGACCTTAATGAAGGCGACAAATTCACAATTACCGAAGCCGACAACGAGGATTACCGTGTCATGTCGGTAAACGGCGACGAAACCGCAGCAGATATTGAAGTAACAGTTGTTAAGCATGAAATTGCAGACGCTGACTTTGTAAACACTTACATTCCCAAGGGCTTGTTGGTTGTTTCAAAGACGGTTGAGCACACCTTAAGCGATGAGTTTGCCATTGACGCTGAGCGTGAGTATGAAATCACAGTTTCTTTGGGCACAGGCCTTGCAGGCGACGAGCTTAACGCTGTAATTAAAAATGCTGACGGCACCACTAAAAACACCAAGGTTACAGTAGACGCAGACGGCAACATTAAGCTTTTGCTTGTTCATGGCTCCAACATTGCTATCGAGGACATTCCGGCAGGCACTGTTTATTCTGTTTCCGAGGCTGACTATTCGGCTGACGGATTCATAACGGCAATTGATTCGCCCAACGGCACAATAGTTGCAGATGACAACTCGTACGTAAATATTGTTAACACTTATTCTCCCGACGGTGTTGACCTTAGCACTGTTATTCACACAGGCACAAAGGCAATTGACGGCAGAGATTGGCTTGATACCGACACCTTTGAATTTGTTTTAGAAAAGTTCACCGGTACAGGCTACACCAAGGTCGGCGAAAGCATTAACGTAACTTATTCCGATGTACTTGATGAGATCGCAGGCTTCGGCTTCGACCTTTCGGGTGAGAAATTTACCGACATCGGCGAATACCGTTACAAAATAAGGGAGACAGCAGGAGATATCGGCGGTATCACATATACCGATAAGGAATATGAATTCACGGTTACCGTTACCGATGAAACAATGGACGGCAAGCTTGAAATCGCTTCTGTTACCTCGCAAACAGCAACAGTTACCGCACTCAATGACAGCTGGACGGTTGAAACCCCCTTTACCAACACTTACAAGGCGAGAGGCGGTGCAGAAGTATCCGTTACTGTAAACAAAGTGATTGAAAACGATGACGGCACCGTTAACACTGAGCTTTCTCGTGAAGGCTATAAGTTTGGCATTTACGATGCAAACGGATCTCTTATCGACACCCTTGTAACAGAAGCAAATGGTGTGACAACGAGTGTAAGAACATATACTGCAGATGCCATCGGCGAAACTCACACTTACGTCATTCGAGAAATTAACACAGGCGTTCCGGGCGTGGTTTATTCTCAAGATGAATATGAGTTTACCGTAACAATTGTTGATAACCTCGACGGCACTGTAGGCGCAGATATTAAGATGAACGTCGCTACTCTTGACGATACCGACGATATTCCCGGCATTCAGGTTGGATTCGTAAACATTTACAAGCCCGCCGCTATTGTTTTAGAGGGCACGAAGCTTCTTAACAACAGAGACATGGTTGCAGGCGAATTCGACTTTGAGGTTAAGGAAGGCAACACAGTTGTTGCAACCGGCAAAAACACCGCCGACGGAAGAATTGTTTTCACGGAAATTGATTATAATGACGTTGGCACACATAATTACACAATCAGCGAGGTTAAGGGCGATAACGCCACCATAACCTATGATGACTCTACCGTTAATGTAACCGTTAACGTAACAGCAAATGCTGACGGATCGCTTATTGCCTCGTTGGCAGATAACAGTCCCGAAATTAAGTTTGAAAACACCTATAATCTTGCCCCGACAACTATCGTTCTTAAGGGTACCAAGACCTTGACAGGCAAGACCTTAACCGACGGTGCGTTTACCTTTACTGTTTACGAGGGCGAAGATGAGGTTGCCGAAGGCACCAACGCCGCTGACGGCACAATTACCTTTGACGAGATCGAATACACCGCTGCAGGTACTCACACCTACACCATAACAGAAGTAAACGGCGGTAAGACCATCGACGGCATAACCTATGATGACAGCGAAATCACAATCACCGTAAATGTTGTAGACAACGGCGACGGAACCTTGACAGCTTCTGTAGATGCCACCTCACCCGCAATTAAGTTTGAAAACGAGTACAACGTTGGCAAGACTTCGATTACCTTAAAGGGTACGAAGACCTTGACAGGCAAGACCTTAACCGACGGTGCGTTTACCTTTACTGTTTATGAGGGCGAAGATGAGGTTTCTGAGGGTACCAATGCCGCTGATGGCACTATCACATTCGAGGCTATCGAGTACACCAAGGCTGGCACTCATACTTACACCGTAACAGAGGTCAACGGCGGTCAGACTATTGATGGCATAACCTACGATGACAGCGAAATTACTGTAACCGTTAACGTTGTTGACAACGGCGACGGTACATTGACCGCTTCTGTAGACGCTAACTCTCCTGCAATTGCATTCCAGAACGAATACAATGTTGGCAAGACTTCGATTACCTTAAAGGGCACAAAGACCTTGACAGGCAAGACTTTGGCTGACAACCAGTTCAGCTTTGTAGTGATGGAAGGCACAACCAAGGTTTCCGAGGGCACCAACGCCGCTGACGGCACAATCACCTTTGACGAGATTGAATACACCAAGGCTGGCACTCATACTTACACCATAACAGAAGTAAACGGCGGCGAGACTATTGATGGCATAACCTATGACGCTGACACCATCACCGTAACCGTAAATGTTGTAGACAACGGCGACGGTACATTGACCGCTTCTGTAGACGCTAACTCTCCTGCAATTGCATTCCAGAACGAGTACAATGTTGGTAAGACCTCTATTACCTTAAAGGGCACCAAGACCCTCACGGGCAAGACTTTGGCTGACAACCAGTTCAGCTTTGTAGTGATGGAAGGCACAACCAAGGTTTCCGAGGGAACAAACGAAGCTGACGGCACAGTCACCTTTGACGAGATCGAGTACACCAAGGCAGGTACACATACCTACACCGTAACAGAAGTCAACGGCGGCGAGACCATCGACGGCATAACCTATGATGACAGTGAAATCACAATCACCGTAAATGTTGTTGACAACGGCGACGGCACATTGACAGCTTCTGTGGACGCTAACTCTCCTGCAATTGCATTCCAGAACGAATACAACGTTGGCAAGACTTCTATTACACTCGAGGGCACCAAGACCTTGACAGGCAAGACTTTGGCTGACAACCAGTTCAGTTTTGTGGTGATGGAAGGTGCAACCAAGGTTTCCGAGGGAACAAACGAAGCTGACGGCACAGTCACCTTTGACGAGATCGAGTACACCAAGGCTGGCACACATACTTATGTAATCTCCGAGGTCAACGGTGGCGAGACTATTGATGGCATAACCTACGATGATAGTGAAATCACAATCACCGTAAATGTTGTAGACAACGGCGACGGAACCTTGACCGCAAGCTTGGCGACTAACTCTCCTGCAATTGCATTCCAGAACGAATATAACGTTGGCAAGACTTCGATTACCCTCGAAGGCGCCAAGACCCTCACAGGCAAGACCTTGACTGACGGTGCGTTTACCTTTACCGTTTACGAGGGTGCAACCAAGGTATCTGAAGGAACAAACGAAGCTGACGGCACAATTACCTTTGACGAGATTGAATACACCGCTGCTGGCACACACACCTACACCATAACAGAAGTAAACGGCGGCGAGACCATTGACGGTATCACCTACGATGACAGCGAAATCACTGTAACCGTAAATGTTGTTGACAACGGCGACGGTACATTGACCGCTTCTGTAGACGCTAACTCTCCTGCAATTAAGTTCGAAAACGAGTACAATGTTGGCAAGACTTCGATTACACTCGAGGGCACAAAGACCCTCACAGGCAAGACCTTGACTGACGGTACGTTTACCTTTACCGTTTACGAAGGCACAACCAAGGTTTCCGAGGGTACCAACGCCGCTGACGGCACTATCACATTCGAGGCTATCGAGTACACCAAGGCTGGCACACATACCTACACCGTAACAGAAGTAAACGGCGGCGAGACCATTGACGGCATAACCTACGATGACAGTGAAATCACCGTAACCGTAAACGTAGTAGATAACGGCGACGGAACCTTGACCGCTTCTGTAGATGCCACCTCACCCGCAATTAAGTTTGAAAACGAGTACAACGTTGGCAAAACTTCGATTACCTTAAAGGGCACCAAGACCTTGACAGGTAAGACCTTGACTGATGGCGCATTTACCTTCACCGTTTACGAAGGCGCAACCAAGGTATCTGAGGGAACAAACGAAGCTGACGGAACAATCACATTCGAGGCTATCGAGTACACCAAGGCTGGCACACATACTTACACCATAACAGAAGTCAACGGCGACGAGACTATCGACGGTATCACCTACGATGACAGCGAAATTACTGTAACCGTAAACGTCGTAGACAACGGCGACGGAACCTTGACCGCTTCTGTAGATGCCACCTCACCCGACATCAAGTTCGAAAACGAATATAACGTTGGCAAGACCTCTATTACCCTCGAGGGCACAAAGGCCCTCACAGGCAAGACTTTGACCGATAACCAGTTCAGCTTTGTAGTGATGGAAGGCGCAACCAAGGTTTCCGAGGGAACAAACGAAGCTGACGGCACAATCACATTCGAGGCTATTGAGTATACAAAGGCTGGCACTCACACCTACACCATAACAGAAGTAAACGGCGGCGAGACCATTGACGGTATCACCTACGATGACAGCGAAATCACCGTAACCGTAAACGTTATAGACAACGGCGACGGTACATTGACCGCTTCTGTAGATGCTAACTCTCCTGCAATTGCATTCCAGAACGAGTACAACGTTGGCAAGACTTCGATTACCCTCGAGGGAACTAAAACCTTGACAGGCAAGACCTTGACCGACAACCAGTTCAGCTTTGTGGTGATGGAAGGTGCAACCAAGGTTTCTGAGGGTACCAACGCCGCTGACGGCACAATCACATTCGAGGCTATTGAGTACACCAAGGCTGGTACTCACACTTATGTAATCTCCGAGGTCAACGGCGGCGAGACAATCGACGGCATAACCTATGACGCTGACACCATCACCGTAACCGTAAACGTAGTAGATAACGGCGACGGCACTTTGACCGCAAGTGTTTCCAACACTTCACCCGCAATTAAGTTTGAAAACGAGTACAACGTTGGCAAGACCTCTATTACCTTAAAGGGCACCAAGACCCTCACGGGCAAGACTTTGGCTGACAACCAGTTCAGTTTTGTGGTGATGGAAGGCACAACCAAGGTTTCCGAGGGCACCAACGCCGCTGACGGCACAATCACCTTTGACGAGATTGAATACACCGCTGCTGGCACACATACCTACACCGTAACAGAAGTAAACGGCGGCGAGACTATCGACGGCATAAC
>JAFUOD010000027.1 GCA_017472735.1 Oscillospiraceae bacterium | reverse complement strand
GTCGGAGTATCTTCTTTAATTACAACATTATTGATTTTACGCAAACCCAAAGCTCTAACAGTCATACGTTGATCTTGCGGATAACCGATTACGCTGCGGGTCAAAGTGATTTTAATTTGTGCCATTACAAATTTCCTCCTAAATTAGCCCAACAATTCTTCTACGGTTTTACCACGCAGAGCAGCAACTGCTTCAGCAGATTTCAAGGATTTCAAACCTTCGATAGTTGCGCGAACAACGTTGTTCGGGTTGTTAGAACCTTGACATTTGGTAAGAATATCGTGAATGCCTGCCAGTTCCAATACCGCACGAACAGGGCCACCAGCGATAACGCCGGTACCTTCTGCAGCCGGTTTCAGGAATACGCGGCCAGCGCCAAACACACCAATGATTTCATGAGGAATGGTGGTACCAACCAAGGGTACGGATACCAAGTTTTTCTTAGCATCTTCAACGCCTTTGCGGATAGCTTCAGGAACTTCTGCAGCTTTACCCAGGCCCATGCCTACATGACCATTTTCGTCACCAACAACAACCAATGCAGCGAAGGAGAAACGGCGACCGCCTTTAACAACCTTAGCAACGCGGTTGATGAAAACGACTTTCTCTTTTAATTCGTTTTCTTTATTTTCGAAATTAGCCACTTTATTTCCTCCTTCTCTTAGAATTCAAGACCAGCTTCGCGAGCAGCTTCAGCCAAAGCAGCTACACGACCATGATACAGATAGCCACCACGATCGAATACAACTTCTTTTACGCCTTTAGCCAATGCTTTTTCTGCGATTGCCTTACCTACAGCTTTAGCAGCTTCAATGTTGCCGCCATAGATTGCTTTCAGGTCTTTTTCAACGGTGCTTGCAGCACAGATGGTTTCACCGGTTACATCGTTAATTACTTGAGCATAGATGTTTGCCAAGGAACGATATACGTTGAGACGCGGTCTTTCTGCAGTACCGATAATATATCTACGAGAACGGAGATGACGTTTTTGACGTTTCTCGTTTTTATCAACTCTGTTAAACAAGAGTTTCACTCCCTTCTTTTAGAAATTATTTCTTGCCTTTAGCGCCTGCTTTACCCATCTTACGACGAACGAACTCGCCTTGATAACGGATACCTTTACCTTTGTAAGGTTCAGGCGGACGCAAATTACGGATTTCAGCAGCAACTGCACCTACAACTTCTTTGTCAGCGCCACTTACTACGATTCTGGTCGGAGCAGGTACTTCAAAGGTAATACCAGCAGGCGGCTCTTTAACTACAGGGTGAGAGAAACCGAGGGTGAAGTTGATTGCTTTGCCTTGCAGCGCGCAACGGTAACCAACACCGTTGATTTCCAGAGTTTTGCTGAAACCAGTGGATACGCCAACAACCATGTTGTTGATCAAGGTACGGGACAAACCGTGCATAGCGCGGTTTTCTTTTTCATCGTCAGGACGTTCTACGGTGAGAACACCGTTGTCCAAAGTCAGTTTCATGTTTTTATTGATTTGGCGGGAAAGTTCGCCTTTAGGACCTTTTACGGTCACGAAGTTATCTTCAATAGTAACTGTTACACCAGCGGGAACAGTGATTGGCATTTTACCAATTCTAGACACGTACGAGCACCTCCTATCTTTTTAGTGTATTACCATACGTATGCCAGTACTTCGCCACCCAGGCCAGCTTTGCGAGCAGCTTTGTCGGTCATCAGGCCTTGAGAGGTAGAAATTACTGCGATGCCGAGACCTCCGAGGACTCTGGGCAGTTGGTCTTTTTGAGAGTAAACTCTCAGACCGGGTTTAGAAATACGTTTAATACCGGAAATAACTTTTTCTTTATTAGCACCGTATTTCAGGCTAACTTTGATAACACTTTGTTTGTTATCAGCGATTACTTCATAATCTCTAATGAAACCTTCAGCTTTCAAAATTTCAGCGATAGCAACTTTAATTTTGCTGCCGGGGATTTCAACTTTATCGTGATGAACTGAATTTGCGTTACGGATACGGGTAAGCATATCAGCGATCGGGTCAGTCATTACCATACTTAGTATACCCTCCTTCCTTAGTTGTCGTTCTTACCAGCTTGCTTTCTTTACGCCCGGAATAGCACCTTCATATGCATATTCGCGGAAGCAGACACGGCAGAGGCCAAATTTACGCATATAGCCGTGAGGTCTGCCACATACTTTGCAGCGGTTATAACGGCGAACTTCAAATTTCGGTTCGCTTTTCCATTTTTCAATCAGGGCTTTCTTAGCCAAAATATTCCCTCCTCACCTTATGCGCTGAACGGCATTCCGAGAAGTCTGAGCAATTCTCTAGCTTCTTCGTCAGTCTTAGCGGTAGTAACAATAATGATATCCATGCCACGTACTTTATCAATCTTATCGTATTCAATTTCCGGGAAAATCAATTGTTCTTTGAGACCGAGTGCATAGTTACCACGACCGTCGAAGGAAGTAGCACTTACACCGCGGAAGTCACGTACACGCGGAAGAGCGAGATTCATGAGTTTATCAAGGAAGTAGTACATACGGTCACCACGAAGGGTAACTTTTGCACCCAAAGGCATGCCTTGACGTACTTTGAAAGCTGCGATAGATTTTTTAGCTTTGGTGATGATGGGTTTTTGACCTGCAATCAAGGTCATGTCTGCAACAGCAGTTTCCAATGCTTTGCTGTTTGCAACAGCTTCACCAACGCCCATGTTGATTACAACTTTCTCAACTTTAGGAATTTCCATAACGTTTTTATATTGGAATTTGTCCATCAAGCCTTTAACAACTTCGGACAAATATTTTTCTTGTAATCTGGTCTTTGCCATTAAGTAATTTCCTCCTTTCCCGGATTATTATTTATCGATTACTTCGCCGCATTTTTTGCAAACTCTTACGAATTCGCCTGCAACAGCGGATTTTTTAATACGGGTTGCTTTTTTGCAAGCCGGGCATACCAACATTACTTTGGAAGAAGACATCGGAGCTTCTTTAGTAATGATACCACCTTGAGGATTTGCTTGAGACGGTTTGGTATGACGTTTAACTTTATTTACGCCTTCAACAACCACTTTGGCTTTCTTAGGCAGAGCTTCAACGATTTTACCTTGCTTGCCTTTGTCTTTACCGGACAAAACAAGAACGGTATCGCCTTTTTTAACATGCAGCTTTACAGCGTTTGCCATGTCAAGAACACCTCCTTATAGTGCGTTATCTGAATTTCTTACAGCACTTCCGGTGCCAGAGAAACAATTTTCATGAAATCTTTTTCACGAAGTTCACGAGCAACGGGCCCAAAAATACGGGTACCACGCGGGCTCTTGTCGTCTTTTATTACTACAGCAGCGTTTTCGTCGAAACGGATGTAGGAGCCGTCAGCACGACGAACACCTTTTGCGGAACGAACAACAACTGCTTTAACTACGTCACCTTTTTTTACAACGCCACCGGGTGATGCATCTTTAACAGCACACACGATAACGTCACCGATATTAGCATATTTACGGTAGGAACCGCCTAATACACGGATGCACATAACTTTCTTAGCGCCGGTGTTATCCGCAACGTTAAGGATAGTTTGTTGTTGGATCATGGATTTCCCTCCTTGCCAATCAATCTAATGGCAAAATTATTTTGCACGCTCTAAAATTTCAATAACGCGCCAGCATTTATCTTTGGAAAGCGGACGAGTTTGCATAATTTGAACTACGTCGCCAATATGTGCTTCGTTATTTTCGTCATGAGCTTTAAATTTAATAGTATGTTGTACGCCTTTTTTGTACAGCGGATGCGGAACGAAACGTTCAACTGCAACTACTACAGTTTTTTGCATTTTATCGCTGACAACTTTACCAATACGGGTAACACGTGCGTTTCTTTCTTCGGTCACGACTGTTTCCTCCTTGTTCAAGTCAAAAACTATTAAGCTTGCAATTCGCGTTCGCGTTGAATAGTTTTGATACGGGCAATGGATTTTTTAACTTCACGAATTTTCATCGGGTTTTCACATTGACCGGTTGCCATTTGAAAACGCAGATTGAAAAGTTCTTCTTTCAAAACTGCCAATTTGGTGTCTAACTCAGCAGCAGACATTTCACGAATTTCTGTTGTTTTCATTAAGCTTCACCACCCTTTTCTTGTGCGGCAGCTTCAGCTTCCTGCTGAGCACGGGTCACAAATTTGCATTTGATGGGCAATTTGTGGCTAGCAAGACGCATAGCTTCTTTTGCTACTTCTTCGGCTACGCCGTTCATTTCGAACAAAACGCGACCCGGTTTAACTACTGCTACCCAGTATTCCGGAGAACCTTTACCGGAACCCATACGAGTTTCAGCAGGTTTTGCAGTGATCGGTTTGTCCGGGAAAATTTGGATCCAAACTTGGCCGCCACGTTTGATGTAACGAGTCATTGCAATACGCGCAGCTTCGATTTGGCGGTTGGTTACCCAAGCGGGTTCCAATGCAACCAGACCATATTCGCCATGGGCGATTTTGTTACCACGCATAGCACGACCGGTCATACGACCTCTATGTTGTTTACGATGTTTAACTCTCTTCGGTAATAACATATCTGATTATGCCTCCTTTGCCGGAGCAGCTTTAACTGCTTCTTTTTCAGGAAGGACTTCGCCTTTGTAAATCCATACTTTAATGCCGATACGGCCATAAGTAGTATGAGCTTCTGCAGTGCCGTAATCGATGTCAGCACGCAGAGTATGCAGAGGAATGCTGCCTTCGCGATAGCTTTCGCTACGAGCGATTTCAGCGCCGCCCAAACGACCGCCACAGGTAATTTTGATACCCTTAGCGCCCATACGCATGGTGCGACCTACACATTGTTTCATAGCACGACGGAAAGCGATGCGGCGTTCGAGTTGTGCTGCAATGTTCTCTGCAACCAAAGTTGCGTCCATATCCGGGGTTTTAACTTCTACGATGTTGATGTCGATTGCGCTGTCAGTCATTTTTTTCAGGTCGGATTTGAGCAGTTCAATGTTGCTGCCTTGACGACCGATTACCATACCAGGTTTCGCAGTATGGATGGAAATGCGGGCTTTATTGGATGCGCGTTCGATTTCTACTTTAGAAATACCGGACAAGAACAATTTTTCTTTAATGAATTCACGGATTTTGATGTCTTCTAACAAGAATTTTTCATAATCTTTGCCAGCGTACCATTTGGAATCCCAACCTTTGATTACGCCAACACGGAGACCATGAGGATGTACTTTTTGACCCACTATCTTTTCCCTCCTTCTGACGGGATATTATTTTTCTTTAACTGCTACAGTTACGTGGCTGGAACGTTTCAAGATTTTGAAAGCTTGACCACGGGAACGCGGATGGATACGTTTAATGGTAGGACCTGCGTCAACGAAGCAGGAAGATACTACCAGGTTGTCCACGTTCATATCAAAGTTATGTTCAGCGTTAGCTACAGCGCTACGCAGTACTTTTTCGATTACCTCAGAACCAACCTTCGGGGTGAATTTGAGGATTGCGAATGCTTCACCTACGGATTTACCGCGGATCAGATTGATTACAATGCGCAGTTTGCGCGGTGCAATACGGATATATTTTGCAATTGCTTTTGCTTCCATTCTAATTTTCCTCCTTCCCCTTATCTCAATTTAGTGGTTTTATCTGCATGACCTTTGTAAGTACGAGTGGGAGCGAATTCGCCCAATTTGTGGCCTACCATATCCTCGGTGATGAACACGGGAACATGTTTGCGTCCGTCATGAACCGCAATGGTGTGACCAACGAAATCCGGGAGAATAGTAGAGCTGCGAGACCAGGTCTTTACAACTTTTTTATCATTAGCGGCATTGAGCGCGTCGATTTTTTTCAACAAGCTAGCATGGACATAAGGTCCTTTTTTAACTGATCTGGACACTAGGTTAGCCTCCTTTCCTTATCCTGTTATATTATTTAGTTCTACGTTTCAAGATGAGCTTAGTAGAAGCTTTTTTCTCTTTACGAGTACGGGTACCAAATGCGCATTTGCCCCAAGGAGTAACAGGACGTTTACGACCAACGGGGGAGTGACCTTCACCACCACCGTGCGGATGGTCATTCGGGTTCATAACTACGCCGCGGTTAGCAGGGCGGATACCCAACCAACGGGAACGACCAGCTTTACCGATGCAGATGTTTTCAGCGTCGATGTTACCAACTTGGCCGATGGTTGCACGGCAGTTGATATGTACTTTGCGGATTTCACCGGAAGGGAGACGAAGAAGAGCATAGTCGCCTTCTTTAGCCATCAGCTGAGCAGATGCACCAGCACTGCGAGCCATTTGGCCACCTTTACCGATTTTCATTTCTACGTTGTGCACAGTGGTGCCCAGCGGGATGTTTTTCAGCGGCAGGCAGTTACCGGTTTTGATGTCGGCTTCCGGGCCGCTTACTACTACGTCGCCTACTTGCAAGCCAAGCGGAGCGATGATGTAACGTTTTTCGCCGTCAGCATAGTTTACCAAAGCGATGCGTGCGTTACGGTTAGGATCGTATTCAATGGTAGCAACTTTAGCAGGAATGTTGTCTTTGTTGCGTTTGAAGTCGATGATACGATATTGTCTTTTGTGGCCGCCGCCTTGATGACGAACGGTCATTTTACCGGTATTGTTACGGCCAGCTTTTCTTACGAGTTGTTCAACAAGCGGGCGGTACGGCTTATCAGTCGTAATCTCTTCGAAGGCAGACACAGTAATAAAGCGTCTGGAAGGAGAATACGGATTAAAGCTTTTAATAGCCATTTAACTTGACCTCCTTATATTACGTTAATTACATTCCTTCGAAAAGGGGAATCGTGTTGCCTTCAGCAAGCTTAACGATTGCTTTTTTATAGTCGGAACGTTTACCAACATATCTACCCATGCGTTTGGTTTTGCCAAGAACGCGGATAGTATTTACGCTCAAAACTTTAACGCCGAAAATAGCTTCGACAGCTTGGCGGATTTCTACTTTGTTAGCTTCCAGGGGAACTTGGAAGGTATATTTGTTTTCTTGCATCATTACGGAAGTTTTTTCAGTGATGATGGGACGAATCAATAAATCGCGAGGATTAGCAGCCATTATGCGAGCACCTCCTCAATTTTTTCTACTACTTCTTTAGCCAGGAATACTTTGTTAGCATGAAGAATGTCAAAGCAGTTCAGGCCCATGTTAGTGATAGTGGTTACTTTCGGCATGTTGCGTGCGGAAAGTTCTACGTTTTCACAACCATTGGTGATAAGCAGTGCTTTTGCAGTAGCTGCATCAAAAGCGTTGAGCATTGCTACTACGTTTTTGGTTTTCGGAGCATCGAAGGTCAAGCCGTCGATTACTACCAATTCGTTAGCTGCAACTTTTGCGGACAATGCGCAGCAAAGAGCCAGACGGCGAGCTTTACGGGGCATTTTTTTAGCGTAGCTGCGGGGTTGGGGACCAAAAGTGGTACCGCCACCTACCCAAACAGGAGAACGGTTGGAACCGGAACGTGCACGGCCGGTGCCTTTTTGTTTCCAGGGTTTGCGACCGCCACCGCGTACCATACCGCGAGTTTTGGTAGCAGAAGTGCCTTGGCGTTGGTTAGCAAGTTGCATAACAATTGCTTGATGTACAACAGCTTCATTGAATTCAGCGCCAAACACAACGTCATTCAATTCTATTTCACCGGTAACTTGACCGGAGATAT
>JAFUOD010000006.1 GCA_017472735.1 Oscillospiraceae bacterium | reverse complement strand
TCCACATCCAGTATGACGGCATCGGCTTTATCCCTTTGGAAGAACTTGCGAAAAAGGAAACGGCGTGACCGAAGTCACGCCGTCCCTTGAAAACAGTCGTTTTCAAGCATTTTTCAAAATAACTGTTTTACGAAGCCCCGTCTAAATCCGGGCTTTTTACATTAAATATTTACTTCCCTGATATGTGTTTCTTTTCGCAAGCTCTTTGTCAATGCCGTTTAAAACGCTTCGCTTATCCATGCTCCAAAGCGGTGCTAAAAGAGTTTTGCGGTCGCCGTCGCCTGTCAGTCTGCCAATGGCGGTTTCGGGCGGCAAAACCTCAAGCTGGTCGCACACAAGGTTTATATATTCTTCTTTTTCAAGGGTTTTAAGCTCGCCTTTTTCATATTCGTGCGCTATTTTCGTGCCCGATATAACGTGCAGCAGATGAATTTTAAGCTCATCAGACCTAAGCCTTGCCACTGCCCTTGCTGTTTCCAGCATATCATCACAGCTTTCGCCGGGCAAGCCGTTTATTATATGCACGCCGACTCTTATCCCTGCGTTTTTTAACAGGTCATAACCCTTAACAAAGTCGTTAAAGCTGTGGCAGCGGTTAATTCGCTCAGCGGTTTTGTCATTAACCGTCTGAAGCCCAAGCTCGACGGTAAGAAAGGTGCTTTGCGATACCTCTTTTAAAAAGGTAAGCCTTTCGGTGTCGATACAATCTGCCCTTGTTGCAATGCTAAGCCCGACAACAGGCAATTCAAGCGCCGCTTTGTAAATTTCTTTAAGCTTAAAAAGGGGAGCGTAAGTGTTTGTACCTGCTTGAAGATAAGCAATGCAGTCAAAGCTTTGCCATTTGTTTAAATAAAGCTTCTTTACTTCCTCGAACTGGCGTTTTAACGAATCGGCAGGGTTTCCCGCAAACTCGCCCGAAAGCGAGTGCGAACAGAATGTGCAGCCGCCGACTCCGCTTCTGCCGTCACGGTTTGGGCAGCCAAGCCCTGCGTTTAAAGGAATTTTAACAACCTTTTTGCCGAATCTGCGCTTATACTCCCAATCAATAGTGTGAAAGCGCTTGTTTGTATCGGAATAGGGGAAAGGATTATTCATCTTCTTCGCCTGCGTTTTCATCTGCCAAGGGCTGTTCGTTTTCGTCAAGCACATCTTCGCTCTCGTCGGCTATAACGTCCTCGCCGTTAATTTCCTCGTTTTCATCGGGTGTGAGGGTTATTTCGGGCTCTTCGGTCTCTTCCGTTGCCTCGGTTCGGCTGCCGTTTACACGCACAGTGGTCTCAACCGTGGTTTCGCTTAAATATTCACCATAGCAATAAGCCACCATGCCGCTGTAATATATCTTTGCCCAGCCGTCAGATCTAAGCTCGATAACATTTACTTCGTCGTTTGCAATAAAGTAACCCAAAATCATCGCATCCGTCGAAGGCTCTAAGCGTATATTAACGGTTGCCGAGGCATAAAGAATGTAGGTTTCGGGCACAGTCGCCTCGGTAGTGGTGGTTGTGGGTGTTTCTGTTGTGGTGGGAGGCGTTGTAGTCGTCGCCTCGGTGGTTGTCGTTGCCTCGGTAGTGGTCACAACAGGCTCGGTAACCTCGGGCAATGTGACCTCGGGCACGTCGGGTTCAACGGATTCGGGTTCTTTAGGCTCGCTCTCAACAAAACCAAGCCAAGCACCTAATCGCTGAATCTCCTCTTTAAAAGGGAGGGTCTCGTTATAGATATTATCAAGCTGGTTTGTATAACTGCCGTTAACCAAGGTGTTAAGGCTAAAGTTATACTCGAACATTTCTTCAATGTCCCCGCGTGATACAAATGCAAAGCTGAGCGCCGCAATAACGATTATTACAAGGGGCAAAGCAAGGCTTAAAAAGTTAAACTTATCAGCCTTCGATTCTCTTGAAAGCTCTTGCAGAAGCTTATCTGCATCATGCGACTTTTTGCTTGCCGCACGGGTATATTTAAGGTCAAATTCATCGCCCTTTACGCCAATTTTAAACTTAGGCACTTCCGGCGCGTCGTCCTCTTTAACAGCCGCTTTGTTTTCGGTCTGCGGCGTTGGAGGAGGGGTAACGACAAGCTTTTTCTTCTTTTTTGCCACGGCACTCATCTCCTTTCATTATTAATAATTATATTGCGCTTACCATTGCAACGGTCGATAAAACCAAAAGCAAAACGGTAACAACAGCGCCCATGCATCTGAAAGCGGCATAAGCCTTTTCGGATGATGCCATTTTCTCTCGGATAAAGGTATATATCCATTTATAAACAGGCGTAATGCTTATTGCGCCCAAAGCAAGCCAGAAGACCGAGCGCATAATTTCTGAATATAAGGCGTAAGAAATATCAAACTCGTAGGCGTTTTTGTTAAGCGAGGAGATGAAATTGCCCACACCCTCGGCCGAGGCGGTTGCAAGAACAAAGTAACCCGCCAGCAAAACGATCACCGCAATAATACCGTCGGCAAAGGTTTTGGTTTCGCTAAGGCTTTCAAGCATCATCATTAAAAGCAAAATGCCCAAAAAAGCGCAAGCGCCCGAGCCTGCCCCAAAGCACAGCCCCACAATTACCGAAGCCAGCACCAGTCCCCAAGCGGCATTTTTGCCGCCTGCAAAATTCTTTTTAAAAAGGCTTACACCGCCCTCGTAAAAATCGACAACGTGCGCTGTTACCGAGCTTTTTAAGCCGATGCTTACAACACAGTTAGGCAAAGATATCCCGCCCATAAGCGCAAGCCCGTGTGACATCTCGCAAAAGCCCGCAAACAAAATATAAATTTCAACTGCCGAAGCCGCAACACCGATAAGGCTGTTCATCCAGGGCATAGTCTCGCCAAACAATGCCGCCTGACGCACACGTTCAAACGCAAAGCCCAAAACAGTCACCCTTGCCAAGCCGAATATAAATCCTTCAAGTCCTGCCGCCACCTTTGAAAGGCTGAGCTTTCTTGACTTAATGTCCTCTTTTAAAGAGGTATAGCCCTCAAGAGGCGAAATAAGCATAAATTCATACGAGATCAAATAAACCGCAAGGCTTAAAAAGTCGGTTTCGGCGTCAGCGCCGTTTTTGACCTCGTTTAAATAAACAAAAGCTCTTGCCGCAAAAAGCATAAAGCCAACAGCACACACCCAGCCTGCAAGCGAGTGATCATTTGCAAGGCTTAAAACGCAGACCAGCGAAAACAGCAATGCCGAGCCTGCGCCTGCAATGTAAGCGCCTTTTGAGTTGTTCTTTTTTATCAGTCTGCCTGCAAGATAAACCGCGAATACGAGCAAAATTATAAGCGCATAATATAACTGTCTGCCCCAGCACAAAAAAACAAGCGAGGCAACAACAGCCGCCAAATTCTTCTCCCACGGCTCACGAAGTATGAACATTAAAGCCAGCATTACAGGCAAAAATGCAAAAACAAACAAAATGTCGGAATAGAGCATGAGTTAGCCCCTTTCATCTATATAAACATGATTTTTTGCTTTATTTTTGCCAATTATATCACATAAGCGTTATTTTAGCAAGGCGAACACAAAACTTACCGCACCAAACCTCGAAAAATTCTGCTTTTTTTCATGCAGTTTTCACACAGAAACTTATAATAGATTTTACTAAATACAAAACCCCGTGACATTACAAACGGTTTTTAGCATATATTCATTGTTTGGAGGACGCTATGTCAGATTTCAACGATATTAACAATTTGAATAACACAAGCGATAACGAGAACGATTCTCCTATCGACGTTACCTACGAAGAGGTTAAAGAGGAAGAAGCAGCACCTGTTGCCGAGGAGGTAAAGGCTGAAGAGCCTGTGACCCAAAGCCTCAACGAAAAGCCTGCCGCTGAGGAAACAAGATCAAACGGTGCTTCGTCTTATCAATATGACGGATACAACCCTTCTTCACCTTATTATACAAATTCGAACGAATATGTATACTCTCCCGATCAGACAAAAAAATCATCGGGCAAGGGCGGAAAGATAGCGTTAACATTAATTGCGCTTGCTTTGGGCATTTTTGTTGTGGCTGTAAGCTCGATAAGCGCATTTATTGCGGTAACAGGCTTTGACCCCACTGCACAGACAGAGATTTCGCAAGACCGCCCCGAACGAGACCCTCATAATAAAGAAGAACTCCCCGGTGTAGACATTCCCGATGTAAACGACCCCGTTGTTTCTGAGGCAGAGGAGGACAAAGAGGATACTCCCGACTCTGCACCCGTAAACATCAACACCGACAGAACATATCCCACACTTGAACAGCTTGCTTCACCCGCCGACGCTTTGGGTCTGCCCGATATTTATGACAAAGTCGCTCCCTCGGTAGTAGGTGTTTCCTGCACTCTTTCAAGAGCTACCGCAACGGGCACAGGCATAATCATCAGCTCGGACGGATATATCATTACCAACGCACACGTTGTTGAAGATGCTGAAAAGGTAGTTATCATTGACCACGAGATGAACGAATATGAAGCCGAGATAATCGGCGCAGACTCTCAGACAGATATTGCCGTATTAAAAGTCGAGGCAGAAGGCCTTGCAGCCTGCGAATTCGGCGTTTCGGCCAATTTAAGAATAGGCGAGCTTGCAGTTGCTATCGGCAACCCCTTGGGCTTCGAGCTTTACGGCACCATGACAAGCGGTATCATTTCGGGTCTTAACCGCACCATAACCATCGGCGAAAACGAAATGACTCTTATTCAAACAAACGCATCAATTAACAGCGGTAACTCGGGCGGCCCTTTAATCGACGCTTACGGCAGGGTTATCGGCATAACCTCGGCAAAGGTAGCCTCGACCTATGGCGAAGGCTTGGGCTTTGCAATTCCCATCGACGAGGCATTGCCTATTGTAAACGACCTTATCAAGCACGGTTATGTAACCGGCAGACCGATGATAGGCATTTCGGGCGAGGATATAACCTCTATCATGTCGATGTATTACCGCTTGCCTCAGGGCGTTTATGTTAGATTCGTAACCCCCGAATCCGCTGCCGACGTTGCCGGCATTAAGGCAGGTGACATTATCATCGGCATTCAGGGCGAATCTATAACCACCATGGAAGAGCTTAACTCCATTAAAAACCAATACGTTGCCGGTGATACGATCACACTTACCGTTTACCGTGACGGCACCAACATGGAGGTTGACCTTACCTTGGGCGAGGCAACCACCAACGAATAAGCTTAAGTATCCGCACGCCTATTATGCGTGATTTCCCCCTAATACGGGTACAAGGCTAAGGGGGAGCCTGCATTTGCAAATTCCCCGTCAACCATCAACAAGATTGGTATGCGACGCGAAATTTCTCCTCTTTCCCGAAACTACGCCAATCTTTTGATTCATATTTTCCCTTTCTCGAGGGCTTAAGCCCTCATGTGCAGAGCCAAAGAGCTTTCGGCTTTGGCTCTGCGCCCCCACACTTTTGATAATTTCATGTTGTGATTATTCCTTTTTGTCTTAAACCCTCTGCACTCTTTGCGGAGGGTTTTTGCAATAAATCCACATGCCAAGTTGTTTTATTATTGCGGCACCCAAAATGTTTTTGTTTTACAGCAAAACACCGTAAAACCCGGCGAACGCTCTTGCATTTTGCACAAAAATATAGTACAATAATTTCACAGTTCGACAAATAGTTCTTGAAAGGAGTTTACATATGAAAAAGCTGTTATTGATTTTAGCCTCTGCGGCAGTATTGCTTACCTTTGCCGCTTGCGGAAAAGACGATACCCCCGACAACACTCCCGAAAACACAAAAGATGAAAATGTTGTTACCGAGGATACCTCTGACGAAACCTCTCAGACAACACCCGACACAACACCCGAGGTTACCACGACCCCCGAGGAAGTGACTGATGCTGAAACTACTACCTCGGAAACCACACAAACCGAGGAATCTGAAACAACAACGACCGAAAAGACTGAAGAGGTTACCACCACTCCCGAACCCGAGGAAGAAGTGACCACAACAACCCCCGAGCCGGAAAAGGAAGAAGTGACCGCTACAGAATCTGAAGACGAGCCCGAGGAAGACGATGATGCTGCCATTGAGATTGAAGAAGAGGACGACAGCAGCGACGACGAACCTGTTACCGAAGACGGTTGGGTAATAATCGACGACCTTGACGAGTTCTTTGCAAACCTTGGCATCGACCCCGAGGGCGATGGCGTTGTAGGTGCCGAAGATTAATTTGGCAAATAAAAAGTGCAGCAAGCTTTAAACCTGCTGCACTTATTTTTTTGTTATCTTGTGAATACGATCTGCGAGAAGTTATAGAAGCCCAAGCGCCAGATGTTAAAGTCGTGGCCGCCCGAGCGTGTGTGCCACATGAAGTTTTTGCCGTCGGTAAGCTTGTCGGTCTTGTCGCAAAGACCGTCAACAGCTGCCGAATGATGGCTGATCGCAATGCCGTCCTCTGTTCCGCAAAGGTTATAGAAATACTTGATATCGTAATCAGGGAACTCTTCCAAAGCCTTAGCGATGGTGTCAGAATTGTTGGTGGTTGGGCAAGAGGAGAATGCGCCGTAATAACTGAACATATCCAAACATTCGCACATACCAATGTTAATTGTCTGCATGCTGCCCATTGAAAGGCCGCCCAAAGCACGGTGGTCGCGTGCTGCGGTTATGTCATATTCGTCGGTGCCTGCACCCTCGGCATATGTAGCGTAGTTAGCATCGATATAAGGAATAAGGCTGTATCTTAATTCCTTGCCGAAAACATAGAACGAATTCATGTCGCCGTCAGGTCCGCAATTTTTGGTTGCTCTGCCGTTAGGGGTAACAACAATAAACGGGTCGATCGTTCCCTCGGCAATAAGGTTATCCATGATCTTTTTAATGTCCGAGTTTTCGCCTGTCATACCCCATTCCCAAATGTCGCCGCCAATGCCGTGCAAAAGATATACAACATTGTACTGCTTGTTTTCGTCATAGTTCGGGGGTAAGTAAATATATGCCTGCTTGGTAATGTCAGACATATCACCAAAGTAGTCCTTCGAGGGGTAGGTAATAAGTGTAACGGTACCGCCTTCCTCGGCAGCCTTTAAGTGCTCTGCAGGAATTTCGTCAACAACTGTTACTTTCTTAGCGCAACCGCCAAGGCTCATAACCATCACTCCAATCAAGATAAAAATTAATGTTTTTCTCAGCATAATACAGCTTCCTTTCTGATAAGGTGTATATTGATATTTTAATTCATAGTGCAAGCGTCCGTCAATGATATATCCTCATCTTGATTAATATTAGTTTTAATCAATAATTTAAGCACCAAGCGGTTAAGCTCGGTGCTTTTTAAACTTTTATTAAGTTATTGTGCATAAGAGGCCAAGATCTCGATAGCTTTTTTAATACAGCTATCGTTTGTATCATCAAGCAAGGCAAGAGCTTCGTCTGTGTCGCCCTCGATAACCACCTCAAAATCGGGCTTTACTCCGCCCGAAATCAATGTGCTGGATGCCTTAAGCTGGGCTGTGGGCAAAACAATTGCAGTGCCGTCATAAAGCGCAAAGGTTTCAAGCAAGCTGGATGAGCCTTTTGTTGTCGCTCCGACGATCGACGCGCCAAGGTTGTCACGCAAGGCAGCCGCAAACAGCTCGGCAGGGCCAGAGGTTTGTGCATTTGTTAAAACGCACACAGGTGCCTTTGGCGAGCGCTCTCCCGACGCTCTTTCAAAAACGGTTTCCTCGCCGCTTGATGAAACCGTTACCGCAACCACCGAATCACTTGGCAAAATTGCCGACAAAAGGTTTGTTGCGGGATCAAACGAAAGTCCGTCATTGTTTCTAAGGTCAATGATAAAGCCTTTTACTCCGTTGGTGGTAAGCATTGAATATGCCGCTATAAACTGCTGATAGGTCTTATCGTTGAACTGATATATCTTAATATAACCAAAATCACCATAGGTGTTTGTTTTAACGGTCGCCATTGTCATCTGCAAGGTGGTAACGTTAACTGTTCTGTCAACACCGCCTGCGCGAAGAGTAACAGTCAAAGGCGTGCCTGCTTCGCTTCTTAACATCGAAACCGCTTTATCATACCCCATGGTCAAAACAGCCTCGCCGTTAATTTCAACAATGCTTTCGCCCACTGCCATGCCTGCAAGAGCCGCCGGACTGTCGGCAAGCACCTGAGTAATGCAAGGGTAACCGCCTATTTCCTCGGTATAAACGCCAATTCCAAGATGTGTGCCGTTTAAATTCTCTTTATAAATCTCATACTCCGGCTTGTTGTAATAATCGGCGTTTGCACTTTCAATAACGCTTACATACCCTTCAGCCAAGGCTTCGGTCAAAACGTCCTCGTCAATGGTGCCGCCGTAATATGCTCGCACATAAGTATCTATCTGTTCAAGCTTCTGATACATCTCAGAGCGCTTCTGAACGTCAGATATAAGCTCGTCATAAAGGCTGGTAGAGTAGCTTGTTGAAATTATGAAGGTTATGGCGCTTGCGATTGCCATAAGCGCAATGCACAGCCCAAGCGATATCTTCTTGTTCAAAGCCTTAACTTCCTTTCGCCTTTATTTTTTGATAAGAGTGAACTTATCCTCATCCTCGGGGTCCTTGGCGGTACCGTCAATTCTTATTTCAAAGTGGAGGTGATAGCCGGTTGAATAGCCGGTCGAGCCGACATAGCCCAAAACATCGCCGGTGCTTACGCTCTGCCCCTCTTTAACAATAATATCGGTAGCGTGAGCGTAAAGGGTCGTATATCCGCCGCCGTGATCGACAATGCAATATCTGCCATAGCCGCTGCCGCAGCCGCATGATTTTGACTTGCCATAGTTATGCTTGCAGTCGTTTACAACTTTAATTACAGTGCCCGAGTTTGCAGCGGTGATCTCCTCGCCCTTAATGCCCGAGCCTGCAATATCAATGCCCTTGTGAAGTCTGCCCCAGCGGCTGCCGTAACCCGACGAGATGTAATAGTATCCGGGGCAGGGCCACAGGAATGTGCCCTTTGGCAGATCTCCCATATATTCCTTTCGGGCTTTTTCGCGGATAATTGCCTGGATCTCTTCTTCAAGCTTTTCGGCTTCTTTTTCTATTTCTTCCTTGTTTTCTTCATAAGCTTCCTTTTCCTCCTCAAGCTCTTTAATGGTGGCTCTTGATTCTTTATACAAAGCCTCCAGCTCATCAAGCTGAGAGTTCCAGTCAGCCTTTAAAAGCTCAACGTCAGCGATTTTTGCATTAACATCTGCCTTGTTATTTTCAAGGTCAACAACCTTGTTTTCGAGGTCTAACTGCGTAGCCTCGTAGGTCTCCTTCATGGCAACAAGGTCTTCAATAAGCGAGTTGTTATATCTTGCAACGCGCGTTACAAGCTCGATCTTCATTAACATATCAAAGAAATCAGTCGAGCCTAAGATGATAGATGCAACCGAATCGTTGCCCGAAAGATATAAAGCACGAAGGCGCTTTTTATAAAGCTCGATGTTTTCATCTATTTCTGCCTTCTGGTCGGCAATTAAAAGCTTGGTGTCGGCAATTTCAACCTCACGCTCGGCAATTATGCCGTTAAGCGTTTCAATATCGCCCTCATAGCCTTCAATAAGTCCGTCAAGCGTGCGAATATATTCTTCAGTGGTTTCTATCTGCTCTTCAATATATTCCTGATTCTCCTTCTCCTTCGAGATGTCCTTTCTGGTTTCGTAAATCAGGTCGTCAAGCTCGTCCTGTCTTTCCTGAAGCTCTTTAAGCTGAGCTTCAAGCTCGGCTTGCTCATCAGCGACCGAGACGGTTGAAACACCGCCCGGAAGCGTTATAAGTGACAAAGCGATGGCAAGCACCGTTAAAACGGTTATTGCTTTTTTGGTAAATATGCTAAGCTTCAAAGCGGTATCCTTTCTTTAAAAACTAAACATTCAAATGCTTTCTGGTTGCCCAAACCGAGCCGACAGCACTTAACAAGGAACCGCATACCAGATAAGCAATGCCTGTGTAAAGTGCAATATCATTCCACGAGATTATTCCCGAAATGCCAAAGATGCTCCATGTTTGGAAGTCGGCGGAGAGCATTTTATAAACCTCGGTATAAGTGAGCCATGTCAAGCCAAATGCAATGGCCGAGGACAAAATGCCGATAACCATGCCCTCGACAAAGAAGGGAATCTCGACAAAAGCCTTGGTTGCGCCCACATATCGCATAATGTTGATCTCTTTGCGGCGGGCATAAACGCTGGTGCGTGTGGTGTTTGAGATGATAACAAAGCAAACGATAATGAGTGCCAAGGTTACAGCCGAGAACAAAATTGCGCTCACATTTCTTATCGAGGTTAAAACGCTTGCAAAGTCGTTGGGGGCTTTAACAAGGTCAACCGAATTAAGCGCCGAAATTTCGGCAACAGTTTTATCAAGCTCCGAAATGTCGCTTACACGAACTCTGTAAGCGTCAGGCAAAGGGTTTTCATCGATAAACTGGAAGAGGGATTTTTCTTCTTCGGTCATTTCGGTCTGCATATCAAGCCATGCATCCTCTTTTGAATAGAAATTGACCTCGAAAATATTTTCGTTTTCGTTAAGCTGCTGACCCAAAAGGGTAACATTGTTGTCGGGTGTGCCGTCGGTTATCATAACAATAACCTCGTTTCTCGATTCTATCGAGCCTATCATTTTGGTTATGTTAATGCTTAAAAGCATTGAAACGCCCACCATAAGCAGCGATACAGTTACAATGCAAAGCGAGGCAAACGCATTTACTCGGTTGAACCAAAGGCTTTTAAAGCCCTGTTTAACGAGATATTTAAAGCTATTGAATCTCATCTGCGCCTCCTATAACTTCGTCAAACACTACCGAGCCGGTGTTGATGTTGATAATTCGTCCGCCGAAGTATCTGATAAGCTCGTGCTGGTGAGTAACCATTAAAACTGTTGTGCCGCACTCGTTTATCGCTTTTAAAAGGTCAACTATCTCATAGCTTCTTGCGGGGTCAACGTTGCCGGTGGGCTCGTCCGCAATAATAAGCTTGGGGTCGTTGACCAAGGCGCGCGCCAAAGCAACACGCTGCTGCTCACCGCCCGAAAGGTCGCTTGGATAGGATTTTGCCTTGCTGGTTAAACCTACTAAGCTTATAACATAAGGCACACGGGTGCGGATATACTTCTGCGGAGCGTCGATAACACGCAAAGCAAAAGCGATATTATCATAAACGGTAAGGTTGGGTATCAGTCTGAAATCCTGAAAAACCACACCGATAGTTCTTCTTAAATGAGGTATCTTGCGCTTTTTGATTTTGTTAAGGTTATAGCCGTTTACATAAACCTCGCCCTCGGTCGCAGTAAGCTCTTTAAGCAAAAGCTTGATAAGCGTAGACTTACCTGCACCCGAGTTGCCCACAACAAAGGCAAATTCGCCGTCGTTAAGCTTTAAATTAACATGGTCAAGCGCTTTTTGACCGTTTGGATATGTATAAGATACGTTGCGTAATTCGACCATTTCTTCCTCCGGTTTTATAGCTGAAAAAGAGTTGTTAGATTATGGGTTTTTTAATGTCTTATTGGACAAAAAAGAGCAAAACTTTATCATTTTGCTCTTTTTAAGTGTTTGGTCATAATTTCTTGAATGTCGCGTAATTCAGAGCAATCAGAACTTAACAGGATTAGAGGAAAGATATTTCTTTACCATGAGAGCAATTTTAAAGATGATTGCGTGGTCAAACTCTCTTAGGTCAAGGCCGGTAAGCTTCTTGATTTTCTCGAGGCGGTACACAAGGGTGTTTCTGTGAACAAAGAGCTTTCTCGATGTTTCCGAAACGTTTAAGTTGTTTTCAAAGAACTTCTGAATGGTGAACAAGGTCTCCTGATCCAGAGATTCGATCGAGCCTTTTTTGAAAACTTCTCTTAAGAAGGTCTCACAAAGGGTGGTGGGCAGGTGATAGATAAGTCTTGCAATGCCCAAATTCTCGTAAGAAATTATAGTCTTGTCGGTGTCGAATACCTTGCCGACCTCGAGAGCGATCTGAGCCTCTTTAAACGAGACCGCAAGGCTTCTTACAGTGTCAACAACGGTGCCTATACCGATGTTTACCTTGGTGTAAAATTCGCCCGAAAGAGTATCGGAAATAGAGAACGCAAGCTTTTCAAGGTCGCTAAGCTCAATTCCGTGGCGAACTTCTTTTATTAAAATAACGTCTGATTCTGTAATGTTGAAAACAAAGTCCTTGTTCTTGTCGGGGAAGAGGTTCTGAATAACATCGAATGCCGAAACCTCGTTAGAAGAAAGGATTCTTATTAAGAATACAACACGGCTTACATCCTGATTAAAGTGAAGCTCGCGCGCTTTGATTTGAATGTCGCCGGGGAGAACGTTATCTAAAACAACATTTTTAATAAAGTTGTTTCTGTCATACTTTTCATCATAGAACTGCTGCAAGCTTGCAAGAGTGATAGACAGCATTGAAGCGTATCTGTAAGCGGTCTCGTCGGTTCCTTCAACAAAAACGGCATATTCTGCCTTGGGCTTTGCCGAGCCGAAGGGCTTGTATGTATATCCGTCGCGAATGAAGAAATCGAACGAGTCGTTCATATCAAGCGAAACGTATTCGTTTACTGTGCCAAGCTTGCTTTGGTCCGAGCAGGCAACAACGGTAGAGCTTTCGTCGATAACGCCGATTTCACAGCCAATGGTATCAACCATTTGATGAACGATTCCCTGGAACAATCTGTTAGACATTTGTTTTTCTCCCTACATTACAGTATAGTTTTTTGTCATTATGTTTGTTTTGCCGAACACTTGGGACAAGCGCCCCTACATATTCATCAATTATAACAAATTGTAACATATTTTTTCGGCAAATGTGTTAATAAATTGTTAAGATAACAAAAATTCATAACATTTTTTATACAGAATTACCAACGTAGCGAAAAAGCGTTGAAAAAAGCCATTATTTTTGGCAAAAATTCAAAAAATAAACGGCCGATGAGCATTTCATCAGCCGTTTATAAGCTTAAAAAATGTTTGATGTTAAAGATTATTCTTCAACAAATTCGCTTTCGATAAGGGTTACAAGGTCGCTTACTGCAGCAACTTCGTCAGCGCCGTCAGCAATGATTCTGATGTTGGTGCCGCCGATGATACCCAAGGACAAAACGCCCAAAAGGCTCTTGCCGTTTACTCTTCTCTCTTCCTTTTCAACCCAAATGCTGGACTTGAATTCGTTAGCCTTCTGGATGAAGAAGGTAGCGGGACGAGCGTGCAAACCAACCTGATTCTTAACTACTACATCTTTTACGAACATTTTATTCTCTCCATTTCAAAATCAAACAATAGGCATAACTGCCAGCTTAACTGTCTTAAGTATACAAAGTAAATTTGCCTTAGTCAACAAACAATTATGCCTAAAATCGGCTTTTGGGCTAAATTTCTGCTTTATGCTTATTAATGACTAAAGCGGAGCGAATTTAATTGTGCAAAATCCCTAATAGTTTTTAGCATTTAAAAGCAATGTAAACAAACGTAAAGGCTATTCACCGCCAAAAAACTTCGGGTTTTCTTCATATCTCGCCGTAATCTCCGATAAAACTGCGCGGTCAGCATCGTCAAGCTCGGCAGTTTTCAAAAGCTCGGGGCGCTTTAAATAGGTCTCTTCAAGCGATTTCATGCGGCGCCATTTCATTATATTTGCATGGTGTCCCGATAAAAGTATCTCGGGCACGCGCTCGCCCTCCCAAACCTCGGGTCGGGTATACTGAGGATACTCTAAAAGCCCGTTAAAGTGGCTTTCGTCCTCGTAACAATCGGGCTGAGAAAGTGTGCCTTCAAGCATTCTTACAACCGAATCGACCAAAACCATTGCGGGAAGCTCACCGCCCGTTAAAACATAATCACCGATAGAGATCTCCTCGTCGACAATTTTATCTAAAACTCGCTGGTCAACACCCTCATAATGCCCACAGAGAATGAAAATATCCTCTAATTTCGAAAGTTCAACGCATCTTTTTTGCGTTAAGGTCTTGCCCTTTGGCGACATATAGATAACGTGAGGCTTGCGCTCGCCTTTAACCTCTAAAAAGCAGCGATAAATAGGCTCTGCCATTAACAGCATACCCTGACGCTCGCTGTAAGGTGTGTCGTCAACACGGTGGTGCTTATCAAACGCCCAGTCGCGAATTTGGTGGCAATAAAGCTCGAATGTGCCTTTGGCTCGTGCTCTGCCGACAATGCTTTGGCTCAGGTAAGTCTCACACACATCAGGGAAGAGGGTTGCAATGTCAATTCTCATTCAAACAGTCCCTCCATCGGCCAGATTACCATTTTTCCGCCCTCAATATCGGTTTCAAGTATTACAGAGGGTATAGCAGGGATATAATATAACTTTTCGTCATTCTTAATTTCATAAACGTCGTTGGCGCCTGTCTTTAAAACGTCGTTTATTTTGCCATAGCACTTGCCCTGCTCGTCAAAAACCTCAAGCCCGATCAGATCGGCAACAAAGTACGACCCTTCGGGCAGCTTTGCGTCCTCTCTGTCCATATATAATATGCGGTTTCGCAAAGCCTGTGCGGCTTCAACGGTGTCAACACCCTCGATCTTTGCAATTACCATGTTGCCGTGAGGGCGTGAAAGCATCATTTTATAGCTTTTTAAGCCGTCTTTATTATAAAGTGTTTTAAATTTGCAGAAATATTCGGGGCTGTCGCACCACGGCTGAACTCTTACCTCGCCCTTTATGCCGTGAGTTGAAACTATCTGCCCGATCTCAAGATATTTTACCATTTTGATTTCCTCGTTTAGTTATCTTTATATTAAGCCTCCCTTTTCGTAAAGGGAGGTGACGCCGAAGGCGTCGGAGGGATATATTATCAATGCATAAGCATCAGGTTTCATAAACAAAAAACAGCTCAATTTGCTTGAGCTGCTGTGCGATCAAGATCAGTCGATCTCAACCATTATCTTCTCGTTTGCCTTGGTAGCTGCGGCACGCATTACGGTTCTTATAGCCTTGGCAATTCTGCCCTGCTTGCCGATAACTCTGCCCATGTCGTCAGCCGCAACGTGAAGATGATATACAACAACGCCTTCGTCGTTGGGCTCATCCTTAATAACTTCAATAGCGTCTTTATCCTCAACGAGGCCGGATACAATTGTTTTTAAAAGCTCTGTCATAGCCAATCTCCTTAAAAATTAACCCCAAATCGCTTTTCTTCAAGTTAATCAGCAAGGCTTGTTAGGGGAAATAAGAGGCCGCCTTGCTGACTTAAAATCACTTAAGATTAAAGAACGCCGTTCTTCTTGAAGATTGCCTTAACGGTATCGGTAGGCTGTGCACCGGTAGAAACCCACTTCTGAACCTTTTCAGCGTCTACCTTAAGGGTGGTGGGCTCGGTGGTAGGATCATAGTAACCGATTTCTTCGATAAAACGACCGTCTCTGGGATATCTCGAATCAGCAACAACGATTCTGTAGAAAGGAGCCTTCTTAGCACCGATTCTTCTGAGTCTGATCTTTACTGCCATGTTAAATTCACCTCCGAATTTAATTTTGATTATATATTAACCATTTGGCTTTTGGCTTTTTGGTTAATTACTTAAAGTTTTCAAGGCCTTTCATAAAGTCCTTCGAGAATGCGGGCATTTTTTTGCGTTTGCCCTTGCCGTTTCTGCCCGAGCCTGTAATGCCCATCTGCTTCATCATCTTCTGCATCTGTTCATACTGCTTTAAAAGGCGGTTAACGTCTTCAACCCTTGTGCCCGAGCCTGCGGCGATCCTTCTCTTTCGTGCAGGGTTTATAAGCGAGGGCTTTGCACGTTCAGCCGGTGTCATCGACAAAATGATAGCTTCCGTTCTTGGCACCTGACGCTCGTCTATTGCGTTCTCGTCGATCTGATTAGCGCCGGGAAGCATTGAGATAAGAGAACGGATAGAACCCATTTTTCTTATCTGACGCATCTGGTCCAAAAGGTCGTTAAGGTCAAAGCCGCCCGATTCAAGCTTCTTTGCCATTTTTTCGGCTTCGCGTTCATCAATGGTGGTCGATGCCTTCTCGATGAGGGTGAGCATATCGCCCATGCCTAAAATTCGTGAAGCCATACGTTCGGGGTGGAACACCTCGAACTCGTCGAGCTTTTCGCCCATACCAACAAACTTAATAGGCTTGCCTGTTACTGCCAAAACCGAGAGTGCCGCACCGCCTCGGGTGTCAGAATCGAGCTTTGTTAAAATTACCGAGTCGATGCTAAGAGTTTCGTCAAAGCTCTTTGCAACGTTAACAGCGTCCTGACCGGTCATAGCGTCAACAACCAAAATAATTTCGCTTGGGTTTGCTATCTCTTTAATATCTTCCAGTTCCTGCATAAGCTCTTCATCAATATGAAGTCGGCCAGCAGTATCAAGAATAACTATATCGTTACCGTGGTCCTTAGCGTGCGCTAACGCCTTGCGTGCAATTTCGCGGGGGTCTATCTGTCCCAGCTCAAAAACAGGCACGCCTGCACGCTCGCCAACAACCTTTAACTGGTCGATAGCGGCAGGGCGGTAAATGTCACAGCCTACTAAAAGAGGTCTTTTATCCTGCGCTTTAAAATATTTCGCAAGCTTGGCAGCGTGTGTTGTTTTACCGCTGCCCTGAAGTCCGCACATCATAATAACGCAGGGCGGCTTGCTTGGGAAGTTAATCTTCGAGTTTGATTCGCCCATTAAGGCAATCAGTTCTTCGTTTACAATTTTAATAACCTGCTGTGCAGGGGTGAGGCTTTCCAGCACGTCGACGCCAACCGAACGCTCGGTAACCTTGGCAACAAAGTCTTTAACGACCTTATAGCTTACGTCAGCCTCGAGCAGTGCCATTCGCACCTCTTTCATCGAGGCTTTAACATCTGCCTCGGTGAGTCTGCCATGAGACTTAAGGCGTTTAAAAACGCCGTTCAGCTTTTCGCTTAATCCCTCAAACGCCATTAAACAAAATCCTTTCAGCGGTGAGTAGAGTCGATTTCACTCTTTATCTTTTCGAGCTTTTCAATAACGCTCTTGGTGGTTGTATACGATCTGCAGTCGGCAATGATCACGTCGCACTGAGCCTTGACACTTTCTAAAAGAATGTCATACTTTTTCAAAAGCTCGGTAACGCCGATCTTCTCGTCCAATTCCAAAATAGCTTCCTCGCCGCGCTTGATCGAATCTCTTACGCCCTGACGGGAAATCTCTTCATTGGCTGCAATTTCAGAAAGGGAGAGATCTTCGTTGTAATAAAGGTCTAAAACTTCCCTCTGCTTGTCGGTAAGCATACCGCCGTAAATATCCAAAAGCGCTGCAAATTTCAGATCCTTAGCCACAATATTCACCCATTCCTTTCTTTTAAAACACAAAATGTTGATATTAATGTAAAGTTAAAAAACTTTACAGCAGATATTATAATACACTCTGTCATATTTGTCAAGGGGTAATTGCCGAAATTCCGCGAAAAATTCAATATTGATAAAAAGGTATTTCATTGCGGCGCAAAACCACAGGTCCGTGTGATGTCACACGAACCTGTTGACATAACCCGCAGATACCAAAAAACTGATTTATTGTCCATTTTCTCCTCAAGATCTTCGATAGCGGCTTTGACGGCGGCAATAACAAATGCCGAAAAATTGCAGTCTTTTCCTCAAATTACATTTTCCGTCTTGTCTATCAAGTCGTTAGGAAAACGTATGGTTTTGTTGGTTGTAGGCGGAACAGTTGGTATTTTGAATTTTGACATAGCGCACCTTGCAATACGTTTGTATTGCTTATAGTGTATATCATATTTGCTATAATGTGTGGGTTATTACAAATATGGATCGAGTGATAGTAAAAACAAAAAGTCCCCAAGCAGGGACTTTATCATTATATTACTTTGTAAAGAAGAGTATGCCCAAGCAGTCGGGACCGCAGTGGCTTGTAATTGTGCAGCCAGCAACAGTCTCAATAATCTCTTCAAAGGGTGCGAGTTCGGCAATAAGCTCCTTAAGCTCGGCAACGACCTCGGCAGGGGCATGAGAATGCGTGATGAAAATTCTTTTAAGGTCAAGGTCGTCTCTGCCCGAAAGTCTGTCGGTAATGTAATCGCGAAGGGTTTTTGTTATGTTTCCGCGATACTTTTTGCCAACGCCAAGCTTGCCGTCCTTAACATCAATACAGGGTCTTAATTTAAGAAGGTTTGCACCAAGTGCCGCAACTCCCGAGCATCTTCCGCCTTTATAAAGGTAGTCGAGCGTTTGAACAACAAAGCTTACATCAAGCTTTGGCACCATTTCGTTAAGTTTGGCGGCAATGTCGCAGGCTTCCATACCGTTTTGCGCCATCTCGCAAGCCTCAATAACCAAGTGGCCCGAACCCGAGGAAAGGTTCTTCGAGTCGATGACGTAAACGCCTTCAAGCTCCTCGGCAGCCAATCGTGCATTCTGGTGAGACGCTGACAGATCACTGCCGATATTTATGTGAATAACTTCACACCCTTCATCGGTAAACTGCTTAAAGAAATCGGCATATTCACCAATTGAGCAGGCAGAGGTTTTGGGCAAAACGCCTGTTTTTGAAACATAGTCAAAAATTTCAAGTGCGGTGGCTGTTACGCCGTCACGCTTAAGCTCCTCGCCCAGATAAACGCCCAAAGGCATTACCGAAACATTCAGTTTATCGTAAATTTCTTTTGTGAGGTCGCAGGTCGAGTCACAGGTAACTTTAATTTTAGCCATAACAAATCTCCTAACTGATTTTGTCTTAAATTGTTGCCATGTCAACAATTTGTTCTAAGGCATTATAACATAAATTTATTGGTTTGTAAATGTTTTTGTTTTGGCGAGGGCAAATTCGTGCCTACCGGCGGGGTAGCTTTGTTTAAAAGCAAGCAAGCTGTTTATCAAAGGGGGAAACCCTCTTCCTTACTATCTTTTTTCTCACGCTTAGCTTAGCGCTTTGACTACTAAAGCTACATTGCCGCTCTGCTAAGCTTTGGTAAGATGAAAAAGATATTTCTTCACACAAAGCCGCCTCGTCAGGCTTCCAAAGTCACTTGCAGCTGCCCGGCTCTTTCAAAAATCCTGCAGATCTGACCGCAATAGTATAACTGTGATAGGCTGACCTTTGTTTGCTTGCTTAAAGGTATCGCTCCGCGATGCTATTTCAACCCCACCCCTTGCCCCTCCCCAAGGAGGGGTAAGGCGTCGGAAACCGAAAAGCAGCGGTGCTTCGGCACAAGGCGTTTTACACCGAGAGCTGTTTACCAACCGCCCCAGCCACCCCAGCCGCCCCAATTCCACGAGGGCAGCTCGGCTTCAAGAATTCTGGTCTTTTCGTGAGTTGTAATTTCGTAATATTCGCCGGTGAAGTTGTTTAATTTAAGCGCAGAACCGTCGGTTCCGTCACGCAGGAAAATTTCATCTATAATCTCGCCTGCACCGTCATAAAGAGTCACGGTTTCGCCCTCTTTAAGGTTAAACGGACATTCAATGTTGCCGATAGCATCGGCATAAGAATAATTCTTGCAAACAAGCTTTAAGGTTCTGCCGGGGGCAATGGTTGCTGTAGGCAAGGCATAAGCTTCCGAATTTCCGTCCCAGATTATCATGCCCTGTGTCGAAACCGACTCGGTGCCGAAGTTTTCAATAACGATGTAGTCGCCGTTCGAGCCTTTATAGCAGATCTCGGAAAGCTTTAATTTGTTTTCGGTGCATTTTACGTTAAGCTGAATTTTTACCTTGTCGCCGTAAGCATCGCTTAAAGCAAATTCCCTGTCTAAAATCTCCTCGCCGTTTACTGTCCAGCTTACAAATTCATAGCCGTCTTCGATAACGCAGCTAACAGGTACCTCTATACCGTTAAAGTATTCACCCTGATAAAGAATGTCGTCAGAATCGAGCGTAACGGTGTTAACATTAACCAGCGCATTATCGCAGGGCACAACAGTTACCGAATAGGTATCGTCATATTCGGGGAAAGCTTTTTTAAGCTGTGAAACTGCCGCAGTGGTTCGGGTGTGCAGCCATTCCTTCATGTTTTCAAGCTCGCCTGCAACGCTCCACACATTAGCTTTGCCGTTTTCAGAGGCAGCAACAAGCTCGTGAAGCCGCCATGTGTGGAACTCATCAATAGTCTCACCTACAAGCTCCTCGTTATAGTGCCAGTTTATAACATCAAACATAATGCTCATAAAGCGCTCTCTCACATCCTCGCGCTTGCAAAGAGTTATCAAAAGGTCACTTCGCACATATTTCTCGCCCTGGTCGTGAACATCGTCGTCCCAGTCCTCGGGGAAGAGGCCGAAATAGGTTTCATCGAACAGCCAGTAAATGTGCTTTGTAAAGGCATCGTTTCCGTAAAGGCCTAAGCAGAAGTCGGTGTCGAAGAGCATAAATCGCCATCTGCCGTCCGAAATGTCGGCACCCGCCTCGGTTAAAACAGGCTGTTCAAGGTCGGCGTTGCGCTCGGTGCTGTAACGGAATATCTTCCAGTTGTTGTTCGGCCAGTCGCCGTTGCCAAGATAAGAATCTATGGCGTAATATGTTAAGAAGTTGTCAAGGTCGATCATTTGGCACAGCTCTTCAAACAAGGCGTCGTCTGTTAGATCCTTATAAGCAAACGACTGAAGATATTCCCAATCTGCCTTTGCTTCTGCCCAATAAGGGTTGTCGTCATCCTCACGGATCATATATTCGCAGCCCTTTAAAATATCCCATTCGCTTTCTTCAAGGTTATAATTATGTTCCAAAAGGTCTGCCGAGAACACCTGCTGACACCATGCAAAGCCATAATACTCGCCGTTTAAGAACACAGCCGCCGGACGGGAATATTTAGCCTCAACCTCGGTAGCCTGCGCCAAGAAGGAGATCATATCGTCACGCAGGAAGGTGGAGCCGTTATCGTTTGCACAGGCGCGAAGCGCAAGCTTTTTGTAAGAGGTTATTTTGTTGCCCAACGAATCGGTGGCGTCGGGGAAGAATTCATATCTGAAGCGGTTGTTTACCTCGTCATATTCCGTTCTTGCATAAAGCCTTAGGTTCTTCTGGTCGTTAGCGCGCGACCAGCCGCCGAATATACGCAAGCCGCAATCCTGCGAGATAACACAGTTGCCGTCATATTCATAAACCTCAACATAAGCAGGTCTTTCCGAAGCTTTTCCTCGCTGATTCCAGTTAGCGGGGTCGGTGGGCACAATGTCAGATTGTCTTATATCCGGGTTGGCGGCAAGCCAATCGTCACGCATTTTGCCCAGAATAAAAATGCCGTCCTCATAATTATATAAATAGTCGGGTTCTATGGTTATGGAGAACACCAAGCAGTCAAATCGGTTTGCAATGTCCGACCCGACAAAGTATGAGCGTGTTACGACCTCGGATACCGAGCCGTCCGCATATTCGGCGCAGGCAGATATCGAATATGACTTTATTCCCTCATCCTTGCCAAGGCTAAGCTTAATGCCTTCCTCGGGCTTATAACGTCTTCCTTCAAGACTTGGGTCTTCACCGTCGGTCGTATATCTTATCTCTACCGAATCGGGCGCACTTAAATAAAGCCTTTCTTCACTTGAATAAAATCCGCATTCGAGCGAGAAATTTACAGGCTCATAATCGGTGTTGCCGATCAGCGGCTCGGTCACGACCTCGTTGCCTTCTTCGTCATAAACAACGACCGGCTCGACCTTTGTGGGGTTGTGCGCAACAAAGTTTTCTGCCCAAAGCGAGGCAAAAATGGTTGCTACCAAAGCCAGCGCAACAACCGCGATTAATGTAATTTTTTTGTTATTGGTTTTGCTTGAATTCATGGTTTTCTCCAATCGGGTACAACTGTCGATAATATGTGATGATATCATTATAGCAAAATATTTTGACATTGTAAATAAAAATTGTCAAATTTGCTGTCTTTTACTTGCATAATTCTTTTTTACGTTGTATAATTAATTCAATACGGTTAAAAACCCGTTTTATTTATTTTGGAGGAACGAAACCTTGGCACCAAAACAAAAAAGGTACAGGCACGAAATTAAGCTTTTGCTGTCTTACCCCGACTATCTGGTTATGAGCAAGCGGTTAAAGGCATTGCTCGAACCCGATGAAAATGCGGGCGACGGCGGCGAATATTTCATCCGAAGCCTGTATTTAGATGACATTTCCCATTCGGCTTATTGGGAAAAGCTCGCAGGAGCTGCCGACAGAAAAAAATATCGAATAAGAGTATATAACTGCTCCGATTCGATAATTAAGCTTGAATGTAAAGAAAAGCGAGGCTCACGCATTTGCAAGCGAAGCGCCTCGATAAGCCGAGAGTGCTTTAAAAGCATAATTAACGGCGACTTTTCTCCTTTGGCTGAATATGACAACGAGCTTTGCCGCGAGGTTTTATCGGTGGCAAAGGCAAAAGGGCTTGCGCCTTCGGTGGTTGTCGATTATGACCGAGAGGCTTACGTTCATCCTGTTTCAAACGTGCGCTTAACGTTTGATAAAGCGCTTCACGCAGGAGTGGAGAGTGCGGATATCTTTGATGATAAGATGATGACCCTGCCTGTTTACCCCGACGGAAGCGTTATTTTCGAGGTCAAATATGACACGGTTCTGCCTAAGTTTTTGGCAGATATCGTTTCAAATACACACGGCTCAAAGCTGGCGCTGTCAAAATTCTGCCTCTGCCGTGACACTTTAACAGCATATAAACCCAATTACAGATAAGACACTGAAAGGAACCTTAGATTATGGAAAACATTAAAAGCATTTTAAAAGCAAGTATCGAACAGCTCGGCTTGGTTGAACATTTAACAGTTGAATACATACTGGTATCGCTCGTTTGCGCTGCAATTTGCGGCGTGGCAATTTACCTCGTTTATAAAATTTTCTATCGCGGCGCAGTTTACAGCGAAAACTTTGCAGTCTTGCTTGTTCTGGTAACAGTTGTTACAGCATTCATCGTTTTAACCATCGGTTCTAACCTTGTTTTGTCACTCGGTATGGTGGGTGCGCTTTCAATCGTCCGCTTCCGTTCCGCTGTTAAAGACCCCCTCGACGTTGGCTTTATGTTCTGGGGCTTGGCAGCAGGCATCACCTCGGGCGCAGGACTTTACCCCTTTGCAATAATCGCAACGCTTGTCATTGCTGTTGTTTACATTCTCTTTACCGTTTTGGGCCGAGGCAAGACCACTTATGTTTTGGTCGTAAAGCACACAGATGAATCCTCGGAAAACGTAACCAAGGTTCTTGAGGGCTATAAGACTAAACTTCGCGGCAGAGCAAAATATAAGGGCGAAAACGAGCTTACCGTTGACATTAAGGTTAAAAAGGGCAACACCGAATTTATGGATAAGCTTCTTTCGACCGAAGGCGTTACAAGCGCAGTTTTGGTTGAATATACCGGTGACTAACAGACAATCCGAGCAAAGCTCGAATTGTCTGTAGAAAAACAACTCTCGGCGCGAAACGCCTCGTGCTAAAGCACCGTTGTTTTTCGGTGCCTGCGGGCTCCCTTTTGCAAAGGGAGCTGTCGCCGAATGGCGACGGAGGGATAAAAATAGATACTCCTCGTTTTGCTCGGAGCATCTATGGAAGCAATTTCTTTCGGGAATGAAATTCCCGAATTTTGCTTCGCAAAACCGAAATTCTTCCGAAGAGTGCAGTATTAATAGAAAAACTCGAAACCGTTGTTTTTCAGTGCCTGCCGTTCATTTTCAGAAGCAAGCCTCGTTTTATCCCTTTTATCTTTTGTGTTGATGGTTAAAACTCCGGCATTTTCACCAAAGACCTGCCTTTATGTAAGCTGGCGCACAGAAAAGAGCCGAAGGCAACTTCGGCTAATTTATGTACCTTGAAATAGACAGATAGGTATTGTAAAATATAGATGACAGGGAACTTTTGGGGATTTTTTGCGTCTATATAGATAAAGGCATATTACAAGGAAGGAGGTAGCCTGTATGAAAAAGAGTTCTATTTGGAAAATCTTGTTGCTCATCGGAGTTTGTCCGTTTGCTGTTCCTGTGTTATGGGGTATCTATACAATGAGTGTTGAGGTCTCGTGGACTTGGGTGGATTGGATTGTTATGTATTCGTTCCTTTATTGGCCAACCTATATAGTTGGATTAGTGCTTATCATCTTGTCCGTCTGCAAGTTGATTAAGTATAAATCCCAAAAAGTATAATCGGTGCTAACGCCTCCCTTCCTTTTACAGAAGGGAGGCGTTTCTATGTTTGTCGTTCCATCAAATCGACAAGGGTTTGACGGATAGTCCTATATCAACACAAAAGGTAAAAGGGATCTCGTTTTGCGAGACTTGCTTTTTTCGACACCCTGTGATATACTTTGCGTGTGTAAATCGCGATATATTTGAATATATTTAATTATAAAACCGAAAGGATGGTCGCCATGGCGCCTAAACCGTTTGACACCAAGCGAAAAGTTCAAAAGCCCTGGCCTGTTTTAATGCCGATCGAGTGGGGCGGCACGATATTATGGGCGGCGAAGCACCGTGTAGAAAAAATTAACTGCGAGGGGTTAAAGCCCCCTTACCTGATTCTTTGCAATCACGCCTCTTTTGTCGATTTCCCAATGGTCGTTAAGGCTATTTTCCCTCAGCGCTGCACATGGGTAATTTCAATCGAGGAGTTTATCGGCAAGGAATGGCTTATGAGAGGAATCGGCGGCATTTACAAGCGCAAGTTCACCGCAGATATGGCGGTAGTGCGCCACATTTTAACCTCGTTAACCAGATATAAAATGAACTGTGCCATTTACCCCGAGGCACGTTTTTCTCTTTGCGGAATTAACGAGCAGATCGACAACGCCTTGGGCAAGCTTGCAAAAACCGCAAAGGTACCTGTTGTTACTTTCATTCAGCACGGCAACTTTTTGCAGTCTCCTCAGTGGAATAAACACCCTTACAGAAAGGTTAAAATAACCGGCGAGTTTAAGCAAATCGTCACCCGTGAAGAGGTCGAAAAGCTCTCTGCCGATGAGATTCAGGCACGAATCGAAAAAGAATTTCATTATGACGATTATGCATGGCAGTTAGAGAACAAAATCAAGATCACCGGCTACAAGCGTGCTCACAACCTGCACAAGGTGCTTTATCAGTGCCCTGTTTGCGGCACCGAGTACGAGACCGACTCTGCCGACACCAAAATTTGGTGCAACCATTGCCATGCCGAATGGGAAATGAACGAATACGGTCAGCTTTTGCGCCAAAACGGCGAAGACGTTTTTACCCATGTGCCCGACTGGTATAACTGGCAGCGAGAAAACGTTCGCAAAGAAGTGCGTGAAGGCAGATATCGCTTTGAAGATACCGCACGCTTAGAAAGGCTTGTTAACTGTGTTAAGGGCTTTAAGCCCTTGGGCGAGGTTACGCTTACCCATGACGAAAACGGCTTTACCATGAAAGGCAAGCTCGACGATGGAAGCGAATATACCTTTAACCGCACAGTACCTTCAATGCGCTCGTTACATATTGAATACAACTTTAAAAAGCGAGGCGATGCTATCGACCTTGCGACTTTAAGCGATACCTTCTTTGTTTTCCCTCTTAATGCAAAAAACGTGCTTACAAAGCTGCATTTTGCAACCGAAGAGCTTCACATTTGGCAGGAGGAACAGAAAAAGCTTGAAAAAGAGAAAAGATAAAAAAACAAGCAGTTGCGTGAATCGGCTGTTTGGTTTAAAACGAGGAGAAATCACCATGAAGCAATTTGTAAAGGAAAACCTGTTTTGGATAAGAGAGCCCGATAATTACGAAGTCACCGATGAAAAAATCACGGTCGTTTCAAAGCCCTGCACAGACCTCTGGCAACGAACCTACTACGGCTTTCAAAACGATAACGCACCCTGCCTTCAGATGAAAACCGCCGAAAAGTATTTTTCGTTTACCGTAAAAACAAGCTTTAACAGCTCCAATCTGTTTGACCAGTGCGGTATTGTTGTTTATCTTGATAGCGAAAACTGGATGAAATCTTCCATAGAATATGAAAATGACGAATATCAGCGTCTTGGAAGCGTTGTTACAAACAACGGCTATTCAGACTGGGCAACAACAGACATTCCATCGTCTGTAAAAGAAATGTGGTATCGCCTCAGCCGCAGAGAGAGCGACTATTATATCGAAACAAGTAATGACGGCGTTAATTTCAAGCAAATGAGAGCGTTCCATCTTTTCAAGGGTGATGCAGAGATCTCATTCGGTATCTATGCGGCAAGCCCTGTGGAATCCTCTTTTACCGCAGTTTTTACCAATATGGAAGTAACAGAATGCAAGTGGGAAACATGGTCTGCCGCTGACAGCGGATTCAATCAGTGTGATTAAACAGACTTTTGCCCAAACGCTTAAATATTGCAGTTAATAACAACAGCCGCACTTTTTTGCAGTACGGCTGTTACTTTTATATCGCTGTTTCGTTGCGCTTAAAAAGCGTCTTTCTGCCAATACGGTTATCCGGCAATCGGCAGCGGTTGAGGCTTTCAGTGTTCCGATTTCGAACAAAGAACCTCCGGCGCTTCCAAATACTCCGCAAAGCCGTCGCTTTTTCGGATTTGTTTTTTTACTATTGACTTTTATGCTTTAAAGCTTTATACTAAAAATGTGGTTCGGGATTTCCCGAAATTTGTATTTTTTGGAGGATAATTATGTTTATTAAAATCGCTATGCTGCTTGTATTCTTTGCAATAATGATAGCAGTTGCTGTGTTGACGGCAAAACATTCAAAAGACGTCGGCGGCTTTGTTTTGGGCGGACGTAACATCGGACCCTGGCTTTCGGCATTTGCTTACGGCACCTCTTACTTCTCGGCTGTAATTTTTGTAGGCTATGCCGGTCAGTTTGGCTGGAAGTTCGGCGTTGCCTCGACATGGGTAGGCATTGGCAACTGCTTAATCGGCTCGCTTTTGGCTTGGGTCATTTTGGGCAGAAGAACAAGACTTATGACCAACCACCTAAACTCGGCAACCATGCCCGACTATTTTGAAAAGCGCTTCGATTCACGAGTTATGCGTCTTATCGCCGCAGCTTTAATATTCATCTTCTTAATTCCTTATACTGCCTCGCTTTATAAGGGCTTAAGCCAGCTTTTTGCAATGGCATTTAACATCGACTACTCTGTGTGCATCATCGTTATGGCTGTTATCACCGCAATTTATGTTATTGCGGGTGGTTACATGGCAACCGTAGTAAGCGACTTTATTCAGGGCCTTATAATGCTGTTTGGCATTGTTGCCGTTATCGGCGCTGTTTTAAAAATAAACGGCGGCTTCACCGAGTCGTTGGCAGCATTGGCACAGGTCAGCGACCCCGCAACCTCGACCCAGCCGGGCGTGTTCGCTTCCTTCTTCGGTCCCGACCCCGTAAACCTTTTGGGCGTTGTAATTTTAACCTCGCTCGGTACATGGGGCTTGCCTCAGATGGTTCAGAAATTCTATGCAATCAAGTCTGAAAAGAGTGTTTACACAGGCACCATTATCTCAACCATCTTTGCGGCAGTTGTTGCAGGCGGATGTTACTTCCTCGGCGGATTCGGACGACTCTTCTCGACCCCTGAGCTTGTTGCACAAAACGGTTACGATTCTATCGTGCCCGAAATGCTCTCGAACTTAAGCGACGTTATGATGGGATTAATCATTGTTTTGGTGCTTGCCGCTTCAATGTCTACACTTTCATCGCTTGTTCTCACCTCAAGCTCAAGCTTAACTCTCGACTTCATTGCACCTCTTAGCAAAAAAGAAATAAGCGAGAAGAAAAAGGTATTCATCATGCGAGTTTTACTTGCTGTGTTCATTTTAATCTCGGTTATTATTGCAATTATTCAATATAAGACAAATGCAACCTTTATTGCCCAAATGATGGGACTTTCGTGGGGTGCATTGGCAGGTGCGTTCTTGGCTCCGCTTCTTTACGGTCTTTACTGGAAGCGCACAACCAAGGCCGCTTGCATGGTTTGCTTTGTAACCGGCCCTGTAATTATGATCCTTAACACCTTTGTTCCCGCGATATTCCCTGCAATTTTAAAGAGCCCGATCAACTGTGGCGCATTCACCATGGTTTTAGGTCTTGTTATTGTTCCTGTTGTCAGCTTGCTTACCAAAAAACCGAGTGACGAAAAGGTTGCAGAAATCTTTAAGTGCTATGACGAAAAGGTAACCGTAAACGCATCGCAGGCTTTAGGAAGCGAAGAATAATACATAAAACAATTAAGGCACCCCATAGGGTGCCTTTTTTAATGCTTTCGCTTAAACTAATTATACTTATCTTCTCCGTTAAGGGTATTTTGTATTCAGACAGCAGCTCTCTTTTATAAAGATCAATAAGCCTTGCCCCAAACAACCATGTGCTTTGCAGGCTTGCCGCAGCAAACGCACTTGTCGCTTATATCCTCGTGCTCTAAAGGAATACATCTCGAGCCGACACCTGTTTCTGCCTTAACCTTGTCCTCGCATTCCTCGTCGCCGCACCACATTGCCTTGACAAAGCCGTCGCCCTTGGTTGCAAGCATTTCTTTAATTTCTTCCATCGAGGTGCAGGAATATGTCTTTTCCTCTCGGTTAGCAAGGGCTTTTGCGTACATTCCGTCGTGAACAGCCTGAAGTCTTTCCTTAACGCTTTCAGCCAAATTATCTAAAGAGAGGAACACCTTTTCGCGGTTATGACGTGAAACCGCAACGCAGTGGTTTTCTTCAATGTCACGGGGACCGATCTCAAGCCTTACCGGCACGCCGCGCATTTCATATTCAGAATACTTCCAGCCGGGCGAGTTGTCGCTGTCGTCAAGCTTAACTCTAATGCCTGCCGCCTTAAGAGTGTTATAAATTTCGTTTGCTTTTTCCAAAACACCCTCTTTATGCTGGGCAACAGGAACGATAACCACCTGAATAGGTGCTACTGCCGGCGGCAGAACCAAACCGTTATCGTCGCCGTGAGTCATAATGATAGCGCCGATAAGACGGGTGGTTACACCCCACGAGGTCTGGTGAGGAATCTGAATGGTGTTGTTCTTATCGGTATAGGTAATGTCGAACGCCTTGGCAAAGCCGTCGCCGAAATAGTGCGAGGTGCCTGCCTGCAAAGCCTTACCGTCGTGCATCAAAGCTTCAATAGCATAGGTAGAAACTGCGCCCGCAAACTTGTCGCTCTCCGTCTTTTTGCCCTTAATAACAGGCATAGCAAGTGCCTTTTCGCAGAAGTCGGCATAAATGTTTAACATCTGCTCGGTTTCAATAATAGCTTCCTCGGCAGTTGCATGAATTGTGTGGCCCTCTTGCCACAAAAATTCGCGTGAGCGAAGGAAAGGTCTTGTTGTCTTTTCCCATCTTACAACACTTACCCACTGGTTATAAAGCTTGGGCAGATCACGGTAAGAGTGAATGATGTTAGCATAATGTTCGCAGAAAAGTGTCTCAGAGGTAGGACGAACGCAAAGACGCTCCTCAAGCTTTTCTTTACCGCCATAGGTTACCCATGCAACCTCGGGCGCAAAGCCTTCAACGTGGTCCTTTTCCTTATTTAAAAGGCTTTCGGGAATGAACATGGGCAGGCAAACATTTTCGTGACCTGTTTCTTTAAACATGGTGTCTAAAATGTGCTGAATATTCTCCCAAATAGCATAGCCGTAAGGGCGAATGACCATGCAGCCCTTAACGCTTGTGTATTCAATAAGCTCTGCTTTTTTGCAAATGTCAGTATACCACTGAGCAAAGTCGGTGTCCATCGAGGTGATGCTTGATACCAGTTTTTCGTTTTTAGCCATAAATATCTCTCCAAATTGTATAATTAATTGTTGTTATTACTATCTGTATCCTCGTTTCGAGGGTTTTCGTCATTGTTTTCATCATTAAAAGCGTCATCGTCCACCCTTGCGGGATCGGGTGCGCTTTCGTAAGGAGATTTATGCTGTGCCCGTTTTTTGTCGATAAATGCGGCAATTTTTGGGGTTAAAACAATTAAGACATAAAGACCTGCAAAAATAAATCCGCACTTCAAAAAGAACTCCATTACATCGCCAAGCGTTACGGTGTTAAGCATTTCGGGCACTCCTTTCCGGATAATATATAAGGTATAATAACACATTAAAAGGTAATTTGCAACAGTTTTTTAAAAGCGCAATAACGCAGAATGAAAAATCCTCCTTGCAATATGCAAAGAGGATTTTAAAATTGTTTGCTAAAAAATTAAGCATTCAAAAGCTTAGCAAGCTGAGACTTCTTTCTTGCTGCAGCGTTTGCATGAAGGATACCCTTAGCACATGCCTGGTCAACCTTCTTGATTGCGTTTGCAACTGCTTCTGCCTTGTTAGCCTCGTCAGCAGCGTATGCCTTCTTGATTGCTGTCTTGAGAGCACTCTTAACCATCTTGTTTCTAAGAGCCTTGGTCTGGTTAACTAAAACTCTCTTCTTAGCGGACTTAATATTTGCCATTAAGACACCTCCTTAGTCATTATCATGCCGAGTAACCCGACACTCATAAAATTCACTTATTTGGATAAGCTAGTTGCACGACTGAGAGAAAGTGCAATAAGGTTAATGACTCCTTACTTATTCAACAAGTATCAACAGTTAATATATCATCATTTGCATAAAAAATCAATACCTTTTTTCAAAAAATATTTAAAAATCCTAAGTTTTTTCAAGGTTTTTGGCACTTCATTTATTCCGGAGGTTTACAATATGTCACTTCGTACCGACTTGGCGCTTGAAAGCGCACAAAGTGTTAGAAAAACAAAAGATCTACCCGAGGGACTTGAATGTAAGGTTTCTAAAATCAACGGGTTCGAGGTTACCGAGGTATCGATAACCTCGCCCGAAACGGCTAAGAAAATCGGCAAGCCCTGCGGCAAATACCTTACCCTCGAGCCTAAGCACCGCCTCGACTATCCCGAAGAAATTGATAGCGGGCAGATCAAGGCTTTATCAACAGCGATTAAAATGCTTATGGGCAAGAACGCTGAAAGTGTTTTGGTTGTTGGGCTTGGCAACGAAGCGATAACCCCCGACAGCCTTGGCGTTAAAACCGCAAAGCGGATTTTTGCGACCCGACACATTAAAGAAAACGCCCCCGAGCTTTTAGAGGGCGATGTGCGTGACGTGAGCGTGCTTGTAACAGGCGTTATGGGCAAGACGGGAATTGAGTCGAGCGATGTTGTAAAAGCCGTCTGCGAGCGAATTAAACCCTCGTGCGTTATTGCCGTTGACGCTTTGGCGTGCTCAGATTCGAGCCACTTGGGCAAAACCATTCAAATAACCGATACCGGCATTTCGCCCGGCTCGGGTGTTGCAAATTCACGAAGGGAGCTTAGTATTTCAACGCTTGGCATCAAGTGTATTGCCATCGGCATACCCACCGTGTGTGACCTTAAAAACGGAAGCGACATGATGGTTACGCCCAGAACGATTGACAAAATGATTGCAAAAAGCGCATCACTTTTGGCACAAGGCATTAACGGTGCGCTTATTGACGGAATAAGCCCGAAAGAGCTCGAAATTTTAGCTCTTTAAAATGGCGAAAACCTATTGACAAGAGACGAATAAAACGCTACACTATTACTTGACTTAAACACTGACAGGAGGGTTAATTAAAAAATGATTTTTGAAAAAGTTAAAGCATTAATTTGCGAACAGTTGGATCTTGATGAGGATATTGTAAACTCCGATTCTGTTATTACCGATGACCTCGGCGCAGATTCATTGGACGTTGTTGACCTTGTAATGAGCTTTGAAGACGAATTCGGAATTGAAATTCCCGACGAAGCTTTGGAAAATATCAAGACCGTTGGCGATATCGTTAAATATATCGAAGACAATCAGTAATAAAAGTCGGCCCTCCCCAAAACGGGGAGGGCTTTTGTTTTGATGGAAATATGATATTTGCGCCGTATAACCACGTCGCACCGTAAATGCCGTCGCCTATCGGCAGATTGATTTTGCCTAAAAGGTAAGCGAGCTGTTTGTCAAAAAGAGAGACCCCCTCTTCCTTACACCCGCTTAGCTTAGCGCTTTGACTACTAAAGCTACATTGCCGCTCTGCTAAGCTTTGGTAAGATGAAAAAGATATTTTCTTCACACAAAGCCGCCTCGTCAGACTTCCAAAGTCACTTGCAGCTGCCCGGCTCTTTCAAAAATCCTGCAGATCTGACCGCAATAGTATAACTGTGATAGGCTGACCTTTGTTTGCTTGCTTAAAGGTATCGCTCCGCGATGCTATTTTCAGTCACCCCCAACCCCCTCAAGGGGGCTTAAAAGAATTTTATGTTAATTGACTTATTTTGTGTTGCAAATTTGTGCTTAGTGTGCTATACTATATATGAATTTACATTTTACCGTGCATATTTGGCACAGAAGGGATTTAAAAATGCTTCATGAAAAGTCATGCGGAGCTATCGTTTACCGCAAGTTTCATGGCAATACCGAAATTCTCCTTATAAAGCACATCAATTCGGGCCATTGGTCTTTCCCCAAGGGTCACGTTGAAAAAGGAGAAACCGAAGTCGAAACCGCTCAGCGCGAGATTTTAGAGGAAACAGGAATTGATGTTATCATCGACTCCTCTTTCAGAGAGACTGTTTCTTACTCTCCAAAGCGCGGCACACAAAAGGTCGTAGTGTACTTCCTGGCAAAGGCTAAAAACACCGACTACACCCCTCAGGAAGAGGAAATTGCGGATATCCGCTGGGTGGAGATCGGAAGAGCACAAACGGTATTGTCCTACGAAAACGATAAGAGCATCGTCAGCAAAGCAAAGGCTATAATTTCCTGACGAAACCGAAGCGACAAAAGAGAGTTTCTCTTTTGCCGCTTTTTTCATTTGTGCTCAAATTCTCGGTTACGAGGGCAGACCGGCTTCGCTTGCTTCAACTGCCTCGTGATATGCCTTTAAAATGCGTGACTCGATCTCGTCTCTTGCCTCCTGCGAGATGGGGTGGATAATATCACGAAAAGCACCCGAATCATCTCGGCGAGAGGGCATTGCAACAAAAAGTCTTTCATCGCCCTGCACCACCTTAATGTCGTGAACAGCCACCGCATCGTCAAGCGTTAAGCTTATAATTCCTTTCAATCTGCCCTCGGGCAGAAGCTTTCTTACCTTAATGTTTGTGATCGTCATATAAAAACGTCCTTTCTTAATGTTTATGCCATTATTTTTGGAGGTTTTTTAAGAAAATATTCAAAAAGGTGTTTATTTTTCCCTTCAATTGTAATATACTTAATGTGAACAAAGGTTCTGCGCGATAGGCAGCACAGTTAAGGCGCCGTGGCGAGGCGCGGCGGAGCCTGTGCCGAAGTCGTGGCGCCGGCCTTTCCCGCCCCGAGCGCCTCCACCCTGCGGTCACACTGCCTTCGGCAGGCGCCCTTCGGACGTCGGCGCACAACCCACACCCCCCACGAAAAGAGGTTTTAAAAATTGACTGCAACTGAATTAAAACAGGTTTTAAAAAAATCTAAGCATATACATTTTATCGGCATCGGCGGCTCGGGAATGTACCCCTTGGCGCAGATTCTGCACTCGCGCGGATACTTTTTAACAGGCTCGGATAACAACGAGACCGAAACCTTAGACGCTGTACGCAAAATGGGCATTCCCGTTTTCTTTGGGCAGAGGGCTGAAAATATCGATGGCGCCGACCTTATCGTTCATACCGCGGCAATTATGGCCGACAACCCCGAACTTATTGCCGCACACGAATCGGACGCTGTGGTTATTGAAAGAAGCGAGCTTTTAGGGCTTGTAACCAGCGAGTTCGAGCGCGCAGTGTGCATTTCGGGCACACACGGCAAAACGACCACGAGTGCCATGCTTACACAAATTCTTATCTACTCAAAAATCGACATCTCCTGCGTAATCGGCGGCAAGCTTAATTCAATCGGTGGGTCGGGCAGGGCAGGCAAAAGCGACATTATGGTGTGCGAATCCTGCGAGTTTGTTGACACGTTTTTAAAGCTTTACCCCGACATTGCAGTGATTTTGAATGTTGACGAAGACCATCTTGACTATTTTAAAACGCTTGACAACTTAAAAGCCTCGTTTAAAAAGTTTGCTTCAAACGCCACAAAATGCATAATTTATAACGGAGACGACAAAAACACCTGCGATGTCGTTTTGGAAATAGACAAAGAAAAAATAAGCTTTGGTTGGAAAGATTCAAACGACTACAGCGCAAAAATTCTTTCGGTAAACGGGCTTTTAACCGTGTTTGAGGCATTTTATAGAGGCGAATCTTTGGGCATATTCAAGCTTCATGTGCCGGGCAGCCACAACGTTTTAAACGCACTTGCGGCAATCGCTTCGGCATTATATGTGGGCGCACCGATTGATGGAATTAAGCTTGGACTTGACAACTTTAAGGGTGCGATAAGACGCTTTGAAAAAATTGCCGAGGTTAAGGGCATTACCATTGTTGATGACTATGCTCACCACCCGGCAGAGGTAAGCGTAACCTTAAGTGCCGCAAAATCTCTTGGATTTAAACGGCTTATTGCTGTGCATCAGCCTTTTACCTACTCTCGCACAGCAATGCTTTTAGATGATTTTGCAAAAGCCCTTTCAATTGCAGATTTAGCTGTGCTGACCGAAATCATGGGCTCGCGCGAGAAAAACACCTATAACATTCATGCAAGCGATTTACAGGAAAAAATTGAGGGTTGTGCTTTAACCCCTACGTTTGACGAGTGTGTAAGCTACCTTTTGCAAGAGGTTAAAGAGGGGGATTTGGTAATAACCCTTGGCTGCGGAGACATTTATAAAGTTGCAAAGGCATTGGCTAAGAAATTAGAGGAAAGGAAGTAACAAAATGAACCTGAGTGAAAAGGACAAGAGCGTTTATGAATTTATCAAGCAGCGCATAAGCGAGGGATATGTGCCCTCGGTGCGTGAGATCTGCGCCGAGCTTGGGTTTAACTCCACCTCAACAGCGCACAGAGCGATTGAAAAGCTTGTATCTGCAGGCCTTATTGAAAAGCAGGGCAACAACTTAAACCGTTCGTTAAAGCTTGTTGGAGACGACAGTGTTAAAGTACCTTTATTGGGCACGGTAACGGCAGGCAAGCCCATTACCGCAATCGAGGAGATCGAGGGATACCTTAGCTTTAAGCCTAAAAAAAGCTATGACGGCAAGCTTTTTGCTTTGAAGGTAAGAGGCGAGTCGATGATAAACGCCGCTATTTTAGACGGAGACACGGTAATTGTTGAGCAGACTACATATGCCGAAAACGGCGATATTGTTGTGGCACTTGTTGATGGCAGCGACGCCACCGTTAAAAGGTTTTATAAAGAAGACGGGCACTTTAGGCTTCAGCCCGAAAACGACACGATGGAGCCGATCATTTTAGATGAGGTTTCGATTTTGGGCAAGGTTGTTGCAGTGCTTAGATACATTTAAAACGCAATGCGTTTTAAATGTATCAGGTAATAGTGAAAAGGTAAAAGTTAAGAAAAAGGTATCGGCTTCGCCGATAACATGCGCCACTCGCTGCTTCGCAGCCACGGCGCTTCTATCCCTCCGTCACACATTGTGTGACACCTCCCTTTACAAAAGGGAGGCTTTTTTACCCACTACATATCAAGGAGGTACAAAATGGACCACTTACACGAAAAACAGCTTGCAAGTGAGCTGATATATGACGGCAAAATTCTTAAGCTTACCCGAGATACTGCTCTTTTAGAAAATGGCGAGACCGCTTACCGCGAGGTCGTACACCACTCGGGCGGCGTGTGCGTTCTGCCTTTGGATGACGAGGGAAATGTTTTGTTTGTTAAGCAGTTCCGATACCCCTTTGCATCTGTTCTGCTCGAGATCCCTGCCGGCAAGCGTGAAAAAGGCGAAGACCCTTTGGAATGCGGGATCCGTGAGCTTTCGGAAGAAGTAGGCGCCACCGCCAAGGAGATTATTCCTTTGGGCAAGCTTTACCCCACCGTGGCTTACGACACCGAGGTTATTTATATGTTTTTAGCTCGAGGGTTGAGCTTTGGCACACAGCACCTTGACGATGACGAGTTTGTTGATGTTACAAAGATCCCTCTTAAAGAGGCTTATGACATGGTTATGCGTGATGAAATTCCCGATTCGAAAACGCAGATAGCTATTTTAAAAGCATGGGCTATTGTCAATGAGACTCGATAAGGCTTACTTTGCTCGCCCGGCATTAGACCTCGCCCCCGATTTAATAGGAAAACTGCTGTGCAGGCGCTTGGGCGATGAGGTAATAAAACTTAGGATAACCGAGACCGAGTGCTATTTTGGCGAGGAAGACACCGCCTGCCACGCGCATAAGGGACGCACACCGCGCACCGAAATGCTCTACCGCGAGGGTGGGCACGCTTATGTATACCTCTGTTACGGTATACATAACCTGTTTAATGTAATTACAGGCGAAATCGACCACCCCGAAGGAGTTCTTATCCGTGGGGTAGAGGGCTACAACGGTCCCGGCAAGCTGACTAAAGCACTTAATATCACGCGAGAGCTTAACGGCGAGGACTTAACGGAATCGGATTCGCTTTGGCTCGAGGATGACGGATACAGGTGCCAATACACTTCTCACAAGCGCATTGGAATCGACTATGCGACCGAGGAGTATCGGGATATTTTGTGGAATTATAGACTCTCGCGCTGAAGCACCGTTGTTTTTCAATGTCTGCCGTTCACTATAAAAACAAAAAGGCCTACCTGATGAAGGTAAGCCTTTTTTAAATCTAACTTTAAGCTGAAATTACTTGATTTCAACAGTTGCGCCTGCAGCTTCAAGCTTTTCCTTAAGTTCGTCAGCTTCAGCCTTAGAAACGCCTTCCTTAAGAGCCTTAGGAGCAGCTTCAACTACTTCCTTAGCTTCCTTAAGGCCAAGACCCAAGAGGTCCTTAACTGCCTTGATAACGCCCATCTTGCTGTCGCCGAAGGAAGCAAGAACTACGTCGAATTCGGTCTTTTCTTCAGCTGCAGCAGCAGCGCCGCCTGCAGCGGGAGCAGCAGCGATAGCAGCGGTAACGCCGAATTCTTCCTGGATTGCGTCTACGAGTTCCTTGAGTTCAAGAACGGAAAGTGCCTTAACATCTTCTACAAATTTCAAAATCTTTTCAGAAGCCATGATAATAAATCTCCTTTAAATTAAATTTACCGTTATTTTTCGGTTTTGTTATGCCGCCTGTTTATGCGGCGAGGGGGTGCAGCCCGAAATTAAGCTGCTTCTTCTTCGAGCTTGGTAGCAAGTGCATCCAAAGTAGCTGCAAGCTTCTGGATGGGACCCTGCAAGGAGCCGACGAGCTGAGCAAGCAATACGTCCTTGGAAGGAATCTTGGAAAGAGCCATAACGCCTGCTGCGTCATAAAGTTCATCTCCAACAAAGCCTGCCTTAAGCTTGAAGTTTTCGTGAGTTTCAGCGTACTTGCCAAGGATTCTTGCAGCAGCGGTTTCGTCATTTTCAGAAACAGCCAAAGCAGTTGTGCCGTTAAGTACGTCGGTAAGTCCTTCATAGCCAACGTTGTTCATAGCGAATCTTAAAAGAGTGTTCTTTTCAACGCTATACTTAACGCCTGCTTCACGAAGTTCTTTTCTTAACTTGGTGTCATCTTCAACAGAAATACCGCTGTAATCAACGAGTACGCCTGCGATTGAAGACTTAAGGAGTTCACTAAGCTCCTCAACCTTTGCCTTCTTCTGGTTAAGAACCAATTCGTTGGGCATTTTTTTCACCTCTTACAGTTAGATTTATGCCTTCGTTTCGTTATATAAAAAAGAAAACCCTCTTCGCACAAAGACACGAAGAAAGTTAAGTAAAAAGCAAATTTACTTTTAACCTTTTCCTCGGTGGGATTTACGCTTTTTGGGCTACCTACTGTCTTAAGAAACGATTGCATATAAATTTATATCACATTCTGTGCAGTTTGTCAAGTGCAAACCGCACAGAATTATGACCGATTTTTGGGGATCTCCCCGATTTTTCCGAGGTTTAACGTTTTTGCCAAACCCCTAAGGAAGCAAATCTTGCTTCCGTTTAATCCAAAAGCAGTTTTCTAAAGAGTAGTTTTGAATTAAATTAAACGCCGTACTTAGCGGTGCTTACCTTAATACCAACGCCCATTGTAGAGGAAACTACGATAGACTTAAGGTACTGACCCTTTGCAGCAGCAGGCTTAGCCTTAACAACTGCGTCAACCAAGGTGTTGAAGTTTTCGGAGAGCTTTTCAGTTCCGAAAGATGCCTTGCCGATAGGGCAGTGAATGATGTTGGTCTTATCCAAGCGGTATTCGATCTTACCTGCCTTAGCTTCGGCAACAGCCTTAGCTACGTCAGGAGAAACAGTACCTGCCTTGGGGTTAGGCATTAAGCCGCGGGGGCCTAAAATCTTACCCAAACGACCTACAACACCCATCATGTCGGGTGAAGCGATAACAACGTCGAAGTCGAGCCAGTTTTCCTTCATGATCTTGTCAACGAATTCAATGCCGCCAACATAATCAGCGCCTGCAGCCTTAGCTGCTTCATACTTGTCTTCCTTGCAGAAAACGAGTGCTCTTACGGTTTTACCGGTACCGTGAGGCAAAACAACTGCGCCACGAACCTGCTGGTCAGCGTGACGGGAGTCAACGCCTAAACGAATATGAACTTCGATGGTCTCGTCGAACTTAGCCTTTGCATTCTGGCTTGCAAGTTCAACTGCCTCGTTAGAATCATAGAGCTTTGCCTTGTCAACGACCTTAAGGGCGTCAACATATTTCTTTCCGTGTTTCATTATATAAAATCTCCTTACATATATAGTGGTGGCACCGCATCGCACATTCTTTGCCGATACGGTTTAGCGGAAAAGGATATTCCTCCCACTTTAACACGCCCTGTTACGGGCTAATTGCTATCAATCAGCTACTACTACGCCCATTGAACGAGCTGTTCCTGCGATCATGCTCATTGCAGCTTCAACCGATGCTGCGTTGAGGTCGGGGAGCTTCTGCTCGGCAATTGCTCTAATCTGATCCTTGGTGATGGTTGCAACCTTAGTCTTGTTGGGAACACCGGAGCCGCTCTCGATGCCGCAAGCCTTCTTGATTAAAACTGCAGCCGGAGGAGTCTTGGTGATGAAAGTGAACGAACGGTCAGCATAAACTGTAATAACTACAGGAATGATAAGACCCATGTCGTTCTTGGTTCTTTCGTTAAAGTCCTTGGTGAATGCCATGATGTTAACACCGTGCTGACCGAGTGCAGGGCCAACCGGGGGTGCCGGAGTTGCTTTACCGGCAGGGATCTGAAGCTTGATGATGCCTGTGACCTTCTGTGCCATAAATTATTGACCTCCATTATTGTGGTAAAGGCGAGCCGCCTAAATTTTTATTTTCGGCTCTCCCACTTACGCCTTATCTTTTTTAAGGCGATTTCAAAACGTTTTTTGCTTATCCTTCAACTCTTTTAACCTGTGTTACAGAAAGTGTTGCAGGGGTTTCTCTGCCAAACATCGAAACAACGATGTCAACTGTCTGCTCTTCAAGGTTAATTGCCTTAACTGTGCCGACCCATCCGTCGAAGGGTCCTCCCAAAACGGTAACCTCGTCGCCTTCTTTGAAGTTTACGCTGGTTGCGACCTTTCTTACATCAACGCCCAAAGCTGCCACTTCTTTATCGGAAAGCGGAACCGGCTTTGACCCGGGGCCTACAAATCCTGTAACTCCTCTTGTGTTTCTGACGATGTACCATGACTCATCTGTCATTACCATTTTTACAAGCACATAGCTGGGGAAAAGCTTGCTTTCAGCTTCCTTCTTGTTACCCTTAGCGTCAATTTCCTCAACGATCTCAATGGGAACTCTGACCTGCTGGATAGTATCGTGAAGCTTGCGGTTTTCAACAACCTTTTCAATATTCTGTGCCACCTTGTTCTCGTAGCCGGAATAGGTGTGAACAACATACCACTTTGCGTTTTCGCTCATTTTACCTGTCACTATCCTTTCACGCAAAACTGCGAACTTTCAGGCAGCGCGACCTGAATGATTTTTTCTTCGCTAATGTTCAGACTTATAGACTTATTTCAAAAATCCTACAAGCCATCCGAAGAGTGCGTCTACAGCAAAGAGAACTGCGCCCGTAAGTGCGCACACAGCCAAAACGACGCCGGTATTGTTGATTACCTGCTTTGTACTGGGCCATACGACCTTGCGGGTCTCACTTACGAGATCCTTGAAAAACTTTACGACTTTGTTAGTCTTTTTAACCTTAGTGTCGCTCATTTTTAGTCGCTCCCTTACTTAGTTTCTCTGTGAAGAGTGTGCTTCCTGCAGAACTTGCAATACTTGTTCATTTCAAGTCTGTCAGGGTCATTCTTCTTGTTCTTTTTGGTGTTGTAGTTTCTCTGCTTGCACTCTGTGCATGCCATAATAATCTTAACCCTCATTTTCGGCACCTCCTGACGAAATTTACGTTTTTGCGGGTAACACAAAAACGCTGTCCATCGGCTCTTTCAAGCCGATACCGCCCGATTTTACGGGACTGCCTCCCTCCGTAAGTAAGATTGTGCGGCAACTGCCCGACGCACAAAATAACACCGCCGCCACTTTGGGCGATTTGAAAGACCTTTTTTGGGTGTGTCTTAAAAATAGGCGCACCAAAAAAAGACCCCGCAAAGAGGTAGAATCATCATAACACAAACAAAACCTGCTTGTCAAGCCCTTTTCGGCATGATCTCACAGGTTTTTTTAATATTTTTTGTTTATTTCTCCGATTCGCTTATCCCACCGCCGTCTTCGACGGCACCTCCCTTTAAAAAAGGGAGGCTTATTCGGTCACTTCTTCGGTTACATATTCACAGCCGACTACATACCATTTGCCCTGAGATTTCATCATAAAGCAGTCAAGCAATATCGTGTCCGTGCTGTTCGAGCCCGAGAAGGTAGCACTCACATCAAGCTCTAAAAAGCTTGAATACTTTGGTTCAACCCCATAAATCTCAACATATGATTCTAAAAAGTAGTTGATATAAACCTGTTCGACCGCCTTGCTTGAACCAATATCGACGGTAACTGTCATATCCTCGCCGAATTCTTCGAAGAAATCGGCATAAAGCACACTCATAAACTCGGTCTTTTCAAGCCCCGAATCTTCAAGGTCGCCGCGGTGCGAACGCGCGATCTCCTCGGGCTGGCAGGCAACAAACTTGTCAAAATCTCTCTCGCAAATAGATTCGAAATAGCTTTCGGCTACGCTTTCAAACTTTCCCGCACCGATAAAGCCGTTGCGCCACAAAACAAACACAACAAACAAAGCACCCAAAACGCACAAAACAATAAGCGCTTTTTTGTTCTTGCTGCGCTCCTCTTGGCTTAAGGGCCTGCCCTCGGTCTCGAACTTTTGTGCCGCCTGCTCACGTCTTGCCGCCTTGCTGTCAGCCTTTGTGCCGCACTCGGGGCAAACACTGCCTTCGAAACGGTTGCCGCAGTTTTTACAGTTTTGTCTCATGTCACGCACCTCCCTGCATTTAATATTATTATAATAGGTATAAAGCGTGTTGTCAATTGCAGAGTGCTAACAGCCCCAACCCCTCAGCCGCCTTTACAGCAGTGAGAGGCTTCAGCAATTAGCGAAAACAGCAATTAAAAACATTACAGTGATATTTTATCTTTCGTCAGCGTGACCGTTCTATATTCAAAATGCTGAAAAGCCGTCGAAGCTTTCGACGGCTTTGCGAGATTATTTATGATGTTTTACAAGTCCAAGCGCCTTAGACAGTTCCATAACAACGAGCGGAACGAGAATAAGACCGAGTGCAATCAGATACAGGTTTGCGGGTAAGGTAACCAAACCAAAAGCAGTCTTTACGGGAGTAAAGAGCACAAGGGCTACAAGCACGGTGGAAGCCAGCGCCGCAAGATTCAGGTTGCGGTTCTTAAAAGGTCCGATCTTAAACAACGAATGTTCAGAACGCATATTGAATGCCTGAACGATCTGCGACATGGCAAGTATCATAAACGCAAGTGTCTGACCGCCTTCAAGTGTGCCGGTGACATTTTCGCCAACCTTAAAGCCAATAAGTGTGAGAGCCGCGAACATAATACCCTGCAATACCACACGAACACCAAGACCGTGTGCAAATATGCCTTCATTTTTGGGCTTCGGCTTTCTGTCCATAACGTCGCTTTCCACGGCTTCCATACCAAGCGCGATAGCCGGCAGAGAGTCGGTCACAAGGTTTATCCACAATAACTGCATAGAAAGCAGAGGTGTTTTGTGCCACAAAAGCATTGCCATAAACACGGTGATGACCTCACCGATGTTAGTTCCAAGCAGGAATCCGACAACCTTTTTGATGTTTGCATAGATACCGCGACCTTCACGAACAGCATCAACTATTGTTGCAAAGTTATCGTCGGTCAAGGTCATATCGGCGGCACCCTTGGCAACATCGGTACCGGTAATGCCCATCGCACAGCCGATGTCTGCGGCTTTAAGGGCAGGCGCATCGTTTACGCCGTCGCCTGTCATAGATACGACCTGACCTTTTCTCTGCCAAGCCTTGACAATGCGGATCTTGTTTTCGGGCGATACACGGGCATAAACGCTGATGTTTTCGATAACGGCATCAAACTCGCTGTCAGTCATAGCATCCAGTTCAGCGCCTGTGATGGCTTTGTCGCCCTCAAGTAAAATACCAAGTTCTTTTGCTATTGCCGAAGCAGTAACTACGTGGTCGCCTGTAATCATAACAGGCTTGATACCTGCACGGCGGCAAACAGCAACGGCATCCTTTGCTTCGGGACGGGGCGGGTCGATCATACCAACAAGTCCCATAAAGATAAGTCCGTTTTCAAGTTCTTCAGAGGTGGGATTCTCGGGAACGGTATCAATTTCCTTATATGCTATAGCCAGCACACGAAGGGCATCCTCACTCATAGTTTCGGTAAACTTTCTTGCGGCTTCAAGGTCGCCTGCTACACAGCGGGGAGCCATCATATCAAAAGCGCCCTTAACTATAACTATGTTTTTGCCGTCAATACGGTTTACGGTCGTCATCAGCTTGCGGTCGGAATCAAAAGGAATCTCAGCAAGGCGTGGATATTTATTATTAAGCTCATCTTTCGGCATACCGTTCTTATGTGCAGCAAGAACAATGGCAGTCTCGGTAGGATCACCGATATGCTGTTCTTCATCGCCGTGGAAGACAACCGAACCGTCACAACACAGCGTACCGTACATAAGAAGCTTCTTTATGTTATCGGTATTGTTTGCGCTAATGATCTCGGGATCGAGATAACCGTCGGCATAAGCCTTGGTGAGTGTCATACGGTTTTGGGTAAGAGTACCCGTCTTATCCGAGCAGATGACCGATGCGCCGCCAAGCGTTTCAACAGCAGGGAGCTTGCGGATAAGAGCATTCTTTTTAACCATTCGCTGAACGCCGATGGAAAGAACGATGGTAACGATAGCAGGCAGTCCCTCGGGAATAGCCGACACTGCCAACGATACAGCGGTCATAAATATTTCAAGCACGGGAATACCGTTCGCAAGACCGACAACAAAGATAATTCCGCAAGCGGCAAGTGCCACAATACCGAGGTATTTACCGAGCTGTGCAAGCTTTTGCTGTAAGGGTGTCTGACCGTCTTCTTCGTTATCAAGAAGATTTGCGATCTTGCCCATTTCGGTGTCCATACCGGTAGCGGTAACAACGGCAGTCGCTGTACCGTAGGAGATTGAACATCCCGAATAAACCATATTGTGTCGGTCACCAAGAGGCGCATCCTCCTTGACTTCGGCAAGGTAGTCTTTTTCCGAGGGTACAGATTCACCTGTGAGAGCTGATTCTTCGGATTTCAGTCCTGCGGAGTGCAGAAGTCTTGCATCAGCAGGAACAAAGTCACCGGCTTCCAATTTTATAATATCACCGGGAACGAGCTCGGCGGCATCAATAACCTTTTCCTCGCCGTCACGGATAACTCTGGCGTGAGGCGCCGACATATTTTTAAGCGCGTCCAAGGCTTTTTCCGCCTTACCCTCCTGATACACGCCCATAACGGCGTTCAGTATAACGATCAGAACGATAAGCGCAGGTTCAAACAGTTCGCCCCAGTTTTGTTCAACGCAGACTACTACGAAAGAAACGACAGCGGCGGCGATAAGAATAAGTATCATTGCATCCTTGAATTGGTCGAAGAAACGTTGCATGGTCGTTTTCTTCTTTTTCTCACGAAGCTTGTTTGCTCCGTATTTTTCTTTTCGCTTTGTAACCTCTGCTAAGCTAAGCCCCTTATGTTCATCAGCAGACAGGGCTATAAGAAGTTCCTCTTTGTTTTGACTGTAAGGTGTCAATTGCATTTCCTCCAATACTCGAATTTGCGGTTATTATACAAGTGATAATTCAACTGTATCTCAACCAAGGTTCAACATTTGTTGAAATTTGTTCATGTCTCTTTATAAAAGAATCATATTTCTTTTATGTAACAGCGGCGGCGTCTGTGCTGGCGCTTTTCAAAGTGCCGCCACATGCTGTGAACGGCCGAGTTGGTTTCAAGCATCGGGCCCGTTTCGCAATACTGCACACCGTTTTCAATAATTTTTGGTGCCAAGGTGTTTATCAAAATCGCAGGCAACCCCTGTGACTGATAATCAGGCTGTACCGCAACAAAAAACATTTCCAAGGTATCATTTTTACCGTTCAATGCCTTGAGTAAACGAAACATTCCAAAAGGCAGCATCTTGCCATCGGATTTTTTAAGCGCCTTTGCAATGGAAGGAACAAGGACACCAAAGGCGATGATTTTGCCGTCACTGTTTTTGATAGAACAGATATAATCAAGGTTTACAACAGGAATATACCCATCTATGGCGTGCTTAATAACTTCGGGAGTCAGCGGTACGGTGCCGTAAAGCTTTGAAAAAGCGATATCAATAATTTTAAAAGCTTCTAAAGCGTCATTATATAATGCTTTTCGGCTTTTGTAGGTGACGATTTCATAGCCGTTTCGCTCTACCAAACGGTCGGTAATTTTTTTGAACCGAGGGTCTATTTCTTTTGGAACGCTGATTCTGTATTCGAACCAATCAATATCTTTTTCAAGACCTAACCGTTCCATGTGTGTGAGATAATACGGAGCGTTGTAAAAGGTGATAGACAGATTAAACTCCTCAAAGCCTTCTACAAGCATACCTTCGTGATCCATATCGGTAAAGCCGATAGGGCCCATTATTTCTGAAACTCCTCGTTCCTTACCCCACTCGACGACCTTGTCGAACAATGCTTCCGAAATGGCAAAATCATCTATGAAATCAAAACGTGTAAATCGGATAGCGTTTTTGTTCCACTTTTTATTGTAAGCGTGATTGATAAGACCTGCTATTCTGCCAACGATCTTTTCATCTTTATATGCTAAAAACAGTTTGGTTTCGCAAAAGGCATATGCAGGATTTTTGTCCTCCGAAAAGGTATCAAGCTCATCCGATGCCAAAAAAGGAACAAAATATTCGTTGTCCCCATACAGTTTATTCGGAAACTCGATCCATTTCTTCAAATCCTTTTTTGTAATAACCTCTTTTACGGTTACCGTATTTACGCCGACCTCTTTTGTAATAACCGTCATATTTTATCCCCCTCTTTTCGTCTCAGACCTTCTTATAAAAGACCTTGAAAACTAAAATTTCAGCCAAAAGGCATACCGGCAATGCCGCAAAGAAATCAACTGCCGAGTGTTGCTTTATAAACATTGTGGAAAGACAAATGAGTATAACTGCGATAACGATAAACGCTTTCCATATCCACGACACGTTCTTTTCTTTTAGCCATACAGACCCAATACCGATAGAGTAAGCGCAGTGAAGCGACGGGCAAACACCCGTATTGGTATCAAAGGCATATAAAAATCCGATGCAATCGGTTAAGAAATTATCATTTGCAAATTCTTCGGGTCGCAGATTTTGGCAACTCGGATAAACAATATATATGATCATTGCAATGATCTGCGTAATTATTATGTAGGTCTGCAGTTTTTTGAAGCTATCTACATTATAAAGTGCAAAGTACAAAAGCGAAAAAACTATCAGCAGATACCAAAACACATACGGAATCAAAAACCATTCGCAAAACGGAATGATATCGTCGAGAGCACAATGGATAACATGACACTTTTCGATCGGTATCAGATTTTCCGTGAGAAAATAAAGAATAAAATATCCGACCCAGCCAAGAAGCAGTTTTAAGTGAGAAAACTGCGGAGTATTCAGCTTTGATAATCGGAACTGCCGATAATCAACCATAGGTTTTCTCATTTGGCACCTCCGTAACATCTTTGTTTGTAAGATAATATTTCTTTTTAATATTTCGGTAAGGCACAACGGTGTGCCGCGGCAGATCACGGGCAATAGTTGTTATCTCGTCCGATAAATAATCCGCAATTCTACAGCGCTCGTCAGCAATATCGTTGTTGCTGTCAAAGGTTATCCCTTTGCCTATATACATTTTTCGCAAGGCAGGCGCAATATACATCGGCACAAAGGTCAACGGGGTACCGGTCTTTTTATAGTACAGCTTTGCCACATCAATAAAATTCTCCTGAAATTTATAGAGAATATTATTGTGCTTTTCATCCTTTTCCGGAAAGACCAAAATATTTCTTCCAACCGAGAGCATTTTTACTGTCTCTCTGAAGGTGGATATGATTCTTGAATCACGGTAAACGGCAATGGTTCTTGCATTGTTAAAAATACAGCTTGCAAGCGGTGCGATGATATAGGAAAGCAATTTGAAAAACGGTCGGGTCCATTTCGGCTTTTGCGACCAAAAATCCGTATAGGCATACTGCGGTACTTCCTTAAGGTTCATCATCTGACCGGCGCACCATATGTAGCAGTTGTCGGGCATAAAAAGCTCACCGCAGATAGGGCCGTTCATTTGTGTGTGATTAGCAACAATTACGGCATTTTCTTTTGGCAGGTTTTCAAGCCCTTCTACTTCGCATTTTCCGTAAAACGATCGAACAAGCCATCGAGCCGCCTTAAAAACGCAACGTGAAAACCACGAAATTTTCTTTTCACTCATAAAAATATCCCTCAGAATCACTTTTGCAGAATTACTCTATATATTCTATAATACTACATAATACTACAATACAAAGAAAACTTCAACTAATTCTCAATTCAATGTCAACAATTGTTGAAGTTTAGTTGAAAAACAGTTGAAGTTTAAGAGCTACGATAAAATGTAAAATTGTATAATGAAGTTAAATATGATATAATTATTATAATCAATCGGGAGGAAAACACATATGCTTAAAATTTTGATTGCAGAGGACGACCGTGAGCTTCGCAGACTGTTCGCTCACGTGCTCATAAAGAACGGATATACCGTAAAGGAAACGGCAAACGGTAAAGAGGCGTTAGATGCTATGGATGGCGATTATTACGACCTCATTATTTCCGATGTTATGATGCCGGTAATGGACGGTTACGAGCTTGTCCGTATGTTGCGCGATGCCGGTAATAACACGCCTGTGTTGATGATTACCGCCAAAGATGCCTTTGATGATATGCGGCTTGGTATTTTATCCGGCGCCGATGACTATATGATAAAGCCCGTAAACGTCAACGAAATGGTGCTTCGTGTGCAGGCGCTTCTTCGCCGCGCGCAGATGATAAACGAGCGTAAGCAAACCATTGGCAACACTGTTTTAGAGTGCGATACCTTTACCGTTACCACAAACACCGAGGTCATATCTCTGCCGCAAAAGGAGTTTATGCTGCTGTATAAAATGGCGTCTTATCCGGGTCGTATCTTTACTCGCCAGCAACTGATGGACGACGTTTGGGGATATGACACAGAAAGCGACAGCCACACGGTAGATGTGCATATAGGCAGACTTCGTGACCGTTTCCGTGACAATCCCGATTTTAAAATCGTTACAATGCGAGGCGTGGGATATAAGGTGGTAAAGCTATGAAAGAACGGGACAGATTTCAAAAAATACGCAAGCAACGGGTAAAATTCAGCCTTAGAACCCGACTTACCGCACTCGTGGGTGCCGTAGTTCTCGTTAGTATTTTATGTGCTTTCGGTATCTCTAAATTGCTTGAATGGTTACTCCCATCCTCTGCAAGCATACCGCTTTTGATTCAGCTGAATCTTTTCAGTTTAATTGTGGCAATGGTCGCAACGCATTTTCTGTCCAAGCTGTTTTTTGACCCTATTAAGGAATTGCGCCACGGTATGCAAGAGATCGCAGACGGAAAATTTGATACACGGCTTGAAACAAAGTCATCCTCCAACGAAATACAGGAAGTATTTGCGGGCTTTAATATGATGGCGCAAGAACTTAGCTCTACAGAAATACTGCAGACCGATTTTGTTTCCAACGTATCTCACGAATTCAAAACGCCTATCAACGCTATTGAAGGTTATACCATGCTTTTGCAAAGCACCGAAAATATTGATGAGGTTGAAAACGAATATATCGAAAAGATACTGTTTAATACCCGCCGTCTTTCATCCCTTGTGAGTAATATATTGCTGATTTCAAAAATAGAGAATCAGACCATTCAAACACACAAGGAAAAGTATGGACTGGATGAGCAGATCCGAGAAGATATTTTGGCACTTGAATATATGTGGGAGCCGAAAAATATTGAATTTGATGTAGATCTTGATACAGTCATATATTCGGGCAATAAAAACATAATGCACCACGTCTGGAGTAATCTTTTGAGCAATGCCGTAAAGTTCAGCCCCGATGGCGGCAGGATAAAGATGCGGTTACATAAAAAAGAGAAGCAGATCATATTCACCATTGAAGATCAGGGCCCCGGTCTGTCGGAAGAAACGAAAAGTCACATTTTTGATAAGTTCTATCAGGGCGACACCTCACACAAGGAAGAAGGCAACGGCTTGGGACTCGCTCTTGTAAAACGTATTCTCTCTATTGCAGGCGGTGACATAACGGCGGAAAATACAGCGGATGGCGGATGCCTTTTTACAGTTACTCTTTCTACAGAAAACTGAATAAGAATTCCTATACAGAGGTGTCGACTCATTTCGGGTAGATACCTCTTTTTTGCCGGGTAAAAATTACTGCGCATGAACCAAAGAAAAAGCAAAAGAAAATCCGTGATTCCCCAAGAGGAAACACGGATTTTTGTCAATGGACTACAAAAAAGATATTTTCGGCAGTTTTGCGTATGGATTTGAACTATTACGGTTTTATTTCGTTGTGTATAGATAGTTTTCCAGCTCATCTTCTTTTGAAACAATAATAAATCCCGCTTTTTCAAAAAGCCTTTTGGAAGCAGTGTTATTTTCGTCAATAGACACTTCTATACGCTCGAAAGCAATCGGAAGACAGCCGTTTTGAATATTTCTTAAAATATTGGTTCCGATCCCTTTATGCTGATATTGCGGAATCACAATCACGTCCATATATAACGTAGATTCGCAAATTTCAAGATGGGTTGTACCAACCAAAATATCATCTAAATATACTTTATATAAGTAAACATTTGGATTTTCGGTTACATATGTAAAATAATTATCGCTGATGTTAATATAACGCGAAATTTGCGGAATCTGATGAATTTCTTGAATATAGGAAATATCTTTGTCTGATTCTGATATTATGCGAATGAATTTTAAATTCATTTTGCATTCTCCTTGGCAGTATTAAGTGATGCAATGAGCATTCGTTTTATTTCTTCCGCAAGGGACAGCAAACTAACAAAATCATAATCTATAAGCTTTGTGTTTTTCAAAAGCTTTAACCAATAAATACTTTCACCTGTCTCTTTTAGAGAGATATGTAGTTTTGATATAAAATCCGCCTTGCTGTTTCCGTATATGGCTTCATTGATATTCGCACCAACGCTTGTTGCAGAGCGAAGTAATTGTTTTGCAATAGTTGTATCTTTTTTTGTTTTAGAAAACTCCTCGTAAAATAATACGATTTGAGTTGCAAAGTCAAGGGATTTGTCAAGTAAAGGACTGTTCATTTTTTATCACCTCTTATTTAATTATATCACAATTTGTTATATACATCAATGCTTTGCGAAAGCAAAGCTACCGATTCTCTTCTCTTTTCTCTCTTATCTTTTATCTGGAAACGACAATTTAAGAGAAGAGAGAAGAACGAAAAGAGAAAAGTGAAAAGACCAAAAAGAAACGACAATCTTCTGTCGAAAATTGTCGTTTCTTTTTGGTCGAGGTGACAGGATTCGAACCTGCGGCCTCCACGTCCCGAACGTGGCGCTCTACCAAACTGAGCCACACCTCGATATATTGCCAAAGCATTATAACATATCTTTTTGGTTTTGTAAACACCAAATTCAAAACAATTTCAGCAAAAACGGGCGGCCTGTGCGGTCGCCCTTACTTTTTTACTCGTTAGTCAAAACCTCCAGCGCTTCCAAATACCCCGCAAAGCCCTTGCCTTTAATTGTTTTAACGCAGGCTAAACGAATGTATGATACCTTTCTGAAGTCCTCTCTGGTGTCGGGGTCGCTTATATGCACCTCAACAGTAGGTATACCCACCGTCTTTACGGCGTCCAAAAGGGCAACGCTTGTGTGGGTGTAAGCGCCGGGGTTGATGATTATGCCGTGGGTGTTGCCGTAAGCCGACTGTATCTTATCAACCAGATCGCCCTCGTGGTTAGATTGATAGAACTCGACCTCAACCCCAAGCTCATCGGCTTTGGAGCTTATCATCTTGCAAAGGTCTGAATATGTTGCTTTGCCGTAAATTTCAGGCTCTCTTATTCCAAGCATGTTAAGGTTTGGCCCGTTAATAACAAGATACTTCACAAAATTCCTCCCAAATCTTTTTTGCGGTATCAAGCGCGTCGGCGTCGTTTGCTATGCTTACATCTTTAAATGCGTCATACATCGGCTTGCGCTTTTTATACATCTCTTTCAGGGTGTCAAGTCCGCCTGCCGAAAGCGGTCTGCCGTCGGTCGCAAGGCTGTCAATATCCCTTTTGATCTCATAAATACGGGAGTTCTGGTGCAGAGGGTAATAGTTTTCCTGTCTTGTCACGACTCCTCCGCCTGTAATGATTATAATTCCGTTTCTGCACGAGGCTTCACGCGTCAGCGCAGACTCGAGCTTTCTAAAGCCCTCTTCGCCCTCTTGAGCAAAAATTTCGGGTATCGTCTTGCCCGAGGCTTTAACAATTTCCTCGTCGATTTCAACATATTCTCTGCCCGAAATTTCAGCCAAAAGCTTGCCCACGGTTGTCTTGCCGCAACCGGGCATGCCAACAAGCACAATGTTTTCGTTCTGTTTCCACAAATCGCGGGCACATTTTTGTGAAAATTCATCAGCTGCTTCGGTGTCAAAAAAGTATTCGTGCGCCCTTTTTGCCTGCGAGGTAAGCATAATAAGTCCGCCGATAGCTTTTAATCCTTTAGCCTGCGCATCCATTATAAGCTTTGTTCTAAGAGGGTTATAAATAAGGTCAATTACGCCCTCGCAAGCAGGGAAGTCACTTAATTCAACTGCCGATTTTAAATAGTTGGGCTTCATTCCAACAGGTGTGCAGTTAACGATTACTTCGGTATCTTTGTGGTTAGAAAGATATTCGGGGTTATTTTCCTCAAGCCCGATAATAACGATTTCACGCGCGCCCAAGCTTTCACAGCAGTAAACCGCTGTTTTCGAGGCTCCGCCGTTGCCCAAAATCATTACCTTTTTGTTTTCAATTTCAATTCCCGACTCTTTGACCATCATCAAAAAGCCATCCTTATCGGTGTTATAGCCATAAAGCCTGCCGCCATGGTTAACAACAGTGTTAACGGCACCAATTGCTCTTGCCTCGGGCGAGATTTCATCTAAAAATGGCATAACTGCCTGCTTATAAGGTATGGTTACGTTAACACCGCCCAAATTCGGCTGACGCAAAAAGGCTTCAAGCTCACATTCTTTAAGCTCAAAAAGCTTATAATCCATGTTTCCCAAAGCGTTGTGAATGGGCACCGACAAGCTGTGCGAAAGCTTTTCACCCAAAAGACCGTAAATTTTAGACATGGTAGTCACCTCATAATTAAATGTTGTAACGCACACCTCCCCTTTTGAGGGGAGGTGCCCGCAAGGGCGGAGGGGTGGTTGAAAACAGCATCGCCCAACGGGCGATACCTTTAAGCAAGCAAACAAAGGTCAGCAATGCTCGGTAATACTATTGCGGTCAAATCTGCACAAGCATTCAAAGAGCCGGGCAGTTGTAAGTGACGGCAATAGTTTGACGAGCGACCGAGCGTCTCTCTTTGAAGAAACATCTCTTTTCCCTTACCGAAGTTTCAAAGAACATCAATGTAGCTTTAGTAGTCAAGGTGCTAAGCCAAGCGGGAAGAAAAAGGTGGTAAGGAAGGGGTTATAAAGGGGAGACCTAAGGAGGAAAAGGGAGGGACGGCGATGCCGAACTTTCCTCCACATGAGTTCCGTCCTTGTCCTCCTTTGGTTTCCCCTTTGACAAACCGCTCGCAAAGCGAGTGTTTACTATTAAACCTCCAAATAATTGCCCAAGAACACAAATCTCTCCGAGCTCTGCTCAATGCTTTCAAGCATCGAAACGACCTTAGAGTCTAAAACGCTTGCCTGCATTTCGAAGAAGAACATGAACTCGAAGTCGTGTCCCACGATCGGGCAGGATTCAAGCTTTATAAGGTTGACCTCGAACGCTGCAAGCTTTGAAAGGATGTCGTAAAGTGCGCCCGGCTTATGCTCGCAAGCCAAAATTAAACCAATGTGGTTAGCACCGGGGTAAAGCTCGGCATCACGCGCAATGCAAACAAAACGGGTGTAGTTGTTGTCAGAATCCATAATGTTTTCATCGAGTGCCGACAAACCGTAAAGGTCTGCGGCGTTGTGCGAAGCGATTGCCGCAACCGACTTATCCTCACATTCCGAAACGAACTTTGCAGCCATTGCGGTGTTGTCAACAGCAATGACCTGCACCTTGTCGCCCAGCGATTTTAAGAACTTAGAGCACTGACCCAAAGCCTGGTCGTGCGAATAGATCTTCTTAATGTCGGCAAGGGTTGCGCCCGGCTTAACCAAAAGCTCGTGACGGATGCAAAGGCGCTCGCTTCTTACTATCTTAACATTCTTCTTTAAAAGGAGGTCGTAGGTAGCACGAACCGAACCGTTAGAGGAATTTTCAATGGGTAAAATACCGAACTGGCAAAGACCGTTTTCAACAGCGTCAAAAACAGCTTCAAAGGTCTTTAAGAAAACAAGGTGTCCGCGGGGGAACATTCTGTCGGCTGCCATTGCGGCATATGCACCCTCGACGCCCTGACAGGCAATAACGCCGTTCTGAGGGAAGGATTCCTTAACATTTTGCTTTGCCTTTTCAATTTCTGCCCTTACACCGCTGTTATCGGGAATGAGGGTTGCCTGATAAGCACGGCTGAGCTCGAAAACAGTTGAATAAAAACGGTGAGCATAGATCTCCATATCCTCGCCGGCCTTGTCCATCACGTTCTTTAAAATCTCGCGCTCACGGGTCTTGTTCAAAATCGGCAGGTTGTTTTCTTTTTTATACTGTGCAACCTCGTTTGCAAGGTTCATTCTTTCAATGAATAAAGGCAAAAGCTTCTCGTCGATCGCGTCAATTTTTTCTCTTATTTGCTTCAAGTCCATTTTTAATCCTCCAATATAATATCAAGCAATGTTAATGCCGTTACTGCTTCAATCACAGGCACCGCCCTTACTGCAACGCAGGGGTCGTGTCTGCCTTTTATTTCAAGCGATACCTGCTCGCCTGTTTTTGTGTTAACCGTGTTTTGCTTTTTTGCAATCGAGGGTGTAGGCTTCATCGCCGCCCTTAAAACGATCGGCATACCGTTTGTAATGCCGCCCAAAATGCCGCCGCAGTTGTTGGTTTTGGTAACGATCTTACCGTCCTTTACCGTAAACTCATCGTTATTCTGCGAGCCTTTAATCTTCGAGCTTTCAAAGCCCAGACCAAACTCTATGCCTTTAACGGCAGGCACGCCAAACAAATTTTTTGCAAGAATGTTTTCAATGCCGTCAAACATCGGGTCTCCGAGTCCTGACGGCACGCCGACAGCGCAGCACTCGATAACTCCGCCCACCGAATCAAGCTCATCACGGGTATATTCAATTTCTCTTATCATCAAATCAAGAGCTTCATCGTCAATAACAGGAAGCTCCTTTGTTAACAAAGCGTCAAAATCCTCTTTTTGAGGCATTGCGGGGAAGCTGTCATCTGTTATAAGACCCACACTTTTAAGGTGTGCGCCTATAAATATGCCTTTTTGAGCCAAAACCTGCTTTGCAATGCCGCCGGCAATGCAAATGGGGGCTGTAAGTCTGCCCGAGAAATGTCCGCTTCCTCGCATATCGGCAAATCCGCCGTATTTTATCGCCGCGGTAAAATCAGCGTGCGAGGGTCGGGGAGTATCTTTAAATTTATAATCGCCCGAGCGAGTGTTTGTGTTTTCAATTACAGCACAAATCGGAAAGCCTGTTGTTACCCCCTCGAAAACACCTGAAATAAACCGTGGCTTGTCCTCTTCCTTTCTGGGGGTGGCAAGCCTGCCGCCGGGGGCACGCCTTTTTAAAAATGCGTCAAGCTCGTCGAAGTCGATTTTAATTCCTGCCGGCAATCCATCGATAACAACGCCGACAGCTTCGCCGTGAGATTCGCCGAATAATTGAATTTTCAGTTTTTTTCCTGTTTGTGATGACATATCATCGCTCCTTGCATTTAGCGATAGTTGAATAATTAAAAGGTGCCGCCGACACCTCCCTTAAAATAAGGGAGGCTTTATACGGCCTCGGCAACGCCGCCTAATATCTTATAATCTTCAAAAAATCCGGGGTATGATTTGTTAACCGCTTCTGCCCCTAAAATAACGGTTTCTTCTTTGCACACAGCCGCCGCAATTGCCGCCGCCATTACAATTCTGTGGTCGTTGCAGCCGTCAACACGGCCGCCTGTAAGTGTTGCGGGGTAAACCATCAAACCATCGGGCAAGACCTCTGCCTTGCCGCCCAGCGAGGTTATCATGTCGGCAACCGTCTGCAAACGGTCGCTTTCTTTAAGCCTTAAGCGCTTGGCACCGTAAAACTCGGTTGCCCCTGTTGCCTGCGTTGCAACAACTGCCAAAATCGGCAAAAGGTCGGGGGTGTCGGTCAAATCAATTCTTGCTCCGCAAAGCTCGCTTTTTTGCGAGGTCACAGCGCCGTTTTCACAGCTTATTTCGGCACCTGTCATTTCAAGCATTTTGATAACCTTTTTGTCACCCTGCACCGAGCTTTCGTTTAACCCGGTAACGGTGGTTTCTTTGTTAATAACGCCGCTGCCGATAAAAAATGCCGCATTCGACCAGTCACCGTCAGCCAAAACCCTTTTTGGCGAGGTCAAATGCTTTTTGCCCTCGATCTTATAGCCAAACTCGGTTTCATAAGCCTTGCCGCCGAATATATCAAGCGATGCAAGAGTCATTTTAACATAAGAGGCTGATTCAAGCGGCGAGGTTAAAACAATTTCGCTCTCGCCCTCGGTAACAGACAACGCCATTAACAGCCCCGAAACATATTGCGAGCTGACGTTGCCGGGCAGTGTATATCTGCCTGCTTTAAGCCTGCCCGAAATTTCAAACGGCAGCTTATCGGCGGAAAAATCAACTCCGCCTGCTTTCATGGCGTTCATCAGTTCACCAATCGGCCGCTCGGGCAATCTGCCCGAACCGACAAACTTAGCTTTGTCGGCAACTGCCGCCGCAACCGGCAGCAAAAATCTTAAAGTCGAGCCTGATTCACCGCAATCGAGTGTTTTTTGGCTGTCTCTCTTTTTAAAAGGTATAACCTTAACCTCACGGCCCGAAATTTCACATTCGGCGCCCAAAGCTTTCAAGCAGCTTGCAGTGGCAAGGGTATCGGCGCACTCGGTAAAGCCCTCAATAACAGTTTCGCTGTTGCAAAGTGCGCTTAAAATAAGCAGCCTGTGAATATCAGACTTCGAGCCTATGGCAGGCACTTTGCCCGAAATTTTCGAGGGTTTAATTCTTATATCCATTTTAATTACCCTTCTTTCCAAGGGTGATATATTTTTCAAGGTCGGCAACTGCTTCTTTTCTTAAAACGCTGCCGCCGATTTTTTCGGGAATAACGAGGGTTATCGAGCCGCCCTCACGCTTTTTGTCACCCAAAGAGGTGAAATAAAGTTCCTTATCCTCATAAATATCGCAATCAACAGGCAGATTATAGCGCAAAAGCATTTTTTCAATTTTTTCCGAGGTTCCTGCCTCGGCAAGCCCCATCTTCTCGCTTGCACGTGCTATCATTGCCATTCCTGCGGCAACTGCGTGGCCGTGAGGGGTTGCATAGCCCGAACATTTTTCAATTGCGTGGCCAATTGTGTGGCCCAAATTCAAAAGCTTGCGCTCGCCCAAATCGAACTCGTCGTTTTTAACAACTCTCGCCTTGTGGGCAATACATTCAGAAATTGCTCTTTCAAGCTTTTCGTCATCTAAATCGCAGTCAAACAAATCAAAAAGCTTCTTATCAAACAAAACGCCGTATTTTATCGACTCGGCAAAGCCGTTTGCAAGCTCTTGCCGGTTAAGAGTTTTCAGGGTTTCGGTGTCAGCCAAAACAACCTCGGGCTGATAGAAAGCGCCTGCTAAATTTTTGCCTGCTTTAAGGTCAACGGCGGTTTTACCGCCCACCGAGGAATCGACCATTGCCAAAAGAGTGGTAGGCAGCTGCACAAAGCGCACACCTCTGAGATAAACCGAGGCGGCAAAGCCTGTTATATCGCCCACAACTCCGCCGCCCAAGGCAACCAAAATGTCGGTACGGGTATAGTTGTTTTCAGCCAAAAATTCTAAAATATCCGAAAGTGTTTCAATGTTTTTCGAGCCTTCGCCTGCTTTAAAAACAAAGCTGTCGGTATTAAAGCCTGCCTGTTCGAGGCTTTTTTCAACCTTGTTTAAATAAAGCTTTGAAACATTCGAGTCGGTGATGATTGCGGCACGGCAGGTGCCTGTTATCGCCTTGATCTTGTCGCCGCAAGTTAAAAGAAGACCTGCGCCTACCTCGACATCATATTTTTTGTTTGTTTCAACATGAATAACACTTGCCATTGAAAACACCTTTCGATTCGTTTGTTTAAAGGTATCGCCCTGCGGGCGATGGATGCGCCACTCGTTGCTTCGCAACCACGGCGCATTTTACGCGCGCCTTCGGCGCGCGAGTGTATGGCGGCGCAAGTGCGAGGCGTGGCGTAAGCCGTGCCGAGCGTGGCGCCGCATCTGTCGCACGAAGTGCGACACCTTTTTAAAAATAGGCACGCAAAGCAAAAGACAGCCCAAAAAAGTTATGAGTCTATTGCTTTCCGTCGGCAGAAAGCTTTAAATCTCTGCCCTTTTGCAAAAGCTGTTGCAACAGCTCGTCGTCGCCCGATTCAAGCGCCTGCAAATATTCGTTCAGGTTTGCAATAAGCACTCTAAGCTCCTCGGTAACATAATCGCGGTTGCAGGCAAAAAGCTCTGTCCAAAGTCTCGCGTCAAGCTTGGCAACTCGGGTCAAGTCTTTATAGCTGCCTGCCGAAAATCCCATCTGCCTTTGTGCCGAGGGAGATTTTATGTAAGCATTCGAGGCAATGTGCGCTAACTGCGAGGTATATGAAATTATCGCGTCGTGCTCCTCGGGTGTCGAAATCGTTACTCTGCCAAAACCAAGGCTTAAGAAAAATTCACGAAGCCATGCAACCTTTTCATCGCTCACGCCCTCGGGCGTTAAGATCATCGAGGCATTTTTAAAAAGCTCAGCACTTGCGTTTTCATAACCCGAAACCTCTTTGCCTGCCATTGGGTGACCGCCCACAAAGCAAAAGCCGTATTTTTCGGCAAGAGGCTTTGCCGCATCGCAGATAAATCTTTTAACACCGCAAAGGTCAACCAAGGTCGTTCCGGTCAAGTGCTCGGCATTCGCTTCTATCCAGCTTTTTGTAGCAAAGGGAGGTATTGCGACCATAACAATGTCGCAGTCCTTCATGTTGCCGCAGGTCAGTGCGCCGTCAAGCGTACCCTCGTTTATCGCTTTTTCAAGCGTGTTTTTGTCTAAATCTGCGCCGAAAATTATACTGTCAGTATATTTTCTGGCACTTTTTACAACCGAGCCGCCTATAAGGCCCAGTCCGACTACGCCAACAGTCACTTTTTTCACCCCTTTTGTTAATTGCTGTTTAAGCTTCGTTTTCAGAATAGTCAACAATGACCTTTTTGCAATCGGGGCAGTGGTAAGCCTTGCAATTCGGCTTGGTCCAGTTGTTTTTGCTCAAAAGCAGATCGTCAAAATCAGGCGCAAGAAAGAAATTGTGTATATCCTCGGTAAAGAAGATTTTTCTTGCACCCTGAACATATCCCTCGACCGTTTTCTTGCCGCAAAAAGGACACTTCATACTAATCGCCCCTTATTATATAGTGTATTATTTTGAAATGGCGCCCTTAATTACTGCAAGCTTCTTTGCAAGTGCGTCAAATACCTCGGGCTTGATCGACTGAGGACCGTCGCAAAGTGCGTGAGCAGGGTCGTTATGTACTTCGATAATAAGTCCGTCGGCACCTGCGGCAACTGCGGCACACGACAACGGGTCAACCAATGCCGATTTACCTGCCGAGTGGCTTGGGTCGATGATGACGGGCAAATGCGAAAGCTGCTTTAAAACAGGAATAGCCGCAACGTCAAGTGTGTTTCTGGTGTAGGTCTCAAAGGTTCTTATTCCGCGCTCGCAAAGCATAACCTGATCGTTACCGCCTGCCATAATGTATTCAGCGCTCATCAAAAGCTCTTCATAGGTCGACGAAAGACCTCTTTTAAGCAAAATGGGCTTTCTTGTTGTGCCCAAAGCCTTTAAAAGCTCGAAGTTTTGCATGTTGCGCGCGCCTACCTGAATTACGTCAACATCGCCAAAGCCGTCAAGCTGAGAAATGTCCATGATCTCGGTAACGATGGGCAAGCCTGTGTGCTGCTTTGCCAAAGACAAAAGGCGCAGGCCTTCGGTTCTTAAGCCTTGGAATGAATAGGGCGAGGTGCGGGGCTTGTAAGCACCGCCGCGAAGCATGGTAGCGCCGCTTTTCTTAACAGCCTCGGCAATGGCGCAAATCTGCTCTTCCGATTCGACAGAGCAGGGGCCTGCAATAAGTGTTAAGTTTCCGCCGCCTATGGATACATTTTCGTTAACCTTAATAACCGTGTCGTTGGGGTGGAACTTGCGGTTTGCGTTCTTATAAGGCTCCTGCACACGTCTTACATCTTCAACAATGTCAAGCTGAGAGATAAGGTCGATATCAATGTGCTGGGTGTTGCCGATAAGACCCAAAATGGTCTGAGACTGACCGACAGAGGTGTGAACATCCACACCCGAATTCTTAAGCCATGTAATAAGACGGTCAAGCTGCATTTGGTCGGTGTTCTGCTTTAAAATTACAATCATTTTTTATAACTTCCTTTCGGGTTGCATTTTTTAAATAGTTGAAGAATTTTTTTAAAAGAGGCGTACCTGTGCGCTCACTCAAAACACAGCCAAACGCTTATAAAACCGAAGCAGATCAGCTTTTGCCGCAACAAAAAATTCTTACCTATTATAATATGGTGTGATTATAGCACTACATTAAAGTGTTGTCAAGAGAAAATTTTCACGCTTTAAAGCTTTTATGCATTAAAGCTAAATTTGTGTTGCAAGAGGGTAAGTTTTGTGATAGAATTGATGAAGAAATCGGTTATCAAAACGAGGCAACGCCTATCGGCGGTTTTGTTTTGTTAAAAAGCAGGCAAGCTGTTTGTCACTTTTCACTGCCCGGTTCTTTCAAAGAATGAGCAGATTTGACCGCAATAGTATAACCGTGATAGGCTGCCCTTTGTTTGCTTGCAATAAGGTATCGCTCCGCGATATTATTTTCAGTCACCCCCCCAACCCCCTCAAGGGGGCTTGGTACATATTCCAACTCTATTGAAAGAAGGCTAATTTTATGAACGCAACACTTTTAATCCTTGCAGCAGGTCTTGGCTCTCGCTTCGGCGGCGACAAGCAGATCTCTAACGTTGGCCCCAACGGCGAAATGTTAATGGAATACTCCATTTATGACGCTATAAAAGCAGGCTTTACAAAGGTGGTATTTATTTTAAAAGCGGAAATGGTCGAAACAGTACGTAATAACATCGGCAAAAAGATCGAAAAATTGGTCGAGGTTGAATATGCCGTTCAGGATTTCACCAAGGTGCCCGAATGGTACGCTGTACCCTCTGACCGTGAAAAGCCCTTTGGCACCACTCACGCTGTTTTGTGCGCTAAAGAATACCTCAACGAGCCTTTTGCAACCATTAACGCCGATGACTATTACGGCTCGAAGTCTTACGAGATAATGTATGACTGCCTCAAAAAAATCAACGGTGCAGGCGAGGGTGCGATCGTGCCTTACATTTTAAAGAATACCGTCAGCGAAAACGGCGCTGTTACCCGCGGCATTTGCAAAACAGAAAACGGCTTGCTTGTTAAGGTTGATGAAACAGGCGGAATTGAACCCAAGGACGGCAAGATCGTTTGCCCCAAGGGCGAGGTCGACCCCGACGCCGAGGTTTCGATGAACTTTTGGGGCTTTAACCCCGAAACCCTTGATATGATGACCGACTATTTCGAGGATTTCTTGAAAGCCCTCACCCCCGAGCAGATCAAAGCAGAATGTCTTTTGCCTGCAATGGTCGGCGACTTCTTGCTGTCGGGCAAGTTAAAGGTCATCTCTGTCCCCTCTGACGACAAGTGGTTCGGCATGACATATAAGGCAGACAAGGAAGATGTTGAAAACAAGCTTAAAGCCTTGCACGCAAACGGCACCTACCCTGAAAAACTTTTCTGATAAAACCAAAGCCACCCTTACGGGTGGCTTTTTTCAAATGTGTCGGCGCTTCGCACCGACGTGATCGCTCGCCACTTGTTTCGCTTCGCGAAACCACGGCTCGCGTTATCCGCGCCTTCGGCGCGCATAACAGCAGTTTATCAAACTAAGCAAGTCTTAAAATAACCATCTGAGCGTTATTGGTCTGTGCAGAGCCGCCGACCTCGGTGGGCAGAGTTACCGTGCCTGTCGAGGTGTGGTTGATAACGCTGATTTCGTCGCCTGCTTCAGCCTCAACAAGAACAATGCCTGCGGTAACTGCTTCAATAGCACCCGAACCGAATGTTCCGCCGGGCACAACCGTGCCGTTAAGTGCAACTGCAAACTGGTTCGAGATAGCACCGATAATACGAACGAAAACAAGATAAGTTCCGTCTTCCTCAACAGTTACTGCATTATCCGTTGCCGTAAAGGTAAAGCCGTCGGAAATAAGACCCGATTCGTTGAAAACTACGGGGTCCTGAAGCTCAACGTCCTGCTCAACAGTGCTGTAAACATATGCATATGCCAGAACTGCGTCCTCACCGGTTGTGCCGGTTGCACCCGTGGCACCTGTAGCACCTGTAGCACCTGTAGCGCCTGTTGCACCTGTTGCGCCTGTTGCGCCTGTTGCGCCTGTGGCACCTGTAGCGCCGGTTGCACCTGTTGCGCCTGTTGCACCTGTTGCACCCGTAGGGCCAACGCAGCAGCGGCAATGCTTGCCGAATCTTTCGTCGCAGTCAACAGTTACGTTGATTGCTGATACCGAATTCTCATTATTGTTGTTCATCATTGTATCACCCTCACAGTCGCAGTCGCAATCGCAGTCGCAATCGCAGTTGTCAGAACAAGAATTGTTGCAGCAGTTCGAGCAGCAGTTGCCGTTTGAGTTTGCACTTGTGCCGTTGCAGTTGTTTACACAGCAGTTATTGGCACAGCAATTGTTAGCACAGCAGTTATTATTGTTAGAGCATACATTCGAGCAGCCGTTTGTGCTTCTTGCACAGCTTGAAAATGCTCTGGAGTTGTTGCAATTTGCCATTATAGTTCTCCTTTATTAATTGTTGTTATTAAAAGTTATAAGGTTACACCTTTTTCTTCAAAATACCTTTTATTATAAAGGTAAGCCTGCGCCCAAGGTTTAATTTCACCCGCGCGCTCGTTAAACTTGTAAGCGGTGTTAAGGTCGCCGAGTCGGTCATATATCACACAAAGCTGAATAAGAGGGATAAACCCCTTTTGATCCTCGGTAACAAAGCCGCCGTCGGTGCGTGCTTCAAGCGCCGCCGAATACCAGCGTATAGCATTTTGCATATCGCCGCTTTCAAAATAAAGCCTGCCAAGCTCGCAGGCAACATCTGCCCTTAAAGCGCCAAGCGCCAAGGATTTTTTTAAAAGGTCAAGCGCTTCGGGCCGTCTGCCCATGCCGTCAAGAATCATTGCGCTCTCTAAGCATGCGCTTATACGGTTTTCGTTCCATGCCAAAGGGTCTTCAATAACCATTGCATAATATCCCAAAGCGTCGGTCAGTCTGTCCGCCCACGAAAGCTCACGGGCATAGTAATACTTATGCCTTGGCGAGAGCTTTTTGCCCTCGTCAACCATTTTTTCAAAAATGCGAAGGTTTCGCCCGGGCTCGTTAACGTGGGTCTTGCAATGCGTTACCGCCGCCCGAGAGTGTATTATCCTGCCTCGGGGAGGAATAGCCTCGTGAATTTCACCCTCGAACCACAAGCCCCTGCCTGTTTTAATAATTCTTTCACGCTTAAAGCTTAAGGTCACGTTGCCCTCGTCGTCAAAGCCCACGTTATAAGGCATAAAAACAACATCGGGCTTGGTCACATCAAGCTCGGCTATGGTTTCTTTCAAAAGCTCACGGTCGCGGGGCATAATAACGTCGTCGGCATCAAGCCACATGGCATAATCGGTTTTTGCAAGGCTTAACGAATAATTTCGGGCGGCGGCAAAATCGTCGCACCACTCAAAAAAACAGACCCTGTCGGTAAATTGCCTTGCAAGGGTTACTGTGCCGTCGGTCGAACCTGTATCGACGATTATAATTTCATCAAACAGTCCCTGCACCGAGCTTAGGCATTTGCCCAGCGAGTGTTCTTCGTTTTTGACTATCATACATAAGCTGATGCTCACTTGCCGGCCTCCTTTTCAGCGAGTGCGTAAGCGAAGCCCTGCCCATTCGCCTGCGGCGAATGGGCACCCCACGCCCCGGGCGTGGGGCAAGCCCGCCCCCCTGCGGGGGGGCGGGCGGGGCTTCGCCCCGACACACGTTTGTCACCCCCACACTGTGGGGCTGACTATTACACAATATGCGTCTGCCACCCATGCTGACACGCCTGCACGCATCGGGCTTTTGCACCAAAAAAACCAAAATCTTTTATGATAATTTTTTAACTATGCTATTTACAAAGCGTTTTTGTTGTGCTAATATGTAATTTGTAAAGTTATGCGTTTGTCGTAACGTTTCAAATCTTTATTAATTTAGATAAGGAGATAACTATGGCAAGAAAAATGAAAACCATGGATGGTAACAACGCTGCTGCATGGGCTGCATACCCGTTTACCGAAGTAGCTGCTATCTATCCTATCACCCCCTCCTCAGTAATGGCTGAGGTTACCGATGCTTGGTCTGCAAAGGGTCAGACAAACATCTTCAACCAGCCCGTTCGCGTTGCAGAAATGCAGTCCGAAGCTGGCGCTGCAGGTACCGTACACGGTTCCTTGGCAGCAGGCGCTCTCACCACCACTTATACCGCTTCTCAGGGTCTTCTTCTCATGATCCCCAACATGTATAAGATCGCAGGTGAACTTTTACCCTGTGTAATTCACGTATCCGCACGTTGTGTTGCATCTCACGCTCTTAACATCTTCGGCGACCATTCCGACGTATATGCTTGCCGTCAGACCGGTTTTGCAATGATGTGCTCTACTAACCCTCAGGAAGTTATGGACCTTGGTACCGTTGCACACCTTGCAACCATCAAGTCAAGAGTTCCCTTCCTCCACTTCTTCGACGGTTTCAGAACCTCCCACGAAATTCAGAAGATCGAAACTTGGGACAAGGCTGACGTTATGGAAATGGTTGATATGGATTCCATTCAGGCATTCCGTGACAGAGCTATCAACCCCGAACACCCTGTTCTTCGCGGTACTGCTCAGAACCCCGATATCTTCTTCCAGGCTCGTGAAGCTTGCAACCCTTATTACGATAACGTTCCCGCTGTTGTTGAAGAATACATGAACAAGGTTAATGCTAAGATCGGCACTGACTACAAGCTCTTCAACTACTACGGCGCTCCCGATGCTACCAAGGTAATCATCGCAATGGGCTCGGTTTGCGACACCATTGAAGAAACCGTTGACTACCTCAACGCACAGGGCGAAAAGCTCGGTCTTATCAAGGTAAGACTTTACCGTCCTTTCGCTGCAGACAAGCTTGTTGAAGCTATTCCCGAAACTGTTAAGATGATCAGCGTTCTTGACAGAACCAAGGAACCCGGCTCTTTGGGCGAACCCCTTTACCTCGATGTTGTTGCAGCTCTCAGAGGATCCAAGTTTGCTGAAACTCCCGTTGCTTGCGGCAGATACGGCTTGGGCTCTAAGGACACAACTCCCGATCAGATCAAGGCTGTTTATGACAACTGCGCTTGCAAGTTAGACTATAAGCCCAGATTCACCATCGGCATTGAAGACGACGTTACCAACCTCTCCCTTAAGTCCGAGGGCAAGCTCGACACTGCTCCTGCAGGCACGATCGCTTGCAAGTTCTGGGGCTTGGGATCCGACGGTACCGTTGGTGCTAACAAGAACTCCATCAAGATCATCGGCGACCACACCGACAAGTACGCTCAGGCTTACTTCTCCTACGACTCCAAGAAGTCGGGCGGTGTAACCGTTTCTCACCTTCGTTTCGGCGACACACCCATCAAGTCTACCTACCTCATCAACCAGGCTGACTTTGTTGCTTGCCACAACGAATCCTATATCAACAAGTACGACATGGTTCAGGACGTTAAGCCCGGCGGAACATTCTTGCTCAACTGCCAGTGGACTCCTGAAGAATTAGATGAAAGACTCCCCGGCCAGGTCAAGAGATATATTGCTGACAACAACGTTAACTTCTACATCATCAACGGTGTTAAGCTTGGTAAGGAAACCGGCATGGGCTCCAGAATCAACACCATTTTGCAGTCTGCATTCTTCAAGCTTGCAAACGTTATCAACTTCGAGGACGCTTTGGGCTATATGAAGGCTGCTGCTGAAGCTTCTTACGCTAAGAAGGGTATGGACATTGTTGAAAAGAACTGGAAGGCAATTGATGCCGGTCACCAGAACATCGTTAAGATCGACGTTCCCGAGTCTTGGAAGTCTGCAGCTGATACCACCATCGGTTCCGCTAAGGTTGACGGCGAAGGCAAGCTCGTTGACTTTGTTAACAACATCCTCATTCCTTGCAACGCACAGCAGGGCGATAAGCTCCCTGTTTCCACCTTTGCTAACATGGCAGACGGTACCTTCCCTCAGGGCTCTGCAGCATTCGAAAAGAGAGGCATCGCTATCGACGTTCCTGCTTGGAACTCTGATAACTGCATCCAGTGTAACTTCTGCTCTTACGTTTGTCCTCACGCTGTAATCAGACCTGTTATCATGACCGAGGACGAGCTTAACGCTGCTCCTGCTTTGGCAAGAGAAAAGGCTAAGCCCGCAACCGGTATGCCCGGCTATTACTTCGTAATGACTGTTTCTGCTCTCGACTGCACAGGCTGCGGCTCTTGTGTAAACGTTTGCCCCGGCAAGAAGGGCGAAAAGGCTTTGAACATGAGACCTTTGGACGAGCAGCTTGCAGAACAGGAAGTATTCAACTATGCTCTTACTCTTGCTGAAAAGCCTGAAGTTTTGGCTAAGTTCAAGGAAACTTCCGTTAAGGGTTCACAGTTCAAGCAGCCCTTGCTCGAATTCTCGGGCGCATGCGCAGGCTGTGGCGAAACTCCTTACGCTAAGCTCATCACCCAGCTCTTTGGCGACAGAATGTACATTGCAAATGCTACAGGCTGTTCTTCCATCTGGGGCGGCTCCGCACCTTCTACTCCTTACACCACCAACAAGCTCGGCAAGGGTCCCGCTTGGGCTAACTCCTTGTTCGAAGATAACGCTGAATACGGCTACGGTATGTTCTTGGCTCAGAACACCATCCGTCAGAGAGCAGTTGCTAAGATCCTCAACCTTGCTAAGACTGTTGAATGCGAAGAATGCAAGGCTGTGATCGACGAATACCTCACAACCATTGATAACGGCAAGCTTAACAGCCCTGCTACCGATAAGCTTGTTGCAATGCTTGAAAAGATGGATACCGCAGAAGCTAAGGATATCCTTAAGGATAAGGACTTCTTAAGAAAGAAATCCATGTGGATCTTCGGCGGCGACGGCTGGGCTTATGATATCGGCTTCGGTGGCTTAGACCACGTTATCGCTTCTAACGAAGACATTAACATCTTCGTATTCGATACCGAAGTTTACTCTAACACCGGCGGACAGTCCTCGAAGGCTACACCTACCGGCGCTATCGCTCAGTTTGCAGCAGCAGGTAAGGTTGTTAAGAAGAAGGACCTTGCAGGTATTGCAATGACCTACGGTTACGTTTACGTTGCTCAGGTTGCTATGGGCGCTGACTATAACCAGTGCATCAAGGCAATTGCCGAGGCTGAATCTTACAACGGTCCTTCCATCATCATCGGTTATGCTCCTTGTATCAACCACGGTATCAAGGGCGGCATGAGCATTGCTCAGACCGAAGAAAAGAAGGCTGTTGAGGCAGGCTACTGGCACCTCTTCAGATACGATCCCAGACTTGCTGCAGAAGGTAAGAATTCCTTCCAGCTCGATTCCAAGGCTCCTACAGGCGACTATAAGGCATTCCTTATGAACGAAGTAAGATACAACTCCTTGGCAAGAGCTAACCCCGAAAGAGCAGAAAAGCTCTTCAACTCGGCAGTTGAGTCTGCTCAGGACAAGTACGAGCACCTCGTATTCTTGACCACCAGAGATAATCAGTAATTTCGGTTATATAAAAATCCCCCACTGTTGTGGGGGATTTTTTAATGCCTCCCTTATTTTAAGGGAGGCTAAACCCGCCCGAGCAAAACTGCCCGAGCGGGTTTTTAAAATCTGTTTATTATTCCTCAGCACTTTCTTCCAATGCTTCTTCGGGTTCTTCCTCAAGCTCTGCGTCGTCCGAAATAACTTCTGCTGCTTCCTCGGCGCTTTCAGCTTCTGCAATTGCCTTAAGCTCCTCATTCGAAAGCTGCTCGACCTCTTCAATTTCGGCTTCATCGTCGTGCTCGGCATTTGTAAATGCCACAACAACTCTGTCGGCGGCGTCCTTGGTTCTCATAATAGTTACGCCGGCAGAATATCTGCCCATTACCGAAATATCCTTGGCGCGAACCCTGATGATAACACCGTCGTTAGAAATTAAAATAACGTCGTCTTCCTCGTTAACCACCTTAATGCCGCAAACCTTACCCTTAACCTCGTTAACCTTATAGTTAAGCATACCAAAGCCGCCGCGGCGCTGAACACGGTAGTTTGTAGGCTCAACACGTCTGCCAAAGCCCTTTTCGGTTACGGTGAGGACTGTTGCGTCCTCACGCATGATCTCAGCCGAAACGACCTCGTCGCCCTCACGAAGCTTAATTGCCCTTACGCCATGAGCTGAACGCGACATCGGTCTTAGCTGTGTTTCTTCAAATCTAATGATCATGCCGTTTTTGGTTGCAACAACAATGTCATCGTCACCGTCGGTGTGCAAAACGCCCTTAATTTCGTCGCCCTCGTCAAGACCGATAGCAATAAGTCCGTTCTTTCTTAAGTTTTTATACAGGGCTAAGCGTGTGCGCTTAATTTTACCGAACTTTGTAACCATGGTTACAAACTTTTCTTCCTCAAAGCTCTCACAGCAAATCATTGCGGCAATCTTTTCGCCGTTCTGAAGCGGCAGAATGTTAATTATATTTGTTCCTCTCGAGGCCTTCGAGCCCTCGGGTATCTCGTAGCACTTAAGCTTGAACATAATGCCCCTGTCGGTAACAAACAAAACGTTATCGTGGGTCGAACAAACCAACATTCTGTCAACATAGTCTTCTTCGCGCTGCTTCATGCCGGTAACACCTCGTCCGCCGCGGCGCTGAACATTATATTCCGAAGAGCTTGTTCTCTTAATATATCCGTTATGGGTGAGGGCTATAATGTTTGTATCCTCGGGAATAAGGTCTTCAATATCAACCTCGCCCGAAATAGACTGAATTTCGGTTCTTCTGTCGTCATTAAACTTGTTTTTAATTTCGTCAAGCTCGGTTAAAACAATGTTTACAACTCTTTCATGGCTCGACAAAATATCCTCAAGGTCGGCAATTTTAACCTTTAAAGCTTCTAACTCGTCATAAATCTTCTGTCTTTCAAGGCCGGTCAACTGAATCAAGCGCATGTTTGCAATATAATCAGCCTGAATTTCGCTTATTCCAAAGCGCTCAATAAGCGCTTCCTTAGCCTCGGCAGGGGTTTTCGAAGAACGGATTATTTTAATAACCTCGTCAATAAAGTCGAGTGCAATAACCAAGCCCTGCAAAATGTGCTCACGCTCTTTTGCTTTTTTAAGGTCAAAGCGGGTTCTTCTTGTAATAACCTCGCACTGGAAGTCTAAGTATTCCTGCAAAATTTGCTTTAAGGTGAGGATTTTAGGAACACCGTTTGAAAGCGCCAGCATAATTACGCCAACGGTATCCTGAAGCTGAGTATAGCTGAAAAGCTTGTTTAAAACTATCTGCGGGTTAGCGTCCTTTTTAAGCTCAACAACGATCCTCATGCCCTCGCGAGAGGATTCATCACGCAAATCGTAAATACCCTCAACTCTCTTGTCCTTAACAAGCTGTGCGATCGACTCAACAAGCCTTGCTTTGTTGACCATGTAAGGAATTTCGGTTACGATTATGCAGTTTCTGCCCTTGATTTCTTCAATATTTGTTTTCGAGCGAAGTGTAATTTTAGCTCTGCCCGTGGCATATGCTGCACGGATAGCCGACCTGCCCATTATAATGCCGCCCGTTGGGAAATCGGGGCCCTTTATACATTCCATTAAGTCGTCAAGGGTGCAGTCGGGGTTGTTTGCTAAAACCTTAATGCCGTCAATAACCTCACCCAAATTATGAGGAGGCACATTTGTTGCCATACCAACCGCAATACCCACCGAGCCGTTAACCAAAAGGTTAGGGAAGCGTGAAGGTAAAACAACAGGCTCTTTAAGTCTGTCATCAAAGTTGGGCATAAAATCAACGGTGTCTTTATCAATATCGGTAAGCATGTTAACAGCCATCTTAGCCATCTTTGCTTCGGTATAACGGTAAGCTGCCGGCGGGTCGCCGTCGACCGAGCCGAAGTTGCCGTGACCGTCAACAAGCGGATATCTTAGCGAAAAGCTTTGCGCCAAGCGCACCAATGCGTCATAAACCGAGGCGTCGCCGTGAGGGTGGAATTTACCCAAACAGTCACCAACCGTGGTTGCACACTTTAAGTACTTTTTATCGGGCGTCAGACCGGCCTCGTGCATGGTGTATAAAATTCTTCTGTGAACAGGCTTTAAGCCGTCTCTGACATCGGGCAGCGCACGCTGAATTATAACCGACATTGAATATTGCAAAAAGCTTGAACGCATTTCGTCGTTAAGCTCTGTCAGCTTAACCTTATTATCCATGGGGAACAAAAAATCACACTCTTTCAAAATTCGTTTTATTTTTCAAAATACTTGCTTCCGACCGCTTCTTTTAAAGTCGAGGTAACAACGTTTAACTCGTTTTCATCAAGCCCTGCCTTTGGAATAAAGAAGCTGCCCCTGCGTGAAAACAAACCGATTATCTTTTCGGTTTCATAAACCTTTAAGGTCTTTTCCGAGAATTCACAAACACTTTCGGGAATTTCGGGCAAAGGCTTAAGCTCACCGTTCTCGTCATATTCCAAATTCTCGGGCGATTCGTTAACAATTGTTTTAACCGTCAGGCGGTCGTCAAAAAGATTCAATATATAAATGTCGTCCTTAATCGCGTCAAGGGCATTTGCAATGTTCTTGCGCTCTAACTTGTTAGATATAAACGCGCTTACAATCATCATTACGCAGGCGGCAATGCACACCCAGCCCACGGTAAACTTTGGGTCTCTTATAACCTGTTCAATAAACAAAATAAGAGGAACAACAAAAATTGCAGCTTTTATATAAGTCGTTTTCTTTGTGAATAAATTAAAATAAAGGTCATAGCCGGAAAGCCAGTCTTCTTTTGTAATTTTATATTCTAAATTAAGTTTAGATTCCATGTTAAACCTCCAAAATCAGCAAAATTTACTATAAATAAGTGAGGCTGTCAGGCTCCCTTTAATAAAGGGAGCTGTCGGCGGAGCCGACTGAGGGATATAAAGCTTTGCGTTTCGTTTTGTAAACAAGCCGCACATCGCCTCTCGGCTGCACCAAGCCAAACGGCCCTATTAGAAGTCGAGGTTTGTTGCAAACTGAGCGTTCTTTTCAATAAACTCACGTCTTGGGTTAACCTTGTCTCCCATCAAAATGGTAAAGGTCTCATCAGCCTTAACAGCATCCTCAAGCGTAATTTTAACTATCGTTCTTGTTTCGGGGTTCATTGTGGTCTCCCAAAGCTGGTCGGGGTCCATTTCACCCAAACCCTTATAGCGCTGAACATCCGACTTCCCGGTGTTGTCACCGTAAAGCTCGCGGATGTAAACATCACGTTCTTCGTCCGAATAAGCATATCTTACCTGCTTGCCCTTTTGAACCTTAAACAAGGGCGGCTGTGCAATATAAATGTGACCTTCGTCAATAAGCGGGCGCATGAAGCGGAAGAAGAAGGTTAAAAGCAGTGTTCTGATATGGCAGCCGTCAACGTCGGCATCCGCCATGATTATAACCTTGTTATATCTCAGTCTTGAAATGTCAAAATCCTCACCTATCGAGGTTCCGAGCGCTGTAACAACAGGGGTCAGCTTATCGTTGCCGTAAACCTTGTCAATTCTTGCCTTTTCAACGTTAAGCATTTTGCCCCACAAAGGAAGAATTGCCTGATAACGTCTGTCTCTGCCCTCTTTAGCAGAGCCGCCTGCCGAGTCACCCTCGACAATAAAGATTTCGGTGTGCTCGGGGTCACGCTCCGAACAGTCGGCAAGCTTGCCGGGCAGTGATGCCGATTCAAGCGCTGTCTTTCTTCTCGATAAATCTCTTGCGCGCTTTGCAGCCTCACGGGCCTTTTGTGCCTGAATGGATTTATCAAAAACGGTTCTGGCAACTGTGGGGTTTTCCTCTAAATAGTTCATCAGCTTTTCTAAAACCAAAGCCTCAACAAAGGGTCTGACCTCGGGGTTGCCGAGTCTTCCTTTTGTCTGACCCTCGAACTCGCAGTTTGTAAGCTTAACCGATACGACAGCAATAATACCCTCGCGCACATCGTCCTCCGAAAGACGGGTGCCGTCCTTTAACAAATTAAACTTTTTGCCATAGTCGTTAATAACCTTGCAAAGAGACTTTTTAAAGCCTGTTTCGTGGGTGCCTCCGTCGGGCGTTCTAACGTTATTTGCAAACGACAAAACCAGATCGTTATACGAATCGTTATATTGGAAAGCGATTTCGCAGGTGTAATCGTCCTTTGTTCCGGCAACATAAATAACTTCCGGGAAGAGCTCCTCGTGACCTCTTATTTCCTTTTCGTATTTAACGAACTCTCTTATACCGCCCTCGTAACAAAGGTCAACTTCAACATCCTCGTCGCCTCGTCTGTCGGTAAAAACGATTCTTACGCCTGCATTCAAAAATGCCTGCTCTCTTAACATCTTTAAAAGGGTATCATAGTCATATTCTGTTGACTGCTCAAAAATCATGGGGTCAGCTTTAAAGGTAACAACCGTACCTGTCTTGTCGGTCTCTCCCACGATCTTCATCTGCTCATCATAATGACCTCTGTCAAAATGCTGGAAATGAATGTTTGTACCGTCATGAACAGTAAGCTCAAGCCATTCCGAAAGTGCATTAACGACCGATGCACCAACACCGTGCAGACCGCCCGCAACCTTATAACCGCCGCCGCCGAACTTGCCGCCTGCGTGCAAAATGGTATAAACAACTGTTGCAGCAGATATACCCTCCTTGGGGTGAATACCTGTGGGGATTCCTCGGCCGTTGTCTGTAACTCTAACAATATCGCCTTTTAAAAGCTCAACGTCGATTCTGGTGCAATAACCTGCCAGCGCCTCGTCTATCGAGTTGGTTACAATTTCATAAACCAAGTGATGAAGTCCCTTAGGTCCTGTCGAGCCGATATACATACCGGGGCGCTTTCTTACAGCCTCTAACCCTTCAAGCACCTGAATCTCACTTGCGTCATAATTGTTGTCTTTATCAACAGCCGTTGCCGAAATGTTGATTTCATCAAAGTTAGCCAAAATATTTTCCTCCAATTGTGTATTTTTTAAATACATAATGTTATATAGTAATTAAAATTTACCGTCAGTAATGTTTTTTAGCCGCTTTTTGAGGGTTGCAGCCGAAATTGCGCTTATATAAACCAGCTCGGTAAAGTCTTTATCCAAGGTTACAACAAAGCTTTTAGGCAGTTCATACGAACAGCTTATAACCCTTTTTGACTTGCCGGCAAGCGCTAAAAATTCTTTTGTTATCTTCGAGGTCGAGGCGTTTTCAATATCAAAAATCGCAACAATGTTTTTAATTTCAACCATGTGGTCGTTGCCCAAATGCAAAAACATAGCTACCTCACTTTTTTAACTTTGCCCGATTCAACCAAAAATCTTCCGCCCGATATTTTATCTATCGGTTCGCAGCAGGTTATAAAAATCTGCATTCGGCTTATCTGCGATAAAACAAAGTCTTTTCTCGATTTATCAAGCTCGGATAAAACGTCGTCTAAAAGAATTACGGGCATATCATTCGTTTCTTCAAACAAAATGTAAGCCTGACCCAGCTTTAAGCACAGTGCCGCCGAACGGTTTTGCCCCTGCGAGCCGTATTCACGGGCAGAAATACCGTCAATATTAATTAAAATATCGTCTCGGTGAACACCCACGGTTGTAAACCCAAGCCTTATATCCTCGACCCGTGCTCTTTCAAGCTCACTCAAAAAAACATCAGTCATAACACCGTTATAATCGGTTTGGTTTTCCAAATCCTCAAACACGGTTGAGGCATAATAAAGCGTCATTTTTTCACGCTGTTTTGATATCTCGTCATAAAGCGAGCCGGCAAAAATGCCAAGCTTTTTTGTATAATTATATCTCAGCACCGATATATAAGCCCCAAGTCTTGCAAGCTGAACATCCCAAACATCAAGCTCCTCTTGCCGAGAAATGCCTATTGCAATGTTTTTTAACAAGGTGTTTCTTTGCATAAGCACGTTTTCATATTTTGAAACCGTTTTTGCATACTGAGGCTTTATCTGTGAAATGCAAAGGTCTATAAACGAGCGCCTTACATCGGGCGAGCCTTTTGAAAGCTCTAAATCCTCGGGCGTAAAAACAACACATTTTAACACGCCGAACAAATTGCTTAACGAGCGCTGCTTAACACCGTTTAAAAGAATTTTCTTTTCCTTTGTCGATTTTTGTAAAGTGACTGAAATATTTTGTTCACGCTCTTTATCTTCAAAACAAAGGTCGATTTTTGCAATGTCACGCTCAAAGCCAATAAGGTCGGTTTGTCTTGTCGTTCTAAAGCTTTTTGCACCCGACATAAGCCAAACAGCCTCTATAAGATTTGTTTTGCCCTGTGCATTCTCGCCGCAAATAATGTTTACCTTTTCTTCGGGTGAAATATCAACGCCTGATAAGTTTTTAAAACCATCAACACTAATTTTTTTAATAATCATTTAACTGTCAATTCAAGGTCTATTTCATCAATGGTTACAACATCGCCCGAACGGATCTTTTTACCTCTCATCAAGCAAACCTCGCCGTTAACCTTAACCTTGCGCATTGTCACAATTTCTTTTGCAATACCGCCTGTTTCGGCAACACCTGCAAATTTTAAAAGCGAATCAAGCTTGATAAATTCGTCTCTTATTTTAATTTCTTCTTTATTCATAAACATTCCAATCTTTCAACAATTTTTATAAAATGTGTTGAAAATCATTCAGCTTTAAGTCTTACAGGCAAAACAAGATAAGTATACTCGTTGTTATTAATAGGAACTATCTTCATCGGCAGGTTTCCGCCGTTCATTAAAAGCTTTATTTTATCGTCGCTTATAGCTTTAAGAGGGTCTAAAAGATATTTGCAGTTAAAGCCTATTTCAATCTTTGGGCCTGAGATGTCGGCAGAAATTTCATCAAAAATCTTACCAATAGAGGTCTGACAGCTTATCTTTAAAGCTCCGCCGTCGAAAATACATCTTACAGGGCTTTTAATTCTTTCGTTTATAAGAAGTGAAGCACGCTCTAAGCAGTTAATAAGCTCACGCTTTTCAATAATAACCTCTGTAACGCTGTTATTAGGAATTGAACCGCGGTAGTTATGGAATTCACCCTCGAGTAAACGAGTGAAAACCGTATAACCGTTAAAGTCGAAAACAATGTGCTTTTTAGAAACTCTTAAGTCGCACATAAGCTCGTCGTCATCTTTTAAAAGCTTTGAGACCTCGTTTAAAGTTTTTGAGGGAACAACAAACTTAAAGTTTTTATCGTTTTTAATAGCTTCTGTTCTTACTGCAAGCCTAAAGCCGTCAATAGCTACCATGTTAAAGTTGTTATCAATAATTTCGCAAAGCTCGCCCTTTAAAATAGGCTTTGTGTCGTTTTGCGAAACAGCAAAGATAGTTTGATTTATCATGCTTTTTAAAACAGACTGCGAAACAGTAACTGTGTTTTCATCAACAAATTCGGGAATTACAGGATATTCTATAGCAGAAACAGCGCTTATTGTATACTCAGTCACGCCGCCGATAATGGTTACAGCTAAATTCTCGGCAATGTCAATTTCAATTTCGTCTGTAGGCATCTTTTTAATGATTTCAGAGAAAAGACGGGAATTAATTATAAGTTCGCCGCTGTCATTAGATATAACAGGCAACGAGGTCATAATGCCTATTTCAAGGTCGTAACCCGTAAGCCAAAGCGTAGAATCTTCAAGGCTTAGCTTAATGCCTTCAAGCGCAGGTATTGTAGACTTGTCAGCCACTGCCTTTGAAACGTTGATTAAAGCTTCGTAAAGACTTTGCTTGTTGCAAATAAGTTTCATGTTGAATTCTCCTTGATCATAAATAAGTTTTTTCGGTTTTTTCTGTGAAAATAAAGAAAGAATATATAATTATTCAGTTATAGTATTAGAGGCTGTTGAAATGTTGAAAAGCGGTTTATATCGTTTATTAATGGGATTTTGCCTCTCAACAGTAAAATTTAAAAAATTTTGAAAGCTGTTAAAAGATTTTTTCGGTGTTAAATGCTTTAAAAACTGTTGGTTAAATGTCGAAAACTCTTTTAATAACTCGGTTTTATCAACAAACTACTGTTGAATTGATTTTTTACATAAAGACGAACACCGGACAAACCCTTATAAATAAATGATTTTTGTTTGCTAAAGTGTGTTAAAAAGCTGTTAAATTCCTTAAACTGTCTTTAAATTCTTAATCAGATCTTCAATGGTTTCCTTAAGGTCGTGATTGGTGGTCATAAGCTCTTTAACATCGGCATATGAAATAGTCATTGTCGAATGATTTCTGTGGAATTCATCGCCGATAGCGGTAAACGACATACCCTTGACCTCACGGATTATGTAAACGGCAACCTTTCTGCCCAAAGAGATCTGTGCATTGCGGTTTGCCGATCGCATATCGTCGGCAGTTACGCCAAAGGCTGCACCGACATCGGTTAAAATTCTGTCAACGGTAATTTCGGCAGGCTGAGAATCAATAAGTGTTTCTTTAATAACTCTTTGTGCCATCGAGATCGAGGGGGATTCGTTAGAGAACATTGTAAGTCCCTTAATTTTGTTAACAGCACCCTCTAACTGGCGAATGTTGTTTTTGATTTTTTCGGCAATTATTCTTGCAACACCTTCGGGTAAGGTTAGGTCTAAAAGCTCGGCCTTGCGCTGAACGATAGCCATTCTGGTTTCAAAGTCCGGCGGCTGAACATCGGCCTGAACACCCAACGAAAAGCGTGTTTTAATTCTTTCCTCTAACTTTTTAATTCTGTTAGGTGAAATATCCGAGGTAAGAACTATCTGCTTGCCGCGTTCATAAAGAGCGTTAAAGGTGTGGAAAAATTCTTCCTGTGTCATTTCCTTGCCGGCAATAAATTGAATATCATCGACTAACAGAAAATCTGCCTTGCGGTATTTTTCGTGGAAGGAGATAGTGTCCTTTTCGGTAACCGCACGGACAAGCTCGTTAGTAAAGCTTTCACCCGTGGTGTAAATAATGTTTAAGGTAGGATGATTCTTTTTGACCTCGTGCTCGATAGCGCGCAAAAGGTGAGTTTTGCCAAGGCCCGAGTCGCCGTAAATAAACAAGGGGTTAAAAACTGCCTTGTTAAGCTGATTGCTAAGATTATTCTTGCCCGAAACCGCAATACAGTAAGCATAAGCAAGTTCATTCGATTTGCCCTTGATAAAGTTTTCAAAGGTCAAATCATAATCCGATTTGCGGTGGCTTGCCATAAGATCAGCCATTCTGCGTTCAATTTCGTGGAAACCGTCACCCTTTTCATCCTCTTTAAGAATGAATACAACATTAACGGCAAAGCCCATAACTTCTTCAAATGCTTTTAAAAATACGTCTTTATAATAATCTTCGACAGTAGTTTTTACAAAGTCGTTTTCGGCAATTAAATAAGCTGTGTGATTTTCAAATTTTAAAGGCTCAACGCGTGAGACCCAGCGCTGATAACCGATTTCGCTGACCTTTGGGTCAGCCTGCATAACACGTCTGACATTTTCGTATAGTTCAAAGAATGAATCCATGTTTTTCTAAAATCCTTTCATAAAAGTGATGTAATTTGCCGTAAAAATTCTCCTCACGGCTTTATAGGCAGACAGTTTCCCATCATTACATTTATGTAATTAAGTATACTACATTTCTGCTCAATTTTCAAGAAAAATATATTATAAATAGTATACTCTATTTTGTCTATTTCAACGATTTTTGGAAATAAACATTAAAATAAAAGAGCTTAAAGGGTTAAATTTCAATTAATCTATTGACAATTGGCTTAAAACTATTGTATAATGCTAAATTGCAAGGGTATCCGACTGAAGTTTTCTTCAAGTCTTAACGTAATTGCCCGAATCTAATGGGCATGCCCATAAAAAATATGGACAAGGAGGCAAGCGAAAATGGCTCAGATTAAAAGAACATATCAGCCCAAGAAGATCCACAGAAAAAAAGAGCACGGTTTCTTTAAGAGAATGGCAACCAAGAACGGTCGTAAGGTTTTAGCTCGCAGACGCGCTAAGGGCAGAGCTAAGCTCACTTACTAATTTCTTAAGACCCGAAGCGAGGTCTATGACCACATTCAATTGTGGTCTTTCTTTTTAGTAACGCTTTTTTCTAAATCGAAAATACAGGTGGTTTAAATGCTTTATACCGTATCACTTAAAGACTCGAAGGTTTTTTCAAGGCTTTATAAAAAAGGCAGATTTGTTGCCGATTCAAGTGTTGTGGCTTACTATATGCAAAACAAACTGCCTGTAAATCGATTGGGAATTACCGCCGGCAAAAAGCTTGGCAACGCCGTTACCAGAAACAGAGCAAAAAGAATTCTCCGCGAGGCGTATCGGTTGAATGAAATGAATTATCCGATAGGTTATGATATCGTTTTAGTGGCTCGTGAGGGAATTAAGTACAAAAAAACAAATGAGCTTTTTGGTTATTTCAACAGGCTCGCAAAAGAAATGAACAAGGCAAAGTGAAAAAGATATTAGAACTGGCGGTCAAGTTTTACCGCAAAATTATTTCTCCATTAAAACCGCCTTGCTGCAAGTATTATCCGACATGCTCGACCTATGCGCTTGAGGCTTTAAAAAAGCACGGTGCGATAAAAGGCAGTATCCTCGCTGTGTGGAGGGTATTGAGATGCAACCCGTGGAGCATGGGCGGAGTTGACTATGTTCCCGAAAAATTTCACCTTTACACCTTAAAAGGGGAACAAAAGAGAAATTTAAACTTTACGAATATTGACAAAAGCACTTCTGAAAAAGAAGTTCAAAATACGGAGGATATTTAATGAATATTATCGCCTGGCCATTTGGTAAGCTGTTATGGCTTTGTTACATAGTTCTTAAAAACTATGGTATTGCGCTTTTTGTTTTTACACTTTTAATTAAGCTTATAATGCTGCCGTCATCTGTTAAACAACAGAAAAGCATGGCAAAAATGCAAAGGCTTAATCCTAAGCTTGAGCAGATCAAAAAAAGATATGCCAATAACAAAGAAAAGCTTAACGAAGCAACAATGGAGCTTTATAATCAGGAAAACGTAAATCCGATGGGCTCCTGTCTGCCTATGCTTGTTACTTTTGTTTTGCTTTTTGCTGTTATCGACGTTGTTTACGCCCCTTTGACCCACATTTCGGGCATAGAAGCTGATAAGATCGAATCGGCAACCACCATTGTAAGCGATTATTACACCGCAAGCTATGCACTTAAAAAGGATACAGATGAAGCCTTTGGCGGAGACGGTATTACCGTAAGCGAGCTTTTGGGCGCCGAGGTTGACGTTAAAGAAAAGCTTATGTCTTATGAAGACGTGGCAAAGCTTGGCGAAGACAGAGTTGCGGCTATTGCCGAAAACCTTATTGCAAACCCCGGCTTGGATGAATACTTTACCGATACAACAAAGGTTTCGGATAAGCTTGTTTCAGGCGGCAAATCTGCAAGAACCGAGCTTTTGGTTTTAAGCGTTGCAAGAGATTACCCTGCATTGTTTGACACTGAGGTGGCTTCGTTCTGCGAAGAGTTCGACTACACCTTCTTGGGTGTTTATTTGGGTGCATACCCCAGTTGGAGTTCTGTATTAGTTCTCATCCCCATTCTTTCATTAATTTCACAGCTTGCTGTTACTGTCGTTTCTCAGTATTATAATAAGAAGAACGGCACAGCTTCGACAAATTCCGGCATGAACGCCATGCTTTATATAATGCCCTTGTTCTCGTTCTGGATTGCTTTCAGCTTCCCTGCAGGTTTGGGTATTTATTGGATCTTCTCGAGCGTATTGCAGCTTGTTCAAATTGTTGGTCTTAACCTTTACTTCACTCCCGCAAGAACCGAAAAGATTCTTGAAAAGGAAAAGAAGAACGCTAAGAACAAACGCCCCTCGCTTTATCAGCAAATGCTTGAACAGCAGAAAGCTCAGCTTGCCGAAATGAACGGCGGCAAGGCACCTGAAAAGAACGCTTTGACCGAGCTGGACGACGAAGCCAAGCTTTCGAGAGCTGAAAGAAAAGAACTTGAGCGTTTAAGAATTAACGAGGCAAGAGCCAAGATAGAAGATGAATTCGGTGATGACTACTCGGCAGAAGATATTGAAAAAATAAAAGCCGCAAGACGACGCATTGCCGAAGAATATGGCGACGATTATAAAGAAGACTGATAACAAACAGCGTGATTAAATTTTTGCCCTCCATATATACGTAAAAAACGAGGTCGGCTTGTACCAAAACGTACAAGTTGAAAGAAAAAAGTTTTCAAAACCCCCGTGGAGTCCAAAAATTTACCCTGTTAAATATAGTAAGGAGAGAAAACAGTGAAGCAGATTTTTACCGCAAAGACTGTTGACGAAGCTAAAGCTTTGGCTGTTAGCACTTTTAACGTCGACGAGTCGAGAATTACATTTGCCGTTTTAGAAGAGCCCAAGAAAACACTTTTCGGCGGATTAAAGGGCGAAGCAAGGGTTGAAGCAGAATTTGAGCTTACCAAACCCGAGGTTGCAGCACAGTACATTAAGGACGTAATGGTTGCCATGGGCTTTGAAAAGCCCGAAATTGAAATTTCGGATATTGAAGGCGGCTCGTTGCTTGATATTTCGGGCGAGGGCGCTGACGGAATTATTGGCAGACGCGGCGAGGTTATCGACGCTATTCAGTATTTGGCATCTTTGGCATGCAACAAGACAAGCAAGGATTATTACAGAATTTCTACCGATTGCTGCGGATTCAGAGCAAAGAGAAAGGTTCAGCTTGAAGAGCTTGCAAAGAAGATGGTTGCAAAGGCAAAGAAGACCGGCAGAACCGTTGCACTCGAGCCCATGAACCCTTATGAAAGAAGAATTATTCACGCAGCGGTAAGCGAGATCGAGGGCGCAACATCGCGTTCGACCGGTGAAGAGCCTTACAGAAAGGTACTTATTTCCTCGACTGAAAAGAGAAGCTATCGCGGAGACAGAAACGACCGCAAGGGCGGACGTGGCAGAGGCCCCAGAAAGCCTCGTGAAGAATTTAAGGCAAGAAGCCTTGACATCTCCTCCTCGTTTGAGAAGGATTATAAGAAGCCGAAGCCTGAGGATGAAATTGGCTCGGGTCTTTACTCAAAGATTGAATTTTAATGCTTGGGCGGCTTTCCGAATGGGGAGCCGCTTATAGTTGTTTTTGGGGAAGGGTTGTGCGAAAGTCGGGCGAAGCCCTGCGTGCTCCTTTGGAGCACGCACCCCAAAGCGCCTGCGGCGCTTTGGGGTAAGCCCGCCGCAGGCGGGCGGGCTTCGCCCTCGACGAACAGTGCTGAGGTTTGAAAGGAAGTGTTAAAATGAGCACCATTTGCGCGATATCCACAGCGCAGGCAGTTGGAGGAATATCTCTTATCCGCCTAAGCGGCGATAAGGCAATTGCAATTGCCGACGAGATTTTTGTCTCGTTCGACGGCAAGCGCGTTAAGGATATGCAGGGCCACACCTGCAAATACGGCAAAATTGTTGTTAACGGCAACGTGCTGGATGACGTTCTGCTTACGGTGTTTATTGCGCCCAAAAGCTATACAGGCGAGGATACGGTTGAGATATCCTGCCACGGCGGTCTTTATGTTTCAAAGAGGGTTTTGCGTGCCTGCATCGACCACGGTGCCGAGCCTGCCGCCGCAGGTGAATTTACAAAGCGGGCTTTCTTAAACGGCAAGCTTTCGTTGACCGAGGCTGAGGGTGTCGCCGATATTATCTCGGCACAGGGCGAGAGCACTTTAAAAAGCGCACACCTTATGCACGAGGGTGAGCTTTACAAATCTGTGCGTCGGGTTTGTGACAGGCTGGTTAATATCTTGGGCTCGCTTGCAGCGTGGACCGATTACCCCGATGAGGATATACCCGAGACCGATGATGAATCGCTTTTGGTTACTCTTGAGGGCTGCGAGACCTCGCTTAAAAAAATTCTTGCCGATTATGACAGCGGCAGAATTTTCAGAGAGGGAATTGATACAGCAATCGTGGGCAAGCCCAACGTTGGTAAGTCGACGCTTATGAACGCTTTGCTTGGGTATGAGCGCAGTATTGTAACCTCGGTAGCAGGAACGACAAGAGATATTGTTGAGGAATCTGTACGCTTAGGCGATGTTATTTTGCGCCTTAGCGATACCGCAGGAATTCACGAATCACAAGACGAGGTCGAGTCGATCGGTGTTGACCTCGCTAAAAAGAAAATAGATTCGGCTGAGCTGATTTTGTGCGTGCTCGACGGTTCACGCGAGCTTGACGATGATGACCGTGAGCTTTTAAAATCAATTGAAAACAGGCGGCATATTGTGCTTGTAAACAAGTCAGATCTGCCTTTAAAAATAAACAAAGAGTATATTTTGGATGGTAATATACTGTATGTATCGGCAAAAGAGCGTGACGGGCTTGAAAATCTGCGCCGAATGGTGTTTGATCTGTTTAAGCTTTCGGGTTATGATTCATCGCCTGCGGTGTTTGCAAACGAGCGCCAAAAGCTTTGCTGCGAGCGTGCCTTAAAGCATGTTAAGTTTGCACACAATGCACTTTTGGCAGGCTTAACGCTTGACGCTGTTACCATTGACATTGATGAAGCGGCAAATGCCCTTTTGGAATTAACGGGCGAAAAGGCAACTGAAGCAGTTGTTGACGATGTGTTCAGCCGCTTTTGCGTTGGCAAATAGTAAAGCTTGTGCGCTTTACAGCATTTTGTCGGGTAATTAAACAAACTGCGCAGGCGAAGCCTGCCCGCCGCCTGCGGCGGCGGGCTGCCCCAAGGCCGCAGGCCTTGGGCCGTGCGCTGCTTTGCAGCGCACGGGGCTTCGCCCTTGCGTGAGGCGTGGTTTCGCGAAGCGAAACGAGTGCCGAACAAATAATGTCGGCGCATTTGCGCCGACACCTTTAAGCCTCCCTTGCGAAAGGGAGGCGCCGCCGAAGGCGGGAGAGGGACATAACACCTCACTTTTAAATACAAATAGAAATAATCAATGTATATAATACTCTAAGTATAGCAGAAAGGACTGATTTAATGCACTATATCGGCGAATATGACTATGTTGTTATAGGTGCAGGCCATGCCGGAGTTGAAGCCGCACTTTGCGGAGCAAGACTTGGGCTTAAGGTCGCACTGTTTACCATAACGCTCGATGCCATTGCAAACATGCCCTGCAACCCCTCTATCGGCGGAACTGCAAAGGGTCATCTTGTTCGCGAGATCGACGCTTTGGGCGGCGAGATGGGCAAGGCGGCAGACGCTACATTTTTGCAAAGCCGAATTTTAAACTTGGGCAAGGGTCCTGCTGTGCATAGCCTGCGTGTTCAGTCTGACAGAGTTAAATATCATACATACATGAAAAAAGTGTGTGAGGCGCAACCGAACCTCGAAATCAAGCAAGCCGAAATTGTAAGCATTGAGCTTGACGATAACGGTGCCGTAGCCTCGGTTACAACAAAGCTTGGTACAAAATATAAAGCCAAGGCGGTAATCATTTGCACAGGCACTTACCTTGGCGGCGTTATTCATGTGGGCGAGGTTTCTTACGAGTCGGGACCCGATGCTACCTTACCTGCAAAAGGCCTCACCGATTGCCTTTTAGAGCTTGGCATTACAATGCGCCGTTTTAAAACAGGTACACCTGCCCGTGTTCACCGAAGAAGCATTGATTTTTCGAAGCTTGAAAGACAGGACGGCGATGAAAAGATAGTGCCCTTCTCGTTCGAGACAAGGAGCGAGCTTAAAAACACCGTTTCATGCTATATCAGCTATACCAACGAGCGCACCCACAAGGTTATTTTAGATAATTTACATCGTTCGCCGCTTTATTCGGGAAGAATCGAGGGCATCGGCCCCCGTTACTGCCCGTCTATCGAGGATAAGATAGTAAGATTTTCCGATAAGCCCCGTCACCAGCTGTTTATCGAGCCGATGGGTGTTGACACAGACGAGTTTTACCTGCAGGGCATGTCCTCAAGCCTGCCCGAGGAAGTTCAGCTTGAATTTTTAAGGACTATTGAAGGGCTTGAGAATGTCGAAATAATGCGCAACGCTTATGCTATCGAATATGACTGCTGTAATTCGACCGAGCTTTTGCCTACTTTAGAATTTAAAAAGATTTCCGGTCTTTACGGCGCCGGTCAGTTCAACGGCACCTCGGGATATGAAGAAGCCGCAGCACAGGGACTTATTGCAGGCATAAATGCTGCAAATAAGATTTTGGGCAAAAAGCCCTTTGTTTTAGACAGAGCATCCTCTTATATAGGCACACTTATTGACGACCTTGTTACCAAGGGGGTTATGGACCCCTACAGAATGATGACCTCGCGAAGCGAATACAGGCTTCTTTTGCGTGAGGATAATGCCGACGAACGCCTTACCCCTTACGGTTACGAGCTTGGGCTTATAACAAAAGAGCGTTACGACCGGCTTTTAGAGAAGCTTTCTTTAATCGAGGCAGAGGTAGAGCGCCTTGAACACTTCAACATCGGCCCCTCTAAAGAGCTTTCAGACTACCTTGTTTCATGTGGAACAGAGCCGATAACAAACGGCTCGACGCTGGCAAAGCTTTTAAAGCGCCCTCAGGTAACTTATGAGGGGTTAAAGGTGGTTGACCCCATGCGCCCCGACCTTAGCGACGAGGTAAAAGAGCAGGTAGAGCTTAGAATTAAATATGAGGGTTACATTAACATTCAGCTTGAACAGGTTGAAGCCATGCGAAAGTTAGAGGCAAAAGCTTTGCCCGAAGATGTTGATTATAAAACCATTAGAGGCTTGAGATTGGAAGCACAGGAAAAGCTTAATAAAATAAGACCTTTAAGTATTGGTCAGGCATCACGAATTTCGGGTGTTAACCCTGCCGATGTTTCGGTGCTGTTAATTTGGCTCGAGCAGGAAAAGAGAAAAGGCGGTGACGAAAAGTGAATTTAATTTCGTTTGAGGAATTGGCACGCCTTTTTAAGGACGCTTCGCTCGATCTAAGCGAGGAGCAGTATGTAAAGCTTTTAAAATATGCCGATATGCTGGTTGAATGGAACGAAAAAATAAACCTCACCGCGATAACCGACCCCGAGGGGATTGCCACAAAGCATTTTTTAGACAGCGTTCTGCCGTTGACCATGTTTTCCCTTCCGCAAAATGCAAGGGTAATTGATGTTGGAACCGGCGCAGGCTTTCCGGGAATACCCATGAAAATAATGCGTGATGATATTGATTTAACGCTTATGGACAGCCTTAATAAGCGTGTTAGCTTTTTAAGCGAGGTTTGCGGCGCTATCGGCATTTCAGCCGATTGCACACACGAGCGCGCCGAGGATTCGGGCAAGGGCGAAAAGCGTGAACGATTCGATATTGCAACCGCAAGGGCAGTTGCAAAGCTTTCGGTGTTGGCTGAATATTGCCTGCCGTTTGTTAAGGTGGGCGGAGCATTTGCAGCATTAAAGGGCGCCGACTGCAAAGAGGAGATCAAAGCCTCTTACACCGCAATTAAAACTCTGGGAGGAAAGACCGAACAGGTTATTGAATATACTTTGCCGACAGGCGACAAGCGCACGTTGGTTATAATAAGAAAAATTGCGCCCACGCCCAAAGCATACCCCAGACCAAAGGGGAAAATGAACAAAAAGCCCCTTTAAAAATTTCCTGCAAAAAACCTCTTTTCCCAACAGAATATTTTGAAAGATGCCGCCGAAAAAGTGCGGCATTTTTTTGTTTTTAGTGCAAGAGGGTGAAGCGTGGCGGTATATTTGTGTGGAAATATATGTAAATACATGGTAACATTAAGGAAAATAAAGGAAGTTTAGAAAGGAATAACGAAAATGTCACCTGTGTTTACTGCAAAAAAAGAGAAAATTGTCGGCAAAGTGCTTGATATACCCATTGAAATGATCGCACCAAACCCTTATCAGCCAAGAAAAGAATTCGACCGCAACGAACTGCTGGCTTTGGCGGCAAGCATAAAATCGGACGGCATTTTGCAACCATTGACCGTAAGAAAAATTGGCGTGGGTTATGAGCTTATTGCCGGTGAAAGACGCTTGCGTGCGGCACTTCTTGCAGGGCTTGAAGCTGTGCCCTGCATTGTTAACGAGGTAACAGACAGAAATTCGGCGCTGTTGTCCCTCGTGGAAAATATACAGCGGCAAGACCTTGGCTTTTTTGAGGAGGCAAATGCAATTGCCAAGCTTATTGAGCTTTATGGCATGACGCAGGAAGATGCAGCATTCAGGCTGGGTTATGCACAATCGACCTTGGCAAATAAGTTAAGGCTGTTAAAGCTATCCCTCGACGAAAGACGGCTTATTACCGAGGGCGGCTTGACCGAGCGCCACGCACGAGCCTTTTTGAGGCTTGAAAGCGGTGAACAAAGGATCGACGCGATAAATCAGGCGGTGCGGCAAAAGCTTAATGTTGAAAAAACCGAACGTTTGATAGATTCGATGATTGAAAAGGAGCGTTACAGACGTAACATCCGCAAAGGTTCGGTGATTTTTAAAGACCTGCGGCTTTTTATGAACACCGTTAACAAAGCTGTAGAAACCATGCAGATCGCAGGCGTTGACGTGAATGTTGACAAGCAGCAATCGGAAGACTGGCTGGATTACCATATAAGAATACCGCTGAACAAGCAGGAGCAATGAGCGCTCGGCAGTTTGCCCTGATGTTTCACGTGGAACAAACGGCGCATAATAGATAGCCGGCCGAATGTTTGTCAGCGCCGCAAGCGAGGCGTGGTTGCGCGAAGCGCAACGAGTGCCGAGCGATATCGTCGGTGCGAAGCGCCGACACCTTTTAGCTGCTCTTTTTTGTTTCACGTGGAACAAACAGCAAGCTTCGCTAAAGCTTGGCTTGCTATAGAAAACTGCAACGATGTTCATCGGTACCGACAATTCAACAAAATAGCTGTTAAGAAAACTTTTCTTTAAAAAACGGTTGCAAACCCCTCAAATTATGATATACTAAGAGATAACAGCAAATAATAAAGGAGGGGGAAAATGGGCAAGATAATCGCCGTATCAAATCAAAAGGGCGGCGTAGGAAAATCAACCTCGGTTGTAAACCTGGCGGCGGCTTTGGGCGGCAAGGGCAAAAAAGTGCTTGTAGTAGACATTGACGCACAGGGCAACACAACCACAGGCTTCGGAGTGAGAAAAAGAGCTATCGTTAATACCGTTTACGAGGTTATAATCGGTGCATGCCGCACAGCAGATGCCATTGTACCGACAGCTTATAAGGGCGTTTCGCTTATATCCTCGGCGCAAAAGCTTGCAGGTGCCGAAATTGAGCTTGCAGGGCTTGATAACCGCTTAATGCGCCTTAAAATGCAGCTTTTAACGGTTAAAGACGATTTTGATTATATTTTAATAGACTGTCCGCCGTCGTTAAGCCTTATAACCTTAAATGCGCTTACCGCTTGCGATTCGGTGCTGATACCCATTCAGTGCGAGTTTTATTCGCTCGAGGGGTTGGTTCAGCTTATGGATACGATTAAAAGAATTAAAGACGGATACAACCCCAATATGTATGTCGAGGGGATTTTGTTTACAATGTATATGGCACGCTACAATTTAACAGCGCAGGTCGTGGCAGAGGTTAAAAAATACTTCCCGAACGATGTTTATAACTCTGTAATACCTCGAAATGTAGCACTTTCTGAGGCGCCCAGCCACGGAAAACCGATAATGTATTACGACAGAAGTTCCAAAGGCGCAGAGGCGTATGAAAAGTTCTGTGTTGAATTTTTGGAGCGCAACCGTAAAAAATCGAGAAAAAGGACTTAATTAATATAAAAAGGAGCAAATATGGCAAGAGTAAAAGGTCTTGGAATGGGCATGGAAGCTCTTTTTTCCGAGAATGAGACCAAAGGGATACAGCCGCAGACCTTAAGAATAACTGAGATATTTCCTAACAAGGCACAGCCCAGAACCGATTTTGACGATGAAGCAATTTCGGCGCTGGCAGATTCGATTAAACAGCACGGGGTTTTGCAGCCGTTGCTTGTAAGGCCTATTGCAGCAGGCGGATATCAGATCGTTGCAGGAGAGCGCCGCTGGCGTGCAAGCCGTATAGCAGGCTTAAGCGAGGTACCTGTTTACATAAAAGAGCTTGATGACAGACAGACAATGGAGCTGGCTTTGGTTGAAAACCTACAGCGAGAGAATTTAAACCCCGTTGAAGAGGCGCTGGGTTACCGTGAGCTTATGCAGACCTATGGCTACACGCAGGAGCAGGTTGCAAAAATTGTTGGGCGATCTCGCCCGGCGGTGGCGAACTCACTTAGAATTTTGAATTTAGACGAAGTGACCTTAAAGCTTGTCCGTGACGGAGACGTTTCGGCAGGCCATGCAAAGGTCTTGGCAGGAATTGAGGACAGAGCGCTGCGTGCAGACCTCGCACTTAAGGTTAAGCGAGACATGCTGACTGTGCGAAACCTTGAAGAGCTTGCAAAAGCGCAGGCGAAGCCTAAAAAAGATAAGCAGCCCCCCAAAAAAGAGGTTTACTTTAAAGAGGTTGAGCTATCATTGGCAGAAACCTTGGGCAGAAAGGTAAACGTGAACGGCAAAAACGGCAAGGGCAAGCTTGAAATTGAGTTCTACTCGCAAGAGGACCTTGCGGCGATCGCAAGAGCTTTGGAAGGATTGAACAACAACTAAACTTTGTGGAAAAGCAGCAGTTGAGCGAGGGCGAAGCCCGATTTATTTCAGCTGCCGCTGAAATAAATCGCCGCGCGCCGCAGGCGCGCGAGCGCCATTGCCCCCTGCGGGGGCAATGGGCGGGGCTTCGCCCCCGCACTTTGAATGAAAGGGACGTAAAAACCATGTTAGACATTAAATTTGTAAGGGAAAACCCCGAACTCGTTAAACAGAACATCAAAAATAAGTTTCAGGAAGGCAAGCTTGCCTTGGTAGACGAGGTTATCGAGCTTGATAAGCAAAACCGCGCCGCTATTACCGAAGCTGATCAGTTAAGAGCTGACAGGAACCGTCTTTCTAAAATGATCGGCGGCTTTATGGCTAAGGGCGAAAAGGACAAGGCAGAAGAAACCAAAAAGCTTGTTGCCGAGCAGGCACAGCGTCTTGCCGAACTTGAAAAGCTTGAAGCCGAGCTTCAGGAAAAGATCAAGACCATTATGTACACAATTCCCAACATTATCGACCCAAGCGTGCCGATTGGCAAGGACGACTCGGAAAATGTTGAGGTTCAGCGTTACGGCGAGCCTTTTGTGCCCGATTTTGACATCCCATATCACACCGATATTATGGAAAGACTCAACGGCATCGACCTTGACTCGGCAAGACGTGTTGCAGGCAACGGTTTCTATTACCTCATGGGTGACATTGCAAGACTTCACTCGGCAGTTATCTCTTATGCCCGTGATTTTATGATCGACAGAGGATTTACTTATTGCATTCCTCCTTATATGATAAGAAGCAATGTTGTTACCGGTGTTATGAGCTTTGCCGAGATGGATGCCATGATGTATAAGATCGAGGGCGAGGACCTTTACCTCATCGGCACTTCGGAACATTCGATGATAGGCAAATTTATCGACCAGATAGTGCCCGAAGCACAGCTTCCCATCACCTTAACCAGCTATTCGCCTTGCTTCAGAAAAGAAAAGGGCGCACACGGCTTAGAAGAACGCGGAGTTTACAGAATTCACCAGTTTGAAAAGCAGGAAATGATAGTTGTTTGCAAACCCGAGGACAGTATGACTTGGTTTGACAAATTATGGCAAAACACTGTTGATTTGTTCCGTTCGCTCGATATTCCCGTTAGAACTTTAGAGTGCTGCTCGGGCGACTTAGCAGATTTAAAGGTAAAATCGGTTGACGTTGAGGCTTGGAGCCCCAGACAGAAGAAATACTTCGAGGTTGGCTCCTGCTCGAACCTTGGCGATGCACAGGCAAGACGCTTGAAGATAAGAGTAAACGGTGAAAACGGCAAATATTTGGCACACACCTTAAACAATACCGTTGTTGCACCTCCCAGAATGCTTATTGCTTTCTTGGAAAACAACCTTAACGCCGACGGAACCGTAAGAATCCCCGAGGCATTAAGACCTTACATGGGAGGAAAGGAAATTATCGGCTAATAACAGCCTCCCTTATTTTAAGGGAGGTATCAGCGAAGCTGACGGAGGGATATAGCACCCTCTGATAACTTATATATGCACAAAAGTTTTTAATTCGCACTTACTTTGGGCGCAAGTGCGAGGCGTGGGACGGCGCCGAGGGCGCAGCGGCGTTTCGTGCCGAGCGTGGCACCCGCGCCTCCACCTTTCGGCTACTCGCCTTTGCAGGCGGCAGCCTACAGACGTCGGCGCATCCACATTTACTTCGGTTCAAAAAACATATATACAGACAGGAGGAACACTATGTTAACATTAAAGCAAGCTTACAAGGATTATTTTGACGTTGGCGCTGCTGTTGCTGCACATTGGCTTGAGGAGGGGGCTGAAACCATCAAGACTCACTTCAATTCGATTACTGCAGAAAACGAATGAAGTACATGGGACTTCATAAGCACAACTATGAACGCCCTCGTTTCAGACCCGGTATGAAGTGGGAGGAGATTAAGTGGCCCGAAATTACCGATAAAGAGGAATATGTTCATCCCAATACCGTGCTTGATACCGCCGCTGCCGATAAGCTTTATAACTTTGCAATTGATAACGGCATTAAGATAAGAGGTCACTGCCTTTCGTGGCACGGCTCTTACCCAATGGGCATGTTTGAACAGCTCACACCCGATGAGCTTATGGCAAACACCGTCGAGCATTACAAGTTTGTTGCAAAGCATTTCCCCAAGGTTTCGTGCTGGGACGCTGTAAACGAAGCCTGCGACGATAAAAACGGTCTTTACCTGCGTGAAACCGTTTATAAAAAGGCATTTGGCGAGGACTATCTTTTTACACTTTACGGCTTGGCAAGAGAATATTTGCCGGGTATTCCCTTGGTGTGCAACGATTACAACGAATGGGTACCCCATAAGCACCAGAGCATTTTAAAGCTTGTATCCTCGTTAAAAGAAAGAGGTTTGGTTGACGTTATCGGCTGCCAGTGCCACATCAGCGCACACATGACCGATGAGGAATTTGACCAGATCAAGCGTTGCTATGAAAATTATGCTAAGCTTGGACTTAAAATTCATGTTACCGAAATGGATGTTAACTGCTTAAAGTGGGGAGATAAGGACCCTAAACCTGTTTCGGATGAAACATTGGCTAAGGCTGCCGATGTTTATGAAAAAATGTTTGCGCTCTTCCGCCAGTATAAAGGCGTTATTGAAAACGTAACTTTGTGGGGAGTTTCGGATAAGCATTCTTGGCTTAACAGCTTTAAGAACAGAGAAGGACTCAGAAATCCTGCTTTGCTGTTTGATGAAAACTATCAGCCCAAGGAAGCTTTGCTTAGAATTACACAGTTTTAAACAAATTTGCCGTGCGGGTGTTGATATTTTTCGACCTGCACGGCGTTTATTATGTGTTGACTAAAGCATTAATTTATAGTAAAATAGATGAAATAAATATTTTTGAGGAGGACCAACATGCTCGAAACTAATGCAGACATTAAATTTGGCAAAGAAGGTTTGACCTTCGACGATGTATTGCTCATTCCCGGTGAATCTGATGTTACCCCCAACATGGTAAGCTTAAAGACCACCTTGTGCCGCGGTATTGAGCTGAATGTGCCGATCATGACCTCGGCAATGGATACTGTTACCGAGTCTAAAATGGCAATTGCAATTGCTCGTGAGGGCGGTATCGGCATTATTCACAAGAACATGACCATTGAAAAGCAGGCTGACGAGGTTGACCGTGTTAAGAGATCGCAGAACGGTGTTATTGTTAACCCCTTCTACTTAACCGCTGACCATTTGGTAAGCGATGCTGACCAGCTTATGGCCAAGTACAAGATTTCGGGCGTGCCGATCGTTGATGAAAACAAAAAGCTTTGCGGCATTATCACCAACCGTGATATGAGATTTATTCGCGATTATACCATGCGCATCGGCGATGTTATGACCAAGGACAACCTTGTTACCGCACCTGTGGGCACCACCCTGGAAGAAGCACAGGATACATTGCGTAAATACAGAATTGAGAAGCTGCCTATTGTTGACGATAACGGATATTTAAAGGGCCTTATCACCATTAAGGATATTGAAAAGGTTGAAAAATATCCTAACTCGGCAACCGACTCTCAGGGCAGACTTATCTGCGGTGCTGCAATTGGCGTAACCAACGACGTTTTAGACAGAGCTAAGGCTTTGGTTGACGCAGGCGTTGACGTTTTGGTTCTCGACTCGGCACACGGCCACTCGAAGAATATTATTGAATGTGTTAAGAAAGTTAAGGCCACATTCCCCAACACACCTGTAATTGCAGGCAACGTTGCCACTGCCGAGGCTACTGAAGCCCTCATTCTTGCCGGCGCTGACTGCGTTAAGGTCGGTATCGGTCCCGGCTCTATCTGCACCACCAGAGTTGTAGCAGGTGTAGGTGTTCCTCAGTTAACTGCAGTTTATGACGCTGCGGCTGTTGGTGCTAAGTACGGCATTCCCGTAATCGCTGACGGCGGTATTAAATATTCGGGCGATATTGTTAAGGCATTGGCTGCAGGCGCAAATGTTGTAATGCTCGGTTCGCTTTTGGCAGGCTGCGAGGAATCTCCCGGAGAGACCGAAATCTATCAGGGCAGAAGCTTTAAGGTCTACAGAGGAATGGGCTCGCTTGGCGCAATGGCAGCAGGCTCGCAGGACAGATACTTCCAGACCGGCTCGAAGAAGCTTGTACCCGAGGGTGTTGAAGGTCGTGTACCTTATAAGGGATCACTCTCTGACACGGTATTCCAGCTTTGCGGCGGTATCAGAAGCGGCATGGGTTATTGCGGCTGCGAAACCATTTTCGATATGCACTCGAAGGCTAAGTTTGTAAGAATTACAGGCGCCGGCTTAAAGGAATCTCATCCTCATGATATTTACATCACCAAGGAAGCTCCTAACTATTCAACTCAGATTGACTAAAATAAAGCTAAAGCACTCGCCCGAAAAAGGCGGGTGCTTTTTTGTACAACGAAGCTGATTGAGGGATTAAAACCAAAGTGCGTTTATGCTGATCCCACCGTCGCCTTCGGCGCCACCTCCCTTTAACAAAGGGAGGCAGGCTAAACCATCATAGCATGGCATAACTATTGGTAATAATCAATTAAAATATTACTTAATGTAACAGTGATATTATACACAATCTGTATAATCGCTTATAGATATTACACATAGTAATCGAAACATTGACAAATCGCCTTAAAAAGATTATCATGTTTTTAAAAGAGGTGAGAGCTGTGCAAGAACTTTTTGGCTATAAAATTTATGAATACGACAGCTTAGAATCGACAAACACACTGCTTTTCGAGCGTGCTAAGCAGGGCGAAAAAGATAAAACTGTTGTTATTGCCCGCAGTCAAACAGGCGGCAGAGGGCGCCGCGGCAAAAGCTTTTACAGTCCAAAGGGCACAGGGCTTTATATGTCGGTGCTTATGCGTAAAGGTGTTTTGCTTGACAGCTTGAACTACCTCACCCCTGCAGTTGCAGTTGCTTGCGTGCACGCTATCGAGCGTGTTTGCGGCAAAACCTGCGGCATTAAATGGGTAAACGATATTTATATCGAGGGCAAAAAGGCCGCCGGCATTTTAACCGAGACCAAATGCGATTTTGAAAAGGGTATCCTCAATTATGCGGTTATAGGCATAGGTATTAACTTAACAGCGCCCAAGGGCGGCTTCCCCGATGAGATTAAAAACACAGCCTCTGCAATTTTTGATGAGTGCGATGAAGCCCTTCGCCTTGCCCTTTTGCAAGAGGTACTTTTAGAGCTTGATGAGATATTGGCTGACTTTAACCCCAACCGTTTTATGGACGAATATAAACAAAGAAGTATTCTTGACGGTAAGCAGATTGAGATTATTACTAACGACGGCACACTGCCTGCAACCGCAATCTGCATTGACGATGAAGCAAGGTTGATTATAAAAACCTCGCAGGGTGTGCTGGCGCTTTCTTCGGGCGAGGTTTCGGTAAAACTGTAAATCAAGCAAAATAAAAAGGCTATGGATTATCTCCATAGCCTTAATTTTATGCGTTTAATTAAAATTCAATTCTTGCGCTGATGTAGCTTTCAAGCTCGTCAATAGGCATTCTTACCTGTTCCATGGTGTCACGGTCACGAACTGTTACACAGCCGTCCTCTAACGAATCAAAGTCGAAGGTGATGCACCAAGGTGTGCCGATCTCGTCCTCACGGCGGTATCTCTTGCCTATAGAGCCGGTTTCGTCAAAGTCGGTCATAAACTTCTTTGAAAGCTTTTCGTAAACCTTCATAGCCTCGCCCGAGAGCTTTTTGGAAAGAGGCAAAACTGCACACTTATAAGGCGCGATTGCAGGGTTAAGGTGCAAAACGGTTCTTACGTCGTTCTTCTCGGCGTCAAGCACTTCTTCGTCATAAGCCTCGCACAAAAGGGCAAGAACTGTTCTATCAAGGCCATAGGTCGATTCGATGATGAAAGGAATATATCTTTCGTTGGTTTCCGGGTCGAGGTATTCCATCTTAGCGCCCGAGTATTCCTGGTGGCGGGTAAGGTCGAAGTTTGTGCGGTTATGAGTGCCGTTTATTTCGCCCCAGCCGATAGAGGGGAACAAGAATTCGATATCGCAGGCAGCCTTAGCATAGTGCGCAAGCTTTTCGTGGTCGTGGAATCTTAAGTGCTCTGCGGGGATACCAAGGTCTTCATAATACTTCTTGCCGTATTCCTTAAAGTAATCGTAAAGTTCGGTGTCGGTGCCCTCTTTACAGAAGGTCTGGAATTCCATCTGTTCAAACTCAATGGTTCTGAATGTGAACTTACCGGGGGTGATCTCGTTTCTGAAAGCTTTACCTATCTGACCGATCGAGAAAGGCAGCTTTGCACGCATTGAGCGCTGAACATTAAGATAGTTAACATATTCGCCCTGTGCGTTTTCGGGACGGAGATAGATGATAGATTTCGAGTCGTTTGTAACGCCTCTGAAGGTCTGGAACATGAGGTTGAACTCACGGATATCGGTAAAGTTGTGCTTGCCGCATTTGGGGCAGGGAATGGAATGATCCTTGATATACTGGAACATTTCTTCCTTGGTCATGCCGTCAGCGTGAGCGTTGGGGTCGAAGTCGTCGATAAGGTTATCGGCTCTGTGACGCATTTTACATTCCTTGCAGTCCAACAAGGGGTCGCTAAACGATGCTACGTGACCGGATGCCTCCCATACACGGGGGTGCATTAAAATGTCGGCGTCAACTTCATAAGAGTTGGGGCGCTCCTGAATAAATCTCTTTCGCCATGTGTCTTTAACGTTGTTTTTTAAGCGAGAGCCAAGAGGACCGTAGTCCCATGTGTTGGCAAGGCCGCCGTAAATGTCGCTGCCCTGGAAGATGAAACCTCTGCCATTGCAAAGTGCAACGATTTTATCAAGTGTCTTTTTGGTGTTGTCCATTATAATTCTTCCTTTCGGGAATATTCGTTCAAAATATTATTTTAGATTAATTAGTGAAATAAGTCAATAGCAAAACCAAAAAAGTGAGATTTTGTGCTTTATGCAATGTTGATAATTGCCAGTCCGTTGTCTTTTGCATAATTAACAGTATAAGCCGTGCCGCCGCTTGGCTTTTTTAAGTAGCAAACGCAGTAGCCGCTGTGGTTAACCAAATGTCTGTTGCGCTTGAACATGCATGCTTTATCATATTTTTCCGAGGTATAAACTACCTTGTCACAAGCGGCTTTTATGCGGTTATATTCGGCTATGTCTTTTTCGTTCCAAAATGCGGTCTGGTCTTTGCAAGGGTATACCATTATAAGCTTTATTTGCGGATATTTTTCTTTAAGCTCAAGCACAGCCTGCGCCGCTAAGGTATCGAACCCCAGCGCACCGCCCGAGCCGTAAAACACAACGCCTCGTTCAATGAGCTTTTCAATGGTGAACAGCAAAAGTGCCTTTACCTTTTTAACTTCCTGCGGCGGAATATCTCTGTGCCCTGTGAAACAACAAGTTTTATCTTTCATGTAATCACCTCCTTTTATTTGGTAATACTAAATTTATTATATTATATTTGGTAATACCAAATATATCAATCCTTTATCGTCATATAATTATGTCGAAAGGGAGTGAGCAATTTGAAACCAAGAAAGCTGAAACTTGGAGACAGAAACATAATCGGCGCACGGGTTACCGAAGCACGAAAAGCATTAGGCATGAAACAAATTGAATTGCTTGCAAAATTACAGTTAGCAGGCATCGACATGAGTACACCTGCTCTTTCACTTTTGGAAGGTCAAAAGCGACCTGTAACCGATATTGAGCTGAAAGCCATAGCAGAAATATTAAACGTATCCGTTGATTGGCTGCTTAGGAAAGAAGATTAACGGAGACGTATCTTATGATTAAATTACGAGTAAAAGAGTTGCTCGCCGAAAATGGCAAGACAAAGTACTGGCTTTACAAACAGCTTGGCATGAGCTACCAGAACTTCAGCAAAATGATAAACAACGAAACAAAGTCAATTCGTTACGAAAACATTGAAACTATGTGTTTGCTGTTTAATTGCACGCCTAATGACCTCTTTGAGTTTACAGAAGATTGAGTACAAAAATCCTCCCTTTATAGGGAGGATGATTTTTTATTTTCTTCTTGTCCTGTCATGAGACAAGAATTTGCGAGTCGTAGTATAACATTATAACTGTCCTATGTCAAGACAACGGAGGTTTTACTATGGCAAGAATTATTGATGGCGAAAACATGAACATGATTGGTCATAATGTAAGAAAATTAAGACTTGAAAAAGGAATGAGTCAGCAAATGCTTTCAAACAAACTTGAAACGCTTGCTATTTATATTTGCCGAGGTTCGATTTCCCGAATTGAAGACAAACAGCGAACCGTTACAGACATGGAACTGTACGGATTAGCAAAAGTTCTTGGTGTTCCTATCCAAAGTCTTTTTGAAGAATAAAGCGGAAAAATGACCTCTTTGAGTTTACAGAAGATTGAGTACAAAAATCCTCCCTTTATGGGGAGGATTAGTTTTATTTTTCGACAAATTTCACCCAAAAATTTCTTACATCTTCCCCTTGTAACCTCAAAAAAAGTGTGATATACTTTTAATAAATAATGACTATTTCAAAAAAAGGAGGCGTGCTTCCCTTTTGCGGAGGCATATTTTTAACATGGCTTTGTTTAAAAAAGATATAGGAATCGACCTTGGCACCGCTAACACTTTGGTGTTTGCAAAGGGCAAGGGAATCATCATCCGCGAGCCTTCGGTTGTTGCGGTTGACACCAAGACCGACGCTGTAAGATACGTAGGTCAGGAGGCTAAGAACATCATCGGCCGTACCCCCGGCTCTATCCGCGCAGTGCGCCCTCTTAAAGACGGTGTTATTGCCGATTTTGACATGACGACTGCCATGCTTCAGGAATTTATCCGCAAGGCGATCGGCAAAAACCCTTTGGTTAAGGCACGAGTTATTATTTGCATACCCTCGGGTGTTACCGCTGTTGAAAGACGTGCAGTAAGAGAGGCTGCCGAAAGTGCAGGCGCTAAGCGTGTTTCTATTGTAGAGGAGCCTATGGCTGCTGCTATTGGTGCAGGCTTGCCTGTTGAAGAGCCTACAGGCTCGATGATAGTTGACATTGGCGGCGGCACAAGCGAGGTTGCGGTGATTTCTCTTTGCGGCGTTGTAACAAGCCGCTCGGTAAGAATGGCTGGCGACGAGTTCGACCTATCTATCATCAACTTTATTAAAAGAAAATATAATCTTTTAATCGGTGAACGCACTGCCGAAAAAATTAAGATCGAGATCGGTTCGGCTTACCCCACCGATGAAGACACCGAAATGGAAATTAAGGGCAGAAACCTGCTTACAGGCTTGCCCGAGAATATAACCATCTCCTCGGAGGAGATAAGAGAAGCGCTTTCCGAGCCGCTTTCTCACATTATTGAGGCCATTAAGGTAACACTTGAGCGTACACCGCCAGAGCTTTCGGCTGATATTATCGACGCAGGCATTACTCTTGCAGGCGGCGGCGCTCAGCTGAGAGGGCTTGACTACCTTATTACCGAGGAAACAGGTATTCCCGTACATATTGCCCAGAACCCGCTTGACTGCGTTGTTGACGGAACAGGCAAGCTGCTCGAAAACATTGAAGAGCTTCATGATGTTTTGAACGGCAACGATTTTTAATTTAACATGATCTTATCCTGCCAAATGCTGATAATTCGGCGTTTGGCTGGGTTTTTCTATCAGCCTGCATTCTTTAAAAAACAGCGATGAGCCATCGCTTTTTTATCCCTCCGTCAGCTTCGCTGACACCTCCCTTAAAATAAGGGAGGCGGCACAAAAATCTGCACGAAAGGAGTGACCTAAGAAGATGAAGGAATTTTTCTCTTCGAAAAAATTTAAAATAATTATCTGCATTCTTGCACTTGTCGTCGGCATAATGATTTACGCCGCCGTGTCTTCCTCAACAGTTGTTTCATCGGCTTTAGGTGCGGTTTTTGCACCTGTTCAAAAGGTCACTCAAAAGGTAACCTCTTCAATAAGCTCAGCGTTCGATATGCTTTTAAACGCCAAGGATTATTATGAGGAAAACCAGTCTTTAAAGGAACAGATCGCCGAGCTTACTGCCCAAATGGTTGACTATACTCAGACAAAGCAGGAAAACGAACACCTGCGTGAGATGGTTGCTTTAAGCGAGTCGAACCCGGGCATTGAATTCAGCGAGCCTTGCACGGTAATAGGCAGAACTGCTAACGATGTTTACGGCTCCTTCTTTATTGATAAGGGAGAAAAAGACGGTATTGGCTATTATGACCCTGTTGTTACAGCAAACGGTCTTGTTGGCTTTGTTACCGAGGTTCAGTATACCTACTCAAAGGTGACGACCCTTCTTTCAAACGAAATTTCGCTGGGCGTTTATTGCGTAAGAACAGGTGAGACCGGCGTTATCGAGGGCAATTATGACCTTGCCCTGAACACAAAAATTAAAATGATATACATTCCGTTAGAGTGTGAAATGAGCGACGGCGATATTGTTATAACCTCGGGCTACAGCGGGCTTGTACCCAAGGGCTTGGTGGTTGGCTTGGCAAGCAATATTCAAATTGCACCCAGCGGTCTGTCTAAGACAGCAATCGTTACTCCCTCGATAAACGCTGACGGGCTTAAAACGGTTTATGTTATAACCGATTTTGACGGAAAGGGCTCGGGATATGAGGAATAAAAGCGCTTATCGCCCTGTGAGAGCAAAAAAACCGTTGCCCGAGGGTGTAAAAATCGCAATTCGCTGGGTAATTTATGTTTTTTGTGCGTTTTTGTGCTTTGCCTTTTCAACGCAGGGGGCTTCGGGCACACCAAAAGCAATTGTTTTGTTTCCGCTGGCGATTGCAATAGCTGTTTTCGAGGGCGAGGTGCCTGCTGCGGTAACAGGCACGGTTGCAGGGCTGCTTATTGATATCTCTGCCGATAAGCTTTTGGGGTTTACAGCATTTGTTATGTGCATAAGCTGTGGGCTTGTGTCGGCACTTTTCAGGCAGTTTCTTAGAAAAAACATTATAAATTATCTTGTAACTGTCGTTTTGATCACGGCGGTTTACCTTTATGTTGACTATTATTTATTCTATCGCATTTGGGACTATGAAGGGATTGAAAGCGTGCTTAAGGCGGTGCTTTTGCCAAGTTGGCTTAAAACCGTGCTTTGGTCTCCTGTTGTTTTTGGCGGAGTTTGGCTTGTTGATAAGCTGACAGGTCCCTTTAGGCAGCTTGTTATTGAAGAACAGGCAGAAGGCGTGGACAGAATTTAAGTAAAGAGATAAGGGGGCTTTGATAAACAGCTCTTATTCCTCTTTGGTAAAACATATCTGCCGAGGGATGCGGCACCACGCTCGGCACCGGCTTCGCCGCGCCTCGCACTCGTGCCGCTTTTCACTCACCCATTTAAAGAAAGGAGCCGGCAAAAAATGAAAAAGCTTTTTGAAATTTTAAGAATGTGCCTTGCCATTGTTTTGCTGGCGGTTACATTTGTTTACGGCGGAATAAGGCTTATGAAGATTCAGGTGGTAGATGGCGAAAAATACCTTGCCATGTCAAAAACCTCAACAACGGCAACCCAAACCGTGCCTGCCGCCCGAGGACAGATCGTTGACACAAACGGCGAGCCGTTGGTTGAAAACAAGGTCTCTTACGACGTCATCATCGAATACTCGTTCTTCCCTAAAGATTACGAAAGCCAGAACAAGATAATTTTGGGCATTGCAAAGCTTTTGCAGACTGACGGCATTGAATGGATAGACGACATTCCCATTACACGCACAGTGCCTTATGAATACACCACAGAAAGCGAAACCGAAATCAACCGAATTTTAAACAAGCTAAGGCTTAATTCTTATGCCACTGCCGAAAACTGCATCGACGAGCTGATTAAAGATTACAGCATTTCAGATACATATTCAAACGAGGAAAAGCGCATTATTGCAGGTGTGAGGTATCAGATGATTCTTTCTGATTTCTCATCTAAAACCGATTATGTTTTTGTTAAGGATGTTCCGATTGAAACTGCAACCAAGATCCGTGAGCTGGCACACGTTTTAACAGGCGCGGGAATTTCGGAAACAGCGGTAAGAGTTTATTCTTCGGGCGATATTTTTCCTCATGGCATTGGTTATGTAGGCCCCATTTATGCCGAGGAGTATAAGGAGCTTAAAAGCCAAGGCTACCTTTTAACAGATACAATTGGCAAAAGCGGAATTGAAAAGGCACTTGAATCCACGCTTCGAGGAGATAACGGCGAAAAGACGATCACCGTATCATCGGACGGTGCCGTGACCGAGGAAATAACTACGCAGGCTGTGCCGGGCAGCACGGTTATGCTTACAATAAACGCCGAGCTTCAGTTGAAGCTGCAAAAAATTTTAGAGGACCACATAACCGCCCTTGCAAACGGCACTTTAACCAAACAGGATTACGATTTTACCGATTGTTCATCGGGTGCGGCTGTTGTTATGGACGCAAAAACAGGTGCGGTTTTGGCGGCGGCAACCTACCCCGGATATGACATAAACGACCTTTTGAGTGACTACTCGGCGGTTCTGAATGCCCCCGGTGCGCCTTTATATAACCGTGCATTCGACGGTCTTTACCGCCCCGGCTCGGTTATGAAGACAATAACCGCAGTTGCCGCGTTAAGCGAGGGGATAATTGATGAAAAATCAACTTATGCCTGCCACAGACACTATAACTTTTTAGATATCGTTGTAAACTGCACCGGCTCTCACGGAAACATTGGTGTTGTTACCGCAATTGAAAAGAGCTGTAACATCTTCTTCTATCAGGTCATTCAAGAGCTTGGGCTTGATAAGTTTATGGAATATCAGAAAGCTTTTGGCTTAAGCCAGGATATGGGACTTGAAATAAGCTCATCTAAAGGCTACCTTGCCAGCCCCGACACATTCTTTAACCTTGGCCTTGACTGGACGATAGGTCAGGTCTTGCAGGCTTCGATCGGGCAAAGCGAGGTTGCCGTTACCCCTTTGCAAATGTGCGTTTTGGCAACAACTATTGCAAATAAGGGCAATCGCCTGCAGCCTTATTTGGTAGATTCGGTTTGGGATTATAACATGCAGACCATGCTTGAAAAGACTCAGCCCGAGGTGGTTGCAAAGGTAAATGCCGATGAAGATGTATTCGACACGTTGATTCAGGGCATGATAAAGGCAGGAAACAATACCACCGGCTCGACTTATTATGCCACGAACCCTCAGAACGAATATTTGGCGCAATTTTCGCTTGATGTTTTGCCTTATGATGTTGCCATTAAAACAGGTACGCCTCAGGCAAGCAACAAGGCGACCCAAAACTCGACAGTTGTTGGTTTTTACCCTGCCCACGACCCCGAGATCGCCTTTGCGGTGGTGATCGAAAACGGCGAGTATTCAAAATATACCGTCCGCAAAATAATCGAGGCTTATTACGGCTATGAGTCGGTCATTGAGGATCTGGGTGACGGCAAGTTCAAAAATACCATAAATTATTGATGTATTCTGCTAAATTTGCGGATAATCACCAAAAAACCTTTGACTTTTTGCCAATTAGGTGCTATGATGTATTTAAATAGTTTCATGACAAAATGAAACAAATAATACTCCGGGGGGAAAGCCTTTTATGAACATAGCACTCATCGCTCACGACTCGAAAAAAGAACTTATGATTCAGTTTTGCATAGCCTACAGCGGCATATTGAGTAAGCATAGACTGTGCGCTACCGGAACAACAGGCAAGCAGGTTGCAGAAGCAACCGGACTAAATATACAAAAATATTTAAGCGGTGCACAGGGCGGCTGCCAGCAGATCGGCGCCAAGATTTCCTGCAACGAAATCGACCTTTTGATCTTCTTTAGAGACCCGCTTCACCGCAAATTAAGCGAACCTAACGAGCAGGACCTTTTGCGCCTTTGCGACGTGCATAACATTCCGCTTGCAACAAACATTGCAACCGCTGACGCAATGATCCACGCTTTAGACAGAGGCGACCTTGACTGGCGCGAGATTTTGTATCCCGGAAAATAAAGCCGCCGACGTCCGAGCACGCCGCCCGAAGGGCGTGGGTGTGAAGGGTGGAGGCGCCACGGCTGCGGCACTTTTCCTTGTTAAGGAAAACGCCTTTGCCACGGCGCTTTAAAAAGACTGCTTATGCAGCTTTAACGGCATTTTTAGATAGAAAATATTAAAAGCAATAGAATAAGAGAAAGTAACCGATGTATACTTTTCAGAGAGGGCGTGGCTGCTGAAAACGCCTAAGGCTGCATTAACGGTGAAGGACACTCTTAGAGCTGCTGCGTGAATTAAGCGCAGCCGAAGCCCTCACGTTAAGAGGGGCTTAAGTGACCGCTTAAAGCGGTAACAAGGGTGGTACCACGGCGACTGTCGTCCCTTTTTTAAGGGAGGACAGTCTGTTTTTGTTTATTCCGCCCCTATCGGGATAAACCTGCAAACGGATGCGGCGCCCACGGCTCGCATACTGCTCGCCACTCGGCGCCTCACTTTGCGCCTAATTAAATCAACGTGAAAATTCAGAAAGGAAAGATATAAACATGGCAAAACTTATTCAGCGCCCCAAGGGCACACAGGACGTTATTCCCTCGACAGCTTATAAGTGGCACACCGTTGAACACATTGTATCTGATGCGGCTGCACGCTTTGGCTTTAAGGAGATAAGAACCCCTGTATTCGAGGACACGGGACTTTATGTTCGCTCGGTGGGCGACACATCGGACGTTGTAACAAAGGAGATGTACACAGTTTCTTCGAAGGGTGATGCAACATTCACCTTAAGACCCGAGGGTACGGCAGGCGCAGTGCGCGCAATGCTTGAAAACGGCGTTATGAACGAGGGCTTCCCTCAGAAGATTTATTACATCATGGCGTGCTATCGTCACGAAAAGCCTCAGGCAGGAAGATTAAGAGAGTTCCACCAGTTTGGCATTGAAATGTTTGGCACACAAAGCCCTTATGCCGATGCTGAGATCATTTTGTTGGCAAAAAGCGTTTTGGATGACTGCGGACTTAAAAATATCGAGCTTAACCTTAACTCAATAGGCTGCCCCGAATGCAGAGCGAAATATCACGCGGCACTTAAAGAGTATTTTGCCTCGAAAAAAGATGAGCTTTGCGACACCTGCCTTGAGCGACTCGACAAGAACCCGATGAGAATTTTGGATTGCAAATCTCCCATCTGCTCAAAAATTGCCGAGGGCGCACCCAAAATTTTAGATTACCTTTGCGAGGATTGCGCCAACCACTTTGAATCACTTAAAAAGATTTTAACGAGCTATGGCATTGAATATAAGATAAACCCCAAGATCGTAAGAGGACTTGATTATTACACCCGCACCGTGTTCGAGTTTGTTTCGACTGACATTGGCGCACAGGGCACTGTTTGCGGCGGCGGACGTTATGACGGCTTGGTATCCGAGCTTGGCGGTCAGCCGACACCTGCACTTGGCTTTGGCATGGGCCTTGAAAGACTTATTTTAACAATGGAAAAGCAGGGCTGTGATTTTATAGCACCCAAGACCTGCGACATCTACCTTGTTTCGATGGGTGCGGATGCACAGGCAAAATGTGCAGCTTTGGCAGCCTCGTTAAGAGAAGAGGGCTACAGCGCAGAATTTGACCTTGTAGGCAGAGGATTAAAGCCTCAGATGAGATATGCCGATAAGATCGGGGCAAAATTTGTTTGTGTTTTGGGCTCGAGCGAGCTTGAAACAGGCAACGTTAAGATTAAAAATATGAGAACAGGCGAGCAGACCGACGCAACACTTGCAAAGTTTAACGAAAGCTTTGAAGCCTTGTATATCAACGAGGTTTTGGCAATTGATAACGACCTTGCGGGCGATATAGCCTCCCTTTTGTAAAGGGAGGTGCCGACAACGTCGGCGGAGGGATAAATGATTGCATACTAAATCAGAGAGCCTCTATCCCTCAGTCACCTTCGGTGACAGCTCCCTTTTAAAAGGGAGCCTGATAAGCATAAAAATCATTGTAATAAAGGAGAAATAATTATGGAAACAATGGGCAGCTTGCGCCGCACGCATTATTGTGCAGAAATTCCTTTAACCCCGTGCGAGGTCGTAGTCTGCGGCTTCGTACAGAAAATAAGAGACCTCGGTAACCTTATCTTTATTGACCTTAGAGATCGCACAGGTATTGTTCAGCTTGCTTTTGGCGATGACACCGCACGCGATGTGTTTGAAAAAGCAGGCACAATAAGAAACGAATATGTAATTATGGCAAAGGGCAATGTGACCCCCCGTGAAAGCGTTAACAAGGAGATTAAAACAGGTACCGTTGAAGTAAGAGTAACCGAGCTTAGAATCCTTTCTAAAGCACAGACCACCCCGTTTGAGGTTGCAAATTCGGCAAAGGTTAACGATGAGCTTAAGCTTAAATATCGTTATTTAGACCTCAGAAATCAGGAGCTTACGCAAAACATTCTTTTGCGCCACAAAATTGCAAAGGTGACACGTGACTATTTTTATGAAAACGATTTTGTAGAGATTGAAACCCCCATGATGATAAGATCCACTCCCGAGGGTGCCCGTGACTACTTAGTTCCCTCTCGTGTGCACGAGGGCAAGTTCTATGCACTTCCCCAGTCTCCTCAGATATATAAGCAGCTTTTAATGGTATCGGGCTTCGACAGATACATTCAGCTCGCACGCTGCTTCAGAGATGAAGACCTGCGTGCCGACCGCCAGCCCGAATTTACCCAGATCGACCTTGAGATGTCCTTTGTTGACGTTGAAGACATTCTGGAAATGTGCGAGGGATATATGAAACGCCTCTTTAAAGAGGTTAAGGGCATTGATATTAAAACACCCTTGCCCAGACTTACTTTTGCCGATGCTATGAACCTTTATGGCTCGGACAAGCCCGACACACGCTTTGGCATGGAGATAAACGACATTTCGGACACCGTTAAGGACGTTGACTTTGTTGTTTTTAAGAGCGCTATTGAAGCGGGCGGCTCGGTGCGTGCAATTGTTGCAAAAAATGCGGCAAACGTTTACACCAGAAAAGAGATCGACAAGCTTACCGAACACGCAAAGGGCATTGGTGCAAAGGGCTTGGCTTACATTCGCTGGGTCGATGATGCCCCCAACTGTTCGTTTGCAAAGTTTTTAAAAGATGGCGAGCTTGATGCTATTCTTAACAAGCTTGGTGCCGAAAAGGGCGACGTTGTGCTTATTGTTGCCGACAAGAACAAGGTAGTTTTACCTGTTTTGGGTGCACTCCGCTTGATTGTTGCAAAGAGACTTGACATTATTGACAAATCAAAGTTCAATCTTTTGTGGATAGTTGAAATGCCCTTCTTTGAATATAACGAAGAGACACAGCACTGGGATGCTATGCACCACCCTTTCACAATGCCGCTTGACGAGTGCTTAGAATACCTCGACACCGACCCCGGCAAGGTGCGAGCCAAGTGCTATGACCTTGTTTTGAATGGTATTGAGCTTTGCTCGGGCTCGATAAGAATCAACAACTGCGAGCTTCAGCAGAAGATGTTCCGTTCGCTTGGCATGAGCGATGAGGAAATTGAAGCTAAGTTTGGCTTCATGGTCGAGGCTTACAAGTACGGCGCTCCTCCGCACGGCGGTTTGGGCTTGGGACTTGACAGACTTGCAATGCTTTTGTGCGGTGCCGAAAGCTTAAGAGATGTTCTTGCTTTCCCCAAGGTGCAAAATGCAAGCGAGCTTATGAGCGCTTGCCCCGCTGTTGTTGACGATGTTCAGCTTAAAGACCTGCACATTAAAATTGATATTTCGGAAAAATAACAAGCAAAGGCGCCCGTTGCAGGCGCCTTTATTGTGCTAAACGGCTGTAAATAAACGACAAAACTCGATAATTTCGGAGGTTGTTGTAACTTTGCACAAGTTTAATGCTTTATTGTGTTAAATATTTTTGTATTTGTGAAGTTGACAATTGTCCTTGTACGGAAGTATAATAATAAGCATACAGATAACATCTGATATATTAATTTTTTAAAATCTAAATGGAGGTAAAGCAAATGAGAGTTTATAACTTCAGTGCAGGGCCCGCAATACTGCCCGAGGAAGTACTTAAGAAAGCTGCTGCCGAAATGCTTGAATACGGCACTTCGGGACAGTCGGTGATGGAGATGTCTCATCGCTCAAAGGAATATCAGGCAATCATCGACAGTGTTGAAGCTAAGCTGCGCGATTTAATGAACATCCCTGAAAATTACAAAGTTCTATTCTTACAGGGAGGCGCATCATCTCAGTTTGCGATGATCCCTCTTAACCTGATGAACAAAAACGGTAAAGCTGACTTTGTTTTAACAGGTCAGTGGGCAAACAAAGCATATCAGGAAGCTTCCAGATATGGCAAGTGCAATGCTGTTGCTTCTTCTAAGGATAAAACCTTCTCTTACATTCCCGAGCTTGACAAGTCGAAGTTCGACCCCGAGGCAGACTTCTTCCACATCTGCTATAACAACACGATTTACGGCACTCGTTTTAACGAATTGCCCGACACAGGCGACGTTCCGATCGTTGCAGATATGTCTTCCTGCATTTTAAGCGAGCCTGTTGACGTTTCTAAGTATGGCATGATCTATGCAGGCGCACAGAAGAACATGGGTCCTGCAGGCTTAACTGTTGTTATCATTCGTGAGGATCTTATCGGCAACGCAATGGATATCACACCCACAATGTTCAACTATCAGACTCATGCAGACAACGGTTCGATGTATAACACACCCCCTACTTACGGCATTTACATTTTGGGCCTTGTTCTTGACTGGGTTGCCGAAAAGGGCGGTTTGGCAGCAATGGCTGAGCTTAACAAAGAAAAGGCTGCTGTTTTGTATGACTTCTTAGATGAATCGAAGCTCTTTAAGGCTACCGTTTCGGGCAAGGACCGTTCGCTTATGAACGTACCTTTTGTTACCGGCAACGAAGAGCTTGACGCTAAGTTTGTTTCTGAGGCTAAGAAGGCAGGTCTTATCAACATCAAGGGCCACCGTTCTGTTGGCGGCATGAGAGCTTCTATCTATAACGCAATGCCTATCGAGGGCGTTAAGGCTTTGGTAGAATTCATGAGAAAGTTTGAGGCAGAAAATGTATAATATTTTAACTTTAAATAAAATTGCTGCCATCGGTACCGATAATTTTGACAAGGCAGCTTATAACGTTGCTGACGCTATTGATAATCCCGATGCGATAATGGTTCGCTCGGCTTCGATGCTTGATATGCAGTTTGGCGATAACCTTTTGGCAATCGCCCGTGCAGGTGCAGGCGTTAACAACATTCCCGTTGAAAGATGCTCGGAAGAGGGTATCTGCGTATTCAACACCCCCGGTGCAAACGCAAACGCTGTTAAGGAACTTGTAATTGCCGGCTTGCTCCTCGCTTCCCGTAAGGTTCCCGCTGCTATTGACTGGGCAAAGACCCTTAAGGGCAACGGTGCCGAAGTTGGCAAGATGGTTGAAAAGGGCAAATCTCAGTTTGCAGGCCCCGAAATTTTGGGCAAGACCTTGGGTATTGTCGGCCTTGGCGCAATCGGCGTTAAGGTTGCAAACACAGCTCTTTCGTTGGGCATGAGCGTTGTGGGTTACGACCCCTTCCTTTCTGTAAACGCAGCTTTGGGACTTAAGCCCGGAGTTAAGATCGTTAAAAATCTTACCGATATTTATGCCGAGGCTGATTATATCACCCTTCACCTGCCTTATAACAAGGATACTAAGGACACAGTTAACGCTGAATCTTTGGCTAAAATGAAGGACGGCGTAAGAATTTTGAACTTTGCACGCGGCGAGCTTGTTAATTCGGCTGACATTATTGCAGCGCTCGAAAGCGGCAAGGCGGCAGCTTATGTTACCGACTTCCCCAGCGATGAAGTTATTGGTGTAGATGGCGTTGTTGCTATTCCTCACCTTGGCGCATCCACTCCCGAATCGGAAGACAACTGCGCTTACATGGCAGCTATTGAGCTTATTGATTATATCGAAAACGGCAAGATCACCAACTCTGTAAACCTTCCCGATTGTGAGCTTGCCAAGACCGCCGACCACTTGGTCTGCGTAATTCACAAAAATGTTCCTTCAATGTTCACCCAGATCACTGCTATTGTTTCTGAAGCAGGCGGCAACATTGAAAACGTTGTTTCCAAATCTAAGAAGGATTGGGCTTACACCATGCTTGACGTTACGGGTGACGTTAAGGAATCTTGCGCTACCATCGAACACATTGACGGTGTAACAAAGGTTCGTGTTCTTTAAGTTTTTTACCTTTTTATATGTTTGACAACAACCCTCCCCGAAAAAACCTCGAAAGCCAAAAGCCTTCGAGGTTTTTTCATGTTATAAAAACTTATTTTATATTAAAAAGAGTTTTTGCATTCTGCTCGGTAATCTTCAAAAGCTCCAAGGGGTCAAGTCCCATAATTTCGGCGGATTTCTTTGCTGTGTGTTCAATCATTGTGCTTATGCAGGTTTTTCCTCTAAAAGGTTCGGGTGCCATATAAGGGCAGTCGGTTTCAAGCAAAAAGCGGTCGGCAGGCAAAACCTCTAACACACTTTTGGCTTTTTTGTTGTTTTTAAAGGTTACAACACCGGTCAAGCCTATATACATGCCAAGGGCTAAAACCTCTTTTGCGGTTTCTGCCGAGCCCGAGAAGCAGTGAACAACACCCCTTGGCTTAAACTGATTTAGAATCTCCATTGTGTCAAGCGTTGCCTCGCGCGAGTGGACGATAACCGGCAGGTCGTTATCAAGTGCCAGCTTAATCTGCTCTTTAAAAAGATATATTTGGCGCTCTCGGTCATATCCTTCGTAATGATAGTCAAGCCCGATCTCACCCACGGCTACGACCTTATCTTTTTTTACAATAGGGTATATGCTTTTAAGGTCGCTATCGCTTGTGCGGCTTGCAGCCTCGGGGTGAATACCGATTGATGTGTAAAAACGCTCATATCTCTTGGCGGTTTCAATGCCAAATATGGCAGAGCCGTAATCGGTCGAAGCGTGAATGATGCCTGCAAGACCTTGGCTAAACATTTCATCTAACAGGGTGTAACGTATGCCGTCGAACTGCGAGGAATCGTAGTGCGAGTGTGAATCGAAAATGTGTGAAAGCATAAAATCCTCCGATAAAAAATTATAAAACCCATTGAAAAACAGGGGAAAGTAAACTATACTTGTATTATACTTATTTTTTGCTAAAATGCAATGGTTTCGGTGCCCGTCGGGCGCCGAATGCCGAGCCCGCCCGACCGAAGGGAGGGCGGTGCGAGGACCGGCGCATGGTGGGCGCCACCCGTCCGGCACAGCCTCGCTTGCGCTCGGCGCGCCTGCCTGACGGCGCCCCTAAAGAAACTATATTTTAAAACACGGAGGTAAAAATCATGTTAAAAATGCGTTTTCCGAACGGATTAAAAAAGGCTTTCACCTTAAGCTATGACGACAACCTTGTTGACGACATTAGACTTATGGAGATAATGCAGGCAAACGGCATAAAAGGCACATTCAACGTCAGCTCGGGCCTTTATTGCGGCGAGAACGAAGACCCGGGCGAAAGATGGCCCAGACTTACATATAAGCAGGCTGTTGAGGCTTATAACAAATTTGGGGTAGAGGTTGCGGTTCATGGCTATGTTCACCGTGATTTCACAAAGATTACCGAGCCCGAGCTTTATCTTGAAATTTCACTTGATAAAGCAAACTTAGAACGCGACTATAACTGCGTTGTAAGAGGCGCTGCATATCCTTACGGCGGCTGGAATGAAACAGCTATTCATGCGCTTAAGCACTGCGGCATTAAATATTGCAGAACTGTTTGGTGCGATCCGAATTTCACCATACCCTCGGGCGATGGCTGGCTTAGCTTAAAGGCAACCTGCCACCACGACGTGCCCAACCTTATGGAGCTTGCAAAGAGCTTTAAGGAGATGGATCCCAGAGAGGCTAAGATGTTTTATGTTTGGGGCCACACTGCCGAGTTCAGAAACAATAAGAACTGGCACGTTATTGAAGAGCTTTGTGAATTTATGGGCAAGTGCAATGATGTTTGGCACGCTACAAACATTGAGATCTGCGAGTATTGTTTAGCTTACGAAAAGCTTGAATGGTCGACAGCACCCGACACCAGAATGGTTTATAACCCCACAGCCAAGGAAATTTGGCTTGAGGTTTGGGGCGACAAGGTGATAAGCGTTAAGCCGGGCGAAACAGTTAAATACTAAAAAGCAAGCCGAGAGTGACCGTTTGGTCGCTCTCGGCTTTTAAAACATATACGCTATAAAGGAATTATACTTGTTTACTGTTCAATATTACTTATTACCTTAAAAATCGGCAGGGCATTAAGTGAAGAATAAAAAGTGAATAGGTAAAAAGAAAAACCGACAAGTCGTTGTGACTTGTCGGTTTTTGGTGACCCGTACGAGAATCGAACTCATGTTTCCGCCGTGAAAGGGCGGTGTCTTAGCCGCTTGACCAACGGGCCGTGTTGGTGGCTGTAACTGGATTTGAACCAGTGACACTTCGGGTATGAACCGAATGCTCTAGCCAGCTGAGCTATACAGCCATCTCCGAACAGCGTTCATTACAGAACGCTTGATTATTATAAGCGATATTTCGGAGTTTGTCAATAGGTTTTTAAAAAATTTTTAAAAATTTTTACCCCTGCGGATTTTCGGTAAAATAAAGGTCATAACCGTTTTTATCGAACAGATGAAGCGTTCTGTCCAACCTTAAGCCATAAACATAATGCGAGGTCTTAAAGTCCGAGGCGGTGTACACCCTCACCGAGCAAGTGCCCTTAAGCCTTTGAAAAGGCGACTGCCTTATAACTATCTTTGCAATTTTCTCCTTTGGGGCAATAACCGTGCGTAAAGTAAACAGCCTTGAGCAGCTCACGGTCAAATAACCCTCATTAAAGCCAATGCCCGTTGCAAACATTGAATAGGTTTTAACGATTGCAAGCCAAATTGCCGGTATCTCGGCAATAAAAACCGCAGGCTCGGCAACGGTATACCACGTTGGCAGGAGGTAATACATAAGCCACAGCGCCGCAGGAGGAATAAGCGCCCAGACAATAGGCCAAAAATAAAATCCCGTATAGCTTTTAAAATCGGTCTTAAGAGTTATTTTAGGCTTGGGATATTCGGGGAAGATCTCCTGCAGGGTGCCTCTTATTTCTTTTTTTGTTGTAATAGGCAGCAAAACGCTCGATTCGCTGCGGCTTTTTGTGCCGAAACCGCAGGCATGAACGTTAAGCGTCGATACTCCGAAAAGGCGTGCGCCAAGGTTTTGCCTAAGCTCTAAGCAGTTGATCTTATCAAGCGCAATAATGTTGCGGTTTTTGATGAATAATCCGCTGCGTGTGTAAATCGAATCCCGGCTTTTGGTTATAACATGGTCCCAGAAAGAAAAAATATTTGTTATAAACGATATAGCCCACGCAACCGAAATTACAATTGCAAAGCCTGCCGCAATGGGGGGCACAAACTGACCAAAACGGTTTGCAGCCTCGGTTAAGGTGTCTAAAATCAGGCGGGCTTCAATTTCTCGGTCTATCATCTGCGAGGTCTCAAGCAGCAAGGCAATTGCAAGCACAGCGCCCGAAAGCGTGGACGAAAACAAAAGCGAGAACACCCACAGCCTGACCTTGTTGGGAGAAACTGAATAAAGCAGGCTTTTTACCTTTGAGTTTTTTAAGCAGGCATAAAGCCTGTCGGCATTTGACTTGGTCATTACAATGGTAACGTCAGCGTTATCCATAAAGCCCGAGTTTGTGCCTATTTTAACGGTGCAAGCGCCGAACAATCTGTATAAAAAGTTTTGAGTTATACTTAAAGTAGAAATTTCTGAGTATAAAACGGTGGTTTCGTTCTCGGCAACAATGCCTTTTGTTACAATGATCTTTTCGTCGTTGAACGAATAATAAATGCTGATCCACCTTAGCCACGCAAAGCCAAAGATCGCGCCCAGAACCACAAGATCTAACCAAGCACCCTCTATCCAGGTCGCCCATGCGTTAACGTCGAGCAAAATTGAATGCAGACTTCTGGCAAGAGGGATAAGCAAAAGCCAGAAATATCGTGTGGTATATGAAAAAAGCTTAATTGCGTGCTGACGGCTGTTTTTTGAATCCTTTCTCATGCACGGCGCCTCCTTTCTGAGTTTTTAAGTGAAGATCTATCTCTTTTGAATTTCAAGCTGAAGCGAATCGGCAAGCGTCAACGCGTCTTCGCTTGAAAGAAAGGGCAGGATCATCGTGCCTCCCAAACCGTGAACAGCCAAAAAGTTAAAGCCCGTTATGCTCGAAAACGGCAGGGTTATCATTGATATATACTGCACTGCCGAAACACGCATATGTTCGCGCGTTAAAAAGATCATACCTGTGTGCAAACTTAATTCGGTCGGCGAGAGGTACATGACTGTTCTGCGGAAATAAGCAGGCAAAAGAATTAAAACAAAGGCAAGTGCCACCGCCCAGAATAAAGCGATGAGTATATACATAACAGTTTTAAATGGGGACAAATAGACATAAATTAAAACAGTGGCGGCAACGGTCAGAATTAAAACGCTTATTCTCAGCGTTAAAAGTGCCGCAAGCTTTGGTGTGAATTTTCGCATTGCAAATGTCCTTTCGGGGGTGGGTTAATAGTGTCGGAATTTTTAAATCGCATAAGCGATATTGTGTGGGGAATGCCCACGGTTGCATTAATTGTTATTGCAGGATTATATTTTACGGCAAGGTTAAAGCTGCCGCAGATCTCAATGTTTAAAGAAACCGCACGAACGGTTATCTCTCAGTTTAAAAACGGCGAGGGCTCGGCGCTTTCGGCTGTTGCTACCTCGCTTTCGGCAACGGTTGGCACAGGCTCGGTTATAGGCGTGGCAACAGCAATCACCCTTGGCGGCGCAGGTGCGGTTTTCTGGCTGTGGGTTTCGGCATTTTTCGGCATGGCGGTTGCTTATGCCGAGGGCGTGTTAAGCATAAAATACCGCCGAAAAACTCAAAACGGCTATAAAGGCGGCATGATGTATGCTTTGTTAGATGGCTTGGGCGCTGAAAAATTATCTTATATTTATGCGGCACTTGGGGTTTTGGCATCGTTTGGAATGGGCTCAATGGCGCAGACAAATTCGTTTGCGGTGTCGCTTAAGTCGGGGTTAAGCATAAGCCCTTGGGTAAGTGCTGTTATATGTTCGGTTGTTATTGCAATATGCATTTTTGGCGGCAGCAGAACAGCAGGAAAAATTTCAACCTACCTTTTGCCTGTTTTGGCAATCGGCTTTACCGCCTTAACGCTTGGTGTTATCGTTGCAAACTTTAAAAGCCTGCCTGCCGTTTTCAGCAAGATAATATCCTCGGCATTCGGGTTAAAGCCTGTCATCGGCGGAACGGTTGGTTTTAGCGTTAAGCAGGCAATAAGCGTTGGCTTTAAGCGAGGAGTTTTTTCAAACGAGGCAGGCCTTGGCACGACTGCAGCTGTTCACGCGCAGGCAGAAAACGTCACCCCTCACGAGCAGGGGCTGCTTAACATGTTCGAGGTAGTGGTGGATACCTTTGTTATTTGCACCCTAACAGCGCTTGCAATTTTGTCGTCAAATTCGCTCGCCTCAGGCCTTGACGGCGCCGAGCTGGTCTCACACGCTGTAAAATCCGTTTTCGGCGAGGGATCCTGCGTCGCCGTTAGCTTATCGGTTGCGGGGTTTGCCATTGCAACGGCAATCGGGTGGTCGCAAATTGGCAAAATGAGCGCTCAATACCTCACCCACGGCAAATTTATGTGGGTTTATAATATTATATACATATTTTCATCACTTATAGGGTGCTTAATGAGCCTTGAAGCAGTTTTTACCCTTAGCGATATTTTTAACGGGCTTATGGTTTTGCCCTGCATGACAGCGCTTTTGCTTTTATCAAACGAGATTATTAAAGCTTGCCCGTCGAGCCGAAGCCCGATTCACCTCTCTCGGTTCGGTCAAGATCGTGCGTCTCGCAAACCTCGGGGAAAATAACCGGAGTAATAACAAGCTGGGCAAAGCGTTCATCGGGCGCAAGGGTATAAGGCTTATCGCCGTGGTTAATAATGGGCACTAAAATTTCGCCTCGGTAGTCCGAATCTATTACGCCGACGGAATTTGCAAGCGTTAAGCCGTGCTTTCTGCCCAAAGACGAGCGAATGATTACAAACATTACAATGTCTTCACGCTCGGGCGAGAGGGCAATGCCTGTGGGCACGGTGAAGATCTCACCAACTTCTATGGTAACGGGCGATTCCAAGCAGGCGTGCAGGTCGAGCCCTGCAGCACCTTGTGTTTCACGCTTAGGGATTATTGCGTTTGGTTTCAGCTTTTTTATTTTAAGTGTCATGGTGGTCTCCTTTTTTAATTCCCCTCCTTGGGGAGGGGCAAGGGGTGGGGTTGAAATAGCATCGCGGAGCGATACCTTTAAACAAAGCTACCCCGCCGATAGGCGCACGATATAAATAGTTGCTATTCAATCCCTCTATAATACAGCCCCTTGGTATATTCACCCTTGGGCGTCTCGCGGTTTGCATAGCTTAAAAGTACTCTTTGTGCTTCCTCGGGAGATTCTGTGGTGAAATAAAGCGTTACAAAATCAAGGTTAAAATCATCAAGTCTGTTCGAAAGCTTCATGGTTTGTGAATTTAAAAGCTCGTAGTATCCCAAATCTTTGCGGCAGAGGATCGGGAACTTTGCGCCCATTCTGTCAATAAGCTGATGTGTGCAGTTTTTGCAGCCGCCTACCTCTGCCGAAATGGGGCAGTTTACCGTTAACATAAGCGGCAACTTGCCGTAAACTATTGCACCCGTCGGCACAGGAGAGGAAATCTGACTTAACTGGCTTGCTTTAAGCTCGAACGAGAGGGTAAGCTCTTTAAGCCCGTCCTCGGCATGGGCAAGCGCCGAAAGCGAGTTGGTTATGTTAAGCCCAAAACCGCCAACGGCTTCAAGGCCTAAGTCTTTTGCAATTTTAATGTGCGCTGTGTTTGTACATTCTATCACGCCAAAGCCAAGAGATTTGGCGAAACAAAGTGCTTCAAGCACATTTGCCTCGTTAAATGTAAACCTCGGCAACGATAAAATTGCTTTTTCTATGGGGTAGCCTGCGGCTTTATAGCTTTTTGCCTCGTTAAGAGGGATAATTACTCTTTCGGCGAGGGACAGACCCATCAGCGCAAGCTGTTTAACCTCGTTTACCTGCACCCTAAGGGCGGGGAACTTTCTTAACCTTGGCTTTGGCAAAGGGCGAGGAATAGCAAGCGAGTTGAAGCTTTTGGCTTTTGTGAGGGCTTCAATGCGCTTTTCATCTAGCATTGCAACCGCTTTTCTTCGCAAGTCGTTTAAAACCGAGGCGGGAATCATCAGCCCGTCTTCAATCTCGGCGTTAACCCTGCCAAGAGAGTAAACCGTGTCGCCAAGGCGGTCAAGCTGTTTTATAACGGAGTCGATAGTGGTGGGCTTGTTTATTGCTTTTTGCACATCGGGCGAGGTGAAAACAGCGGCGTTTTCACCGTCGGTGGCTGTAAGGGTAAGCCCCTCGCTTAAAGAGGCGCTTATGCTTACATCGAGCGTGAACTTTTTGCGTTCACGTCGGTAAAGCTCTCTTAGCTCGGGCAAAACATCGTTTGCCGAGGTAACGTCTTCTTTAACTCGTGCACCAAACATATCGGCGCCAAGCTTGCCTGTTAAATAGCCGTCGGTAAATCCGCTTCGCGAAAAGACAGCACGCAAACGGTCGGTGTTATAAGCTTTGCCGTCAAGTGAGGAGCGCAAGGCATCGGTAGCAGCGGCAACATATTCCGGGCGCTTCATTCTGCCCTCGATCTTTAAAGAGGATACGCCTGCGTTGCGCAAATCGTTTGCATATTCTGCGTGCGACATATCTTTAAGCGACAAAGCATATTTATCGTTTGGTTTAAAGCTTGCCGAAAAAGGCAGGCGGCAAGCGCCTGCACAAAGTCCGCGGTTTGCCGAGCGTGAGCCTATCATTGCGCTTAAATAGCACTGGCCCGAAACGCTCATGCACAAAGCGCCGTGAACAAAAGCTTCGATCTCTATTCCAAGGGTGCAAAGCTCGCTGATGATTTCAAGGGGTAATTCTCGGGCAACGACCGCGCGTGAAAAGCCAAGCTCTTTGGCGTGTAAAATGCCGTTTTTTGTGTGAAGCGTCATTTGGGTCGAGGCGTGAATCGGCATATCGGGGCAGCAGGCTTTTACTGTTTTTCTCACTGCCGCATCCTGAATTATAAGCCCATCAACACCTGCCTCACAGGCAAGCTGAATTTCGAGAGCGAGGCTGTTAAGCTCTGCATCGGTAACGCAGGTATTTATTGCCTGATAAACCAAAACGCCGTACTTATGGCAGTCACGGACGGCTGATTTAAGCTCGTCGGCACTAAAGTTAACGGCGTTGTGTCTTGCAGAGAAATTCTTTGTGCCCAAATAAACGGCATCGGCGCCCGAACGCAGTGCGGCTGTAAGCGATTCATAGCCGCCGCATGGCGAAAGAAGTTCGATCTGTTTCATTTAAAAATCCTTTAATTAAAAATAGTTTTTGCTGTTAAGGCGCTCTTCAAGCTCCTGAATCCTCTTTTTAAGGGACTGTATTTCACGCTTTGCGTTTTCATAGCTGGTTTGTGCCTTGTCGGCGGAGGTTACATATTCGCCAAGCTGTAAACGAATATTATCGGCATTAGAGACAGCTTTGTTAGCTTCATCCATCGAATCGAGTGCGCACAAAATAGCAACGTCCATTCCGCTTAGGGTTTTGGTGCTTGCAAGCATCGCATTCATTCTCTCATCGAGCTTTTCGGCAAGTTCGCGGGTATATTCGGGTGAATTATCTGTGCCTAAGGTATAATCTCTGCCGATGATTCTGACTTTAACTCTGTTTTCCATGTTAGCCTCCCAATATTTTATAATATGTCATTTTCAGTATACAATAGTTTTCGACATATTTCAAGGGATTTATGCGCTCTATTCAAAAAAATAAGCCGCAAGGCGCCGATGTTGCGAAGCGCGCTCGCCCGCGAGCAGTGCAAGCAGTGCGGCGCCACGCCCTTCGCACTTTTTTGCGCTTGGGCACTTGCGCCGCAAAAGTGCAAAAAGCCGAGCTGTGTTTGCACAGCTCGGCGCGGGTCATTCGGTTACTGTCAGTTCAAAATATTCCTTAAGCTCGGCTTTAAAGGCTTCATCAATGTTAAAGTTGCCTCTTACGTCCCAGCTTCCGCCCGGCATGCGGTAAGAGCACACAGCAAGCCCTGCGTTTTCAACAAGGTGCTCATAAGCGTCGCGCTGTTCTTTGAAATCCTGCGAGGTTATATCGGTATCCGAATTATTGAAAATGGTGTTAAAAATGTTTTGCATGTTGTTTATAATGTTATCTTTATAAGTATAGCATGCGCCGTTTATAAGCGAGGTTGAAATTTCGCCAAGCACCTGAGTAGCCGTTTCGTCGCCGCCCTCATAAAGAGGATAGGTCACGATCTTTCTTATGTCATCGCCCCAAAGGGTTCTTGTTGCCTGACCGTGCGTAAAGCTTGTAAGCTCGCCGGTAATCTCGTCTTTATAATAAAGATCCTGAGGGAAAGCATAAGAGCTGGTGCCGCCGAAATATTCAACAAGGCGGTTAAAGCCCTCGTTTGAAATTTTTATGTACTTATCGCACTTAATATCAAAAGTATCCTCGACCGCCGATTTAAGATAGTTCATGCCGCCGCTTTTAAAGTGAGTTGCAATTGTTTCGGTCGAGCTGCCTATAACGGCAACGGTTCTTGTTGAAACGGGTACAAGCTTAATTGAATAGGTATCGGGCATGATTCTTAACAGCACAATGCCGTTAACGTTTTCACCCTCTGCACCGACAAAAAGAATCGTGCGTCGGTTTTGGGTGTAATCGACCTCTTCAATAACAACTTCGTTTTTGTTTTCCTGCTGCTGTTGTTCTCTTTCACGCTGTTCACGGGGCTGGGTAACAAAAACATCCAGCAAAACAACTGCCGCACTGCCAAAAATCGCAAGGCAGACAAGCATTGTCACAACATATACAAACAATACGGGTGCCTGAGAGGCACGTTTTTTTGCCATGATATTCCCTCCATTGGTGGTGATTAAGCTTAAACTTAAAAAGATGTTATTGCATTTTTTCTTTATCTGATGTATCATTAACAGGTAAGAAAGGGTGTGCCGCTTTTACGCGTGTAACGGTGCCCTTGGCGCCGGTGTCCATTATCCAGTAACCGCATTTCGGCAAAGGGTAATCGGTGTCGGACATATCACAAAAATCGGAAATGTTTATGTTATCGACCGTCAGCCCTTTTTTAAGCGCATATTTCATTGTCGAGCCTGTGCCGCTTTTTTCATCAATGCACGAGCATATTAAAAGCGATGAACGGTCTACCATAAAGCGGTTTCGCTGATGGAAGCAGCCCTTTGTATATTCTTGGTTTAAGTAAATCATTTCATCACAGTTCGATTTTACAAAATTATAGTTAAAAAGGTCCTTTCCGTGCAGGTGCTTAATTTCATTCAAGAAAGGTGAAACACCAACAAGGTTAATTTTATCGTTGACCGAGAAGCGCCGGCGGTATTTGATGACTGCTGTTGCCGCCAGAATGTCAAACCCTCGTGCCATGCCTGTTAAAAAGGTGCGATAGCCTTGTTCATAGGCTTGGTGAATGTGGAAGTATATATAAGACAGATAAGTCTCTTTGTTGATCTGATGATAAATATTAAAAGGTATCTTCTCGGGTCGGTGCCCCGAAAAGCAGGCGGTCGTCTGTCGGTCAAGTAAAAGAGGGGAAACGGCTGTTGTTGATCTTTCAGACATACTTCCACCTCCCAAAAACACAGGTAAAACCGAATTTATATACAAAATAATACCACATCGGCACTTCTTTTTCAAGTGCAATGTTAATATGTAACTATATCGTAATAAATTTTTTAAGGAGGGTAACGCCCTTTGGAGAGAAAGAACTTAAAACGCGCCTGGGCGCAGATACATTTAGACAGACTTAAAAGAAATATTGAAAAGTGCAAGGCTTTGTTGAAAGAACCGACAGAGCTTATGTGCGTGGTAAAAGCAAATTGTTACGGCCACGGAATTGAAAAGATAATACCCTTTTTGCAGGACGAAGCAGGCATTGACTGGTTTGCGGTGTCGAACTTGGTCGAGGCAATTGAGCTAAGGGGCTTGGGAGTTACCGGCGAGATTTTAATTTTGGGCTATACCCCGCCCGAAAATGCGCCCGAGCTTGCAGAGTATGATATTATTCAGGCTGTTACCGAGCCTGATTATGCCAAAAAGCTTGCAAGGCACTGCCCTGTTAACGAATCGGTGCGTGTGCACATAGCTTTTGATACAGGCATGACAAGAATAGGCATTGCAGCGGCAGATGTTTATAAAGCCTGCAACATGGCAGAAGAGATATTTAAGCTTGAAAGAATTGAGGCAGAGGGGATATTTACCCACTTAAGCGTTGCCGACAGCGAAGCTGACACCGACCTTGCCTATACCTCGTGCCAGATAGAAAAGCTTATGCAGGTTAAGAGTGAGCTTAACAAGCGCCTTGTTTTAACAAAATATGTTCATTTTCTCAATTCGGCAGGGCTTGCTTATCATAACGATGAAAGAAGCGACCTTGCCCGTGTTGGAATTATGCTTTATGGCTTAAAGCCTAACGCCGAAAGAGCTTTACCTGTTGACCTCGAGCCTGTAATGGAGCTTAAAGCTTGTGTTTCGCAGGTTAAGCAGGTGCAAAAAGGCACAGATATAAGCTATGGCAGAACCTACACCGCCGCGCGTGACATGAAAATCGCTGTTGTAACCATTGGCTATGCCGACGGATATTCGCGGCTTTTATCGGGCAGGGCAAGTGTTTTAATTAAAGGCGAGCTTGCACCCGTTGTGGGCAGAGTGTGCATGGATCAGCTTATGATTGACGTGACCGAGATCGACGGCGTGTGCGAGGGCGATGTGGTTACACTTATAGGCCGCGACGGCGGCAGAGAGATAACCGCAGACGAGCTTGCCTCGCTTTGCGGAACTATCGGTTACGAAATCGTTTGCGGAATTTCGCCCAGAGTGCCCAGAATTTTTGAAGATTAAGCAGCTCGGGCTCCCTTTTGCAAAGGGAGCTGTCAGCGAAGCTGACTGAGGGATAGGGTTTGCCCGCAAAACAGCGTAAAATCGGGCATTTGGGGGCAAATTCGTTTAACTTTTTTGCAAAAAAGGCTTGCAATTTAAAATATATGTGTTATACTATATTAAGATAAGAATAGTTTTAATGAAAGGCTGGAATTAAAAACTCCCGCCTTTTGTGTTTGTATGGAAACTTTTTTAAGGAGGTTTACTATGGAAAAGGGAAAGGGCAGAGCGATTGACATTGTGCGCGAGCTTGCCGAGCCGCTTTGCGACGAGCTGGGCCTCTTTTTGTGGGACGTAAGATTTGAAAAAGAGGGTGCCAACTGGTATTTAAGAATTTTTATCGACAAGGACGGCGGAATTGATATGGACGACTGTGAGGCTTTGCACCGTCCGCTGGAAAAGAAGATAGACGAGGTTGACCCGATTCCTCAGAGCTATATTTTCGAGGTTGGCTCCTGCGGTCTTGCCCGCGAGCTTAAGCGCCCCGAGCATTTCGAGGTTTGCATCGGCGATCCGTTAAGGATCCGCTTTATAAGACCTCAGAACGGCGAAAAGGAAGTAATACGCACTCTTGCGGACTATGATAAAGAGGTTGACAAAAACCTTATAACCGTTGTTGATGATGACGGTGTTGAAACAAAAATAAATTTGGCAGACGTTGCATTTGTTAAGCTTTATGACGACGGCGACCTGTTTGCATAATTAAAACGTAAACAATTAGGTAAATATAGAAAGGAATGGTCAAAAAATCATGAAAAAGGCACAAAAATCTTCGAAGAAGGAACATTCAATCATGGCAACCGAGTTGTTCGAGGCTCTTAAGGGCATCGAAACGGACAGCGGTATTTCGGGTGAGGTGCTTATAGAAAAAATAAAGCAGGGTATTTTAAAGGCAGTTAAAAGGGATTATCCCGAGACTGAAAACGTGAGGATCGAGATAGACCCCGAGAATCTTAAGTTTGAAATGTGCTTGCTTAAGCTTGTTGTAGAGGGCGAGCCCGAGGACCCCGCAAACGAAATCAGCCTCGACCAAGCAAGGACCTATATGAAGAAGGTCGCTGTCGGTCAAATGTGCGAGATCCCTCTTTCTCCCGCAACCTTTGGCAGAGTGGCAGCATCAAGTGCAAAGCAGTCCATTCGTTCCGATATTAAGCAGTTCGAGCGTGACAGATTGGTAAGCGCTTATCAGGATAAGGAACACGAATTGGTATCTGCCACTGTTCAAAAGGTAGAGCCTGCGACAGGCAATGCGATCATCACCATTGACAGCGACGAGATCTACTTCCCCAGAAACGAACAGATACCCGGTGAAGAGCTTAAGGCAGGCGACATGATAAAGGTTTATGTTGTGGGCGTTGTCAACCCCGACAAGAAGCCCAGCGTTAAGGTTTCGAGAACTCACAGAGATTTTGTAAGACGTCTGTTTGAAATTGAAGTGCCCGAAATTTATGACGGCACCGTTGAGGTTAAGGCAATCTCTCGCGAGGCAGGACAAAGAAGTAAAATTGCGGTTTTAAGCCATGATGAAAATGTTGACGCTATCGGTGCTTGCATAGGCCCCAAGCGTGCAAGAATTACCGCCATTGTTGAAGAGCTTGGCGGCGAAAAGATAGACCTTATTAAATACAGCGAGGACGATGCCGAATTCATCGCTAAGGCACTTGCTCCCGCCGAGGTTATAAACGTTACCCTTGCAGACGACGGAACAAGGAGCTGCACAGTTGTTGTTCCCGACAACCAGCTCTCGCTTGCAATCGGTAACAGGGGACAGAACGCAAAGCTTGCCGCCCGTTTAACCGGCTACAAGATCGACATTGTTCCCCTTAACAAGGAGAATTGATGAAGCAAAGAAAGATTCCTGTTCGTCAGTGCCTTGGCTGCGGTGAGCCGAGGGAGAAAAAAGAGCTGATAAGGGTCGTCCGCTCGCCCGAGGGTGAGTTATCTATCGACTTAACAGGCAAAAAGTCGGGCAGGGGCGCATATATATGCCGCAGTGTTGAATGCTTTAACAAAGCCAAAAAAGCCCGCCGCTTTGAAAAAAACTTTCAAATGGCGATCCCCGAGGAGATTTACCTTAAGCTCGAAGCCGAGCTTAAAGCAGGGGAGGAATAACAATGGCTGATATATCGGGAACATTGACAATGTGCCGCCGTGCAGGTAAATTAACCGTTGGAACGGACGAAGTTAAAAACGCCTGCCGAGGAAAAAGAGCCTGCGGTGTGTTGGTTGCAAGCGATGTTTCGCCCAAGACCCTTAAAGAAATTAAATTTATTTGCAAAACCGAAGACGTTTCGCTTTACGGTGCCGAGATGACGATGGACGAGATCGGCGACTGCCTTGGCAAAAGATTCGGCGTTTTGGCAGTTAACGATTCGGGCTTTATGAAAGCTATGGCAAAAAAGCTTAAAAAGATCGAAATCGACATTGATCTTGATTCGATCTTCTGATTATCCCGACAATAAGGAGGATATGCCTATGATTACAAAGTATAAATTAAACGATTTGGCAAAGGATCTAAAACTTAATCCCAACGATATTATTGAATGCTTGGCAAAGGAGTACGGTGCAAAGAAAACTGTATCTTCGTTGACGCCCGAGGAAGTAAACTATGTTTTAGAGGTATTTACCGCTAAGAACCAGGTTGAAAGCTTTGACGCTTATTTTGCCGACAAAACACCCTCGAAAAAGGCCGAAAAGAAAGAAGAGCCCAAGAAAGAAGCTCCCAAGCCCGAGGTTAAGAAGGAAGAGCCCAAGAAGGAAGCTCCCAAGCCCGAGGTTAAGAAAGAAGAGCCCAAGAAGGAAGCTCCCAAGCCCGAGGTTAAGAAGGAAGAGCCCAAGAAAGAAGCTCCTAAGCCCGAGGTTAAGAAAGAAGAACCCAAGAAGGAAGCTCCTAAGCCCGAGGTTAAGAAGGAAGAGCCCAAGAAAGAAGCTCCCAAGGGCGAAAGCAAGCCTGCACCCGCACCTGCGCCAAAGCGAGAGGAAAAGAAAAAGCAGCCTGCCCAGAAGCAGGACAGAGGCGAGCGCCAGAAGCTTGTTACAAATTCTTCGTCGAGCGTTACATTCCAGCCTGCCGAAAAGAAGACAATTGTTGACACCAGAGGCAGCTATGTAAATATTGATAAGTATAACGACAAGTATGACAACCTTGCCGATTCGAAGAACAAGGGCAACGAAAACTATCAGAAGAAGCAGAAGCTTGTTCAGAAATCGAAGCAGCAGAAGAAGCAGCAGCTTTCAAATAAAAAGGAGACCGAGGCTGAAAAGCTTAAGAGACTTGAACTTGAGCGTGCAAGAAAGCAGCAGCTTAAGGTAATGATTCCCGATGAGATCGTTGTAAGCGAGCTTGCGTCCCGCTTAAAGGTGACCGCTGCCGAGGTTATTAAAAAGCTTATGGGCTTGGGTGTATTTGCATCTATCAGCCAGACAGTTGACTTTGACACCGCAGCACTTGTTGCCGAAGAATTGGGAGCTAAGGTTGAAAAGGAAGTTGTTGTTACAATTGAGGAAAGACTTATTGTTGACGACGAGGATAAGGCAGAAGACTTGGTTGAAAGAAGCCCCGTTGTTGTTGTAATGGGCCACGTTGACCACGGTAAGACCTCGCTTTTGGACAGAATAAGAAACGCAAACGTAACCTCGACCGAGGCAGGCGGTATCACTCAGCACATTGGTGCTTACAGAGTTAACCTTAACGGCAGAGACATAACATTCCTCGACACCCCCGGACACGAGGCATTCACTGCCATGCGTTTAAGAGGTGCAATGGTAACCGATATTGCAATTTTGGTTGTTGCTGCCGACGACGGCATTATGCCTCAGACAATTGAAGCTATTAACCACGCAAAGGCCGCAGGCGTTACAATTATTGTAGCCATTAACAAGATGGATAAGGAAACCGCAAACCCCGACAGAATTATGCAGCAGCTTACCGAACATGAGCTTGTTGTTGAGGCTTGGGGCGGCGATGTTATCGCAGTTCCCGTTTCTGCAAAAACAGGCATGGGCATTGAAGAGCTTTTGGAAAACGTTTTGCTTGTTGCCGACGTTCAGGAGCTTAAGGCTAACCCCAACCGCTTGGCAAAGGGCTCGGTTATTGAAGCAAGACTTGACAAGGGCCGCGGACCTGTTGCAACGATCCTTGTTCAGAACGGCACACTTAAATCGGGCGATGTTATCATTGCGGGCACAGCAGTCGGCAGAGTTCGTACGATGACCGACGACAAGGGCAGACTTGTTAAAGAAGCAGGCCCCTCGGTGCCTGTTGAAATTACAGGCTTGGCAGAGGTTCCCGCCGCAGGCGATATATTTAACGCCGTTGCCGATGAAAAATTGGCACGCGAGCTTGTTGAACAGCGCAAGCACGAAGCCAAGGAAGAACAGTTTAAGCAGTATCAGAAGGTGACACTTGATAACCTCTTCAGCCAGATCTCGGAGGGTGAGGTTAAGGAATTGCCCATTATTGTTAAGGCTGACGTTCAGGGCTCGGTTGAAGCTGTTAAGCAGTCGCTTGAAAAGATCTCGAACGCCGAGGTAAGAGTTAAGTGCATTCACGGCGCTGTTGGCGCAGTTTCTGAATCTGACGTTATGCTTGCAAGCGCATCAAATGCAATTATTGTCGGCTTTAACGTGCGACCCGACCCCGTTGCAAAGGCAGCTGCCGAGCGTGACGGTGTTGACATGAGAATGTACCGTGTGATTTATGACGCTATTGAAGAGATAGAGACCGCTATGAAGGGTATGCTTGCTCCTAAATTTAAGGAGGTTGAAACAGCCCGTGTTGAGATACGTCAGGTTTACAAGATCTCGGGCGTCGGCTCGGTTGCAGGCTGTTATGTTCAGGACGGTAAGATATCGAGAAACGACCTTGTAAGAGTTGTTCGCGACGGTATCATTATTGCAGATGATAAGATGTCGAGCTTAAAGAGATTTAAGGATAACGTGCGTGAAGTTGCACAGGGCTTCGAGTGCGGTATCACTTTGGAAAAATTCAACGACTTCAAGGAAGGCGATATCTTTGAAGCATATGTTATGAGCGAGGTTGAGCAGTAAAATTGACTGCTTATCCCACCGCCTCCACCTTTCGGCTACCCGCCCGTGAAGGGCGGCAGCCTTAAAGACGTCGGCGGCGCAAAACACAAAGTAAGATAACCGATTTACTGAAAGGATTAGTTTATGGCTGATTTTAAAGTCGGACGTTTAGCATCAGACATTCAAAGAATTATAAGCGGTAAAATGCACGAGCTTAAGGACCCCAGAATAAACGGCAGTATGCTTACTGTTATGAAGTGCGATGTTTCGGGCGACAGATCGGTCTGCCGAGTTTACATCTCGAGCATTGAGGGCTATGAAAAAGCTAAAGAAGCCGTTAAGGGCTTAGAAAACGCAACCGGCATTTTAAGGCGTGAGATATCGAACGTCTTGCATATTAAAAAATGCCCCGAGCTTAGATTTATTGCCGATGATTCGACAGAATATTCGCAGCGCATTTTCGGAATTTTGAAGGAGCTTAACATTCCTTCCGACTCTGACGGGGAGGTGGCTGATGAATATGAGGATAACGAGTTATAAAGATTTAGCGCAAAAGCTTTTAAACAACGACAATTTCGTTATTTTAACCCACAAAAGCCCCGACGGTGACTGCTTGGGCGCAGGCTTTGCCCTTTGCTATTTTTTAAGAGGATTGGGCAAGCGAGCAAATGTTTTAAACAGTGACGGAGTGCCCAAAAAGTTTGAATATTTAGCGCGCGAATATGAAGAACAGAAGCTTGAAAACGAGTTTGTCATGTCGGTTGATGTTGCCGACACAAAGCTTTTGGGCGAGAAGTTAGAGCATTACGCCGATAAAGTTTCGCTTTGCATCGACCACCACGGCTCGAACAAAGATTATGCAAAAGAGATGTATCTTGATGCCGATGCAAGTGCGGCGTGCTTGATCGTATGGGAGCTTTTGTGCGATATGGGCGCCGAGCCAAGCGGAATTATTGCCGAATGCCTTTATACAGGCCTTGCAACAGACACAGGCTGTTTTATGTATGAAAATGCAGGTTACCGTACCCATGTTGCGGCGGCAAACCTAATTAAAGCAGGCGTGAATGCCGCAAAGATAAACAGAGAAATGTTTATTGTTAAGTCTAAGGGCAGAATTGCGGCAGAGACCGAGCTTATGGGCAACCTTAAGTTTTTTGAAAACGACAGCATTGCTGTAATGGTCGTTAAAAACGAGCTGATGGCAAGAACAGGTCTTGACCGTGCCGAGCTCGATGGAATTGCCCCTTTGCCCATGACAGTCGAGGGCGTTAAGGTGGGGCTTACCTTTAAACAGCAAGAGGACAGCACCGATACCTATAAAGTTTCGGTAAGAACAGTTGAGGCTGATGCTTCGGCAATTGCCTTGCAGTTTGACGGCGGCGGACACTCAAGGGCGGCAGGATTTACCGTTTTGGGCGAGCTTGATGAATTAATTCTGCGCGCAGTTAACGCAGTTAAGAGGTTTATATGAAAACCGGCGTGATTTTAGTCAACAAGCCCAAGGGGTTTACCTCGTTTGATGTAATTGCCAAAATGCGAGGTATTTTAAAAGAACGCCGATTGGGTCATTCGGGCACGCTCGACCCGATGGCAACGGGTGTTTTGCCCGTGTTTGTCGGCAAGGCAACCAAGGCTTGCGATATTTTACCCGATAACGAAAAATCATACCGTGCAGAGTTTAAGCTTGGGTTTATGACCGACACACAGGACACAACAGGCACTGTTACAAAAACGAGCAATGCTAAAGCCTCTGAAAAAGAGATATTAGCGGCGTTAGAAGGGTTTAAGGGCAAAATTTCACAGCTTCCGCCGATGTATTCGGCTGTGCAGGTTGGCGGCAAACGTCTTTATGACCTTGCAAGACAGGGAATAGAGGTTGAACGCGAGCCCAGAGAGATAGAGGTTTATGAGATTTTGTTAGAGGAATTTGACGAAGCCGACCAATCGGGCGTTTTGTTCATTTCCTGCTCGAAAGGGACGTATATAAGAACAATTATTAACGACCTTGGCGAAAAGCTTGGCACCTTGGGTGCAATGAGCGAGCTTATAAGAACGTCCTCGCAGGGGTTTGTGCTTGAAGATTGCCTGACGCTTGATGAAATTCAGGCGGCTGCCGATGAGGGCAGACTTGACGAGCTTATAAAGCCCTTAGACGAGTGCTTTAAAGCTTATGCCGAAATAGGACTGAGCGAAAAGCAGACACAGATGTATAAAAACGGCATAAAGCTTGATGCAAGCAAGGTTAAAGGCGCCGAAAGCGCAGGGCTCTACCGTGTTTACGGCGATGAATTTTTGGGCCTTGCCGAGATTAAACAAGGCGAGGACATTATTAGAGTTTATAAGAACTTCTGGTGAGGTTTTTATATTGGAGAAAGGCAGGACGACAATGGCTAAAGCGGTTCTTTTGGGCGTTTTTGACGGTGTTCACTTGGGTCACAAAGCGGCGCTTGACGAGCTTGTTTTATCGGGCGCTGACAGAAAATGTGTCTACACATTCAATACAGAATCTGTAACGACAAAGGGTAAGCGCAAGCTGTTGTCTACCGCTGCCGAAAAAAGCGAGCTTTTGCTTGCAAACGGCGCCGACGAGGTAATCTCGGCTGATTTTTCGCTTGTTAAAGATATGAGCGCCGAGGAATTTTTTAACGAGGTTTTGGTCGGATCCCTTAACGCTGATGTTATCATTTGCGGCGAGAATTTCAGGTTCGGCAGGGGCGCAAGTGCCTCGAGCAGCGATATGAAAGCAATGTGCCAAAAAGCACAGCTTGGTTTTAAAGAAGTAAAGACGCTTTTGATCGACGGCGAGGCGGTAAGCACCACACGAATAAGAAGGCTTGTTGAAGAGGGCAGCCTTAAAAAGGCAAACGAGCTTTTGGGCAGACCTTACAGCATATCGGGCGAGGTGGTGCATGGCAACCATATTGGCACAAGCATGGGAATTAAGACCCTTAACATGATGCCCGATGATATAAAAGCCCTGCCAAAAAGCGGAGTTTATTCTACAAGATGTATAATTGATAATAAATTATACAAAAGCGTAACTGATATTGGCACAAAGCCAACGGTTGCAGGAGACCAAAGCATGATAATCGAGACACACGTTTTCGATTTTGATGACGATGTTTACGGCAAAACCGTGCGTGTGGAATTTTTGGAGTATTTTAGGAGTGAGCAAAAATTCGATACGTTCGATGAACTTAAACAAACGATTTTAAATGATATTACAAGAAGAAAGGAAAGTGATTTGTAATGGAAGTGAGAACCAGATTTGCACCCTCGCCTACGGGATATATGCATATTGGTAACTTAAGAACCGCACTTTACACCTACCTTATTGCCAAAAAGGGCAACGGTAAGTTTATTTTAAGAATTGAGGATACCGACCAGGAAAGATATGTTGAGGGCGCTGTTGATATTATCTACCGCACCTTAAGAACAGTTGGGCTTAACTGGGACGAAGGACCCGACGTTGGCGGACCTGTAGGACCTTACATTCAGTCGGAAAGAATGGGACTTTTTAAGCAGTATGCCGAAGAATTGGTTGCCAAGGGCGAAGCTTACTATTGCTTCTGTGATAAGGAAAGACTGACAGAGCTTAAGGCTGTGCAGGAAGCAAGCGGTGTTAACCCCATGTATGACAGACATTGCCGCAACCTTTCAAAAGAAGAGATCGACGAAAAGCTTGCAGCAGGCATTCCTTACGTGATCCGTCAGAAGATTCCCGAAACAGGCACCACCACCTTCCACGATGAGCTTTACGGCGACATTACCGTTGATAACTCGACGCTTGACGACCAGATTCTTTTAAAGACTGACGGAATGCCCACCTATAACTTTGCAAACGTTGTTGACGACCACTTAATGGGCATTACCCACGTTGTAAGAGGCAATGAATATTTAGCCTCTGCACCAAAATACAACTTGCTTTACAAAGCTTTTGGCTGGGAGGTACCCACTTATATTCACGTTGAGCACATTATGAAGGACAAGCACAACAAGCTCTCGAAGCGTAACGGCGACGCAAGCTTTGAAGACTTGATGGCTAAGGGCTATCTTTCGGAAGCAGTTATTAACTACATTGCACTTTTGGGTTGGGCACCCAAGGGCGAAAGAGAGATATTCACTTTAGAAGAACTTATTGAAGAATTTGATATCAACGGTCTTTCAAAATCGCCTGCAATTTTTGACCCTCTTAAGCTTAAAGCAATCAACGGCGAATATATTAGAAAGCTCAGCCCCGAAAAGTTCTTGGAGCACGCTGCCCCCTACATTAAAGAAACCGTTAAGCGTGAGGATGTAGACATTGCTAAGATCGCTGCTCTTTTGCAGAACCGTACCGAAGTTTTTGCCGATATTCCCGAGCAGGTTGATTTTATCGACGAAATGCCCAATTATGATTTGGCTCTTTACGAAAACAAGAAGATGAAGACCAATGCCGACACCGCTTTGGCTGCGTTAGAGGAATCACTTCCTGTTTTAGAAGCTATTGATGAGGCTGATTGGAAATTCGATAACATTCACGACAAGCTTTTTGAGCTTATTGCCAAGCTTGAAGTAAAGAACGGTTACATTTTGTGGCCCGTTCGTGTTGCTATCAGCGGCAAGCAGTTTACCCCTGGCGGCGCTTTTGAAATTGCCGAGATAATCGGCAAGGCAGATACGATTGCCCGCATGAAGCGTTCGATCGAAATGCTTAAAAATCGCTAAAATTAACTTACATTACACACCGATTTCACAGATACCTTTTATAATGGTATTTGCGTGAAAACCTATGAAAGGGTGAAAAAATTGATAGAGGTAAAAAACCTTGTTAAATGCTATGGCGACAAAAGAGCTGTAGACAACATAAGCTTTAAAGCTAACGATGGAGAGATTTTAGGATTTTTAGGCCCTAACGGCGCAGGTAAATCAACAACCATGAACATTCTTACCGGTTATCTTTCCTCGACAAGCGGCAAAGCGCTTATTAACGGAATTGACATTTTAGAGGACCCGATAGGTGCCAAAAAGCAGATCGGCTACCTGCCCGAATTCCCTCCTTTATATATGGACATGACCGTTAGGGAGTATTTATACTTTATTTACGACTTAAAGGGCTGCAAATATCCCAGAAACACACATTTAAAAGAAATCTGCGAGCTTGTTAAGATAACAGATGTTTATGACAGAATCATCAAAAACCTCTCGAAAGGTTACCGCCAGCGTGTTGGCTTGGCACAGGCTTTGGTTGGCAACCCAAATGTTTTAATTTTGGACGAACCCACAGTCGGCCTTGACCCTAAGCAGATCATCGAGATCCGTACCCTTATTAAAAAGCTCGGCAAAAACCACACGGTTATTTTGTCCTCGCACATTTTAAGCGAGGTTCAGGCTGTCTGCGACAGAATCGTTGTTATTAACAAGGGCAAAATTGTTGCCGATGACACCGCAGATAATCTTTCCCGCACATTAACCGCCGACCACAAGCTTATTGCACGAATCGACGGCCCTCGCGAAGAGGTTATTAAGATAATTCAAACGATTCCGGGCGTTGTTAACGTTTTGGCTGATATGCAGCGCGAAAAGGGCGTTTGGGAATATAACATTGAAGCTGTTGAGGGAACGGATATAAGACGTGATCTGTTCAAGCGTCTTGCCTCCCGCAACTGGTACTTAGTAGGGCTTCGCTCGAGTGAGCTTTCTTTAGAGGACATCTTCTTAAAGCTTACCATCGGCGAAAATGTTTCGGAATTTTTGAACAGCAAGGCTGAAGATTTGGACGAAAGTGAGGATGACGAGTAATGAAAGCTATATTTTCCCGTGAAGTAAGCTCTTACTTCAATTCACTCATCGGTTATATCTTTTTAACTGCCTTCTTTGCGGCGTCGGGCGTTTTGTTCAGCATCACATCTTTGGCATACGGCTCTACCGATATGTCGCAGATGTATTCAATGCTCTTTTTTGTTCTTTTGGTGCTCATTCCCATTTTAACCATGAGAACACTTGCCGAAGATAAGCGTCAAAAAACCGACCAGTGCTTGCTTACAGCTCCCGTAAGCTTAACTGCTTTGGTAATGGGCAAGTTCTTTGCAGCGTTTTTAATTTATGCGTTGGGCGTTTGCATGACCTTGGTTTATGCAATTATCATCTCGTTCTTTGGCGTTGTTGCCTGGCTTGAGGTTTTGGGCACGGTCGTGGGACTTTTGCTTGTAGGCGCGGCATTTATTGCAGTCGGCATTTTAATCTCCTCGCTTACCGAAAACCAGGTAATTGCTGCAGTAGGCGGCTTTGCTTGCATGCTTGCACTTTATTTGATTTCTTCAATCGCAGCAATAATTCCCATTGACTGGATAGCCAATATCTTGACAAAGCTTTCTTTCTCGGACAGATATTACGACTTTACCTATGGAATTTTTGACTTGTCAAACGTGTTGTTCTTCTTAAGCGCAACGGTAATCTTTATCTTCTTAACGATAAGAGTGCTTGAGCGCCGCAGATGGTCATAAGCTTTAAGCGGAAAGGATCGTTAAAATGGATATTAAATCTTTTACCGGTAAGGTTTTTGGCACCGGCAAGAAAAAGGCCAACAAGCGTTCGTTTAAGTATGGTTCGCTTGCAACAGCTTTGACGGTTTTGTTTGTGGCAGCAGTTGTTTTGCTTAACGTTGTTGCAACCATGCTTTTTGACCGTTTCCCCATAACCTTTGACCTTACAGAAAACAGCATCTACTCAGTATCCGAAGAAACTGTTAACTATATCAAAGGTATAGACTCATTGGTTGATATAACCGTAATGTCGACCGAGGACGAATATCGCGCAATAAGCGACTATACAGTTCAGACTGCTGAGCTTTTAAAGAATTATCAGCAGCACAACCCCAACATTTCGGTAAGCTATAAAGACTTCTTATCGAACCCTGACTTTGTTGCAAATTATTCTCAGACCCTTCAGCAGGGCGATATCATCATCGAGCTTGCAGGCTCGGACCACCAAAGAGTAAAGGTTATTTCTTTAACCGATATTCTTAACTTTAAAGAATCTATCGCAGCTTATATTCCCATGAATGTTGCACAGTACGGTGCATATGCTGTTCACGTACAAAGTGTAAACAACGATATTCAGGCAAGAGCAGAAAGCGAAAGATTTATTGATTCTTCAAACGCCGAGCAGGTTATAACCTCGGCATTAATGGCTGTTACCGACGCTAACCCCATTACCGTTGCTGTTTTGAACTTTACAGGCGGTAACGAATCTGACGTTTCGGGACTTACCGACCTTTTGGACAAGAACGGTTACATTTTAACCGAGCTTAACATTCAGACTGAAGAATTGACAGACGAAATCGACCTTATCATCATTCCTGCGCCTAAGATCGACTATACCACCAAGGAAACCGAAAAGATTTCCACATGGCTTACAAACGGCGGCGTTTTGGGCAAGCACATGGTTTACATCGCCTCGGCCGAACAGCCTGTTACACCAAACCTTGACTCACTCCTTTACAAGTACGGTTTGACTGTTGAACCCAAGGTGATTTACGAAACCAACACATCAAGATATTTGACTTATCAGACATATACCTTGCAAACAATCGCAACCGAAAATCATTTGGATGATGTTGCAAACCTTAACCTGCCCATTTACGTTCCCAACTCGAGAGCTGTTACAACCAGATTTGAAAACATCGACAGCTATAACTCTAACGAGCCTTTGGTAATGTCATCAAACGGCGCTGTATTAAAAGATATGTTTGTTAACGACGACAGCTGGAAGGCTGAAGATGTTGAAGAAAAGAACGCATACACCTCGGTTGCGCTCGCTTCTTACAAGGCACTTAATCAGGAGACTCACATTTCGACCTATAACTACATTCTTGCAATTGGCTCGGAGCTGATTGTTGACCCTGTTTTGATGACCTCGGCACAGTATAACAACGGTGATTTTATTTTAAGCGTTATCAACGAGGTTACCGGCAAGACCGAAGGCATAACCATTGTTCCCAAGGTGGTTCGTTCCAACAGCTTCGAGATCACACAGTCCAACATCAACACCTTAACACTTATCTTTGCGGCAATCATTCCTGTTGCGGTGTTTGTTGTGGGCATGGTTATTTGGATTAGAAGGAGACACAGATAATGAGCAAATCGGTAAAAAATCTTCTTGTAATCGGAATCTTTGTTATTTCAATGGTGCTTGTTCTGCTTTTGCTTGTTGTTACCCAGCCTAAAGAGGACAGCGGTGAAAACGACACCGTTGTTGATACCTCGGTGGCACTGGTAAGCTATGAGCGTGACCGGATCGACAATTTTAAGGTTACAACTCAAGACGGCGAATATACAGTTAAGCAGGGCGTAAAGGAATTTACTGTTGAAGAGCTTGAGGGATTAAAAGTAAATTCGACAGTTTTGGGCGCAGCAGGCAACTGCATAACCTCGGTTAAAGGCGTTGAGCTTGTTGAAGAAAATGCTGCTGACCTTGCAAAATACAGCCTTGCTGATGACAAATATGTATCTAAGGTTGACGTTACCCTTAAAGACGGCACAAAATATACCGTTTATTTTGGCATTTACACCCCCGACGGTGAGCACATTTACGTTCGCATGGGCGACTCGAAGGATGTTTACACCGCGCTTGCAAATTCGACAAGATATTTCACTTATGTTAAAGAGGATTATATAAGCACCATAATTCTGCCCGAGCTTACGCAGGATAACTGGGCACCCACAATAGACCTTTTGACGATCAAGCGAAAAGACTTAAGCTATGACATTGTTTTCGAGGACGACACTAAAAACTATGCCGCTGACGATATTTCAATGGCATCGTCGCAGGTAATGATCTCGCCCGTTTATGCATATCTTGACATTACAAACTCGAACGATGTTATTTATGGCTTGTGGGGCTTAACCGCCGTTCAGGCCGAGGTTGCTTTTCCCACACAGGCTGACTTTGAAGAATACGGCCTTGCTGACCCGTTCTGCGAAGTGGTTTTAAATGCCGAGCTTCAGAATTACGTTCTTAAAATCGGCAATGTTGCCTCATATGAAAAAGATGAGCTTGGCAACGACACCACGACTCCCGCATATTTCTATGGATATTTCGAGGGTATAGATGTCATTTTCATGTTCAGCGCAGGCGACCTGCCTTGGGCAACATTTATGCCTATTGATGTTTTGTCGACCATGATGACCTCGAACTATATTTACACCCTTGACTATATTGACGTTGAGATGCACGACGGCGAGGATGCGGAGTATTACTTTGATGTTGATGCCAGTGTTGACGACACCACTTTAAGCGGTACACTAAACGGCAGCCCGTTTGATGCTGAGTCGTTTAAGATTTTATATCAATTTATGCTTAAGTGTCCCATCGACTCGCTTTGCTTGGACGAAGTAGCCGAGGATGCAAAGCTTTTGGCACGAATTGATTTCAGACGCGAGGACGGCGGCGGAGACGTTTTAGAGTTTTATGACGACACCACCAACCGCGTAATCATTAAGCTTAACGGCACCACATCGTTCAGCCAGCCCAAGAGCTATTTAGATGTTTTGCACCAGAACATCAAGACATTTGCAGCAGGCGGCACGGGCGATGAGTTGCAGAAGGTTTGGTAACATCAGAACCGCGTAGCGGTTCTGAAGGAGATTTTGCATTTTGCGGATTCACATCCGCAATTTCGCTTTGCGAAATCATGCAAAACTCCGAGAACTGCAAAGCAAAAAGCTTTGCGTAAACTTCCGTTCAAGATTTCGCTTTGCGAAACCGCATGAAACTCGGTGTTCTTGCGAACCATAAAGTTTTGTGAGCGGATTCACATCCGCAATTTCGCTTTGCGAAACCATGCAAAACTCCGAGAACTGCAAAGCAAAAAAGCTTTGCGTAAACTTCCGTTCAAGATTTCGCTTTGCGAAACCGCATGAAACTCGGTGTTCTTGCGAACCATAAAGTTTTGCGAGCGGATTCACATCCGCAGCTTCGTAAAGGACATTTAGAAACAACTCATTCATACGCAAACAAACCTCCGACAAAGAAAAGGAGAGAAGTATGGCTAATTATTTTGAATTTAAGGGCTTACCCCTTGTAAGAAAGGGCAGCGAGCTTTATTATGGCAGTATGGGCGACAACGAGGTCGTTATGCTTCAGGTTGCCGGCAAAAAGAAGGTTGGCGATGTTGATGTTGCCACAAAGGTGCGTCTTTACAGAATGCTTACCGATGAATCGGTGCCTGTAATGCAGCGCATTACCAAAACAGCCGAGAAGGCAAGCCTTTTTGAGGCTTTAGACTTGGCTTATGATTGGCTTAAAAAGGCTAACTAAACAAAAGCTTGCACAAAGGCGCTTCGTTAACATAACGGGGCGTCTTTATTTTTGCAAAAAACTGCGGCACCCGCCAAAAAGGCAGATGCCGCATGCTTGAGAGAGCTTTTAAACCTCTTCAATAAGTCTTGTGTTTCTGAAGTAAAGCGATACGCACCAAACAGCACAAATTGCAATTACAACATACAAAATTCTTGAGATGATTGCTGCCGAGCCGCCAAAGAGGTAAGCTACAAGGTCGAAATTGAAAATACCAACAAGGCCCCAGTTAATGCCTCCGACGATAATTAAAAACAGCGCTATTCTATCAAGAAACTTCATTAAAAACGCATCTCCTTTTTATCAGTTTGACCATAGTGTTGCCAAGTTTTTGGTGAAATATACACAAGTTTTCAAAAAGATTAAAATGCAGTAGACAAATATCGCGCAAAACTGTATAATTTGTTTGTGGTTTAATATTTTTTCACTTGAAAGGAAGATATATTATGAAATTCGGTTATTTTGACGATGCAAACCGTGAATATGTCATTACCCAACCCAAGACCCCCTACCCATGGATAAACTATCTGGGCAACGAGAGCTTTTTCTCGCTTATTTCAAACACAGCGGGCGGTTACTCGTTCTATCGTGATGCACGCTTAAGACGAATTACCCGTTACCGTTATAACAACGCACCCATTGATATGGGCGGCAAATATTATTACATTAACGATAGCGGTTGCGTTTGGAGCCCCTCGTGGAGCCCTGTTAAAGAGGATTTAGACGCTTACACCTGCCGTCACGGCATGGGATATACTGTGATCTCGGGCGAAAAAAACGGCATTGAAATGCAGACAACTTATTTTGTGCCAATGGGTTACAGCGGCGAGGTTCACAAGGTTAAAATAACCAATAAATCAGATAAAAAGAAGGACTTTAACCTTTATTCGCTTATTGAATGGTGCTTGTGGGACGCCAACGACGACTCCACCAACTTCCAGCGCAACTTTTCAACAGGCGAGGTTGAGGTTGACGGCTCTACCATTTACCACAAGACTGAATATAAAGAGCGCCGTGACCACTTTGCATTCTTCCATGTTAATTCGCCCGTTACAGGCTTCGATACCGACCGCGACTCTTTCTTAGGCTTATACAACGGCTTTGATAAGCCCGACGTTGTGTTAGAGGACAAGTCCAAAAACTCTCTTGCTTTGGGCTGGGCGCCCATCGCCTCGCACAGAATAAGCTTAAGCCTTTTGCCCGGCGAAGTTAAAGAGCTTGTTTTTGTTTTGGGCTACGTTGAAAATCCTTATGAGGAAAAATTCAACGCCGACGGCACCATGAATAAAACAAGAGCTTACGAACTTATTGAAAAAATGAACACCCCCGAAAAGGCTGACAAGGCTTTAGAGGAATTAAAGGCTTATTGGGCATCGCTTTTGTCGCAATACAGCGTTGATTCGCCCGATGAGAAGCTTAACCGCATGGTGAACATTTGGAACCAGTATCAGTGCATGGTAACATTTAATATGTCACGCTCGGCATCCTATTTCGAAAGCGGCATTGGCAGAGGAATGGGCTTCAGAGACTCGAACCAAGACATATTGGGCTTTGTTCACCAAATTCCAGACAGAGCCCGCGAGCGTATTATCGACCTTGCTTCTACCCAGCTTCCTGACGGCAACTGCTACCACCAGTATCAGCCTCTAACCAAAAAGGGCAATATGGACATCGGCTCGAACTTTTCGGACGACCCGCTTTGGATGATACTTTCGACTGCACAGTATATTAAGGAAACGGGCGACTTTGCAATTTTGGACGAACCGGTGCCTTATGACAACGACCCCGAGCTTGCTCGTCCCATGATGCACCACCTTAAAATGAGCTTTGAGCGTGTGGCGTCGAACCTTGGCCCTCATGGCTTGCCGTTAATTATGCGTGCCGACTGGAACGACTGCTTAAACCTTAACTGCTTCTCTTACACCCCCGGAGAAAGCTTCCAGATAACGACCTCGAAAGACGGCAAGGTGGCAGAATCGGTTATGGTTGCCTGCATGTTCACGTTTATTATACCCGAATATATAAAGCTTTGCCGTTATAAAGGGTTAGAGGATGACGCCAAAGCCGCCGAAGAAGCCGTTGCCAAGATGGCTGACGCCGTTATGCGTGACGGATATGACGGCGAATGGTTCTTGCGTGCTTACGACGACTTTGGCAAAAAGGTCGGCTCTAACGAGTGTGAAGAAGGCAAGATATTTATCGAGCCACAGGGCTTTGCGGTTTTGTCGGGCCTTGGTCACGAATCGGGCAAGGATTTAAGAGCGCTTGAAAGCGTTAACAAATATCTTGCGTGTGAGCACGGCTTGGTATTAAACAACCCCTGCTTTACAAAATATTATGTTGAATACGGTGAAATTTCAACCTACCCCGGCGGATATAAAGAAAACGCAGGTATCTTCTGCCACAACAACGCATGGATAATCTGTGCCGAGGCGTTTGTCGGTCATGGCGACAGAGCATTTGAATATTACTCGAAGATTGCCCCTGCTTACCGCGAGGAAATCTCGGATATTCACAAAACCGAGCCTTATGTTTATGCTCAGATGATTGCAGGCAAGGATGCCCGTCACTTCGGACAGGCTAAAAACAGCTGGCTTACAGGCACTGCCGCTTGGAACTTTGTTGCGGTTTCGCAATATATTTTGGGTATTCAGCCCGATTATGACGGACTTAAGATCGACCCGTCCATTCCCTCAAGCTGGGATGGCTTTAAGGCTTCACGCCTTTTCAGAGGTTGCCGCTATAACATTACCGTTACAAACCCCAAAAACGTCTGCAAGGGCGTTAAGTCGATCGTTTGCGACGGCGTTAGAATGTCGGGCAATGTTTTACCTGTTTTTAAGGCAGGCACCCAGCACGAGGTTATTGTTACACTTGGTTAATTAAAAATTACCGCCTGTAATCATAAATCGACAAGGTTTTTGCAAAAAACGTGAATTGTTGAAAACTTCCGTTTAACTCGCTAAAGACCCCCTCTAAACAAGGGAGTTCTCAACACTTTCAACAACTTTTTCAACAGTTTTTGTTTAATTACCCTCTGTAATCGTTAAAAAGCTAACAAGTTTTCAACACTCAATCAAATCAATCCCTCGAGTTTTCGGGGGATTTTTTGCGTTTTTTCAAAAAATAATACTAAAATCAAGCAAGCTCAGTTATATCCCTCTGCCCTTGACAAATCATCCAAATGTTTATATAATTATTTGGTACGGATGTATAAATCTCGATCCGATATTACTAAAATTTTAAAGGAGGAACAGTTATGGACAAGAAGCCATACCTTATTACAACGGCGATTGCTTACACATCCAAAAAGCCTCACATTGGCAACACTTACGATGCTGTCTGCGCCGACGCTATTGCGAGGTTCAGGCGAATGCAGGGCTATGATGTTTTCTTCCTTACAGGAACCGACGAACACGGTCAGAAGATTGAAGAGCTTGCAAATGCCGCAGGCATCACCCCTAAGCAGCACGTTGACATTGTTGCAGGTCAGATAAAAGAGATCTGCGACCTTTTAAATGTTTCTTACGATAGATTTATCAGAACCACCGACCCCGACCACGAAAAGTGCGTTCAGAAGATTTTTAAGAAGCTTTATGACCAAGGCGACATTTATAAATCTGAATATGAGGGATGGTATTGCACACCTTGTGAAAGCTTCTTTACCGAAACCCAGCTTATAGACGGCAAATGCCCCGACTGCGGAAGAGAAGTTAACCGCACCAAGGAAGAAGCATACTTTTTGAAATTGACCAAATATCAGGCACAGCTTGAAAAGTTTTTAGAGGATAACCCCGACTTTATTCAGCCCGAATCGAGAAAGAAGGAAATGGTGAACAACTTCATCAAGCCCGGACTGCAGGATTTGTGCGTAAGCCGTTCTTCGTTTAAGTGGGGAATCCCTGTTGATTTCGACCCCAAGCACGTGGTTTATGTTTGGTTAGATGCTCTTTCTAACTACATTTCCGGCCTTGGTTACGATGTTGACAACCCGAGCGAAATGTATGAAAAATATTGGGACAACTGCACCCATGTTATCGGCAAGGATATTTTAAGATTCCATTCGATTTACTGGATAATCGAGCTTATGGCTTTGGGTCTTAAGCTTCCCAAGAAGATCTTTGCTCACCCTTGGCTGTTGTTCGGCACTGATAAAATGTCTAAGTCGGTCGGCAACGTTATTTATGCCGATGATATTGTTTCGAGATTCGGCGTTGACGCAACCCGTTATTACATGCTTGCCGAAATGCCCTTTGCCGCTGACGGCTCGATTAAATACGAGACGGTTATCGAGCGTTACAATTCGGACCTTGCAAACACCTTGGGCAACCTTGTTAACCGCACCGTTGCAATGGTTAATAAATATTTCGACGGTTATGTTTATGCCCCCAAGAACAAGACTGAAGTGGACCTCGACCTTGAAGCCAAGGCGTTAGAGGCTGCCGCCAACATTGGCAAGCATTTTGATGCATTTAAGCTTGCCGACGCTGTTAACTGCGTAATGGCTTTAGCGCGCCGCGCTAACAAATATATCGACGAGACGACCCCCTGGGCACTTGCAAAGGACGAAGCGCTTAAAGAACGCCTTGCAACCGTTATGTATGAATTGGTCGAGGCTATTCGCTTTATCGGTATTCTTGTTGCACCCTTCATGCCCGAGACCTCGAACAGAATTTTAGACCAGATAAACACCGATCTGCGCGGCTTTGATACCCTTGTTGCCTTTGGCGGATACTGTGCCGGAACAAAGGTTGGTGCGGCTGAACCCTTGTTTGCAAGAATCGACTCGGCAAAGCTTTTAGACGAGCTTAACAAGGAAATGGAAGCTGTTAAGCAGGCTGCCGAGGCAGAAGCCGCCAAGAACGCCTTTAAGCCAGAGCCTTTAAACGATGAAATTACCATCGACACATTTGCCTCGACAGATTTAAGAGCTGCCAAGGTGATCTCGTGCGAGAAGCTGCCCAAGGCTAAAAAGCTCTTGAAGCTTCAGCTCGACGACGGCATGGGCGGACGTCAAGTAGTATCCGGAATTGCACAGTGGTACACACCCGAGGACTTGATCGGCAAGACGGTAATTGTTGTTGCAAACTTAAAGCCTGCAAAGCTTTGCGGCGTTGAGTCGCAGGGAATGATCTGCGCTGCCGATATGCCCGATGGCTCGGCTAAGGTCGTATTCTTACCCGATGATGTGCCCGCAGGCGCAAAGCTCAGATAAAAACAAAAAGGCGAGCAGTTATGCTCGCCTGAATTATCTACCCGTAGTATAATGGATAGAACGCCACGCTCCGACCGTGGAAATGCAGGTTCGATTCCTGTCGGGTGGACCAAAACAAAGCACCCCAATGGGGTGCTTTTTGCTTTGATTATTCTGATGCTTAGTGTTTTCCGAAACGGACGATAACTAATCATTGCCATTCTCATTCTTAAGTACTTCAATCGCACCGTTTTCTTTCTCAAACTCTTTAATACACTTACAAATCAAGTACAAGATGCCTGTTGCTTTTCGTTTGCATTTTAATCCTTTATATACTCAATAACGTCAGATACTTCACAGTTTAAAATTTTGCAAAAGTCATCAATCTTCGTTGTTGTGATACCCTTGCCCTTTTTAATTCTGTCGATAGTGGCGCTGCTGATGTTATACTTATTTATCAGCGCATATGTCGATATCTTGCGCTTTTTTAGTGTTTCCCAAAATGGACGATAACTAATCAACAGACTCACCACCTTTATACTATTATTAGCATAAAGGCCAATCATAATATTGACAATAGCCATAATTATGACTATAATAATTTTAAAAACAAGCAAAGAGTGATTGGAATGAAAACAGCTATAATAGGGTCCCGAAACCTTACGATAGATAACCTCGAAGAATATCTGCCGCAGGGCACTACAGAGATTATCAGCGGCGGTGCTAAAGGAATTGACACTTGCGCCGAGGAGCTTGCAAACAGTCTTGGGATTGGACTTACAGTAATTCGTCCCGACTATCGTCGCTACGGCGCAGGAGCGCCGATAAAGCGCAACGATGAAATTATATCGCTGGCAGATACCGTTATTGCCATTTGGGACGGTGAATCGAGAGGGACAAAGTATGTAATAGAAAAATGTCAAAAGCTTGGCAAGCCTGTTATCGTAAAAATAGTGTGAAAAAAGCACCCCGTTGGGGTGCTTTTTTGCTTTATGCAGAGCTTATAATCAGCTTCTGGGGTCATCCTTAATTCCGCGCTTAACGTAAGTTGTGTGCAAGAGCTCGTGAGCCTTGTGAGAGCCGGGCTCGCCCAAGAATTCCTTATAGAGTTCCTGAATAGCGGGGTTCTCGTGAGACTTTCTTATAGCTGCGTTCTTATCCAAGCCGTAAAGAACAGATGCACGAAGTGCCTTGATATCGGTTGTGTTGCGAACATAACCGGGCTGCTGGGGCTGACCGCCGCCGTTTACACAGCCGCCGGGGCATCCCATGATTTCGATGAAGTGGTAATCAGCTTCACCCGAAACGATCTTGTTCAAAAGCTCTCTTGCATTAGCAAGGCCCGAAACTACAGCAACCTTAACGGTCATGCCTGCAACTTCATAGGTCTTTTCCTTAATGCCGGCTGTGCCTCTAACATCAACAAAGTCAACATTGGGCAAGTTTTCACCTGTAAGGGTTTCAACAGCGGTTCTTAAAGCTGCTTCCATAACACCGCCGGTAGCGCCGAAGATAACGCCTGCGCCTGTGTAAAGGCCCAAAGGTGCGTCAAATTCTTCATCGGGGAGGGCAGTAAACTGAATGCCTGCACGGTCGATCATTCTTGCAAGCTCACGGGTTGTGATTGCATAATCAACATCGGGAACGCCTGCGCCGTTTTCGTCGTCTCTGCCGATCTCGAACTTCTTAGCAGTACAAGGCATAACAGATACAACTACGATATCCTCGGGGTTCCAGCCCATCTTTTCAGCATAATAGCTCTTAGCGATAGCGCCGAACATCTGCTGAGGAGACTTGCAGCTCGAAAGGTTTTCGGTAAGCTCGGGGAAGTAGTGCTCGCAGTACTTGACCCATCCGGGTGAGCAAGAGGTGATAAGGGGCAGCTTGCCGCCGTTCTTAACTCTATCCAAGAACTCGTTAGCTTCTTCCATAATGGTAAGGTCAGCAGCGAAGTTGGTGTCGAACACCTTTTCAAAGCCGAGTCTTCTAAGTGCAGCAACCATCTTACCTTCAACATCGGTACCGATTGCCATACCAAATTCTTCGCCCAAAGCAGCTCTAACTGCAGGAGCAGTTTCAACAATAACGTGCTTGGTGTTATCAGCCAAAGCGGCAAATACATCAGCAGTGTTGTCCTTTTCAGCCAAAGCGCCGGTGGGGCAAACTGCGATACACTGACCGCAGGATACACAAGAGGTGTCGCCCAAACCAAGGTCGAATGCAGAGCCGATGTGTGTCTTAAAGCCGCGTTCGTTAGCACCGATAACGCCGATGCCCTGAGTCTTTTCGCAAACTGCGGTGCAGCGACGGCACAAAATGCACTTGTTGTTGTCTCTTATCATGTGAGCAGCAGTTTCGTCGATGTCGTACTTAATGGTAGCACCGTCGAACTTGCCTTCGTTATCAACCTTCATGTCACGGCAGAGCTTCTGCAATTCGCAGTTGCCGCTTCTTACACAGCTTAAGCACTTTCTTTCGTGAGTGGAGAGGATGAGTTCCAAGGTCTGGCGGCGAGCCGCAATAACCTTAGGAGTGTTGGTGTAGATCTCCATACCCTCGGTAACGGGGTATACACAAGCAGCAACAAGTCTCTTGGGGCCCAAAGCAGGACCTCTCATTTCAGCGACTTCGGTAACGCAGATACGGCAAGCACCGATTTCGTTGATTTCTTTAAGGAAGCAAAGGGTGGGGATTTCCACGCCAGCAATTCTGGTTGCTTCGAGGACAGTAGAACCCTTGGGAGCTTCAACGGATAAACCGTTTACCTTAATATTTAACATATCCATAGTCCATACCTCCTTTATTAATTCTTAACAATTGCCTTAAACTTACATACGCCAACGCAAGCGCCGCACTTAACGCACTTATCAGTGTCGATTGCAAGTGCAGGAAGCTTCTTGCCGGGAGCTATGTAATCGGTCTTGGAGATAGCATTTGCAGGACACTGTCTTGCACACATGCCACAACCAATACACTTGTCCTTAATGATCTCATACTTAAGAAGATCCTTACATACGCCTGCAGGGCACTTCTTATCAACAATATGAGCCAAATATTCATCTCTGAAGAACTTGATAGTGGAAAGAACAGGGTTAGGTGCTGTCTGTCCCAAGCCGCAGAGCGAGTTTTCCTTGATGTAGTAGCAAAGCTGTTCAATAGCATCGAGGTCCTCAAGAGTTGCCTTGCCGCTGGTTACCTTGTTAAGCATTTCCAAAAGTCTCTTTGTACCAACACGGCAGGGTGTACACTTACCGCAGGATTCATCAACGGTGAATTCCAAGAAGAACTTAGCCATGTCAACCATACAGGTGTCTTCGTCCATTACGATAAGACCGCCCGAACCCATCATACAGCCGATTGCTACGAGGTTGTCGTAGTCAACTTCGGTGTCGATAAGGCTTGCCGGAATACATCCGCCGGAAGGGCCGCCTGTCTGAGCTGCCTTGAACTTCTTGCCGTTAGGAATACCGCCGCCGATCTCTTCGATGATGTGGCGCAAGGTCGTACCCATAGGGATTTCAACAAGGCCGGTGTTCTTGATCTTGCCGCCGAGCGCGAATACCTTTGTGCCCTTGGACTTTTCAGAACCCATGGAAGCGAACCAGTCAGCACCCTTAAGAATGATCTGAGGAACGTTTGCAAAGGTTTCAACGTTGTTTTCCAAAGTAGGAGATTCGAACAAGCCTTTAACAGCAGGATAAGGAGGACGAGGTCTGGGTTCGCCGCGGTTGCCTTCAATAGAGGTCATAAGTGCGGTTTCTTCACCGCAAACGAATGCGCCTGCACCCAAACGGATACCGAGGTCGAACGAGAAGTCGGTGCCAAAGATATTGTTGCCCAAAAGTCCGTATTCACGAGCCTGGTCAATAGCCATTTGCAAACGTGCAACAGCAATGGGGTATTCAGCACGAACGTAAACGTAACCCTGGCTTGCACCGATCGCATAACCTGCAATTGCCATAGCTTCGATAATTGCGTGAGGGTCGCCTTCCAAAACGGAACGGTCCATGAAAGCGCCCGGGTCGCCTTCGTCGGCGTTACAAACAACATATTTCTGAGGAGCCTTGTTAACAGCGGTCAAAGCCCACTTTCTGCCGGTGGGGAATCCGCCGCCGCCGCGTCCGCGAAGACCGGAATCTAAGATGCACTGGATTACGTCATCGGGGGTCATTTCGGTAAGAACCTTACCTAAAGCCTGATAACCGTCCATTGCGATATATTCGTCAATTTCTTCGGGGTTGATAACACCGCAGTTGCGAAGTGCAACACGGGTCTGAGATTTGTAGAACGCAGTGTCGTTCAAAGAAATGTTTGCATAAACGTCTTCTTCGTGTGCATCCTCTGCCAAAGCGCCCTTATATTCAAGTCTCTTAACAGGGCGGCCCTTAAGCAAATGCTCTTCAACGATTTCTGCAACATCTTCAGCAGCCACACGGCTGTAGAAGGTGCCGTCGGGATATACGATTACAACGGGGCCTTCGGCACAAAGACCGAAGCAACCGGTCTGTACAAGCTTTACTTCTTCGGCAAGTCCAAACTTTTCAATGTTTTCGTTAAAAGCAGCCTGAATGGACTTACTGCCCGAAGAGGTACATCCGGTACCGCCGCAAACTAATACGTGTGTACGAATCATTTAAAATACCTCCACTTATGCTTTATAATTGGCAATGGTGTATTCAGCTACTACCTTACCGTTTTTAAGATGCTCTTCAATAACCTTTGCAGCCTTTTCAGCGGTCATCTTAACATAGGTTACTTTTTCTTTACCTGCTTCAAAAATTTCAACAACAGGCTCATACTGGCAGATGCCGATGCAGCCGGTTTGTGTAACACTAACCTTGCTTGCAAGACCTGCTTCGTTAACGCCCTGAACAAAAGCGTTAAGAACAGGACGAGCGCCGGCAGCGATACCGCAGGTAGCCATACCAACAACAACGCGCTTTTCGTCAACGCCTTCACGAAGAACAACTCTGTCCTTCATTCTGTCCTTGATTGCCTGCAATTCAGCCAATGATTTCATATAAATTTCGTCCCTTCTTTTAAAATTTACAAAGATTGATATTGTTCTGATAAAAAACCTTCAATCCATTTAATAACTTCATATTCGCCAAGCGATACCTCGTCGCCGAGGATAGCTCTCAGCTCACGGGTGTCGAGGGTAACTTCGCCCTCGCCTTTTTTGTGGCTAAAGTAAAAGTCCGTTTCGGGGTGACCCTGAATTAAAGTCGTCAGAGTCGACGCCACATCCCCCAAAGGAGTAAAATCAATGTGATTTTTGTTAAAAGAGGCTTTAGTCACGGTTCCGTGACTGCTCGGATAAAGTGCTTTTTCTCTCGAGGAGATCTCAAAGCTGCCGCCTGTCATTTCGGCTGCAAGCTTAAAAAGAGGGATCCCCAAGCCTACGCTTCTTGTTGTTCGGGTGGTGTAAAAAGGGTCGGTGACCTTTTTTACGACCTCTTCGCTCATTCCGCAGCCGTTATCCTTAATTGTAATGGTAATGATATCGGCTTGCTCGTCAATCAGAATTTCGGTCAGACTTGCGCCTGCCTTAACCGAATTCTCGGTGATATCAAGAATGTTTAAAGAGAGTTCTTTCATTTGCAGTCACCTCTTAACAACTCGAAAAGTCTTTTTCTTACCAAAGCCGAGCTGTAAGGCTCGTCGTCAAGCTCGAAGAAGTTTTCCTTGTCGCGCACATCCTGTAAATAGTGCGCGTCCGAGCTTATAACAATAACTTTATCCTTTAAATTAAAGCGCTCTTTATAAGGCTCGATATTTTCAAGCCCGTGAATCTCAACACAGTTAAATGCAGGAGTTTCGGGCAGGGTACCCAAAACAGCAATTATCCCATTGGCGTCACGGTCAATGTGAGCAGGATAGCATACGCCGCCGAACTCTTTAACCAAAGCAGGCGCTTCGTCCAAAGAAATCATAGTAGCGTTTGACAGAAGATGCTCATCTTTTCCGATGATCTCGTCGTTCTCGTTTAAAATAAGCTGCTCACCAAAAATATCTTCGCGGTTTTTAATTTTAATTCGCTTAGAATCAACCTCTTCATCAAATGCCATTGCTTGTTCCAACGTTTCGAACAAGCAAACAACGTGAATGTCTTCCGAGGTCGTAAGCTCCATTCCGGCAACGGGAATTACCCCGTAAGCCTTTGCCGCAGCAAAAAATGCCGGGCAGTTTTTACAGCTATTGTGGTCTGTCAGCGCCATTATGTTTATTCCCGAGATAGCCGCAAAGCCCGCCAAGTTACAGGGGGTATTGTCGTTGTCGGCACAGGGGGATAAGCATGAATGAACGTGCAGATCGTAATAATATCTGTTCATGATCTACAGCTCGCACGCAAGCATTGCCGAAAGCTTAAAAGTGTCAGCCTCGCTTGCCAAAACATTAATGCCTTTGTCGTTAGCTGTTTTAATTAATTCTTCATCAAGGGTTACACCTTCGCCAAGAATAATGCACGAAACATCGGCAAGTGTTGCCACCGCCAAAATGTTTTGGTTCGACATTATAGTTATCCAGGCATCACCCGATTGAGCCCTGCCCATCACCCACGATAAAAGGTCGCCAACATAGCCGCCGGTTATTTCTCTGTCGTCGGGCAGGCAAAGAGTTTTAAGAGAGTGTTTGATAGCAAATTCGCTTACCGTCATTTGTCCTCGTCCTCTCCGAGATTTTCAAGATATTCCTTAAAGCGGTCCTTCATTATTAAAACGCAGTCGCTCTTTTTTGCCAAGCCCTTAACCACATCTTCGGCAAAGGCACGGCAGGTAGGCGCTCCGCAGGAGCCGCAGTCATATCCGGGAAGCTGGTTCTTCAGCTTTTGAATGTCCGCCATCATTCTCATAGATTCCGCCATGCTCTCGCTTAAGCGTGAGATGGGTGAGTATTCGGGCAGCTCGTTAAAGAAGTAATATTCGGGTATGTATTTCGCCTCATCGGCAGATAAAAAATTCTGCGAAACAGGCAAATACCTTCTTAAGCTTTGCAGTCTTGCTTTTGCAATAAACGGGTTTTGCATTGTTAATGCACCGCCTACGCAGCCGCCTGTGCAGGCGTTAAGCTCAACAAATTCAAGATGGGGAATATTACCGTCTTCGATCTGATCCAAAACTCTTATAACGTTATCTATGCCGTCGGCGGCAAGATATTTTTCGTTGAAAATTGCGGTTGCTTCACCACCCGAGGTGGCCCAACCAATGCCTATCATTCCCGATTCGGACAAGCATTTCGGCTGCTTGGCATGATTCATGGCGTTGATAAGCATGAAGTAAATGTCGCTTATCGGTACAACGACATCGACCTTGCTTTCATAATCGGAAAATCCGTTTCTAACATAACTCATTTTGGCAGGGCAGGGAGATATGAAGCAGACGCCTATATCCTCGGGCTTAAGCTCGGGGTGCTTTTCAATTGCTTCATCTCGTGCTATCTTCGCCGCTATCTCCATTGGAGGAAGCATTTTGATTATGTTATCTTTAAGAAAAGGGAATCTCAGCTCGATAAGTCTTACAACAGCGGGGCACGCCGAGCTGATTGCCGGCTTTTGAATACCCTCGACCTTTAAATAGTTGCGGGTGTAAGCCGAAACAAGCTCTGCCGCACGGGAGACCTCGAACACATCGTCAAAGCCGATGTCCAAAAGTCCCTGCAAAACGTAGTCCACATCGTCCAGGTTATCAAACTGGGCATAAAGACTGGGTGCCGGTAGTGCTATCTTCCACTTGAACCTATCCATGTCCTTAATGTGGTCTAAAACAGCTTTTTTTGCGCTGTGAGGGCAGACTCTTATACATTCGCCGCAGTCGATGCACCTGTCAGGGTCTATAACTGCGTGATGATCCCTTACTCTTATTGCCTCTGTCGGGCAGCGATGGATGCAGGTCGTGCAGCCAGTGCATTTTGAAATATCAAGCGACACCGAATGTTCATACTTTTTCATAACCTAACTCCGTCCGTCAGATATTGATCTTCATTGTGATGGTAGTGCCTACGCCAAGCTCCGATTCAATTTCCATATGATCCGAGTAGCGCTTCATGTTCGGCAGACCCATGCCTGCGCCAAAGCCCAAAGAACGCACATCATCGGGCGCTGTGGAGAATCCCTCCTGCATTGCCTGATTTATGTCCTTAATTCCGGGGCCGCTGTCTTTAAGCATTATGGTAATACATTCTTCACTTACTTCGATCTCGGCAACGCCGCCGTCGGCATGGATGACCATGTTGATCTCACCCTCATACATTGCAATTGAAGCACGGCGAATGGTGTCGGGCGAAATGCCAAGCTGACGTAAGTTCTTTTTAAGCATTACAGAGGCCTGACCTGCCGATGTAAAATCGGTTCCGTCAACATTATAAGTGAATCTGATGATGTTGTTATCCACGGCGAACTCCGTTTCCGCAGAGGCCGTTTGAATAGAGAATACCGCAAGCGTCATATAAACGCTTGTCAGTTGCAAGCAAAACGATTCCGCTTTCCTTTGCAAGCTCGATCATCTCTTGATTAGGCACCTTGGAACGGACGAAAACGATACAAACCATGTCCATCATTTCTGCCGTTCTGATGACCTGAGAGTTTACAAGCCCGGTGAGCAGCACAGACTGATCTTTTACGTATGCCAAAACGTCACTCATCATGTCACTTCCGCAAGCGGAATAAACATGCTTACCGATAAGCTCTTCGCCCCAGACGACTTTGGCTTCTAACAATTCCTTGACAGTGGTAATTTTCATACAGACTTTCCTTTTCTAAAGCTTAAAGGTTGTTAGTTCATGTACTTTGCAAGGATACCGTCTACGTCGTCAACAGTTAAACGGCCGTAAACGTCTTCATTAACAGTAAGTACGGGTGCGAGGCCGCAAGCGCCGATGCAGCGGCAGCCAACAAGCGAGAACTTACCGTCGGGAGTGGTTTCACCCTCTTTAATTCCAAGCTTTTCTGAAAGCTTTTCAAAAATGTCGCCCGAGCCCTTTACATAGCAAGCTGTACCCAAGCATACCGAAATGGTGTATTCACCCTTGGGAACGAGTGAGAACTGAGCGTAGAATGTCGCAACACCGTAAACCTTTTCCATGGGAATACCGAGTTCACGAGCGATGATCGACTGCACCTCGATAGGAAGATATCCGTAGATACCCTGAGCGTACTGCATTACAGGCATTAAGCAACCCTTTTCGTGCTTGATACCGTTAATGTACTCAACAAGCTGAGCTTCCTGCTCGGGTGTACCCTTGAAGGGGATTGTTGTGATTTTTGAGCCCATTACTGAACCTCCTTGATAATATTTCGATGTTATGTAGGGCAACGCTGAAAATACGACAACTGCGCATAATGCCCTTTATACATACGTGTTAAGTATAGCACATTGTTAAAAGAATATCAAGACGTAACGAGTAAAAAAACGCTGTAAAAGAAAGGTTTTTGTGACTTTTACAGCGCTGAATTATTAGGTTTATTTGTTTTTAAAATCGCACATATCAAAAAGAGGACATTCATCGCATTTAGGTGTCCGCGCACGGCAAACATCTCGCCCAAAATGAACGATTCGGTGGCAAAAATCGCTCGAACGCAAGGGGTCTAAAACCTGCCAAAGCTGCGTCTCGACCTTTTTGGGGTCGTCGCCCTGGGATAACCCCAGCCTGTTGCAGATCCGTATGCAGTGGGTGTCGGTAACAATGGCGGGCTTTTTATAAACGTCGCCCATAATAAGGTTGGCGGTTTTTCTGCCTATTCCCGGTAACGAGGTCAAATCGTCCATGTTATCGGGCAATTCACCGCCGAATTTATCAATCAAGACATTTGCAAGCTCATAAATGCTTTTTGCTTTTGTTCTGAAAAGTCCGCAGGGGCGGATCATCTCTTCGATCTCCTCAACTTTAGCCGAGGCAAAAGATGAAAGAGTGGGGAATCTCTTGAAAAGGTCTTTGGTTACAATGTTCACACGCGCATCGGTGCATTGGGCAGATAAGCGTGTTGCAATAAGCAGCTCGTATGGCTTTTCATATTCAAGCGAGCAGACGGCATCGGGGTAAAGCTCCTCTAAACGATCCATAATAATATCTGCTTTTTCTTGCAGAGTCATGTGGTTCACCCACTTTCTAAAAAATTTATGTCAATGCTATTATAGCATATATAACGTCATTTCTCAAGAATAAGAAAAATTTTAAAAAATGCTTGACAACTGAGAAACACGGTGATATAATAATGAAGCTGTCAGCGAGACAGCCAATTAAATAATGCGGCAGTGCTGGAATAGGCAGACAGGCACGTTTGAGGGGCGTGTGTCAACGACGTATGGGTTCAAGTCCCATTTGCCGCACCATTTAAACAGCTCGAGCAAAAGCTCGGGCTGTTTAAATTTTACCGACACATCGACGCAGGATCGCAAAGCCGACAGGTTTGTCTTATTTTGCGCTTATCAATTTTTTGGTTTAATAAAAATTTGGGTGCAAAATTGTTCAACATCCCATTTGCCGCACATTTTCATATAAAAACCGCACCCTTTTTGCAGAGTGCGGTTTGCTTTTTTAGAATCTTATTTCATGGTCGCCATAGCCGGTCAAGCCGAGATATGGGTCGATTCGGTCGTTATCAATTCTTAGCTCGAAGTGCAGGTGGTTGCCCGATGCCGAGCCGGTCATGCCGATATAGCCGATAAGGTCGCCCTTTTCAACATAATCGCCCTCTTCAACCGCAATTTTTGACTGATGAGCATAATAGGTCTCATAGCCGTTGCCATGATCAATTACAACAAGCTTGCCATAGGTACTGTATGTCCGCGCAAGTGTTACCTTGCCCGAGGCGGCAGCATATATCTCAACGCCTCGTTTGGCGGCAATGTCAAGACCCTTGTGGTTTGAATGATCCCACTTTCTGTAACCGTATACCGAGCTTATATATCCGCCGTCAACAGGCCAGCAGAATGTACCCAAGGTGTCAACAACAGTGGTGTCCTCTTCCTCGAAGAAGGAGTTGGGTTTTGTGCCCGTCTCGAATATACGGGGCACCATTTCCTCTAAAACGGTGCGGCTTATAATGGTGCGCTCCGATTCAACGCCGTTTATTTCGGTTACAAGGGCGGTTACGTTTTCATAACCCGCCGAACCGCTTTGCACAAGCTTTTCACAGCCTGCCTCGTAGCTGTCGTCATAGGTATAAATCGTTTGGCGTTCAATATCCTGGTCGTAGGTTTCGTAATGTGTGGTTTTAACCGAGAGATAGGGCTCGGTGTAATAATAAGTAACAAGGTCGCCTGTGTGGGTGCCGTCCTCTAAAAACGGGTTGTTTTTAAGAAGCTCGTCACGGCTGATGCCAAGCTTGCTTGCAATCAAGCTCACCGAATCTCCCCGCTGAATAACGTAATAAGCTTCAACCGTCATTTCGCTGTTGATAAGCTCGACTGCCCAATCGGCACTTGTAAGGTTCGATTCAACAAACCTGCCCTGAGAGATAACAACATCGTCAACAAAGTCAACGTTTGAAGCGCGAGAGGTGTAATACTTTGCAAGATGGTCTTCAAGCGCGGTTCTTATACGGGTCATTTCAGTCTCGTCATAAACGCCCAAAAGCTCGCCGTTTATGTAAAAACCGTAGGCATAAACGATCTCAACCTCGCCGGCGGTAAGAATAAGCTCACTTAATGTATCGGCATCAACTGTGTCGTCGGTGGTGTCGATCATCTGAATGGTGAAGGTCGGTCGGGTAAGAAACTCGTCGTTGTTGCCTGTTAATGTAACCTGATCCTGTGCCAGCGACTGCGCCTGATTAAAGGTCGCGGCATCCGAGATCACGCCGAGCTCGTTGCCGTTATATTCGACCGAAACGGCATATTGCAGGGTGCTTGCATATTTAACTAATGAAATTAAGAACAGAATACACACAGCAGGGGCTAAGTAATTAAAGGCGTATTTGCCTACCAAGAAGAAGCCCTTGAAAACCTTGCCCACACCTGCAAAGAACGACTTTAAGCCATGCCAAAAGCTGATCTTGCTTGCCTTTTTAAAGCTGAGGTGCGAGTGTGCCAATGCTCCCCATGCATGGGCAATGGGGGTTAAAATGTAGCAGTAAACATCATAAAAGGGCTGTTTAAGCTTTTTCTTCAGCCACGAGAAGACAGTGCCGAACATTTTAGACAGAACCGAGACCAAAAGTGTTACGGCTTTTATAACAATGCTTTTGCCAAGCTTCCATACCGTTTCGCCCGTAAACTCCATGGTAGCAAGCAAGTCGCTTAAAAAGCTTTTCAGCCAATTTTTCATCTTCGGCACATCTCCTTTCTTTTAAAAGTTACAAAACAGTTACAAACTGTTAGCTGTTTAATTATATCACTATTTTCTGAAAAATCAACCGCAAAACCCCCACTAACAAATTTTAAGCAAGAATTTTGTTTACTTTTAACAATACAACGGATCGTCGAAAAATATTGCAAAAGGTATAAACAGTTATTAAAGCGGCGCCGAGTGGCGAGCCGCGCCCCGAATGGGGCAGGGGCGAGCCGTGGGCGCCGCGGTGGTTATTGAGGGTAGTTCAGTTTTTCGGTAGGGTAGTTCTTTAAAACCTCTAAAAGAGGCAAAACGTCGCGCCTTGCGGCTTCAAGGTCGTGTTCAAGCCAGTTGCCGCATTCAATTTCGGAATAACCCGGGATAACGCCCTCAAACTTCGAGATGAAATCAAGTGCATCTTTTGTCAGGTTAATTGCGGCTTCGTGGTCGAATCCGCGCATTAAAAGATAAAATCCGGTGCGGCAGCCCATGGGACCGACGTATATAACGCTATCAGAAAGCGTGCTGTTGCGGGCAAAAGTCGCAAACAGGTGTTCAATGGTGTGCAGAGAAGGGCTTGAAATGTATGTGCCGCAGTTTGGCTTCACCATTCTCACATCATAGCTTACAATGTCGCCGTCAATTCGTGAAATATACATTCCCACACCGAATTTTGTGTGGTCAACGCTAAAGCTTGCAATTTTCTTCATGTTAATTTCTCCTTCGCGAGTGCTTTGAAGGCGCCGAGTGGCGAGCCGCGCCCCGAATGGGGCAGGGGCGAGCCGTGGGCGCCTCGACCGCCTCCACCCTTCGGCCCCACGCCCCCTCGGGGCGGTGGCCTTCGGACGTCGGCGTAAATTATCCGAACAACCCCTCAATATCCTTAGGCAGAGGGGCAAATAGTTCAACTTTTTCTTTGGTTATCGGGTGAACAAACTCGAGCCTGCCGCAGTGTAACCCCTGCCTTTCAAGCGAGGCATCGCCGCCGTAAAGGCCATCGCCTGCCAAAGGGTGGCCGATATGCGCCATGTGCACCCTTATCTGATGAGTTCTGCCCGTTTCAAGATTAATCTCTAAAAGCGTGTGCCTGTTTGAATGTCTTATCGGCTTATAGTGTGTAACAGCACGCTGTCCGTCCTCTCGCACACACCTTATAATAATAGATTCTTGCTCTCGGGCAATAGGAGCGTCAATCGTGCCGCCGCTTAAAACAACTCCGCAAACAGCCGCAAAATATGTTTTTTCAACGCACTTGCTTAAAGCAGTCGCCGCAAACGAATCCTTGGCGCAAATGCAAAGTCCCGACGTGTCACGGTCAAGACGGTTTATGCACCTGAATGTTTTATCGGGATACAAAAACGAGAAATAGTTTGCCAAAGTGTCCAGTCTGTGTTTGATCGAGGGATGGCAGGGCATGCTTGCCGGCTTGTCAAACACAACAATGTGTTCGTCCTCAAAAACGATTGGCGCGCAAAGCTCGCCGTTCGGCTCTATCTCGGTCTTGTCCTCGGGCAGATTGATGCATACCTTATCTCCCTCGTGCAAAACGGCAATCGTCTTTGCTCGCTCGCCGTTAACCGTCATGCCGTTAACCGTTCTTTTTAACGAGGTTATAAGCCTGTGCGATAGCCCACAGTCTGACAAAAACTCGCCTAACTGCCTGCCATCGTCTTTTTTAGCTACAATATAATCAAAAGTCATCTTCTTCGTTGTTATACTGATAAGGCAGCCCGCCTAAAATCTCAAAAGCACCTGCTGTTTGCCAAAGCTGGGCAGTTACCAAAACCGAGAATCCCTCGCCAAAATCGCAGGCAAAATCGTTGGGCGAATATTTCGGCAAGCCGAAACAGCTCATCATGTTCATTATAATACCGCCGTGAGTAACAACTGCCGCTGAATGGTAGCCGTTTCGCATCATGTCCTCGACAATAAACTGAATTGCCTCGTAACAACGCTCAACAACCTTTTGCATGCTTTCGCCGTTCGGGGGAGGGTTATTGAGCCCGCCCTTTAAAAACTGCTTGTATTCGGGCAGATTCATAATGTCCTTTGCAAGCTTACCCTCAAAGTCACCAAAATTCATTTCTCTCAGCTCGGGCACAACTCTTGCATATCCCTCGGGGTATAAAAATGCGGCGGTAGAAATGCAGCGTTTTAAGGGGCTTACATAAACCTTGTCCACGGGAGGATAGATAAACTGTTCTTTTTTAAGCGCCAGCTCGCGCTTGCCTTTTGCCGAAACGGGCGATTCGGTTATGCCTACATAGCGGCCTTCCTCGTTGGCCTCGGTTAACGCGTGGCGAATGAAATGGATTCGATAGCCTGTCATAATTTAAGCTTTCCTTTCAAATTTATCGTAAAATCAACATTATATACAAAAAATCAGCGAGAATTTCATAAAATATGATATTCAGATTTTTCTTTACAATGAGTAAATTTAAGAGTATAATAGTCAATACGTCGAATATCGGCGGTAATTAATGGCATTTATCGGATTAAGATATAGAGGTGAAAAAGGTTGAGCACGGATTTTGCAAGAATAATGACTCTTTTAAGAAAGGAACGTCACGTCTCTCAGAAAAAAGCTGCTGAGGATCTAGGCGTATCTCAGGGGCTGTTATCTCATTATGAAAAGGGAAAAAGAGAGTGCGGACTTGACTTTTTGGTTCGTGCCGCCGATTATTATAACGTATCCTGCGATTACCTTTTGGGAAGAAGCCCCGAGCCCGAGGGAAAGACTATTTCGGTAAACGAGCTGCCCGATGAAGACCCTAACCAGCGCGATAAGGTAACTCCCGGCTCGGTAATGATTGCTTTTAACAAAAAGCTTATTTCGAATTCGCTTAATGTTTTCTTCTCGATGCTTACAAAGTGCGGTTCATCAACCGTCATTAAAGAGGCTTCGGGCTACTTAATGCTTGCCGTATACAAAATGTTTCGTTATGTTTATTCGGCTAACCCCAAAAACGATCAGAACTTCTTTATGATAGACAAAACCATGGCTCCTGCCTCTTCAGATGCCGCCATGAGCATGGCACAAGCCAAGGTTGCCGCCGCTGTAAGCGGTGTTGTTACCCCCGGAGAGGACGCTGTAAGCGAAGCTGACGAGCTTGTTATGACCACTCAAAGCCTTGCCGAGGAATACCCGAAGTATTATTCTTCGATGGTAAACCTTATTAAAAACAGCGAGTCGAGGATAAAAGCACTCGGCAACGAAAGCAAGTCTAAATAATTGTAGCACAAATATTCAAACATTTCAACGCTCTTGCAAAATTGCAGGGGCGTTTTTGTTTTAGAGCAAGGCGCTATGCGTTTTTTGAACGCAGGGTATCAGAAAAACAGCAGTGTCGGTAGATTTATCCCTCCGTCGGCTTCGCCGACACCTCCCTTAACATAAGGGAGGCTTCGGTTCTTTACATTACTGCACTCTTCGGAAGAATTTCGGTTTTGCGAAGCAAAATTCGGGAATTTCATTCCCGAAAGAAATTGCTTCCATAGATAACACAAGCTACGCTTGTGTTATCTATTTTTATCCCTCCGTCGGCTACGCCGACACCTCCCTTAACATAAGGGAGGCTGTTTTTCACAAACCTTTCATTTGACTTTAAAGCATGAATATATTATAATGTTATCATCGCATACTATTTAATATTGACATAGATGTATAACTTGGAGGTATAAAATGGGTCTTTTTGAAAAGATTTTCGGCACATATTCCGAGCGTGAGCTTAAAAGAATAGAGCCGATTAAAAACAAGGTTTTAGAGCTTGAGGCAAAATATTCAGCCATGTCCGATGCTGATTTAAGAGCGCAGACCACCCTCTTTAAAGAGAGAGTTGCCGCAGGCGAGACCTTGGACGACATTATGCCCGAGGCATTGGCTGTCTGCCGAGAGGCGGCTTTCAGAGTGCTTGGCAAAAAGGCATATCCTGTCCAGATCGTCGGTGCAATCGTTTTGCATCAGGGCAGAATTGCCGAAATGAAAACAGGTGAAGGTAAAACTCTCACCGCTTGCTTGGCATCTTATTTAAATGCGCTTTCGGGCAATGGCGTGCACGTTGTTACCGTTAACGACTATCTTGCAAAGTTCCAGTCCGAGGAAATGGGCAGGGTATACCGCTTTTTAGGCCTTACTATCGGCTGTATTTTACACCATTTAAATAACGAGGAGCGCCGTGAGGCATATGCCTGCGACATAACCTATGGCACAAACAACGAATTCGGCTTCGACTATCTGCGTGATAACATGGTCTCTTATAAAAAAGATATGGTTCAGCGAGGCCACTCCTTTGCCATCGTCGATGAAGTTGACTCTATTTTAATCGACGAAGCAAGAACGCCGTTAATTATTTCGGGCAGAGGAGATAAATCGACAGACCTTTATGTTACTGCCGATAAGTTTGCAAAAAGGTTAAAAAAATCGGTCGTTGTAGAGATGGAATCGAAGGTTGACGCAGACGAAGTATCGGACGGAGACTATTTGGTTGATGAAAAGGCACGTTCGGCAACCTTAACAAAATCGGGTATTGCAAAAGCCGAGGCTGCTTTTGGCGTTGAAAACCTCTCCGACCCCGAAAACGCAACCCTTTTGCACCATGTTAACCAGGCAATAAAGGCAAACGGTGTTATGAAGCGCGATATCAACTACGTTGTTAAAGACGGCGAGGTTATTATTGTTGATGAATTTACAGGCAGACTTATGTATGGCAGACGTTACAGCGACGGTCTGCATCAGGCGATCGAAGCCAAGGAAGGCGTAAAGGTCGCTCACGAATCGAAAACGATTGCAACCATCACATTCCAGAACTACTTCAGATTATATAAAAAGCTTTCGGGTATGACCGGTACTGCCGCAACCGAGGAAGATGAATTCCGTGAGATCTACCGTTTAGACGTTGTGGTTATTCCCACGAACCGCCCCATGATAAGACTTGACCATCCCGATGTGGTTTATAAAACCGAAAAAGCCAAGTTCGAGGCTGTTATTGAAGAGATCGTAAAATGCAACGCAAAGGGTCAGCCTGTTTTGGTGGGTACGGTTTCGATTGAAAAGAGTGAGCTTTTGTCGGCAATGCTTAAGCGAAAGGGCGTTAAGCATCAGGTTTTAAATGCCAAGCACCACGAGCGTGAAGCTCAGATAGTTGCGCAGGCAGGTCAGCTTGGCGCCGTAACCATTGCCACCAACATGGCAGGCCGCGGTACCGACATTATGCTTGGCGGTAACGCTGAGTTCTTAGCCCGTGCCGAGCTTTTGCAGCTTGGCTTTGATGAATCGCTGATGTACGACATTACCGGCTTTGCCGAGACCGACAACGAACAGATCTTAGAGGGCAGACGCACCTATAACGAGCTTTTGCAAAAGCACTCGGAAATTGTTAAGGAAAAAGCCAAGGCTGTTAAAGAGGCAGGAGGCTTATACATCATCGGTACTGAGCGACATGAATCGAGACGAATTGACAACCAGTTAAGAGGACGTTCGGGCAGACAGGGCGACGAGGGCGAAAGCCGCTTCTTCCTCTCTCTCGAGGACGACCTTATGCGACTCTTCGGCGGAGACAGAATTACAACCATTATGGACACCATGAATGTTGCCGAGGATATTCCTTTGGAATCGAAGATGCTTACAAATGTTATCGAATCCTCTCAGCGCAAGGTCGAAGGCAGGAACTTCAACATTCGTAAAAACGTTCTTAATTATGACGACGTTATGAACGCTCAGCGTGAGATCATTTACGGTCAGCGTGCAAAGGTTTTGGACGGCGAGGATATTAAGGACTATATTGTAAAGATGATTAAAGACTTTGTTGTTAACAGCTTCGAGCTTTACTGCGCCGGCGACAATGAAGAAGGCTGGAACTTTGCAGGCCTGCGTGAGCATTTCTCGGGTCTGTTTACCATTGAAAACGATTTTAACTTCACCGTTCGCGAGCTTGACGGCCTTGATAAACAGGACATTATTAACATGACTGTCGAAGCAGCCATGAAGAGATATGAAGAAAAGGAAGCCGAGCTTACTCCCTCAATTATGCGTGAGGTTGAAAGAGCCGCCCTTTTGCGTGTTGTTGATACCAAGTGGATGCAGCATATTGACGACATGGCAGAGCTTAAGCGAGGCATTGCGCTTCGTTCATACAGCGGCAAGGACCCTGTTGTTGCTTACCGATTTGAAGGCTTTGAAATGTTTGACGAAATGGTAGCCTCGATTTGCGAAGACACTGTTAGAATGCTTTATAATGTCAGATTGCAGAAAAATGCGGAAGTTAAGCGTGAGCAGGTTTTAAAGCCCGATAACACAGGCTCGGACGGCTCGGTTTCGGCAACAAGAAGAAACAAAAACAAGATAGGTCCGAACGATCCCTGCCCCTGCGGAAGCGGCAAGAAATATAAGAAATGCTGTGGAATGTAATTTGCCGAAGGCAAATTACATTCCATCAAGTAACATCATAAAGGGGATACACCAATGAAATTCAACACAGCTTTTCGTTCGGCAGATATTTTGCTTCCTGCCGATGCGGATATGACAAAATGGGCAGTTGTTGCCTGCGACCAATACACCAGCGAGCCTGATTATTGGGCTAAAGCCGAGGATATTGTGGGCGATGCACCCAGCGCTTTGCGCCTTGTTCTGCCTGAAATTTATTTAGAGCAGGACGGCGTTGAAGAACGCATTGCAAAAATAAACAAAAACATCGACTATTACCTTGCAAACGGCATTTTTAAAGAATATAAAAACGCTTTTGTTTACCTCGAACGTGTTCAGGCCGACGGCAAGCTTCGTCAAGGCTTGGTTGGCGCTATCGATTTAGAAGAATATGACTACCGCAAGGGCTCAACCTCACGCGTGAGGGCGACAGAAGCAACCGTCCCCGAAAGGATCCCTCCCAGACTTAAAATAAGAGAAAATGCAGGGGCTGAGCTCCCTCACATTATGATCTTGATTGACGATGAGCTTAAGACTGTTATTGAACCTCTTAAGGGCAGATGCCCCGCAAAGCTTTACGATTTTGAGCTTATGCTTGGGGGCGGCACGGCACGAGGATATTTAGTTCCCGAGGAGCTTCATGAGCAGATTGATAAAGCGCTGTTAAAGCTTTCGCAAAAGTGTGATATGCTTTATGCAATGGGCGACGGCAACCACTCTTTAGCCACTGCCAAGGAGCATTATGAGAAGCTTAAGCGCGAAAACCCCGATAAGGATCTATCTAACCACCCGGCACGTTATGCTTTGTGCGAGGTTGTAAACCTGCACAGCGAGGCACTGGAGTTTGAGGCTATTCACAGAATAGTTACCGAGGTCGATACTGCCGACATCTTGGAAAAGCTTGAAGAAAAGCTCGGCCTTTCCAACGAAAAATCCGAGCAGGGCTTGTGGGTAGTTCTTGGCGGTAAGAGAGTTAGAAAGTACATTCACAATCCGCTTTCAAAGCTCACAGTGGGCAGCTTGCAGATGTTCTTGGATGAATATATAAAAGCAAACGGCTGTAAGATAGATTATATTCACGGTGCAGACGTTTTGGCTAAGCTTTCCGAGGAGCCGAATTCTATAGGCTTCGAGCTTGAGACCATGAAAAAGCAGGAGCTTTTCCCTGCAGTTGTCGCCGACGGCGCCCTGCCCAGAAAGACATTCTCTATGGGACACGCTTATGATAAACGTTATTATTTAGAAGCAAAGAAGATAGTAGAGTAAGGCAACAAAATGCTGAGCTTGTGTGGGAATATTGCGGTTTCGCAAAGCGAAATGCGATTCAGCGAATCGCAAGCAATATTTGTGTCGACGGAGACGAAAGCGACCTTAATCGCACCTTTTGACCGTCGACTGGTCACGCTTATGACAAGAGATACTACCTTGAAGCAAAGAAGATAGTAGAGTAATATGAACAGCTACATTCTGAAAGACTGGGACGGAAACATTTTCATATCCATAACGAGTGAGGATGAAAACAAACTGACAGAATTTGAACAGTTTACACATTGTCTTGCGGTTGTCAAAGTCGGAGACGATTATCTGCTTGGCTGGAACAAATGGCGTGGCAGATGGGAGATATTCGGCGGCTGTATTGAAGCAGGAGAAACAGCAAGAGATTGCATAGCTCGCGAATGCTGTGAAGAGCTTGGAATTCAAGACGGCGACTTTAAATATCTTGGCATGATGAAATTTTTAATGATGCCGGATTATTTTTCCTCGAAAGAACGAATAGAATATGGCGGACTTTTCGGGGTTTCCCTTGATGATGTTAGTATTGATGATATTTACAGGCAAATAAACGACCGAGATGAGATCATCAAGCTTGCTTTTTACGGCGATGTTAAGAACAAAGAACCCATTGCACCAATAGATGAAAAACTGCTGGAATATTATAAACTGTAATTATAACAACAACCCCCTTGGATCTCTCCAAGGGGGTTTGCCAGTGTTAACTTTCACAGCATTATAGCAGACTTAGCCAAGGCTGCAAATCAAATCCGCCATATCTTCGGCTGTTTCGGCTATATGCTCAGCGCCTGCCGATTCAAGCTCGTCACGGCTGCCATAGCCATATAAAACGCCAATGCAATCTATTCCGTTGTCATGTGCGCCCTTAACATCATAATCACGGTCGCCGACCATTAAAACTTGCGCTTTATCACTTACACCAAGTTTTTTAAGAGTGACTGCAATAACCTGCGCTTTGGTCATGCCTTCATCGACCAAAGGGATGCCGCATACCTCGGCAAAATATTTAACCAAATCAAAGTGTTCTAAAATCCGTTTTGCATAAACCTCGGGCTTCGAGGTGGAGACTGCCAGTGTAAATCCTTTGCTTTTCAGCTTTTCAAGGACTATGGGAATGCCTTCATAAACCTCGTTTTCAAACAGGCCTTTGGTTGAAAAATACCGGCGGTAAACGCCAACAGCTTCAAGTCCTTTTTCCTCGCCAAAGCCGAGTATTTGCGAAAACGAAACCATAAGCGGCGGTCCAACGAACTGTTTAAGCTCGTTATCGGTCATATCGGGCAGGTTATAGTGCTTAAGCGCATATCTGAACGAATTTATAATACCCGGCGCAGAATCGGTCAGCGTCCCGTCAAGGTCGAATAAAATGTATTTTTTCATAGGGCTCTCTCCTTTTGTGAGGGTGTTTGTGCGGCGACTTCGGGTTCCGCCCGCAAAGCGGAGTGGAATCCCGGCGGAGCCGCTTCGGGGCAGGCACTCGCCGCCGACCGGCACAGCTTCGCCGTGCCGGCTGCGCCGTCGAACGCCTTTAAAGCTCGTCATCCCTTGGCATCATTCCACGATCTGCCCACGCCCACATCTGCCACAAGCGGTACTTTAAGGCTAACGGCACTTTGCATTTCCTCGCTTAAAATAGCAGAGGCTTTTTCGGCTGCCGTCTCTGGGGCTTCAATAATAAGCTCGTCGTGCACTTGTAAGATCAGTTTGGCTTCGGGCAATTCTTCTTTAAGGCGCTTATAAACGCGCACCATTGCAATTTTAATAATATCTGCCGCTGTGCCCTGAATAGGTGCATTCATTGCGGCACGCTTGCCAAAGGCCTGCAGGTTTTTGTTCGAGTTTGAAAGCTCGGGTATATATCTTCGCCTTTCAAACAGGGTTTTAACATAACCGTTTTTAATACCGTCCTCGACGGTGGATTTCATAAACGCATCAACACGGGGGAAGTTTGCCAGATAGCCTTTAATATATCTGTCAGCTTCCTGCACCGATACGCCTATATCTTTCGAAAGGCTAAATGCTCCAATTCCGTAAACAATGCCAAAGTTAACAGCCTTTGCCGCGCGGCGCATATCTTGATCCACAAAGTCTTCGGGCAAATTAAACACCTGCGAGGCAGTGCGTGTGTGAATATCTGCGCCCGAGTGGAAAATTTCAATCATGTTTTCGTCGCCGCACATCGAGGCAAGAACTCTCAGCTCGATCTGGCTGTAGTCGGCATCCAAAAGAACGCAGCCTTCTTTTGCAATAAAGAATTTACGCAGATTTCTGCCGATCTCTTTTCTTACGGGGATATTTTGCATATTGGGGTTTGCCGATGATATGCGCCCTGTGCGTGTTTCTGTCTGCTTAAAGCTCGAGCGTACACGCCTGTCGTCGCAAACGACCTCTAAAAGCCCGTCAACATAAGTAGAAGCAAGCTTTGTTAAGGTGCGGTATTCTAAAATCAACGAGACGATTGGCGAAATAGGTGCAAGCTCCTCTAAAACCTCGGCACTTGTTGAATATCCGCTTTTGGTTTTCTTTTTGCATGGCAGTCCCAAGTCTTCAAACAGCACAACGCCTAACTGCTTGGGCGAGGAAATGTTGAACTTCTTGCCTGCAAGCTCATAAATTTCGGCTTCAAGCCTCGAAATATCCTTGTTAATAACCTCTCCAAACTCGCGTATTCCCTCGGCATCGACCTTAACGCCCAAAACCTCCATCGAAGCCAAGACCTCGCAAAGCGGCTGTTCAACCTCGTAAAGAAGGTAAGCCATGTTTGTGGCGTTTATCTCAGTCTCTAAAGCCTTTTTCAGTCGGGGAAGAGTCAACAGCTCGGCGTAATTTTCATCTGCGCTGTAGGCAACGCCATAAGCCAAGCTTAGGTTTTTTGCGGTGTAGTCGCCTGCCTGCGAGTTTAAAAGATACCCTGCCAGATTGCAGATGAAAGTAATATTTTTTAGCTCGCTGTTGTTTTTAAAAGCAAATTTATAAGCTTCTTTGGCGTCAAAGGTCGTTTTTAACGAGGGGCAAGCGAAGTATTCGAGCATCACGGCTTCATCGTCAGTTTCATAAATCATGCCTTCGCACAAAACAGCAAGCTTTTCATCAAAGGTGAAAAAGCTTTCTTTGCCGCTGATTTTATTAACAGCATCGCTGTCAAGAGGGCAGAGTGTGTAATCGTCGCTTATTTCTTCGACCGCTTCTGTAACAGCGACCTCAACATCGCTCAGTTTAAGCCTATCCAAAAGCTTAAACATTTCAAGCTCTTGCAAAAGCTTGGCGGCGGCAGGCTTGTCAGCCTCGAAAAAGCGGTAATCGTCAATGTTTTTTGAAACAGGCGCTTCGCTTGATATGGTTGCCAGCCACTTGCTTTGGAAGGCTGATTCCTTGCCGTTTGCAAGCTTGTTTTTAACGCCTGCCGTAAGGGGGGCATCCTCTAAATTATCGTACAGATTCTCAATGGTGCCATATGTTCCGATCAGCGAGAGCGCAGTCTTTTCGCCAACGCCTGCAACACCGGGAATGTTATCCGACGAATCGCCCATAAGCGCTTTAATGTCGATAAGGTTGATCGGCTCGGTGCCGTAGTGTTCAAAGAACTTGTCCCTGTCAAACGTGATAGTTTCTTTAGTTGTTGCAAGGCGTACCTTAACGCCGTCTCTTATAAGCTGAAGGTTATCTCTGTCTCCCGAAAGAACATAAGCCTCGTGCCCGTTATCGGCAAAAAGCTTTGAAACCGAGCCTAAAATGTCGTCAGCCTCCCAGCCTTCAAGCTCGAGCGTGCGAATGCCAAGGTCTTTAAGCAGCTCTTTAATAACAGGCAATTGCTGAGCAAGCTCATCGGGCATTCCCTTGCGGTTTGCCTTGTAAAAATCGCAGGCGAGGTGCCTAAAGGTAGGCGCTTTCATATCAAACGCAACAGCGGCGCAATCGGGCTTGATGATATCAAGCTCTTTTAAATATATGTTCATAAAGCCTGTTACGGCGTTGGTATAAAAGCCTTTCGAGTTTGTTAAAAGCTTAATGCCGTAAAAAGCACGGTTTAAGATCGAGTTACCGTCGATAAGAAGAATTTTCATGGTGTTCCTCCGTTTTCGTTTGATGTGCGGTGTCGGCTCCAATAAACCTCTCTTATTTTAAGGGAGGTGACGGCGAAGCCGTCGGAGGGATAAGTTGCCCTCACAATATTCCATTATTTATTATAACATAAAATTATAAAAACCTCTACCCAAAAACAAAAAAATATGCTATAATTACAATGTATTTTTATGTGTTGGTAAAGAGGTCGTTAAAATGTCGCAGTTATCCATCGGCAATGTTAAAATTGAAAAGCTTTGTGCGCTTTCGCCGATGGCATCTGTAGCCGACCGTGCTTACAGGCTTATGTGCCGCGAATACGGTGCAAGCTTTTTAACAAGCGAAATGGTATCGGCAAAAGGATTGTGCTACTCTGACCGCAAAACCAAAGAGCTTTGCGAGGTGACAGACCCCGAGCGTCCTTATGCCATTCAGCTTTTCGGCGAAGAGGCTGAATATATTGCAAAAGCCGTTAAAATTGTCGAGGCGTTTGAACCCGATATAATTGACATAAACATGGGGTGTCCCGTGCCCAAGGTGGTTAACCCGGGCGGAGGGAGCGCTTTGATGAAGACCCCACAGCTTGCCGCCGATATTGTTAAAGCGGCTGTTGATGCGGCAAACTGCCCGATAACCGTAAAAATCAGGGCAGGATGGGACGATGAGAGCATTAACGCTGTCGAATTTGCCTGCCGAATGGAGGAGGCGGGTGCGGCTGCTATTGCCGTTCACCCAAGAACGAGAAAAATGATGTATTCGGGCGAGGCTGATTGGTCGATTATAAAAGCCGTTAAGCAGGCGGTAAGTGTGCCTGTGATCGGAAACGGTGACATTAAAGACGGGCTTGGTGCCAAAAGAATGTATGACGAAACAGGCTGTGATCTGGTTTCGCTGGCAAGGTCAAGCTATGGCAGACCGTGGGTGTTTAAGCAGATTAAAGAATATTTAGAAAAGGGTATAGTTTTGCCCGAACCCGACATTGATGAGCGATTAGATGTTATGCTTAGGCACGTTAGTCTGATAATCGCACTGAAGGGTGAGCCTCAGGGAATAAGAGAGGCAAGAAAGAACGTTGCGTGGTATATTAAAGGGATGCCGAATGCGGCGGCTTTGCGTGCGGCGACGGGCAGCCTTAATTCTTATGCCGAGCTTTTGAAAATGGCTGATGAAATTCGTGAAAGGGTGCGCACAAGTGAATAAATACACCGATCTGTCATATGAATCGCTGGGTGAGGGGATAAGCGTTTGCGTATCACAAGAGCACCGCTTTGGCACCGATGCTTTTTTGCTTGCCGATTTTGCCTCGCCTCGGCATAAAGATAAGGTAGCCGACCTTTGCACGGGCAACGGCATTGTAGCCCTTTTAATGCAAAGAGACAGCAAGCCGAGCGAAATTTTCGCTGTTGAACTGCAAGAAAAAGCATATGACCAGTTGTGTTTATCTGTGAGTGCTTCGGGCTGTGACGAAATTAAGCCCGTACATGGCGACCTTAAGCAGTGGACACCGCCCTATCAGCTTGATGTTATAACCTGCAACCCGCCGTATAAAATTGATAACACAGGTGCAAAAAACGATTCGGGCGCTGTGTCTATTGCAAGGCACGAGATCGCCTGCACAATGTTTGACGTGTGTAAAACGGCAAAGCGTGCTTTAAAATTCGGGGGCAGACTGTGCATTTGCAACCGACCCGAGCGACTTGCCGATGTAATTGACGCCATGCGGCAAAACGGAATCGAGCCGAAAAGACTTCGCACAGTACATAAAGACGAAAACAGCGAACCGTGGCTCATTTTGGTCGAGGGAAGGCTTGGCGGCTCGAAGTTTTTAAAGATAGAAAAGCCGTTGTTTGTTAAGGGCAAAAACGGTGAGAGCTATTCGGATGAAATGAAAAGGATTTACAAGCTTATATAAAACCAAACGAAAGGGATGCGAAGATGAGCAAGCTTTATGTTGTGGGAACACCTATTGGAAACCTTGGAGACATGACCTACCGCGCAATTGAAACACTTAAAAGCGTTGACTTTATTGCGGCTGAGGACACAAGAGTTTCGGCAAAGCTTTTAAATTATTTCGATATTAAAAAGCCGCTTGTGAGCTATCACGAGCACAACCATAAATACTCGGGCGAGAACATTATAAGGCGCATTGTTTCGGGCGAGACCTGTGCTGTTATAACCGATGCCGGAATGCCCTGCATTTCCGACCCCGGCGAGGATCTAGTTAGGCTTTGTGCCGAAAACGGCATACCTACCGAGGTCGTGCCCGGACCGAGCGCTTTGATCTCGGCGCTTGCGGTTTCGGGGCTTGATACAAGCCGCTTTTCCTTCGAGGGGTTCCCATCAACGGCAAAGCGTTCAAGATATGAGATGTTTGCTTATGCCGCACTCGATACAAGAACGCTCATCTTTTACGAGGCACCTCACAAGCTGGTGGCGACCTTAAAGGACATGCTTAAGTTCTTTGGCGACAGAAAGGTGACCTTGTGCCGAGAGCTGACAAAAATTCACGAAGAGGTTATAAGAACAACACTTTCAGAAGCTCAGGAGCTTTATGACGACGATAAAAAACAGCCAAGGGGCGAATATGTTATTATTGTTGAGGGTGCAAAGCAAAGCGAAGAACCTGTTACCGAAGAAACCGCGCTTGAGCAGGTTAAGGCGCTGGTTGCAAAGGGCATGAGGGCGGCTGATGCCTGCCGTGAAATTGCCAAGGCAACAGGACTTTCAAAAAGCGAGCTTTACAGCATGCTTTTGGCAGAAAAGGAATAATAAAATGTTATTCAGACCGATGAAGCCAAGCGATTTGGCCGATATTATTGAAATTGAAAAGACTTGCTTTACTGCCGATGCCTGGAGCGAGGAAGATTTTATTTACCGAATGAACGAGGACACGTGGCATTTTGTAAACCTCACGCTTGAAGATAACGGCAAGGTGGCGGCATATTTATCAGCAACCGTTGTTGCCGATGAAATGAACATTGACAGCGTTGCGGTCAGCCCTGATTACAGAAGAAAAGGCTATGCAAGCAAGCTTATAAACCTTGCGATTGAAAAAGCAAGAACTAAGTTTGTCATGCTCGAGGTTAGGGAGTCGAACACCCCTGCCATTACCCTTTACAAGTCGCTGGGCTTCAAAGAGGTTGGACTTAGAAAAAATTATTATGAACGCCCTGTAGAAAATGCAGTGCTTATGACAAAATGTAATTGATTTTGGAGAAAAAAGAATGAAAATACTTGCCATTGAAAGCTCGTGCGATGAAACCGCTTGTGCGGTCGTTGAGGATGGAGCTAAGGTCTTATCGAATATAGTAGCCTCGCAGATAGAGGAGCACAAGCTTTACGGCGGCGTTGTACCCGAAATAGCTTCACGCAGGCACACAGAAAACATCTGCCGCGTTGTTAAGTCTGCACTTATTGAGGCTGACACCTCGCTTGACGAGATAGATGCAATTGCCGTTACCTATGCCCCGGGACTGATTGGTGCGTTGCTTGTGGGCGTAAGCTATGCAAAAGGTTTGGCTTTTGCCAAAAACAAGCCGCTTGTGCCCGTTCATCACATTGCAGGGCACATTGCCGCAAATTACATCTCGCACCCAAAGCTTAAGCCCCCTTACCTTTGCCTGGTTGTAAGCGGCGGCCACAGCCATATTGTTGAGGTTTTGGATTACACCCGTTACCGTGTTGTGGGCAAGACCCGTGACGACGCCGCAGGCGAGTGCTTTGATAAGGTTGCACGCACCTTGGGGTATCCTTATCCGGGCGGAAAATATATTGACGAGGCGGCTAAAAAGGGAAGTAAGTCGGCTTACAAATTCCCTCACCCGAAGCTGACAGGGAACGAGTATGATTTTTCCTTCTCGGGAATTAAAACCGCTGTTATAAACCTTGTTCACAATGCCTCGCAAAAGGGCGAGGAGATTGTCAAAGAGGACGTAGCGGCTTCGTTCCAAAAAACAGTGAGCGATATTTTGGCTGAAAAGCTTATGGCGGCTGCCGAAAACTTAGGTTACAACAAAATTGTTGTGGCAGGAGGAGTTTCGGCTAATTCGGGAGTTCGTGCGAAAGTTAAAAAGGAGTGCGATAAGCGAGGATATGAGCTGTTTATGCCCGAGTTTAAATACTGCGGCGACAATGCCGCAATGATAGGAGCACAGGGTTATTATGATTACCTTGCAGGCAAGCGTGCCGATGAAAGCTTAAACGCAATTGCAACCCTCTCGCTTGAGGATATATGAGAATTAAAAAGGAGTAAAAATGAAGCTTAAACGACTCTTTTGTTTTATAATGGTTTTGGTTATTATGCTTGCGCTTGTCGGGTGTGACGATATTACCGACGACCACCCGAACGATAATGTTGTGCAAACAGATACACCGCCCGTAAAGCAGGCTTACCCTGTTGATATCGGCGCCGAGAGCTTTGACAAAGCGCCTGTTACGGTGGCTTCGCTTTCGCCGGCGTTGACTGAGGCCATGAATGACATAGGCGCATTCGATAGGCTTATTGCAGTGAGCGAATATTGCTCGTGGCCGTCGGATGCAAACGACCTGCCTGAAATCGGCAATGCCGCACACCCCGATATCGACGCAATAAAAGCGCTTATGCCCGAATTAGTTATAACCCATTCGCCCATAGCATCGAGCGATAAGGTCGTGTTAAATCAGGCAGGGATAAGGGTGCTTGAGCTTAAAAGCCCCGACAGCTTTGCCGAGCTGTGCCAAATGTATATTCAGCTTTCGTTGATATTCTACGGAGCGGTCGATTCGCAAAGCGTGGCAACCGATATTCTGGCTGATTTCGACAGCGCCATGAGCGAAGCAAAGGCGGCAAATATTTCGGTTAGCTTTGTATGTGTCGAGGGAATAAACTCTCAGGGAGAGCTTATTCTTTCTCATGGCAAAACGCTTGAATCGGACATTTTAAGCGTTTTCGGCACCAATTTAAGAGAGGACAGCGAAGAATACTTTGTCAACGAGGACGAGCTGAGCGTGCTTTCTCCCGACGTTGTATTTTATAATAGTGAATTAGATGACGATTCGGATGCATCCGATTTAATTATAGAAGCCTTTGGCAGCGCAGAATATATTGCAATCGAAATTGCCGATTTTGAACGCCCCACGGTAAGACTTGCCGAAACAGTAAGGTTTTTGCTTGCCGAGCTGTCATGAATTATTAAAAATTATTAACTTTTTTCCATCTTATTGACACAGATGGTTTTTAGGTCTATTATTAAATGAGTATTTGCAATATATCAGACGTTAAAGTTGTATTATAAATTGGACAAAAGACGAAATTATTGCTGTTTGAAAGGATTGATTTGATGAAAAAAATTATTTGTCTTGTTTTGGTGCTTGCACTTGCGCTTAGCTTGGTTGCTTGCGGAAAGCAGATTGACGACGGACCTGCAGGTGACGACACAGAAAACACCGACAATGTTGAGAATAACACTAACCCCGATGAAACAGATGAGCCCGAAAACGGATATCCCTTTGAATTGGACTTTATTAAGGACAACGGAATTCAGTACATATGGGACCGCCTTGACGAAGACACAAGATACAACCTCGGCGAGATTATGAACGCAATTAAAAACGTCGAGATATACTGTTCGTTAAGCGTTGGCATGCCCAAGGAAGAGCTGTCTGATTTTACCGAGCTGGTTTCAAACTGCTCGATGGGTTATACCTATGTAGGTAATGTTTTTAAAGGCCACACCGATGAAAGCGGAAAGATAATCGGCATAACCATTAATTACAGCATTGCTTATGAACATGAGGGTCCGGAGAGAACCTCGCTTGTTTGGGACAGGGTTAACGAAGCGGTTGCCGGAATGCCTAATGGCACCGACTATGAAAAGCTTAAATATTTGCACGATTACCTTATTTTAAAATGTGATTACAGTGAACAGGCAGAAAGCCCGTTTACCGCATTCGGCGCCCTTGTTGAGGGCAAGGCTACCTGTCAGGGCTATGCCGATGCCATGCACCTTTTGCTTGCAGGTGCAGGTTATGAAACCGTTTTTGCAACAGGTATCGGTGATGATGAAGCAGTTAAGCACAAGTGGAACTATGTTAAGCTTTCAGACGGAAAGTGGTATATTATTGACCCTACTTGGGACGACCCCAAGGGCAAGGACGACAAGACCTATATCGGTTATGACTACTTTATGGTAAGCACCGAAATGCTTGCAACCGACCACAAGGAAACCTTTATAAGCCCTTATTACGAGCTTCCTGTTGCCGAATCGATGGAGCTTAGCTATTATGTTATGAACGATTATTACGCAACCACTTATGACGAGGTTGTTGAAATTATCGAGCGTCAGGCATCAGAGATCGTGCCCAAGGGCGAAAAGCACATTTATTTAAGATGCGCTGACAACACACTTCTTGAAGAAGCAAACACCAAGCTCTTCTCGGGCGATTACGAAATGCAGGAAATTTTGATTAAGGTTCAGTCCGAAACAATGGCTGAAAGCCTTATCACCAATTCGTGGACAAAGGTTGTTAAGGACGGGCCCTGCACGATGACTATTACATTAAAATATGAATAAGGATTTTTGACAGGAGGAGAAACATGAACACAATTAAAAGACTGCTTTCGCTGGCTCTTGCGCTGACAATGGTGCTTTCCGTACTTTGTTCTTGCGGAAAGATCGAGGATGTTCCCGATGGGCCTCTTACATCGGGCGACCCTGTGGTATCTGATGTGCCCGAGGTGACCGATGCACCCGACACAACTCCCGAAGAAACTACCACCACTCCCGCAACTACACCCGAAGCAACTACCACTACTCCGGCAACAACGCCCGAAGTAACGACTACTCCCGCGACAACACCCGAGGTGACCACCACAAAGGATAAGAACGACTTTACCGTTGAGGAAATGGACGAGACCACCATGTATGCTACCATCTCCCTTAACGTAAGAAGCGGCCCCTCGACCGATTTTGGCAAGATCGCTACCCTTAATGAGGGCGACGCTGTAACCGTTACAGGCCGTGCTTCTACAGGCTGGTATCAGATCATTATTGATGAAAATACCTTGGGCTATGCAAGCAACGTTTATTTAAGCAGTGAAGCTCCAAAGACTGAAGAGCCCGAAGATGACGACGTTGTTATCGGTGATGATGACGATGATGATGTTACAGTAGTGCCGGATGATGACGACGATTCTTCAAGCACAACCCCCGATTCGGGCAATGTAAACGTTAGCAACTCGGGCTGGGTTGAGGATAACGGTTGGACATATATGTATAACGCCCTTTATAAGGACAGCTACAGACAGGTTCTTGACGAAATTATGACCGGTGTTAAGAACTATCAGGTAAATATTGATATTACTCCTTTGCTTAGCGTTGAGGAATCTAATGACTTCGCAGACTTCTTCTTGCCTATTATTGCGGTTGAATATACATATGTAAGAAATATTTACAAGGTTATGAACGATTCAGGCAAGCTCGTCGGAGTTCAGGTGCGTTATTATGTGGATTCTGAAAGCCAAGGCGACCAGATGGTTAAGGAGCTGAGAAGCGCTGCAAACAAGGTGATAGGCAACCTTAAGAGCTCGTGGAGCGATTATCAGAAGATCAAGTATTTGCACGACTGGCTTGTTAAGAACAGTACTGCAGACGGACACAGCTATGCCGAAAAGGATGACAACGGCGACGCAACAGAATGGGCAGGCAAGTGGGGCAAGACAATTTGGCCCAACACCGCTTACGGTTCTATTGTTGACGGACAGCCCACATGCTTGGGCTATGCGAAGGGTATGTTCTACCTTCTTTCCAAGGCAGGCTATGAAGTAACATTTGCCGAGGGCATCGGCGCATCTGATCTTCACATTTGGGTTAAGGTTAAGGTTGACGGCAAGTGGTATAACATCGACCCCACTTGGGATGACCCCTGTGGCACTATTCAGGAGATAGATCCTGACTACGTTAGACACGCTTTCCTTATGGTAACCGACAAGTACATAAAGGAAACGAGAAGTGAAGTTTACGACATCAAGTTCTTTGACGATCCCAAGTGCACCTCTACAAAGTATGACTGGTATATTAACAACGGTTGCTATGTAACCTCTCTTGACGAGGTCGAGTCTATTTTGAAGGCCAAGAGCAAGGAAGTTGCTAAGTCTAACGGAGAAATAGAATATGTAACTCTTAAGGCTGATAATTCCGAACTTTTTGAAGAGATAAACTCAAAACCATGGGTTACCAAATTTGTTAACATTTTAAATGATTATACAACCAGCTACAAGTCTATTAAGAAGTATTATGACGAAGATCACAGAGTAATTGTCTACGGTCTTTACAAGAAGAAGCCATAAAAAAGCACCGCCCGCCGAGAGCAATCGGCGGGCGGTTTTGCGTGCTAAACCATGGCATAAAGCCTCCCTTATTTTAATGGAGGCGTCAGCGTAGCTGACTGATGGATACAGCTTGACATTTAAGGAAACAAAAAAGCGGAAAGGTGAAGAGCCTTTCCGCTTCATGCGTAATTATCACAAAATTTCGTCCTCGTCAACGTCGTCGCCGTCGGGGTCAACGTTTTCGCCAAGAATGATGCGCTTAAGCGCTTCAAACTCTTCGTCGCTTAATGTAATGCCTTTGTTCATTCTTGTGTGGTCGGGCGACCATTCGCGAATGTCATATTTTGCAGGGTAGTCGTTCCAGCTAACCTTGTTAAGCTCCTTTGTCCAGCCCTTTGCGTTTTCGGAAAGCACGCCGATGTGCTCCTTGATTTCATACTTTAGCTCTGCCATAATTAAAGTCATCCTTTCTTAAAGTTAATTTTAAGCTCAAGTAATTTGTTTGCGATTTTTGATATAAACGGTAGTTTATCAAGAATTTTTTTGGGGAGGATCAAAAGCATGATCCTCAAAATATCCTTAAAGTTCAAAGCAAGAACGGTTATAAACATCACGCTAAGAACAACATATATCCACCAGCCGTCAAGGCGGTTAACAAACGCCATTGCAATAATAAGTGCCGAGTTGACTAAAATCTTTGCCATTGAAAAATCAAAACGGATAAGCCTTCTTGTATCAAACAAGCGATAGAAGAACACTGCAAAGTAAGATACAAAGGTTGCAATTGCTGCACCCAAAATCCCCATCGAGGGAATAAGCGCAAAGTTAAGTATAATATTAATAACTCCTGCGGCAAGGCTTGTTAAAAAGCTTTGCTTGGTTTTCTTTTCGGCAATGTAAACCGAGCCCAAGAAAACGTTGAAGCAGGTAAACACCGTTGCCACGGTTAAAACGGGCGAGTAAAGGTACGCTTCATGATATGCCGGGTTTACCCAGATATATGTTATGGGTCGGTTTAACAAAAGTATGCCTGCCGAAATAACATACATAAACGATTGGTTGAACGAGAAAACATTTGTGTAAAAGCTTTCGCGCTCCTTGGAATTGTTCTCTGTTATAGCCGACATATTCCATGCCTGAGAAAACATGGTGAAAACTGTCGTCAGAATCGTCGGTATTTTGTAAGCAACGGTGTTAATACCGTTTGCATATTCTCCATGGAAAAGGGTGATGATAAAACGGTCGGAAATGCTGGTTATAAGCCACAAAAGCGTTGTGGGTATTAACGGTGCCGAATATTTAAGCATGCTTTTTAGAAGCTTAAGATCGGGCTTTGCGAAGCTTATAAACCTAAACAGCCCTGCGGCAAAGAACAAGAACACGCTTGAAATAAGATCCGAAAGGATTATTGCCAAAAGATAACCCTGCATGCCCCAGTCGAAGCCTAATAAAAACAGAATGTTTAACAAAAGCATTGAAAATGTTGTCAAAATCCCGTCAACAGCAAAAAGCTTGACTTTTTCAAGCGCACGGGTAAAGGTCGAGTTTAAAAGCTTTAAGGTCGAGGTGCATACATAAACAAACAAAATCCCGCTGAATCCGTTTAGGTATTCAAGCTTTGACAGCAACGGAAAAATCGCCGCCATTACCGCAACTCCGCAGATGATAACAAATAAACAGTTTGAATATATCTTTTTAAGCTTGTCCGGTTCCTTGGTGTCAAGTCCGAATCTGAGGGCGGCATCTGCCGCCGAAAGAGAAAAGATGGGAATTAAAATGTTTGCGGTTTGAGCAATTAGGTCAACCGTGCCGTATTCATCGGGCGAGAGGGCTGCGGTGTAAAGAGGCACCAAAAGCAGCACCAAAAGCTTTGAGCCGAATGTGCCTATTGCAAAAATTATTGTATTTGTAAAAAGCTTTACATAGCTTTGCTTGTTAGAGGGGGCGCTTTGCGACAAATTCATAACCCTCCTTAAATTTATAATAGTATATGTGTATTATACTAAGCACGAACGAAAAAATCAAGAAATTTTCAAAATAGACTATGAATCTGCAAAAATATGTGGTATACTTTAAATGTAAAGTGTTTCATAAAGAAAGGATGGTTTATGTTATGAAAAGCTTTTTGAAAGTTTTAACGGGACTTTGCGTTGCGCTGACAGTCCTTGTAATTGTTAAGCTGGCGGCAGATGCCTGCGAGCCCTGCATGCACAAATACTTCGAGGTTGAAAAGTAAATACATTAAAAATCGGAAGGCGAGTAACCTTCCGATTTGTTTTACATATTATAAATGTGTATAACCTCTCTTATTTTAAGGGAGGTGTCAGCGTAGCTTGTGTTATCTATGGAAGCAATTTCTTGCTCTGCACAGCCTCGCATTTTGCTATGCAAAACCGAAATATTCCAAAGTCAGGCCGACATCACTTTAATTAACTGCAAAATCTGTGCTCTCCGATGGTTGTTATTATCGGTCTTGAATGCATGAACCTGTTCGATGTCTTTGAGGGATTATAATAGTATATTGCGCCGCCTGTGGGGTCCCAGCCGTTTAGGGCGTCTCTGGCGGCGTTATATGCCGAAGATGCAATAGGCTCCCAGAACTGGCCGTCAACAATTGCAGTAAAAGCACCGTTTTGATAAATCACGCCCGAAAGTGTGCTTGGAAACGATGGGTGCTCTATTCTGTTTAAAATAACAGCGCCCACGGCTACCTGACCCACATAGGGCTCGCCCCTCGCCTCGGCAGAGATGATTTGCGCCAAAAGATTAATGTTCGCTTCGGTTGCAGCCGGCACCGAGCCGATCGTAATTCCAAGCGCTGAAAGGGTCTGCGGCCCTGCAACGCCATCGGCACTTAAGCCCTTGATCTTTTGAAACCTCTTAACTGCGGCTTGGGTTTGTGTGCCGTAATAGCCGGTTACGTTGCCGCTGAAAAGTCCGCGGTCCTTTAAAGCCTCCTGAATGGCTGTTACCTCGGCACCCTGAGAGCCGAGCTTTGAAAGAACGGCAGAGTTTGAATAGGGAACAATTAAAAATGTAAGACAGCTAAGAATAATGAAGCCGCAAGCGATGTAATATAAAGATAGCTTTTTAGATATCATTTTGTATAATTCCTTTCGGTTTTTAATGGTAGTATAACCTCGCAAAACCGCTTAATTCCTACCTTTTTGAGGTAATTGCAAAGCGAAACTGGCAAAATGGCTCAGTTACTTCCAACAAACTTTAAACACATCGTGTAAATCTTACAAATCGCAAAAAAACGCTTGACATTATGTCGCAATAGTGTTATTATAACAAAGCTGTCTGCGAGGGAAGACCTTAAAGAGAGCGAAGGACCTTAAAAAACTTTTAAAAAAAGTTGAAAAAAGGTATTGACAAAGCTTACGAGATGTGGTAAGATAGTCAAGCACTCCGAAAAAAAGGGGAGTGCACGGCAGCTTGAAAATTGAACAATGAGAAACATACAAGACCCTTGAAGAAATTACTTTGAGTAATTCTAAAAAGAAGTCAAGCAGAAGACTAAAAAATGATGCAGATTTAGCTGGTTTTTAAACCGAGCGAGGATTTTAATGCAGATGAGAATCTGCTTAAGATACAACTTGATTAAGAGTTTGATCCTGGCTCAGGATGAACGCT
>JAFUOD010000026.1 GCA_017472735.1 Oscillospiraceae bacterium | reverse complement strand
ATGTATGTAGCAAATTAAAGAAAAGAGGTACATCATTATGAAGTATTCAAAGGAAGAGGTATTACAGTACGTCAGAGAAGAAGATGTGAAATTCATCCGCCTTGCTTTTTGTGATGTGTTTGGCAAACAAAAAAACATTTCTATTATGCCCGAGGAACTGCCTCGCGCCTTTGAATATGGTATCGCCTTTGATGCTTCGGCAATCGCAGGCTTTGGCGATGAAACAAGGTGTGATCTTCTGCTCCATCCCGATCCGGAAACGCTGATGTTGCTTCCTTGGAGACCGGAGCATGGCAAGGTTGTGCGTTTGTTTACCCATATCACATATCCTGATGGCACACTGTTTGAATGTGACACCCGTAGTCTGCTCAAAAAGGCAGTTGAAGATGCAAAAAAAGCGGGTTACACCTTTGCCTTCGGTGCGGAACAGGAGTTTTATCTATTTAATTTGGATGAAACCGGCAGTTCCACAAAAATCCCCTATGATGAAGCGGGATATATGGACATCGCACCCGAGGACCGTGGCGAGAATATCCGCCGTGAAATATGTCTCACCTTAGAGCAGATGGGCATCCGTCCTGAAAGCTCACACCACGAAGAAGGTCCCGGACAGAATGAGATAGACTTCCGTTATTCCGACCCGCTTACTGCAGCCGATAATACGATGACCTTCCAAACCGTTGTTAAAACGATTGCTCGTCGTAACGGTGTGTTTGTGGATTTTAGTCCGAAACCCCTTGACGATAAACCGGGCAATGGCTTTCACATTAATATGTCTGTCAAACCAAGTGACAGTTCGGAAAACCTTTGCTATATGATCGCCGGTGTTCTCGAAAAGGTGGTGGAAATGACAGCATTTCTTAACCCAACCGAAGAATCTTATAATCGTTTTGGAATGGATAAAGCTCCGGGCTATGTTTCTTGGTCGAGTGAAAACCGTTCTCAGCTTGTCCGTATTCCCGCGGCAGTCGGCGAATACCGTCGTGCCGAGCTTCGTTCACCGGATCCGATGGCAAATCCATATCTCGCATTTACACTTATGATTTATGCGGCTCTTAACGGTCTCGAGAATAAGCTTGACTTGCCCGAAGCCGCTAATATTAACCTATATAAAGCCGATGCCGAGACTTTAGCAAGATTCAAAAAACTGCCTGAAAGTTTAAGCGATGCTTGTAAGGTAGCAGCCGCAAGCGAATTTATCAAAAAGCATATTCCTACGGCAATCTTAGATATCTACTGCAATAAATAAAGCTGAATTACAGCCAAAAAGGAGGGGAGCAAAAATGAGTCTGAAAGAACGAGTTTACAGCGTTCTGATCGTTTCGGCGGCAGAAAGCTTTAATGATGCACTCTCTGCTCTGCTCCCCAACTCAAAGTATTCGCCAACCCATTTCGTATCGAATATCAGTGCCGCAAAGCGAGCACTTGCCGAACGTGCTTTTGATTTTGTAATCATCAACTCTCCGCTTCCTGATGATATCGGAACTCGTTTTGCGATTGACACAGGAAATTCAAAAGAAACTGTCGTACTCCTGATGGTACGGGCAGAACTTCAAGCAGAAATCTACGACAAGGTTGCAGAACACGGTGTGTTTGTGCTTT
>JAFUOD010000021.1 GCA_017472735.1 Oscillospiraceae bacterium | reverse complement strand
ATTTATATTGCGGTGACCCTCGTGCTGAATGCCCTGCATCTGTTTGCGAAACTGCCTGTGCTCAGCTTTTTCAATCATTTCATGGGCTTTCTGGTGGGCGGCGCAAAAGGGTTGTGTTTTGTGTGGCTGGGGTGTATAATACTTACGTTTTTTCAGTGCGGCGCCAAATTTGAAGCACTTTTTGCGGCCTTGGAAAACACTTTTGTGGCAAATATTTTGTATGAAAACAACATTCTGCTATACTTGATATTGACGATATTCACGTAAAAAGCCTGAAAATGCAGGCTTTTTTTCTATTTGAAAATAAAATTCGAAAAAAACGAAAAAAGTTGTTGACATTAAGTTGCACCCGTGATAATATATCTAAGCGGTCGCAAAAAGGCCGCTTAAAATAAAACTTGCACCTTGAAAACTGAATACAAGTAAAGCAAAAATAGAGTCAATCGAGAAATAAAAGAAACTATTTTCAAAAGAAATGTAACGAAAGTTACAAACCGTTGTATCGCTACAACGAAACATTCCAGAGAAAAAGCTATTTTACAAACGACAATGAAAATTGTCAGACTGGTCAAGCAAGAAAGAGCATAAGGTGAATGCCTTGGCACTAGGAGCCGATGAAAGACGTGGTAAGCTGCGATAAGCTTCGGGGAGGCGCAAACAGCCATCGATCCGGAGATTTCTGAATGGGGAAACCTACTTGAGCAAACCTCAAGTATCCATGCGTGAATCCATAGCGTATGGAAGGGAACGCTGTGAACTGAAACATCTAAGTAGCAGTAGGAGGAGAAAGAAAACTCGATTTCCTTAGTAGCGGCGAGCGAACGGGAAAGAGGCCAAACCGAAGGACCTGGTTCTTCGGGGTTGCGGACTGCATTTAGCATCGCGAATCGATAGCCGAATGGTTTTGGGAAAGCCAACCAAAGACGGTGAAAGTCCAGTAGGCGAAATCGTGAAGCGGCGAGCAGGATCCAGAGTACCACGAGACACGAGAAACCTTGTGGGAAGCCGGGGGGACCACCCCCCAAGCCTAAATACTCCCTAGTGACCGATAGTGAAGCAGTACTGTGAAGGAAAGGTGAAAAGGACCCCGGGAGGGGAGTGAAAGAGAACCTGAAACCTTATGCTTACAAACAGTCAGAGGGCTTAGTGCCTGATGGCGTACTTTTTGTAGAACGGTCCGGCGAGTTACTAATGCCAGCGAGGTTAAGTACTAAGAAGGTACGGAGCCGAAGGGAAACCAAGTCTTAATAGGGCGTAAAGTTAGTATTAGTAGACCCGAAACCGGGTGACCTATCCATGTCCAGGTTGAAGGAGCCGTAAAAGGCTTTGGAGGACCGAACACACATGTGTTGAAAAACGTGGTGATGAGGTGTGGATAGCGGAGAAATTCCAATCGAACTCGGAGATAGCTGGTTCTCCTCGAAATAGCTTTAGGGCTAGCCTCGAGCTGGAGTCTAACGGAGGTAAAGCACTGAACTGACGCGGGGCCCAAAAAGGTTACCAACTCATATCAAACTAAGAATGCCGTCAAGATACCCTCGGGAGTCAGTCTGCGTGAGATAAGTCGCGTGGACAAAAGGGAAAGAGCCCAGACCGACAGCTAAGGTCCCCAAGTACGTGTTAAGTGGAAAAGGATGTGGGATTTCATAGACAACTAGGATGTTGGCTTAGAAGCAGCCATACATTTAAAGAGTGCGTAATAGCTCACTAGTCGAGAAAACCTGCGCCGAAAATGTAACGGGGCTAAAACACGACACCGAAGCTACGGATTTCTAACTAAGTTAGAAGTGGTAGAGGAGCATCCTGCAAGGACGAAGCTAAAGTGAAAACAATAGTGGACGAAACAGGAGAGAGAATGCCGGAATGAGTAGCGAGATACATGTGAGAAACATGTAGGCCGAATATCTAAGGTTTCCTGGGTAAAGCTAATCTTCCCAGGGTTAGTCGGGGCCTAAGGCGAGGACGAAAGTCGTAGTCGATGGATAACAGGTTGATAGTCCTGTACTACACATGATCAGAACTGTGGGGACGCAGGAGGATAGGGAAACCGGGGAATGGAAAGACCCGGTCAAGCGCAAAGCCGTGGGTGATAGGCAAATCCGTCACTGTCAGGTGAAGCGTGATGAGGACTGAAAAACAGTAAGGAAGTTTCCGAATCCACACTGCCGAGAAAAGCCGCTATTGCGTCATGTGTACCCGTACCGTAAACCGACACAGGTAGATGAGGAGAAAATCCACAGGCCGACGGGAGAAGTGTTGTTAAGGAACTCGGCAAAATGACCCCGGAACTTAGGGATAAGGGGAGCCTCGCAAGAGGCCGCAGAAAAGAGGCACAAGCAACTGTTTAGCAAAAACATAGGTCTATGCGAAACCGTAAGGTGATGTATATGGGCTGACGCCTGCCCGGTGCTGGAAGGTTAAAAGGAGAGGTCAGCGCAAGCGAAGCTTTGAATTCAAGCCCCAGTAAACGGCGGCCGTAACTATACCGGTCCTACGGTAGCGAAATT
>JAFUOD010000005.1 GCA_017472735.1 Oscillospiraceae bacterium | reverse complement strand
GCGGTCGCAAAAGGTATAACACACTAGACTTTGCAAGCAAAATCGTGTGCCAACAGGGATGCTTCTCGCCCCTATTGGGAACCCAGAGCCGAGGGATGCGTCTCGCCTGCCGGCTCGGTCGGTGCTTCAAAATGCTTCGCATTTTGAGGTCTCCACCGGAGACCCGCACCCCTCTGGACACCCGCATATTTTCTTCGCAAATGGTACCCAAACTGTAAAAATGCAGTTTGACACCTTTCCTCAGAAAATACAAAACCGCTGCAACTTCCATCCTACACGGGGATAAAAATTGCAGCGGTTTCTTGTATGCCATAAGATAAATCTCAGTTTTATCTCATAGCATCCTTCATAGACTTTACATACTCACCGACATACTTAGGTGCGTCCTTGCCGTACTTTTCCAGTAGCTTGATGATTGCCGAGCCGACGATGGCACCGTCGGAAATATCCGCCATTTTCTTCGCCTGCTCGGGCGTGGAGATACCGAAGCCGATGGCGCAAGGAATACTTGTGTTCTGTCTGACGACCTCCACAATGGAAGCAAGATCGGTCTTGATCTCGCTTCTCGTACCCGTTACACCCAGACTTGAAACGATATATAGGAAACCTTCGGCTTCTTTTGCAATCATTGCTATACGGTTTTCGGAAGTAGGTGCGATCAGCGACACAAGATCCACACCGTACTTCTTGCAAAGTGGCTGAAACTCTTCCTTTTCCTCATAAGGTAAGTCAGGCAGAATGAGTCCGTCAATAGCGATATCACGGCAGGTGGAGATAAATTTTTCCGCACCGTAGGAAAATACCACGTTTGCATAGGTCATAAACACCATCGGTACTTTTACATCACGACGAAGCTCTTTTACAAAGGCGAATATCTTATCTGTTGTAATACCACCGTTCAGTGCACGTAGATTGGCTCCTTGAATGACAGGTCCCTCTGCTGTGGGATCGGAGAACGGGATGCCAAGCTCGATAAGGTCGGCACCGTTTTCTACGGCGGCACGGATAGCGTCGGCTGTGGTTTCCAGATCGGGATCACCGCAGGTGATAAAGGCGATGAAAGCCTTGCCGTTTTCAAATGCTTTTCTGATATTACTCATGTATATCCTCCCCTCTGTAACGGGCAATGGCGGCACAGTCCTTGTCGCCTCTGCCGGATATGGTGATAACGATGATCTTGTCTTTATCCATTGTCGGTGCTATTTTTATAGCGTGTGCAACGGCGTGAGCCGATTCGATGGCAGGAATAATACCCTCAGTTTTAGCAAGATATTCAAAAGCATTTACCGCTTCATCATCGGTTACGGGAACATACTCGGCTCTACCGATGTCGTGAAGATGGGCGTGCTCGGGACCAACACCCGGATAATCAAGACCTGCGGAAATGGAGTAAACGGGAGCGATCTGTCCGTCCTTATCCTGACAGAAGTAGGATTTCATTCCGTGGAAGATGCCAACTCTGCCGGTGGCAATGGTTGCCGCCGTTTCAAAGGTATCAATGCCTCGGCCTGCCGCTTCACAACCGATCAGACGAACGCCCTCATCTTCGATAAAGTGATAGAAACTGCCGATAGCGTTAGAGCCGCCGCCTACACAAGCGATAACTGCATCAGGCAGTCTGCCTTCTTTCTCTTGAAGCTGCTCCTTAATCTCTTTGGAGATAATTGCCTGAAAATCACGAACGATTGTCGGGAACGGATTGGGACCCATCACCGAGCCAAGGCAATAGTGGGTATCGGCAATACGGGAAGTCCATTCACGCATGGCTTCGGAAACTGCGTCCTTGAGGGTTGCCGTACCGGTCTTTACGGGAATAACCTCAGCGCCAAGCAATCTCATACGGTACACATTAAGCGCCTGACGAATGGTATCTTCTTCGCCCATAAAGACTACGCATTCCATCCCCATCAAAGCGGCAGCGGTAGCGGTTGCAACGCCGTGCTGACCGGCACCTGTTTCAGCGATCAATCGAGTTTTGCCCATTTTCTTTGCGAGGAGTGCCTGACCGAGTACGTTGTTGATCTTGTGAGCACCTGTGTGGTTGAGGTCTTCACGTTTCAGATAAATTTTCGCACCGCCGAGGTCTTTGGTCATTTTCTCAGCAAAGTACAGTCTTGACGGTCTGCCTGCGTATTCATTGAAAAGCTCGGTAAGCTCTCGGTTAAATTCGGGATCGTTTTTATAGTGATTATACGCTTCTTCCAGTTCGATGACCGCATTCATCAGCGTTTCGGGAATGTACTGACCGCCGTGAATACCGAAGCGTCCGTTTGGATTTGTCATAATCTTTCTTCCTTTCTTACAGCGGCAACAAATGCTGCCATTTTTGTTATATCTTTTACCCCACCCGTTTCGATTCCTGAACTGACATCGACTGCAAATGGATGGAGTGTTTTGACCGCATCTGCAACGTTGCGGGCATCAAGACCTCCAGCAAGAAAATACGGTCTTCTGATACTTTTTACGAGGTCCCAATCAAATACCATTCCCGTACCTGTACCCGAATCAAGCAGGATATAATCCGCTGTGCTTTGTTCAGCTGCTGAGATATCGCTTAGAGAATCAATACGGAATGCCTTGATAATCGGCTTATCCGTGCGCTTTCGTAGCTCGGCGATATATGTTTCATCTTCGTTACCGTGAAGCTGTGCAATATCTATGATGTGTTCTCTGAGCAGTTCTGCTACTGTGTCCACAGACTCATTCACAAACACACCGACCGCCTTGATATCGGAGGAAAGTTTTGCTTTAAGTTTTGCCGCTGTTTCGGGCTTCACGTAACGCTTACTTTTCGTAGCGAATACGAAGCCGATATATTCGGGCTTTAGTTCATTTGCAGCCTCAATATCACAAAGTCGGGAAAGTCCGCAAAGTTTAATCTTCGTCATATCGTACCTCGCAGTTCATCGAGCTTGGTTTTTTTGTCGAGTGCTCGCATAAGGGTTTCGCCAATCAAAACAGCATCCGCACCGATTTCACGGAGCTTTGTTACATCCTCAGCACAACTTACACCGCTCTCGGAAACAAACAACACGTTTTCGGGGATGAGTTCACGCAGTCGGCGGCTATTATCCGTATCAACAGAAAAATCTTTGAGATTACGGTTGTTGACACCGATGATATGCGCCCCTGCTTTGACAGCCACCCTTACTTCTGTCTCGTCGTGTGCTTCTACCAAAGCAGATAACCCCAACTCGTCGCAAAGACACATATATTCCCGCAGTTCCTCTTCGGTCAGAATTGAGCAGATCAGCAAAACCGCCGATGCACCAAGTACCTTTGCTTCGTATATCATATATTCATCTACTGTGAAGTCTTTCCGCAGACAAGGGATAGAAACATTGGAGGCGATAGCTTTCAGATACTCGTCACTTCCGAGAAACCATTTCGGTTCTGTCAGCACAGAAATACAGTCTGCTTCTGCCGCTTCGTACTCCTTTGCAATTTGCAGATACGGAAAATCGGGAGCTATCAATCCTTTTGAGGGAGATGCCTTTTTGCACTCACAAATAAAAGAAATACCAGTTTTCTTCAGTGCATTTTCAAAAGTGAAAGAGCCTTTGGGGAGGGATAAGGCTTTCCGTCTGATTTCTTCAAGTGGTATTTTCAATTTTGCTTGCTCGGTACGTTCTCTGGCATAGTCGGCAAGCTGATCTAATATCGTCATGCTTCCACCTCCGGACGATTGCTGACCTCGATTAGTTTTTCAAGCGTCCTCAGTGCTTTACCGGAATCGATGATCTCAGCCGCCAGTGCGATACCGTCCTTCATACTGTCTGCCTTGCCGCCGATATATAGTGCGGCACCGGCGTTCATTAGTACGGCATTTCTCTTATGACCTTTTTCTCCGCCCAAAATAGCACGGGTAATTCTCGCATTTTCTTCGGGAGTACCGCCCTTCAGGTCTTCTTTGGTGCAACGCTCAAATCCGAAGTCCTCGGGGGTAATAACGGAGGATTTGAACCAGCCGTCTCTTATCTCGCAGACCGTCGTCGGTGCGCTCATAGAGATCTCGTCCAGTTTTTCCTGACCGTACACTACCATACCGCGCTTGACGCCAAGGTTAATAAGCACCTGTGCCAACGGCTCTACAAGATAATCATCATACACGCCGAGAAGCTGCATAGACGGTGTGCCGGGGTTAGTTAAAGGGCCGAGAATGTTGAACACGGTTCTAAAGCCCAACTCCTTGCGAATAGCACCGACATACTTCATGGATGTGTGGTATTTCTGAGCGAAGAAGAAACACATTCCAACTTCATTCAGAAGTTCTATACATTTTTCGGGGCTTTGGTTGATATTGACGCCGAGCGCTTCCAAGCAGTCTGCCGTTCCGCACTGTGAGGATGCGGCGCGGTTGCCGTGCTTTGCGACCTTCATTCCGCCTGCCGCCGCAACGAGCGCAGAGGTGGTGGAAATATTAAAGCTGTGGGCATTGTCGCCGCCTGTACCTACGATCTCAAAAAGCTCCATTCCTGTTTCGACCTTGGTAGCATGGGCTCTCATTGCCGCCGCACAGCCTGCGATCTCATCGGTGGTTTCGGCTCTGGCGCTTTTGGTGGAAAGTGCAGCGAGAAAGGCGGCGTTTTGCGTTGGTGTGGTCTCGCCGCTCATGATCTCGTTCATAACGGCGTATGCCTCATCATAGGTGAGGTCTTCTTTGTTTACGATTTTTACAATAGCTTCCTTAATCATAGCTCATATCTCCTTTATGAAATTCATTAGCATCTGTTTACCGTCCGGCGTCATAATCGATTCGGGATGGAATTGCACGCCATAGATGGGATATTCTTTGTGCTGTACCGCCATTATCTCACCGTCAGTGGTGAGCGCAGTAACCTTCAATTCTTCGGGAATAGTGTCGGCATCCGCTGCAAGAGAATGATATCTTGCTACGGGAGCAACCTCGGGACAGCTTTTAAATAGCGGACATTCGGAATCAAATTTTACATCTGACTGCTTGCCGTGCATAAGCTCTTTTGCGTAGGTGACAGTCGCACCGAATGCGGCACATATCGCCTGATGACCGAGGCACACACCTAAAATCGGGATGTCGTGGATTTGCTTTACCACATCGACGATCACGCCTGCATCCTCCGGTCTGCCCGGGCCGGGCGAGAGAATGATGCGGTTCGGGTTCAATTTTTTGATTTCCTCTACCGTCATTTCGTCGTTGCGGATGACCTTGATATTCGGGTCGATCTCTCCGATGAGCTGATATAGGTTGTAAGAAAAACTGTCGTAGTTATCAATCAGTAAAATCATAATTCCACCTCCTGTGCAAGTTCTAATGCTTTAAGTGAAGATTTGGCTTTGTTCAGGCATTCCTCATATTCCTTTTCGGGTACAGAATCCGCCACAATTCCGGCTCCGCTTCTCACGAATACTTTACCGTTCTTCTTATAAGCAATGCGGATAGCAATACAGGTATCCATATTGCCTGTGAAGTCGATATATCCGATGGCACCGCCATAGATGCCACGCTTGTTGTTTTCCAGTTTTCCGATGAGCTGGCAAGCTCTTATCTTCGGCGCACCCGACAGAGTTCCTGCAGGAAGTACAGCTTCGATGGCATCCAATGCATCGTGGTTATCATCAATTTCACCACGCACCGTAGAGCCGATGTGCATGACGTGGGAGAACCGTTCGATGGAATGTAGCTTTTCCACCTGCACCGTGCCGAATTTGCTGATCTTTCCGAGATCGTTTCTTCCGAGGTCAACGAGCATATTGTGCTCGGCAAGCTCTTTTTCGTCAGCAAGCAGTTCTGCTTCGAGTGCTTTGTCTTCCTCGTCGGTTTTGCCCCTCGGTCTTGTTCCTGCAAGCGGAAAAGTGTGAAGTACAACGTTTTCTAATTTTACAAGAGTTTCTGGGGAAGCACCTGCAACCTCCACGTCGGTTCCCGAAAAATAAAACATATACGGTGAGGGATTGATGGTGCGGAGTACGCGATAGGTGTTAAGTAGGCTTCCCTCAAAGGGAGCGCTCAGTCGGTTGGAAAGCACGATTTGGAAGATATCGCCCTCACGGATGTAGTGCTTTGCCTTTTCCACCATACCGCAGAATTGCTCTTTGTTGAACAACGGCGTAACTTCTCCAAGCAGCTTGCCACCCGGTTCATTCGTTTTTTCACCGTGACGGAGAAGATGAACAAGCTGTTTCAATTCCATAACCGCTTTGTTGTAACCAGTTTCCGGATCATCCAGCGACATATTGACGATGAGAATAATTTTCTGGCGTAGATGATCGAATGCGATAACTTTATCAAACAGCATCAGATCGACATCCTTGAACGCTTCGCTGTCCTCTACATCACATTTGACGGTCGGCTCGCTGTAGGTGAGATAATCATAGGAGAAGTATCCGACAAGACCGCCTGTAAAGGAAGGAAGATAATCGAAACGGGGACTTTTATAATCGGCAAGAATCTGGCGGAGATAGTCGGATGGGTTATCTGTCTTAATCTTGAGATTGCCAATCTTCATTTCTCCGTCAATACAGGTAATCTCCAATTTCGGGTCAAATCCGAGGAAGGTGTAACGTCCCCAAGTTTCATTTGCTTGAGCGGATTCCAGCATATAGCAATGAGTAGATACATTTTTCAGTATCTTCATCGTTTCAATCGGTGTGGTGAAGTCAGAAAGGATTTCAAGGCTGACCGGCAATACGTTATAATGACCGGCTGCTGCGATTTCTTTGACTCGGGCAAAAGTTGGCTGTATTTTCATAATCAGTTCCTCCAAATAGGTATAGTAAAGTTGGTTATTTATTGGGATGATTCTATTTCAATATTCGGCGCACAGTGCGCCACCAACGTTTTGTATACAGCATATCGCAACCTCCTGAAACAAAGAAAATACCCCTTTGAACTTCTATCTCAGTCAAAGGAGTCTTATAAAGCAAAAACGTCCTTGACAGAGATATACACTCTGTCAAGGACGAATAAAAACACTTATCCGCGGTGCCACCTTGATTCACGGGTTTGCCCCGTGCACTTAGCAGGATACCAACATATCCTCGGCAAGTTACGCCTGCCTACAACGTCGCAGAATACTTTGTGAAATTCACATTTGACTGCGCCCTCAGCGGTCCATTTGACAACTTGTTTCTTACCTGACTCTCAGCACCACAGGTTCTCTGTAAAGGCATCATTGCCGTTATCTCCGCTTCAACGGTTTGATGTATTAAATTATTTATAATTATACTCGGTTTTACATACCTTGTCAATGGGTATGTGTGGATTGTTACAATTTGTTCACACTTTGCTATATAAAGTGTTTAATCAAGGCTCTTATACTCTGTTGCAGTTTTCAGATACGTTTCCGGATCGCCGTTCAGTATCAAATCCGCATATCCAATCGGATCATTGTAAATCAGATAGTCAAGCTCTGACCGCTGATACATATTGTCGGCAACCTCGTTCTCCACAGCGATGGTGTCAATGGCAATCATGCTACCATCGGTGAATTTCAGCTCCACACAAGCAGTATCCATGTTGAACTCGCAAGAAAGTAAACGCTTCATTTTGACCTCCTTAGATCATGCCGAAGTGCAGAAGCGCCTCCTTGATTGCTTTTTCCTTATCGGGTGGACATTGGGGCTGTTTCGCATCCTCGGACTTCGGTTTGTTGTAATTTTCCCGCTCGATAATGCCGCATTTCTGCTTCACCTGAGCGATATACAAGCTGCTGACCTTGAGTCCGGTATGCTCCAGCACATAGTCCTTGATTTCCCCGTAGGTTGCTTTCTTCTCCGCATCGGTGAGATCAAGCTCGTCCATGTGGATGTCTACCTCGATATGTTGCTTGGTATTAAGTTTGGACAATAAACATACCGTCTCGACGTGTGTAGTTCTTGGGAACATATCCGCCGGACGGATACGTTTAAGAGTATAGCCGTTTTCACAAAGATATTTACAGTCTCTAGCGGCGGTGGCAGGGTTGCAGGAGATATAGACAACACGCTCGGGAGACATTTCGATAATAGCATCGAGCGTTTTGTTATCACAGCCTTTGCGTGGTGGATCGATGACAATGACATTTGGTCTCTCCCCTCTTTTAGCGAGGGTTTGAGCGACTGTGCCTGCGTCTCCGCAGATAAATTCGGCGTTAGTAACACCGTTAGCTTTGGCGTTAGCTTTTGCGTTTTCGATAGCTTGCGGGATTATCTCGACACCGATGAGCTTTTTTACCTTATCTGCCATAGAAATGCCGACCGTGCCTGCGCCGCAATATAAATCGAGCAGGGTTTCGTTGCCTTTTAAATCGGCGTATTCTTTAGCGATTTGGTACACGCCCTCGGCGGCAGGAGTGTTTACCTGATAGAACGACTTTGATGAAATGGAAATTACATTGCCGCACATGGTATCATTAATTGTTCCGTTGCCGATGAGGGTTATTTCCTCCTCGCCCAAAATGACATTGGTGTTTTTGGGGTTGACGTTTAACAGAACCGTTTTTATTTGAGGGTATTTGGTGCACAAGTCCTCTGCCAAAGCGTTATATGCCGATGTGTTTTGGGTAACAACAAGGGTGAGCATTATTTCACCGCTGTGGTGACCCATGCGAATGTAAATATGGCGCAAAAGTCCCCTACCCGATTGTTCGTCATATGTCTTTAAACCGAGGCGGTTGTGGTAAGCTAATACTTCGTCGGCAATTTGACAGAAGACGTTGGGTTGGATGAGGCAATCATCAAAAGGAATAACTCTGTGGGAACGGGGCGAAAAGAAGCCGTATTTAGCCTTGCCTTCAAAATCGGAAACAGGAAGCTGTGCCTTGTTACGGTATCTGGTTTCGTTTTTGGCAGGAAGAATCGGGTCGAGGGTTATGTTAAACCCACCCAACCTTTTAAAGCAATCGGCAACAAAACCGAACTTTGCTTCAAGTTCGGCTTCATAAGTGATATGCCTGAAAGAACAACCGCCGCATTTGTTGTATACGGGGCAATCGGGCACAATACGGTTATCGCCCGAAGAAATGAGCTTTTCGACCTTGCCGTAAGCTACGGATTTGTTTACTTTCAAAATTTTGCAGTCTATCTCGTCACCTACTGCGGTGAACGGAACAAAAACTGCCATTCCTTCATATCTGCCGACACCGTTACCCTCGTTAGTGAGGGCGGTTACGGTAAGGCGGACTATATCATTCTTTTTTATCATTAAACATCTCTCCTAAAAGAGCTATTGCCTTTTCTTTTCTGGGGATAACCATATCTTCGAAATGCTTTAAATATTCAAGCGGATATTTTGGATTGAAGAATCGCTCGAGCTCGCGGTTTTTAAGGTCTACCAATTTGGTTGAGCCGCCTGCACCTACAGCAATTATAGTTTGCACTTCCTCCATAATAGTGATGTTATAAACACTTGCCTTACCCTTCTTTGTCCAGCCGATGTTTTCTTGGTTGCCGAGCTGGTTTTTCTGGCGGTAGAGGTAATAAGGCAGGTAGCCCTCCTCGGTAAGACGGGTGGTGGCGTAATCAATCATATCGGATGCCACCTGTGAGCTGACATCTCGCTGGTCTTGCATGAGATCTGCGGCACGTTTGATTGAAAGTGCGTGGATAGTTATATTTTCAGGCTGTAAAGCAATTATGCTTTCCACAGTCTCTTTAAAGTCGTTAACAGTATCTGTAGGAAGGCCTGCTATTAGGTCGACGTTTACGCAATCAAATCCGATACTTTTTGCAAGACTATAGCTATCCAAAAACTCGGAAACGGTATGCTTTCTGCCGATAGCTTCAAGCACGCTATCGTGCATTGTTTGAGGATTGATGCTTACACGGGTGCCGCCGTTTTGCTTTATAGCCTTTAATTTATCGGCGGTTATGGTGTCGGGGCGTCCTGCTTCGACAGTGTATTCACGAAGGTGAGATAGATCGAAGCACTCGGCTATGGTTTTCATTATGGTGTCTAAATCCTTAGCCTCAATAGAAGTCGGTGTTCCTCCGCCGAAATAGACAGTATCAAGAGTAAAGCCTTTATCCTTTACAAGAGATGCTGTGTAGCGGATCTCCTGGCAAAGTTTTTTGACGTATTCGGGCATGAGTTTTTTAAAGCTGGAAACGGTTTGCGACACGAATGAGCAATAAGCACAGCGTGTTGGGCAAAAAGGAATTGAGACATATAAGCTGAAGGATCTTTCGTCAACGCCTGACATTATATCTTCTTGATTTTTGGCTGTGGCATAAGCGATGTTGATTTTTTCTTCAGACATGAGATACTTGGTTTTTAAAAGGTTTTGAATTTCATCCCGAGTCATGCCTGTTTTCATCAGCTTGTTAACAAGCTTAACAGGGCGCACGCCTGTAAGTATCCCCCACTTTGGAGTGATGCCTGTTATATGAGACAAGACACGATACATGATTTTGCCGAGAATAAACTCGCAGGTATCGTCATAATCATTGATTCCGTTATCTACAATTTCGGTTAGGGCATAACGCTTGCCGCCGATTTTTGCATAGACCGACAGCAAAGTGTTTGCACGGCGTTTTTGTCTTGCAATATAGCAATAGTCCTCACCGTTAAGGTCGGGGACTGTTTCGATATCGGCAAAGAAAAAGTTAAAGGTTTTTACAGGAAAAAATAGCTTACATACTGCTTCAAGCTCGTATTTAAAGTCGTTTCCTTTAAAAATCAGTGTCATTGCGGTGCTTCCTTTCGATGCGATTCTATCTTAAGGCATCTAAAAATGGGTTTGTTTCAAGTTCAAAATAAAGGTCGGTTGAACGTTCGTGACCGGGGTGAACGATATAATTCCTGCCAAGGTTTTTAAGCAAGGCAATGGAGCTGATGATGGTTTTATAGTCTCCTCCCGGGAAATCGGTTCTGCCGATGGAGTTATAAAAAAGAGTATCACCCGAGAAGATAACATCATCTATTACATAGCAGACAGAGCCTGCTGTGTGACCCGGGGTTGAAATGACCTTAAATTCAGCCTCATCAACTGTTACCGTGTCGCCGTTGGTTAATGTGAGCGCACCCTCGAACTTAGTGAAAGGTGTGCCGAAATATCCTGCAAGAGAAAGCATTTTGTCGTTAAGCATGCCTATGTCGGCCTTGTGAATATAGACCTTGCAGCCTGTTGCATTTACCAGATCGTTCAGTGCCTCGATGTGGTCGCAATGACCGTGAGTGAGTAAAATTACTTTAAGGGTTAAGCCCAAGTTGTTAACGGCTGAAAGAATGTGCTTTGGCTGACATGGAGCGTCGATAAGTATGGCGCTTTTGTTATCTGTTTCAACAATATAGCAATTGGTGCCGAATGCACCTAAAGATGATAGCTTGTGAATGGTCATTGAATTTTTCTCCTGAGGGGTGGAATGAGTAGCGGCGACGTCGGCGCACGCGCCCCGAAGGGGGCTGTGTGCGGCGGTGGAGCCGCGTGGGGCAGGCAGTATTATTTATTGAAAACACGGATCTTAGGCTGTCCGACGGCGGAGCCGCTGCACCGAAGGTGCAGCGGTCGGCGGCGGGTAGCCCTGTTATTTATTGCTTCTGTCAACGGAGAGGACTCCGTCAATCTTTTTAATTTTTGTCATAATGCCGGAAAGCTCGGCTGTTCCGCCAACGCTGACAGTAAGCATTGCGCTGAAGTTACCGTTTTTAAGAGTTCGTGCCGAAGCCTCATGTGTCATTATCTTGCTCTCATTTAAAGTTGCCATTATATCTACGAAAATTCCGAGGCGGTCGTGGCCCACAACATCGAGAACTACTTTATAATAGCTTGAAGCAACCTGTTCCTTAGCCCAACGAACGCCGATCCAACGCTCGGGGGCAGAATCTTTTTGAGCAAGATAGTTAACACAGTCCTTTTTGTGGACAGATACGCCGTGGCCGCGGGTAATAAATCCTATAATTTCATCGCCCGGCAAAGGTGAGCAGCACTGTGAAAACTTAACCACGCAGTTATCAATGCCGTCAACGATAACGCCGGAATTCGCCTTGTTGGACTTTGGCACAAAATCTGTGATTTTAGCTTCGGGCTGAACCTGAACGTATTTTTTATTATAATCATCCTTAAGTCTGGGGAGGATTTTTGAGAGAACAACGCCACCGTAACCGATTGCGGCATAGAAGTCTTCTAAGCTGTCGCAGTTATGGCGTTTCATATCAAGTGAGAGGAAATCCTCCATATCAGCTTCGGGTACGCGAATCATGTTGCGCTTAAATTCACGCTCGATTTCGTTCTTACCCTCGGCAATGTTTTCTTCACGGCGTTCTTTTTTAAACCACGAACGAATCTTTGATTTAGCCTCGTTAGTGTGGCAGATATTAAGCCATGCACGGTTTGGGCCGTGGTTGGGGTCTTTTGTAGTGACAATTTCAATAATCTCGCCGGTTTTTATCTGATAATCAAGCGGAACAAGCTTTTTATCGGCTTTGGCACCGGTCATTCTGTGCCCTACCTGAGTGTGGATAGCATAAGCGAAGTCGATGACAGTTGAACCTAAAGGAAGTGAGATCACATCGCCTTTCGGGGTCATTGCAAAAACATCTTCGGGGGCAAGATCTTCTTTAATCGCTCTTACAATATCCTCGGCATCGTTAGAATCCTGCTGGGTGTCAAGGATCTGACGCACCCAAGCCAAGCGGTTATCGAACTTATATTTGCCCTTCATGCCCTCTTTATATTTCCAGTGGGCAGCGATACCGAACTCGGCGGTGTGGTGCATTTCCCATGTACGGATCTGAACCTCGAAAGGTATGCCCTCTCGACCGACAACGGTTGTGTGAAGGCTCTGATACATGTTAGCTTTGGGAGTTGAAATATAATCTTTAAAGCGATTTGGAATGGGCTGGAACATATCGTGGACGATGCCGAGAACAAAGTAACACTCGGTAACGTCGTTTACAATTACACGAACTGCGTATTTATCGTAAATCTCTTCAAAGCTTCTGCCCTGCTCGTAAACCTTTTTATAAATGCCGTATGCCGATTTAACACGGCCCTCGATAGTGGGAACGGGGTCGAAATCAGAAGCAAGGCGTGCCGAAATTCGGGACTTAATGAGCTGAATGAACTCCTCTCTTTCGTCCTTGTTCTTTTCAAGCATCTGCTCAATTTCATTGTAAGCAAAAGAATCTAAATAACCAAACGAGATATCCTCTAACTCCTCTTTAAGCTGGCGAATACCCAAGCGGTTTGCAAGCGGCACAAAGATATTCATGGTTTCGAGCGAAACTACCCTGCGCTTTTCTTCGGAACGGAAGCCCAAAGTTCTCATGTTGTGAAGTCTGTCGCTTAATTTAATAATAATTACTCTGATATCTTTTGCCATGGAAAGGAAAATTTTACGGATATTTTCAGCTTGCTGTTCCTCTTTAGAGAAAAGGGCGATTTGTTCGAGCTTGGTAACACCGTCAACAAGGTTTGCAACATCTGCGCCAAAGCGTTTTTTAAGGTCATCAAGAGTAGCATCGGTATCTTCAACAACGTCGTGCAAAAGGGCAGCACAAATGGTGTCGGTATCCATGCCAAGGTTGACAAGAATATCGGCAACCGAAAGAGGGTGAGTAATATACGGCTCGCCCGATTCGCGTTTTTGTTCTTTGTGCATTTCGTTTGCAAACTCGTATGCCGAGCGGATTTTTGAGACCTGATAATTCTTATCGGAGCTTTCGAGCTTGGCTACTAAGCTATCAATGGTGATACATGAGGGTTTTAACATAAAAAGTTCCTTCTTTATTAGAGTAGGTTTCGTAATTTCTTAAGTGTAACGCTTGATTCGATATCAACTCTTGCTGTCGGCGTGCTGATTTCGATCGAACGTGTGTGTTTGGAATAAGTAAGCAAACCTGTATCGGCAAAAGCCTCGATAATAATGCGAAGCTTAAAGGCATTCATATCCAACGGCAAAAGTCGGGCATAGAGCGCTTCAAAAGTGATTTTTGAGCCTAAAGATGCTATGTATTTATAAACCGCAACAAGCTCCTCGCGGGTGGGGTTGCCTTTTGCAAGAATCTCTTTAGGTTGGTCTTCGCTTCTTACAAAGCGTTCGTAAGCATCCATAGCGGCGAAAAATCTTTCCTGCTTAACACCGTGAAGTCGGGAGTCGATAACCTTTAACGTGACGCTTTTTGTGCCTTTGAATTCGTTAGCGCTTAAGTTTACCATAAGGTCTATCCTGTCGCCTACCTTATAAGGCAGTTCGGCGGTTTTAGCTTTAAACATTAAAGCATAAGCTTTAACACCGTCGTAAGATATTTCAAGCTTAGTATGCTCGCCGTTTTTAAGAGGGATAATACTTCTAATCTCGGCACCCGAGATCGCAAAAACAGGTTCGGTATTGCAGGTGCCATAGGGTTCGATTTTTGAAAGCTCCTCGACCAAAGGGACCGAAATATCGGCGCCTCGCAAAAGCTTATCGGCAGCAATTGTTATCTTTGGCATTGAATCGTGGTTAACTTTTGCATATTCACTTACCATTTGGCGGAAAGCAGGGATATTTTCATCGGAAATCGTTAGGCCGCCTGCACATTCATGTCCGCCGTACTTTATCATTAAATCGCGGCAATAGTCGAAGCATTTGAATATGTTAAATCCGGGCATACTGCGGGCAGAGCCACGCGAAATGCCGTTACCGTCGCTTGAAAGAATGACAACAGGCTTTTCGTATTCCTCCATAAGCTTAGAGGCTACAATACCGATAACGCCGTGGTGCCAGCCGCTGCCTGAAACGATTAATACACGTTCGTTCAAAATTTCGGCATTAGCGGCGATCTGAGCTTTGATGTCGCTGACAATGTCACATTCGCAGGATTTGCGAAGATCGTTTAATCGGCAGAGCTCGTTTGCATATTGATAAGCAGATTCATCCTCGGTAATAAGGGCTTCAAGCGCTGTTATGGGCGAGCCGAAGCGACCTGCAGCATTGATTCGGGGCGAAATGCAAAAAGCAACGACGTTTGATGTTAGGTTATCAAGGTTAACACAGTTACCCTCTAACAAGGATAACAAGCCGTAATTTTCGGTGTTTTTGAGAAGTCTGAGACCGTGACGGACAATAGTTCTGTTCTCGCCGATCAAGGGCACGACATCGGCAATGGTGCCGATTGCGACAAGGTCGGCATACTGTTCTAAAACAAGGTCATAATTTCCGTAATCAAGGGCGGCGCAGAGCTTTAGCACAACGCCGACGCCTGCAAGATTTTTAAATGGCGAGGGGCAGCCGGGACGGAAAGGATCGACAACTGCCAATGCTTTTGGAATTTCAGCCTGGGGCTGGTGGTGGTCGGTAATAACAAGCTTTATGCCGCACTCGGCGATATACTCAGCCTCTTTGATAGCTGAAATGCCGTTATCGACAGTGATGATAAGCGAAACGCCGTTTGCTTTTATTTCATCAATGGCTTTAAAGTTAAGACCGTAGCCTTCTTCCCTTTCGGGGATATACTCACAAACATTGGCGCCCATTGCGCTTAAATAATTGTGCAAGACCGCTGTTGAGGTAACACCGTCGCAGTCATAGTCGCCGTAAATACAGATAAGCTCGCCCGATTCAATAGCATCGTTAATAACTTTTACCGCCTTTGGCATATCCAAAAGCAAGAAAGGGTCGCTTAACTCCTCGTTATTAAAGAAGGAAGCGAGATCGTCGATATCGCTGTAACCTCGAGCAACCATAACCTCGGCAACAAGGCTGCCTAAATCGGTGCGCTTGGTAATGTTATTAACTTTTTCCCGGTCGGGCATCGAGACTACCCATTTTTTCATCAATATCTTCCTCTTTCCTGCCTGTTTATAGATATATGGAATGGAAAAACCGAATTTTCGCAATAATACTCCAAAATAAAAACATATAATTATTGTAGCATAAAGGCGAGATTTTTACAATAGGCAAAGCATTAAAACAGACTATAAAGGCTATAATTTTGGGTAACAGTGTGAAATAAAATTTCACTTTAGTGCTGTTGCAATTTAAACTAATATGTGGTAAAATTATTATGCACAATAAAAGGAGGTATGTGTATGGATAGTATAATGGTTGTTCTTTGGAGCGTTGTCCTTGTGGTTGCAATCATAGCTGAGATCTCAACAGTGCAGATGATTTCTATATGGTTTGCTGTTGCTTCGCTTGCATCGCTTATTTTGGCGTGCTTAAATGCACCTTTGTGGGCACAGGTAGCAGTATTTGCAGCAGTTGTGGCATTGCTGCTGATTTTAACAAAGCCTTTTGTTCGCAGAATTCAGGGAAAGCATTCGAAAACCAATGCAGACATTAACATTGGCAAGACTGCTGTTGTGACCGAAGACATAAATAACTCCCGTGCGAAAGGAAGAGCAACGGTTGCCGGCGTTTCGTGGATGGCAAGAAGCATTGACGGCAGCGAGATTGCAAAGGATAGTATTGTTATTATTGAAGATATTGATGGCGCAAAGCTCATCGTTTCTTTAAAAAATTAATTTATTGGAGGTACTTATAAATGGAATATGTTATTATTGGTGTTATTTTGCTTATACTCATTTTGATTATTGCGAACTTTAAGATCGTGCCGCAGGCACAGGTTTATGTTGTTGAGCGTTTAGGCGCATTCAACAAGGAGCTTCACACAGGCCCTCATCTTATTATTCCCTTTATTGACAGGGTCGTTAAGAAAGTATCTATTAAAGAACAGGTTGCAGATTTTAAGCCTCAGCCGGTTATTACAAAGGATAACGTAACCATGCAGATAGACACCGTTGTGTTCTTCCAGATCACGAATGCAAAGCTTTATACTTACGGTGTGGAAAGACCTATGGCTGCTATTGAAAACCTTACTGCTACCACCTTGCGTAACATAATTGGTGAAATGGAGCTTGATGCAACACTTACCTCGCGCGATAACGTAAACTCTAAGATCACCATGATTTTGGACGAAGCAACCGACCGTTGGGGCATTAAGGTTAACCGTGTTGAGCTTAAGAATATTTTACCTCCGAGAGAAATTCAGGACGCAATGGAAAAGCAGATGAAGGCTGAACGTGAGCGCCGTGAAAAGATCTTGCAGGCTGAAGGTGAAAAGAAGGCTCAGATCTTGGTTGCCGAAGGCGAAAAGGAATCGAAGATCTTGAAGGCACAGGCCGACAAGGAAGCTGAGATTTTGAAGGCTGAGGCTGACAGACAGGCAGAGGTTTTGCGTGCTGAAGGTGAAGCTATGGCTATTGAGGCTGTTCAGACTGCTTTGGCTGAAAGTATTAAGAAGCTTAACGAGGCTTCGCCCTCGGAGCAGGTTATTGCACTTAAGAGCCTTGAAGCATTCCAGAAGGCTGCTGACGGCAAGGCTACAAAGATCATTATTCCCAGCGAGATACAATCGCTCGCAGGTTTAGCTACAAGCTTAAAAGCACTTACCGACGGCGAAAGTAACTGATTTAAACTTAGAATAGAGAAAACATCCGTAGGATCAACCTGCGGATGTTTTTTATGGTATTTTTTTAGCGGCCGTCAGGCGGCGGAGCTCACACGCTGAAAGTGTGTGAGTCGGCGGCTGGTGGCCGCGGCGATGGAAGCGCATAGTTTTTTAAAGCGATTCGATTATGGGTTTTATACATTCAGCATATTTTTTGCCGATGAACTTTGCACCCTTTTCGGTGGGGTGAACGCCGTCCTGAGCGAATGAGATCGGATCATCGCCAATGAATGCGGCGTTTAGCAAACCGTCTGTGGGAAGGTAAGCTACTGCATATTCGCGGGCTAATTTTCTTATTATTTCGATCTTTGGGGCTAAATCCTCACGGAAATGGAGCTTGTCTTCAACGGGGATCAAGAAGGGTTCGATAAGCATAATTTTTGCGTTGGTCTTTTCTTTAACAGCATCTAAAACAGTTCTGAACTGAGCTTCAAAAACATCGTTGGGTAACCAGTTGCGGTCGCCTGCAAGGTGCCAAACATCGTTAATGCCAATGAGGATAGAAACGATATCGGGTTGAATTTCGATGAAATCAGTATCTAAGCGGTTCACAAGGTCGAGCACCTTGTTGCCGCCGATACCTCGGTTAACAAATTCAAATTCTTCATTAGGGAACATCTGTTTTATGTACTCGCTTGCGAATTTTACGTAGCCATGACCCAGCGAGAAGTATTCTTCATAGTTTCTGCCCCAGTCGGTTATACTGTCGCCCTGAAATAGAATTCTTATCATTTTGCACGTTCCTTTCTTTATTTAAAATATTCTATAAGCTTATATAAAAGCCCCTGTTTTTCAATGATGTTGTCTTTTGGCTCGTGACTGATTACAAAGTATTTTGTATCTATCTTTTCCAAAGCCAAAAGCATCATGTGTGCGAGGTTTTTATCAAAATCGGGTTTGGTGTAATAAAGGTCGCCTATAAAAGTATATTCATTGTTTACTGTTGCAATTAAACTGCCTTTTGCATGAGGTGACGGGCAATGCATAATATCTATCCTCACGCCGTCGTTAATTGTAACCGAGTCCCTTACAACACTTCCCTGCCCTACTTTTTCATAAGTTGTGCTGCCGAGATACAGTTCTTTATAACTAAGCTTTTCGATATTACCGATATGGTCGCGGTGAAAATGGGAAAGGATTATCACCTTGTCTTTGTCGATTTTAGATATTTCGGCAAGCGATTGCTCGTTGTTTCCGACATCAAATATGTATGTGCATTTATCGCCCTCAATGAAGAAAACATCTGCCGAAAGAGGGTCATTTGATGCCGGAATGTATTTAATGTAATCGTTTATGAGTTTCATAATGATACCTACATATTAATCCAAGGGGTATTTTTTTAAGTTCGGCAACTCATCTAAAGTTAAAGTATATTCGCTTTCATAAGCTTTTTTAATCATTGAGTTTTCGGTATATTTTTGAGAAAGGAATATGTCTCCCTCCTTAAGAACAAACTCACCGCTCCATGTGCCCCAGAATAACCAGCGCGCATTATCTCTGAACATAAGATCAGGGTCCATTACAGTGCCGTTTTCGCTAAGTGCAACAAGCTTCGTCTCATCATAACACGAAACAGCCTCGGCAAAGGTGCCGCTTTGACTGCCATATTGGCGCTCGCCCGCATATATATCCCAAGATACGATATCAACATAATCATCTCCGGGATACCAATCGGCGTTCTGTCCGTTCCACATCCAAATAAGATTAGTTAAGTTGTGCTCGTTGGTCATTTTATCATACATGATGCGCCAAAGCTTAATAAAGCTTTCGGGTTTGCAGTCTCCCCACCAGAACCAACCACCCGACGCCTCGTGAAGAGGACGCCAGATTATCGGCACTCCGTCATCACGCAAGCGTGCAAGCTCGGCTGATATGTTGTCGATATCTGTCATTAAAAGCTCATAACCACGGTCATCCTCACCGTTCATAATTTTGTCGAGGTTGAGGGTGGTGTTTTCGGCATAGAAGGTATTCCAATAGTAAGAGCCATCAGCTATATAATCGCTGTCGGGAACATTCCAGTGCCAGCACATTTGAACGATACCTCCGGCATTTGTATACCAATCAAATGCGTATTCGACAGAATTGGGCGAAGAACCGTTTTTGCGGTTTATTGCTGAATAGTTCATCATATCAAGACCTAAAACAGCAAAGCTCTCCCCTGTTTCGTAACGTATTGCGCTTAACTCAGGTGACTCTCTGCCCTTATCGGCAAACTGACCTGTTAAGCTGTAATTGCCGTAAATATCGCAAAGGAATCTATAAAGCCTTCTTGTGTTTTCATCGGCGTTGGGATTGGTAAGACTGCAGGTTACGTTGTAGGTATCATCTGTTATGAGATTTGACTTTTTGATTTCGAGGCAGTCATAATCGACCCAGCCCCATGATGGAACGATTGAAATCTTGTGCTCGCCGGAAGAAAGATAAACATTTGAAAGCTGCGTCACGTCAAGCTCTCTGCCGACATTGCACTTTAAGTCGCCGACCTGAATGCCGTCAACATGAACGCTGTTGATCTTAAATTCGTCAACCGACCAATAAGTGAAATAAAGGTCATACATTCCGCTGCTTTCGATGTTAACATTAAAAGTCAGTGTTGAATCTTTGCTGTTAAGACCTGTAACGCCCTTTCCATCGGAATATAAACCATCGGTTTTAACGGAAGCTGTGCCTGTAAGCTCGCCTTCTTCTGCCTCGTAAAAATAGGTTACGGTGTCAGAAACACCGCTACCCGAAAGAGGGACTTTGTTAACAGTGAAGCTATCGTTAAACTCGGTGCGTTTTTCGCCAAAGCTTGCTTTAATGCCGTATCCGCACGAGCTAAACAGAAGAACACATAACGTAACCGAAAAAGCTAACAAAAGCTTTAAAAATCTTTTCATGTTGTTATCTCCCCTATTTGAATTTTACATTGTCTGCGCCGAAAATGCTGATAAGTTCGGAAAGCGATTCGTTGCAGATCTCGATTTGCGAAGCACCTTTAACAGCGGTAAGCTTTTTTAGATCGTCGAGCCAAACTGTGAGCTTGCCATCGCCGTTATAACGAGCTGAAAGTTCCTTGATTTTTTCGATGCCGTCTTTATCGGACGAGCGAAGTCGGACGCAGAGTGTACGTTTTTTCAAGCCCTCGACAAAAGGCTTTACTCTTTCGATACTGTCTGCTAAAATTTTAGGGTCTTCTTCGTCTTTAACGCTTATTTTTCCGCTTATGGCAATTCTCTCGTTTGGGATAAGAAGAATTTTTGCTTTATCGTAAACATTGGGAAAGACTACGACCTCGATATTACCGGAAACGTCTTCAACATCGGCAAAGCACATTTGACGGTTTTGCTTGGTAGTAAGCATTTTTTTGTTGCGGAAAAGACCGATAATTGAAACCGTATCACCGTCACGGAAGCCCTTAGCAAGTTCTTTTGAGTTTTCAAAAATCCTTCTGACGGTTGTCATAGAATTTGAAGTGAGCCACGGGGTATATTCGTTTAAAGGGTGACCCGAAACGTAAATACCTATGGTGTCCTTTTCCATCTCTAACAGTTCTGAGAAGGAGTATTCCTCGGCAGGCGGAATTTCGATAACAGCGGCAGATGCATAGCTGTCACCGTTGGAAAAGCCGAAAAGGTCGAGCTGACCTTCGAGATTTCCTCGTTCACGGTCGGCAACAGCGTTTAATATAAGGTCATAGTTTGTGAGCATTTGCTTGCGGTTTGTGGGGAAAGAATCGAAGGCGCCGCTCATTATAAGTGCCTCGATAGCACGGGAATTAAGTTCTTTGCCGTACATACGGGAGATAAAATCATAAAGAGATGTGAAGTTACCGTTTTTTGTGCGTTCCTCAATAAGGGCGTTAATAGCTCCTCTGCCAAGACTTTTAATTGCAAGCAAGCCAAAGCGAATGCCTTGGGGCGAGGCAACAAATTTATCTTCGCTGGCGTTGACATCGGGGCATAGGATCTTGACGCCTTTAGCCTCGCAGGCTTCGGAATATTCGATTACTTTAGATAAGTTATCTAAAACGCTTGTTAAAAGCGCCGCCATATATTCTTTGAAATAGTGAAGCTTTAAATATGCTGTTTGGTAAGCAACGGTGGCATATGCCGCGGCGTGAGATTTGTTGAAGGCATAAGAAGCAAATGACATCATTTCATCGAAAAGCCGGTTAGCAACATCTTCGGGCACGCCGTTGGCAACACAACCACAGCAGTTTACCGAGCCGTCGGGGTTACGCTCGCCATATACAAAGGCTTTGCGCTCTGCCTCTAAAACGCTGTGTTTCTTTTTTGCCATGGCACGGCGGACGATATCTGCCCTGCCGAAAGTGTAGCCTGCAAGCGTGCGAAAAATCTGCATTACCTGCTCTTGATAGACTATTACACCGTAGGTTACATCTAAAATAGGCTTTAAAAGCGGAGTTTTATATTTGATGTGCGAGGGGTTATGGCAGTTATCAATATATGTGGCAATCGAGTCCATAGGTCCGGGACGGAAGAGCGAGATAACAGCAATCAGATCCTCTAAGCTTTCGGGGCCAAGGCGCATGATGGTTGAGGTCATGCCGCCCGATTCAAACTGAAAGACACCCGAGGTATCGCCCTTAGAGAGCATTTTGAAAACGCCTTTATCGTTATAAGGGATTTTGGCAATATCGAAATCGGGGTTGGTTTTGTGAATGGAATTAACGCAGTCGCGAATTACAGTAAGGTTGCGAAGCCCTAAAAAGTCGATCTTCAATAAACCCAAAGCTTCGACCGCACCCATTGCATATTGTGTGACAAGCTGACCGTCGTTAGACTGCAAGGGCACATATTCGATAGTTGGATTTTCGGTGATGACAACTGCGGCGGCATGGGTCGAGGTGTGGCGGGGCATGTCCTCGATTTGGACTGCCATATCACAAAGCTCGTGAATTTGGGCATCGCCAAAATACATTTCTCGGAACTCTTTTGATTTCTCTTTTGCCTCGGTTATGCTCATTCCAAAGGGTATGGCTTTTGCGGCACGGTCGGCAAGGCTGTAAGGAAGCGCCATTGCACGAGCACAATCTCGGATAGAGTTGCGAGCAGCCATTGTGCCAAAGGTTATAATTTGTGCAACGTGGTCTTGCCCGTAACGACGTTTGACATAGTCGATAACGTCCTGTCTGCCTTCGATACAGAAATCTATATCAAAGTCGGGCATTGAAACACGTTCGGGGTTTAAGAATCTTTCAAACAAAAGGTTATATTTAAGCGGGTCGATTCCCGTAATGCCGATGCAATAAGCGATCAAGCTTCCTGCGCCCGAGCCTCTTCCGGGGCCTACGGGGATTCCGTGAGTTTTTGCATAGTTAATAAAATCCCAGACAATAAGATAGTAATTTACATATCCCATTTTTGAGACAACTGAAAGCTCATATTCCAATCTCTCTGTTGCCTCTTGAGTGGGGTTTGGATAGAGCTTGTTAAGACCGTCAAAGCTCATTTTGCGAAGGAATGCTTCGTTATCGGTTACGCCCTCAAGTGAGAAATAAGGGAGCTTTGTGTGGCCGAATTCGAAATTAAAATTGCACTTTTGGGCGATCTCAAGTGTGTTTTCGATAGCATCCTCATGCCCGATAAAGCAAGAACGCATTTCATCTTCGGACTTGAAATAAAATTCGTCATTCGGGAAGCTCATGGCGTCGGGGTCGTTAACGGTTGCGTTGGTTGAAATGCACATTAAAATCTTTTGCGCTTTAGCATCTTGACGGTTGATATAATGGGCATCGTTTGTTGCAACAGGCTTTATGCCTGTTTCGCGGCAGAGTTTATATTGATACGGGAGGATCGCACGCTGTTCATCGAACATCTGGTTTTGAATCTCGATGTAATAATCCTCGCCAAAGAGAGATCTATAACGCAGTGCGGTTTCGAGCGCACCGTTATAATCGTTATTTGTGAGGTTACGAGCAACCTCGCCTGCCAAGCAGCCCGAAAGGCAGACTAAGCCATTGTGATATTTTTCTAAAAGGTCAAAGTCGATTCGGGGGCGGTTGTAAAAGCCGTCGATATAAGCGAGTGAAACCAAGCGGCAAAGGTTTTTATAGCCCTCCTCGTTTTTGCAAAGAAGGACTAAGTGGTAAGGAGTTAAGTCGATCTTTCCTGCTTTATCAAATCGGGTGCGTGGAGCAACATATACCTCGCAGCCGATAATGGGTTTTATACCCTGTGCTTTACACTCGTTATAAAATTCGACAGCGCCGTAAACATTGCCGTGGTCGGTAATGGCAACAGCGTTCATTCCAAGTTCTTTTGCACGCGAAACAAGCCGCTTGATTCGGCATGCGCCGTCAAGCAGCGAGTATTCGCTGTGAACATGTAAATGAACGAAGTGGGACATATGGGCTCCTTTTTTGGGGGAATTTGGTGACGGGGCGGAGGCCACGGCTGCCGCCGGGCGGCAGGTGTGGAGGGGACCCGTTTTAAGCGACGTCGCTTGGTTTGCGGCGCTTTAGCGGCAGTAACCAAGCGGTGGAGCGCGGTTAAACCGGCTTTTTTGTAAGTTCGCTTGCAATTTGTTCAAGGCGTTTGAAGCGGTGGTTAGCACCCGAGCGTGAGAGTGGCGGGTCGAAAGCTTCGGCAATTTCGGCAAGTGTAAATTCGGGGTTTTCAAGGCGCATTTCTGCAATTTCTCTAAGCTCATCAGAAAGCTGAGAAAGACCGCCATCACTTTGTTCAATAATTTGAATGGCATTTATCTGCCTTTCTGACGATCGGGACTGTTTTTCGGCATTGGCAACATCGCAATTAGCCGCACGGTTAACGTGGTTTCTTATATCTTTCAAAATTTTAACGTTCATAATCTCTAATGCATTTAATGTTGCACCAATGAGAGTTAAAACATCTTCTATGTGCTCGCTTTCTTTCAGGTACAATATGTGTGAAGAACGGCGCTGAGCATATTTGCCTATTATGCCCAAGCGGTCGATAAACATTTGCCCCAAATCGTTGCAAAGGCTAAGCTCGCTCATTACAAATTCCAAATGATATTCTTTTTCGGGATGTAAAACACTGCCGCAAGCTAAAAACGCACCTGCAACAAATGCACCTAAGTCTTTTTCCTTGGGAAGACGGTTATCTTTGAAATATCTTGAGGGATTTGCCGGGTCGATGCCCACTCTTTCATAAACAGCACGCCTGTCCGAAGGCTTGTCTATCCTTAAAGAGAAAAGACGGGGTCTTCCCCTCTTTTTAATCTCGGTGATGGTTACTGCTTTTTCATTTTGTGTTGCGTGGGTCACCATGCGAATAAACAGATCTCGGCAAACATCGTTTTCGGTCTGAAAGACAATGCTGTCGGCCTCTAAGGTGTTGCAAAACAAAAGCATGCCTAAAAGGCAGGCATCACTGCGCTTTCTGCCGATTATGTTGCCTGCCGTTTCTGATTTTACTTTATAAGAGAATGTTTCGGTGTTTGAAATTTTAGCCATAGTTTAAAATTCAATATGTCGGTGTTCGGTTCTTATGTGTAAGCCGTCTCTCTCCAACGCTTCGGAAAGGCGGCGTGCAAAGCTGACACTGCGGTGTTTACCGCCCGTGCAGCCAAATGCAATTGTAAGGCGTGATTTACCCTCTTTTTCATAAAGAGGGATAAGGAATTTAATCATGTCATAGATTTTGTTAAACAACATATCTGCTTCGCTAAAGCCCATAACATAGTTATAAACATCGTCGTTTAAACCCGTTTTAAGCTTAAGATTAGGAATATAGAACGGGTTAGGCAGGCATCTGACATCGAAAACGAGGTCGGCATCCTTGGCATTTCCGTATTTAAAGCCAAACGAGATGACGTTGATGACCATGCCTGTTTTTTTCTCGAAAAATGCCTCGCGAAGCATATCTTTGAAATCGGCAATCTTTAAATTTGTTGAGTCGATGTAAAAATCGGCGATCTCCTTTGCGTGAGAGGTAGCCTTACGCTCAATTTCGATGGCGGCAACAAGGTTGCCCGAAGCTTCGCTGTCAAGAGGGTGTTTACGACGGGTCTCTTTATAACGGTTTAAAAGCTTATCGTCATCGCAGTCGATAAACAGAACGCTTACATCAATGCCCATGGCTTTAAGCTCGTTAATGCTGTCCTCGAAACGGGCAAACATTTCACCCGAGCGCATATCGACAGCAACTGCGATTTTATCTATGTTTGAATCGGAATTGGAAATAAGGTCGGTAAACTTAATAAGAAGCTCGGGCGGCATGTTATCAATGCAGTAGTAATCCATATCCTCGAAAAAGTTAATGGCGCTTGATTTGCCTGCACCTGACATTCCAGTTACAACTACGATTTTCATGCACTCACCTTCTTTACATGTCCTTAATCAGCTTGACCTCGCATTCAAGGTCATAGCCTGTTTTTTCTTTAACTGTTTTTTTAACGTCTTCGATAAGCTTAATAATATCGGATGCCGTTGCGCCGCCCTTGTTGATAACAAAGTTAGCGTGCTTTTGGCTGACCTGAGCGCCGCCGACTGTGTAACCCTTTAAGCCGCTTTGCTCGATCACAAGGCCGGCATATGTTCCTTCGGGTCGTTTAAAGGTTGAGCCTGCGGAAGGATATTCAAGCGGCTGTTTATCTTTACGGCGGGACATTAAATCGTCCATCTTCGCTTTAATTTCAGTCTTATCGCCCTTAGACAATTCGAAGGTTGCCCAAAGGATAAGGTAGTCTTTATCGGTAAAAACGCTTTTGCGATAGCCCATTTCGAGCTGATCGTGTGTAAAGGTAATAACATTGCCGCAAGAATCGGCAGCAGTTACAGATTTTATTATATCGTTTATCTCACCGCCGTAAGCGCCTGCGTTCATATATACAGCGCCGCCGACAGTTCCGGGTATTCCGTAAGCAAATTCAGCACCGGTTAAACCGTTATCTAATGCGGTTAAACAAAGCTTTTTAAGAGATGCTCCTGCCTGTGCCGTAATAGTATCGCCATGGGCGGTGATCTCGCCCATTTCGCCTGAAATGACAAAGGTCACTCCTCTGAAACCGAGGTCTGTAAACAGGACGTTTGTGCCGTTACCTAAAATGCAGCTGTTAAGCGAAACCTCTTTACACTTAGAATAAAGAAGGCAAAGGCTTTGGGGGCTGTTTGGGTAAATGAGCATATCGCATGATCCTCCTACTTTAAAGGAGGTGTGGTTGGCAAGAGGCTCGTTTTGCATAACTTTGCAATTTAAGGATTCTGCAAGTGATTTGACTGCCGACAGCTTTTGTGCATGGTTCATCAAATTCAGTCCTTTCGGGTTTGTTAAATATCAAGATGAGGTCGCTTTTTTAATATTCTTTCACGAAGCGAGTCCCAGTCTGCATTGGCAATAAGGCTTTGCGGAAAGTCGATATCCTTAAGTATCTGTTCAGCGACAGGGGTTGTGCCGACTTCTGTCCAAAAATGAGCATCGGAATTGAGAACGACGGGAACCTCAAACCTTTTGCAAAGCTGCAAAACAGGCACAACGGTTTTAGCGGCACCCGGTTTGCGCTTAATTGAGCTTTCGTTTATTTCAATCAGCTTTTCATACTCTTTGAAGGCTTTAATTGCACGCTCATGCTCGAACGGGAAGAAATCCGTCGTGGGATGGCCGATAACGTCGATATGCGGATTTTGAATTGCCTTAAGATAACCGTCGGTGACGATTTTGGGGTCGGCAGGAGCAAAATCGGGGAAAGTATATTTGTGATAAGACGCAACGACCCATTCGAGCTTTTTAAGCTCGTCGTTAGTTAGATCGAGGTCGCCGTTATAGTTATATATGTTAACCTCGGCACCTTTAAGAACGGTTACGCCGTGTATCTTTCGAGGCAAAACTCGCAGATTGCCAAAGTGCCAATAATGCGGAGAATCGGGCATTTGCATTGCGTGATCGGTCATGGCAATGGCTTTTAAGCCGATCTGATCGGCATAAAGGCAGTTTTCGGTTATGGTTGAATAGGCGTGCGTCGAGGCAATGGTATGTGTGTGCAGATCTGCTTGAATAATCACGGTATCTCCTTAAAAATCTTCCCAGTTTGAAACGGTTTCTTTGCCCTGCATATCAAGGCCTAAGTTGCTTAAAAGCTCTTGTGCGGCGTTGTAACCCATCTTTTTCTGACGGTTGTTCATGGCTGCGACCTCTAAAATAACAGCAGTGTTACGACCGGGCTTAACGGGAATTGTAAGCGAGGGCACCTTAACACCCAGAATGCTTGTATATTCGCTGTCAACTCCCATGCGATCGTAGACCTTTTCAGCATCCCAAGGCTCGAGCTTTACAACAAGGTCGATTTTTTCGGTAAGCTTAACGGCACCCATACCAAACAGACGGCGTGCGTTTACAATACCGATACCGCGGAGCTCGATGAAATGGCGGATATTATCGGGCGAGGAGCCGACAAGAGAAATTGCGGAAACTTTTTTAATTTCAACAGCGTCATCGGCAACAAGGCGATGGCCGCGCTTAACAAGCTCGATTGCGGTTTCGGACTTACCTACTCCGCTTTCACCGACAATAAGAACACCTTCACCGTAAATTTCGATCAATACGCCGTGGCGGGTGATTCTTTGAGCCAAATGCAGGTTTAAAAATGCGATAGTTCTGGCAAGAGTATCTGAAGTATCAAGTTCAGTTCTTAAAACAGGTACGCCGTATTGCTTGGCAGCTTCAATCATTTCGGGGAAAGGCTCGTGGTTTCGGGTAATTATCATTGCGGGGAATTTGTAAGAGAAAAGCTCGTATAAAGCGGCAGTACGCTCTTCAACATCGAGTCTGTCCATATATGCAAATTCGGTGTTACCGCAAAGCTGGATCTTCTCGGCGTTAAAATAATTGTAAAACCCCGTTAACTGCAAACCGGGACGGTTGATGTCGTTATTACTGACGTACAAAAGGTCTAAGCTTTTTGGGGTGTAAACGGTTTCAAGGTTAAGCTCGTTTGCAATTTCAGCAAGCGATACACTGTATTTTTCTGCCATGGTCGTGTCTCCTTTTTTGTGTGATTTATGTGTTGGCGGCGACGTCCGAGCACGCGCGCCCCCGAAGGGGGCGGAGTGTGCGAGGGTGGAGCCGCCGAGGGTTTCGGTTAAAGGGTCAGGGTGCCGTCATCAAGCATTTGCTGTGCGGCTAACAAAACGCCTGCTTTGCCCGATGGGTATGTAATTCCGCCCTGAAGCCATGCGGCATAAGGCTCACGAATCGGAGCGTCTGCAGAAAGCTCGATAGACGAGCCCATTGTAAATGCTCCCGCTGCCATGATAACCTTGCTGTCATAACCCGGCATATCCCAAGCCTCGGGAGTTACAAAACTATCAACCGGTGCGCCCTTTTGAATACCCTTTACAAATGATGTAAGAGTTTTTTCATCTTTAAGCAAAAGTGAAGCGATAACGTCGGCTCTCGGCTCGCCTGCTTTGGGCAGGGTCTCAAAGCCTAAAAGCTCGAACAGCTTGCAGGCAAACTCGCTGGTTTTAACGGCATTTGCAACCGTTTGAGGGGCGAGGAAGAAGCCTAAAAACATCTCACGGTTTTGGTGAAGTGTCGCGCCTATCTCTTTTCCCATGCCAACGCAAGTTAAGCGGTCGGCACATTTTTCAACAAGCTCTTTTTTGCCTGCAATGTAACCGCCTGTCGAAGCGATCCCTCCGCCGGGGTTTTTAATAAGAGAGCCCATTATAAGGTCGGCGCCGACATCTAAGGGTTCACGTTCTTCAACAAATTCGCCGTAGCAATTATCTACTAAAATATAAACATTTGGATTGCCCTTGCGTGCAGCTTTAACGATTTTCTCAATATCCGAAACGGTGTAAGAGGGTCGGGTCGAATATCCGCGCGAGCGTTGAATGTAAGCAACCTTAGCGTCCTTTACACGTTCTTCAATCTTTTCAAGATTAGGCATACCGTTCGGCAAAAGGTCGATCTCTTCATACTCGATACCGAAGTCTTTTAACGAACCGTTGCCCTTTTGACCTCTTTTACCGATAATTTCTTCCAAGGTGTCATAAGGTGCGCCGCAAAGCATTAAAAGCTTATCTCCGGGGCGCAAAACGCCAAACAATGAAACAGCCAGCGTGTGGGTACCGTTTGCAAACGTGTGGCGAACAAGTGCATCCTCTCCTCCGAAGGCTTGGGCATAAACCTTATCTAAAATGTCTCTGCCTTCGTCACCGTAACCATAGCCTGTAGTGCCGTGAAGCGCAACCTCGCTGACTCGGTTATCGGTGAAAGCTTTTAAAACCTTAAAGCCGTTATATTCGGCAACGGCATCGATTCGGGCGAAGGTTTCTTTACACTCAGCCTCGGCACGGTTTGCAAGCTCGACCAGACGGGGGTCGATATTAAAAAAGTTTTCCATATGTCATTCCTTCAATTTATAAATATAGTCGCTTCCCTTTTCGGGGAAATAAAGTGAGCGATAAAAGCCTGCTGTTTCATCGGTTGCGGCAAGATAAGTTTTGTAACCTTCTTTGTCAAGCTCGAAAGCAACCTTTTGCAAAAGCTTGCGGGCATAGCCTTTGCCTCTGTCTGCTTCGGGGGTGGCAACATCGGTGATATAGGCTTGTCCCGACGAATAGCACCTGACCGTGAGCACAGACGACCGATAAGAATAAACCTTTGAAAGCGAACGGTTTACACGCCTTACGGTGTCGGTAAGCCAAAGGCCGTAGCTTTCTTTCGAGGAATCGAAAGCGGTGGAAAAAACGTAATCATATTTAGGGGCAGGGTCAAGTTCAAAAGAATCCTCGCCTTTTATGACCTCGAAAAATGTGCGGTGGTGCTTTATATAGTTTCTAAATCCCAAGCGTGTGCAAAGCTCGGGGCAGATCTCGATGCTTACGGGAGATTTAAAAGCAATAAACGCCTTAATCTCTCTTAAGCAGGCATTAGTGACCTTTGCGCCCTCGATGATATCGGCGACCATAGCGCTGTTGAAGCAGGCAATATAGCCGATGCGCTTTTTTGAGGTTGCAATTTCGAAAATCTCGCAAAAGTCAAATTCAGTGCCGTAAGTGCGGATATGCGAAAGCAAAAGCCGAGAATAGTGACTGTCTCTGAGCCTGAGCTTAACACGCTCGATGTTTTCAATTCTTCTTATCATTACTTAAGACCTTTGACAAGCTGCTTGAAATGCTTGCCTCTTGCTTCGAAATTGGGGTACATATCGAACGATGCGCACGCAGGTGAAAGCGAAACTATGTCGCCCTCTTTGGCGTTTTCTTTTGCGAGAGCAACTGCCTCTTCCATTGAAGATGCTCGAAGTATCTTAAGCTCGTTGGGGTTATAAAGCGGAGTTTCGGTTACGGCACGCTCGATCTTATCGGCGGTAACGCCCATTAAAATAAGAAGCTTTACATGCTTGTTAACAGGCTCTGCCAAAGGCTCGAACGGAATGAGTTTATCGTAGCCGCCGGCAATAATAATCATCTTTTTGTTAAACGATTTAAGGCCTGCGATTACACGGGTGGGGTTAGAAGCTATTGAGTCGTTATAATATTTAACGCCGTCAAGCTCGCGGACAAATTCGATTCTGTGTTCGACGCCGCCAAAGGTGCGGGCTACCTTGCAAATGGATGATGTTTTAACATCTCCCCAAACTGCAGAGATCGCAGCCAGATAATTCTCGACATTGTGAACGCCGGGAATTTTGATCTCTTTGGCATTGATTATGGTTTTGGTCTTTCTGCCGTCGGAGTAGCAAAGGTTGTTGTCACTGTCTAAATAAGCTCCGACACGAACAGCCTCGTGACGGGAAAAGAGGGACAAGCTTCCTCTTACCCTGCTGCTTAACTTCATTGTCTCTTCGTTATCGAGGTTTAAAACAGCCTTTGAAAAAGCGCTCTGATGATCTAATAAATTGCACTTAGAGCCGATGTACTCCTCCATAGTACCGTGAACATCGAGATGGTTGGGCGCGATGTTTGTGATAACAGCTACATCGGGCGAGGAGCGCATTGAAATGAGCTGAAAGCTTGAAAGCTCGACAACGGCAACGTCGCTTTCGGACATGGATTCGATTCGGGGCAAAAGTGCTTTGCCGATGTTGCCGCCGAGCCAGACTTTGAAGCCCTCGGCCTTTAAAAGCTCGGAGATCAAGGTGGTCGTGGTGGTCTTACCGTCCGAGCCTGTTACGGCATAAATGCGGCAGGGGCAAAGCTCAAAGAAGGATTCCATTTCAGAGGTGATGACTATTCCCTTCTGTCGTGCTTCAACAAGCTTGGGATTGTTGTAATACATACCGGGTGTGCGGTAAATAACATCGAAATCGCAGAGCGAATCGAGATATACCTCGCCCAGAATGAATTTGGCACCCAAAGACTCAAGCTCGGAATAAAGCTTGGGGTCGAAATTCTCTTTTGTTTTTTTATCTAAAATCGTAACATCTATCTTTTTTGAGAGAAAGAGCTTTATAAGCTCGGTGTGGCTGACACCTGTGCCGATGAATGCCACTTTTTTGTTGGTTAAAGATTCAAAAAATCTTGCGGTTTTACTCATGAGATCAGTCCTTTGTTGAAAGATAATTGTTTTAGCTTTTTACGCTATTATCCAATGATATTATATACTAAACCTTTAGAAAATTCAACCGATAAATTTGGTTATTATAAAAAAAGAATTTAGTTTTTTAAAGCGTTTTTTGTGAGAATGTAAAAATTAAATATTTCTATTGTAATAATAAGAGTTTTAGTATATAATTATCGTTGACAAAATGTTGGTTCGTTTGTCACAAAAATTGAACATAAAAGGAGACAAAGAAAGTAATTGAAAAATACTATCATCAGCTTACGAAATGCTGTGGTCGAGTATGACGGGGAGAAGATCTTAAAGGATATTAACCTTGATATCATAGACAAGCAGTTCGTTACACTTTTAGGTCCGTCCGGGTGCGGAAAAACTACTACCCTACGTATCATTGGTGGCTTTGCTGAAATGGCAAGCGGTGAGTTATTTTTTAATGGCGTGAAGATCAATAATCTGCCTCCCCACAAAAGACAGGTTAACACGGTCTTCCAGAAGTATGCCCTCTTCCCTCACCTTAACATTTTCGAGAATATTGCATTTGGTCTAAGGATACAGAAGCTTCCCGAAAAAGAAATTAAGGCACGAGTTGAAGAAATGCTTAAGCTCGTTAACATGGAGGGGTTTGAAAAGCGATCTATCAATTCCCTTTCGGGCGGTCAGCAGCAGCGAATCGCTATTGCAAGAGCGCTTGTAAACAGACCTAAGGTTTTGCTTTTAGATGAGCCTTTGGGTGCGTTGGACCTTAAGCTTAGAAAAGAAATGCAGATCGAGCTTAAGAGAATTCAGCAGGAGCTTGAGATTACATTTATTTATGTAACACATGACCAAGAGGAAGCTTTGACGATGTCGGATACCGTTGTTGTTATGAAGGACGGTACCATTCAGCAGATAGGCACACCTCAGGATATTTATAACGAGCCCAATAATGCTTTTATTGCCGACTTTATCGGTGAATCGAACATTATTGACGGTATTATGCGCCGTGACTTTTTGGTTGAATTTGCCGGCAAGGAATTTGCCTGCGTTGACAAGGGCTTTGAAAAGGATGAGCTTGTTGACGTTGTAATAAGACCTGAAGATATTAAGGTCGTACCTCAGTATCAGGGCGCAATTATCGGTGTTGTTGAAAACGTTATCTTTAAAGGCGTTCACTATGAGATAAGTGTTGATGCTTTGGGATATAAGTGGATAATCCATTCGACACAGAGTGAGGAGGTCGGCTCGATCATCGGCATGAATGTCACTCCTACAGATATACATATCATGCACAAGCAGGAGGAAGAGTAAGATGAAGGCTTCTAAATTTCTTGCTGTTCCCTATATTGCATGGGTCTTGATTTTTACCATCATTCCCTTGTCGCTCGTTGTGTTTTTTGCGCTGACTGACAGCGACGGAAACTTTACGTTAGACAATTTGTTTCAGATGTCCGACTATATGTCAGTGCTGTTCCGTTCGATAGTTTTTGCGATTATCGCAACGGTCATCTGTCTGGTTATCGCCTTCCCTGCTGCTTATATAATTTCGCGAGTGAGTTCGATGAACCAGTCAAGCTTGATAATTCTTATCATGGTACCCATGTGGATAAGCTTTCTTTTGAGAACTTATGCCTGGATGACCCTTTTGGAGCCCAACGGACTTATTAACAAGATGTTCAGCCTTGTTGGATTAGGACCGTTTGACCTTATCAACAATGCAGGCGCTGTTATTTTGGGTATGGTTTATAACTACCTGCCTTTTATGATCTTACCCTTGCATTCGGTAATGACGAAGATCGAGCCTCACACGGTTGAAGCGGCACAGGACCTTGGCTGCAACAAGATAAACCTTGTAAGAAAGGTAATTTTGCCTCTTTCCATGCCCGGTATTTCTACCGGTATTGTTGCAGTGTTTGTGCCCAGTGTTTCGACCTTTGTAATTTCAAGAATGCTTGGCGGCGGCACCAACGACCTTATAGGCGACTTTATTGAGTCGCAGTTTTTGGGTAACTCTTATAACCCGCATCTCGGCTCGGCAATGGCGCTGGTATTAATGGTAATTGTTCTCTTTATGATGAGCTTGTTCAACCAGTTTGGCAGTGAGGAGGGTGCAGTATGACAAAAATGCGTTTTAGCTCGAAGCTTTATTTATATGCAGTCTATGCATTCCTTTATATTCCGATTTTTGTGTTGATCGTTTTCTCGTTCAACCAATCGAAATCGCGCGCTAACTGGACAGGTTTCACCTTTGATTGGTACATAAAGCTGTTCCAGAATGAAACAATAATGACATCTTTGATGAACACGATTATTGTTGCGGTTGCGGCTTCTGTCTTCTCAACGATTTTGGGAACAATGGCGGCGATAGGAATTTATAACATGAGAAAGACCTCGAGAACGATTTTGATGAACTTAACCTATATTCCTGTTATCAGTCCCGAGATCATCATGGGTGTTTCGCTGATGCTTTTGTTCAGATATTTGGTGGATCGCTCAGGATTTGAATTCGGCTTTGTTTCGCTTATTTTGGCGCATATCTCGTTTGACGTGCCTTATGTTATTTATAACGTTTTGCCCAAGTTAAGGACAATGAATCCCAATCTTGTTGAGGCGGCAATGGACCTTGGCTGTGACAGCAAAATGGCATTCTTTAAGGTTGTTGTGCCTGAGATCATGCCCGGTATCTTCTCGGGCTTTTTAATGGCGATGACATATTCGATTGATGACTTTATCGTCAGCTATTTCACCGCAGGCGAGAATATTGAGACTCTTTCTATCACCATCGACTCGATGACAAGAAGAAAAGTTTCGCCGGAGATAAACGCTTTATCGGCAATTATATTTGTTGTTATTGCAATAGTTCTTATCGGCAAGAACTTTTTGCAGAACCGCAAGCTTCGTCATGACAGAGCTTTGGCAAGAGCTGCTGTGCATCACTAAGGAAAGGAGCTTGATGGTTATGAAAAGATTTTTAGCGCTTTTTTTAGCGGTGCTTACCCTTTTGCTTGCAGGCTGCAGCAAAGAGCCTGTGACTGTTCTTACGCCTGAGGAGGCAGGGCTTGACCCCGAGCTTTTCTCGGATTATGACTATTCTAAGTTAAAAGACGAGGGCATTACCTTAAACGTTGCAAACTGGGGCGAATATCTGTCGATCAACGAGCCTGATATGCTTGATGTTAACAAGGCTTTTGAAGCTATTACGGGAATTACGGTAAACTATAAAACCTATGCCAGCAACGAGACGCTTTATTCAAAGCTTCGCTCGGGCGGCGCAAGCTATGACGTTATATTCCCCAGCGACTACATGCTTTCGAAGATGATTGAGGAAGATCTTTTGCAAAAGCTTGATTATGACAATATTCCCAATCTTAAAAACATTAATCCTACATTTTTGAACCCCGAATATGACCCTGAAAACGAGTATTCCGTGCCCTACCTTTGGGGTATGGTGTGTATTATTTATAACACCGCAATGGTGGATGAAGAGATCACCGGCTGGAGCTCGCTTTGGGATGAAAAATATGCCGGCAATATTTTGATGTTTAATAACCCTCGTGACGCTTTTGGCATTGCGCTGACTTATTTGGGATATTCGATGAATACCGAAAATGTTGCAGAGCTTGAGCACGCATCGGTGATTTTACAGGAGCAAAAAGAGATCGTTCAGGGATATGTAATGGACGAGATTTTTGACAAGATGGAGGGCGGAAGCGCTGCTATTGCGCCTTATTATGCAGGTGACGCACTTATTATGATCGAGGATAACCCCGATCTTACCTACTGCGTTCCCGAAGAGGGCACTAACCAGTTTGTTGATGCAATGTGCATTCCCGTAACAGCTAAGAATAAAGAAGCTGCTGAGATGTATATAAACTTTTTGTGCGAGGCTGAGGTAGCTTACTTAAACTGCGACTATACAGGATATTCGACACCGAACTCGGCTGCATTTGAGCTTTTGGACGAAGAGGTACAAAACAACCCGCTTTCCTACCCCTCGGACGAATATTTGATGAACAATACCGAAGTGTTTATTAACCTCTCGCCCGAAACCAACGAGCTGACGCAGACGCTTTGGAATCAGCTTAAGATCGGACAGTCGAACCCGTGGTTTGTACCTTTGTTCTTGCTTGCCTTGATTGCGGCAACCGTTTTGGTTAATGTTTTGCGCGCAAGAAAGAAAAAACGAGATTCGTTTTAATTTTTAATTATCATACAAAAAACTAAAGGACGTGATTTGATGTCAAAACTCAAAAAGACTGCTCAGGTGTTTAACCCGTTGGCGAGTGTAGCACCCTTGGGCATCATCGCAATGGATGGCGCCAAAGAGCTCGGCGAAAAGATCAATGACTATCTTGTAACATGGGCTAAGCAGTCAGGACAGGATGTAGACACCTTCCTCATTCCCACAAAGTGCCCAAGATTCCAGTCGGGCGATGCAAAGGCTCTTATCTCGAAAACCGTAAGAGGATATGACCTGTTTATTGTTTGCGATACAGGCAACTATTCCTGCACTTACCCGTTATTCGGACATGAGAACCATATGTCACCCGATGACCATTACCAGGACCTTAAGAGAATCATTCAGGCTGCAGGCGGTAAGGCGCATAGAATTAACGTTATTATGCCTTTGCTTTACGGCGGCAGACAGCACAGAAGAAGCTACCGTGAATCTTTGGACTGTGCATGGATGCTTCAGGAGCTTCAGTCGATGGGTGTTGAAAACATTCTGACATTTGACGCACACGACCCCAGAGTTATGAATGCTGTACCTCTTATGGGATTTGACAACATTATCCCCTCTTACCAGGTGCTTAAGACCCTTCTTAACTCGAAGGATGACATCATCTGCGATAAGGAGCATATGATGGTTGTATCACCCGACGAAGGCGCTATGGCAAGAAATATGTACTATGCTTCGGTTATGGGCGTTGACCTTGGTATGTTCTATAAAAGACGCGATTATTCGGTGATCGTTAACGGCCGTAACCCCATTGTTGCTCACGAATATTTGGGCGATGATGTTTCGGGCAAGGATGTGTTTATTGCTGACGATATTATTTCATCCGGTGAATCTATGCTTGATTTGGCTTATGAGCTTAAGAACAGAAAAGCAAAAAGAGTGTTTGCATATGCCACATACTCTATATTCACAAACGGACTGGATAGCTTTGACAAGGCTTATAATGACGGAATAATTGACGGTGTTTACGGCACAAATCTGACCTATGCGACAGAAGAGCTTAAAAGCCGTGAATGGTTCCATCAGGTTGACTGCACAAAGTATGTATCTTACTTTGTTGCGGCACTTAACCATGATATGTCGGTAAGCGATATTATTGACCCCTCGGCAAAGGTAAAAGTGCTTTTAGAGCAGCATAAGAAGTAAATGGATTTAAAAGAGTGATAAGCGCACGGTTTATCACTCTTTTTAATAAAACAACAAACACGAAAGGACTGAGTTTATGCTTAAGGAATTTGATATTAGCAAGCTGACTTTCAATCCCTTTGAGAGGATCGGCAAGGATTGGTGTTTGATTTCGGCAGGAAATGAGGAATCGTTTAACACAATGACAGCCTCGTGGGGCGGCGTGGGCATTTTGTGGAACAAGTGCGTTGCCACTGTTTACATAAGACCTCAGAGATATACAAAGAAATTTGTTGATGAGGCTGATATGTTTACGCTTGCGTTCTTCCCTGAGGGTTACAGAGATGCGCTTGCTTTTTGCGGAAAATATTCGGGAAGAGATTATGACAAGCCGAAGGAAACAGGATTGACCCCTTGGTTTGTTGACGGAAGTGTTGCTTTTGAAGAAGCTGACCTTGTTATTGTGTGCCGCAAGCTTTATGCTCAGGAAATGAGCGCTGACAGCTTTGTTGATAAGGATGTTCTTAATAAGAACTACCCTGCTAACGACCTGCACACGGTTTATGTAGGCGAGATCGTAAAGGCATATTGCAGATAAATCTTTTGGGGAGGTTTAAAAATGCATAACGTTTATAAAGCGGATAAAGACCGATATGACGGCAGAATGAAATATATAAGATGCGGAAGAAGCGGTTTACAGCTTCCAAGAGTTGCATTGGGGCTTTGGCACAACTTTGGCTCGGTTGATGATTTTGAAAACCAGAAAGCCATGATAAGACGCGCCTTTGACCTTGGCATTACTCATTTTGACCTTGCAAATAACTACGGCCCTGTGTACGGCTCGGCTGAAGAAAACTTTGGAAGAATTATGGACAGCGATATGCGTCCATACAGAGATGAAATGATAATTTCGACAAAAGCGGGATATGACATGTGGAAAGGTCCTTATGGGATAGGCGGTTCGAGAAAATATTTAATGGCGAGCCTTGACCAGAGCCTTAAGCGAATGAAGCTTGATTATGTTGATATTTTCTATCATCATGTGCCCGACGGAAATACGCCTTTAGAGGAAACGATGACTGCTTTATCGGACATTGTTAAACAGGGCAAGGCGCTTTATGTTGGAATTTCGAACTATGGTTCGGCAGGAACGAAAGAAGCCGCACACCTCTTGAAAGAAAACGGTGTTCCTCTTTTGATAAACCAAGTAAGCTATAGCATGCTTAACCGCTGGGTTGAAAGTGACGGCTTGCTTGATACGCTTGAGGAAGTAGGCGCCGGTTGTATTTGCTTCAGCCCATTGGCACAGGGCTTGCTTACTGACAAATACCTAAAAGGTATCCCCTCGGACAGCAGGGCGGCAAGAGAGCATTTTTTGAAGTCGTCGTCTATTACGCCAAAGCTTCTTGAAAAGATTGAAGCGCTGAACAAGATTGCCTCGCTTAGAGGTCAGACTTTGGCACAGATGGCGCTTTCGTGGGTGTTAAGAAACGACAGGGTTACAACTGTTTTGATTGGAGCAAGCAAGGTAAGCCAGATTGAGGACAATGCAAAAATTGTTGATAAGCTTGGATTTACAGATGAAGAGCTTGCAATGATTGAAGCTGTTTTGGCAGGATAGTTTTTAAGAATAAAATGATGCTCCCTTTCATAGACTCGTTACAAGGACGAGTTAATGAAAGGGAGTTTTTATATGCAGGATATTTATCAAATGGGACTGACCTCGCTTGACGCAAAGAAAAGGCTGAAAGAGGACGGCGAAAACCGACTTGAAAGCGGCAAAAAGCAAAGTCTGATATCTCTGTTTTTGTCGCAATTTAAAGATGTTATGGTGCTGATTTTGCTGGCAGCGACTATAATTTCGGCATTTATGGGCGAGGTCTATGACGCACTTACAATGATTGCAATTGTTTTGATGGACGCCGTGCTTGGGTTTGTGCAGGAGTATAAGACAGAGAAAACTTTAGAAGCTTTAGAAACTATGACTGCACCGACGGCAACGGTTATAAGAGATGGAAAGAAACAAAAGATTGAAGCGAGCGAGCTTGTTGTGGGTGATGTTTTTTTGCTTGAAGCCGGTGACAGAGTGCCTGCAGACGGCAGAATTATAACCTCGAACGAGCTTAATTGCGATGAATCTATGCTTACAGGGGAATCGGAAGCTGTAAAGAAAGACGACTTTACATATATGGGCACTGCGGTAACAAAGGGCACTGCGGTTTGCGAGGTTACTGCGACAGGAATGAACACCGAAATGGGCAAGGTATCGAAGCTGATTGAGAATGCGGGAGACGACAAAACGCCTTTGCAAAAAAAGCTTGGCAAGCTTGGCGTGGTGCTTTCGATTATTTGTATTGGGGTTTGTCTGGTGGTTGCTGCAGCGGGAGTTTTAAGAGGAGAACCGATTTTTGACATGCTGATGACGGGTATAACCATTGCAATTGCGGCAATTCCCGAGGGTTTGCCTGCAACTGTTACCATTGCTTTGGCACTTGCCGTTAGACGAATGCTTAAACAAAAGGCTTTGGTTCACAAGCTGCACTCGGTCGAGACTCTTGGCTGCACAACTGTTATTTGCACAGACAAGACAGGCACGCTAACGCAGAACAAAATGACGGTGACATCGCTGTGGATATTTGACAAGGATTACAGCTTTACAGGCAGCGGCAATTCTGCAAGAGGTGAATTGCTTTGCGAAGGCAAGAAAGCCGAAACCTCTGATGCTGTTAACATGCTTTTGAAGTGTGCGGTGCTGTGTAACAACGCAACGCTACCCTCTTTAACCGAAGGTGCAGCGATTGGCGACCCTACAGAAGCGGCACTTTTGGTGGCGGCGGCAAAATGCGGAATTACGAAGCAGTCGCTTAAAAGCTATATAAGATTGAGCGAAGTGCCTTTTGACAGTGAAACAAAAATGATGAGCGTTAAGGTGAAATGTTTAGGCGAGGTTACAACATTTACAAAAGGCGCTTGCGATGTTGTTTTAAACAGATGCGATATGATAATGAACGATTCCGGTGCTGTACCCCTCACTAAAAAGGCTAAAAAAGAGGTTTTTGAACAAGCGGACAGATATGCCGCAAACGCCTTGCGTGTACTGGCATTTAGCTTTACAGATGCAAACGGAAACGAGGTGTTCTTGGGGCTTATGGGTATGCAGGACCCTCCCCGAAAAGAGGCAAGGCGTGCGGTAACAGCGTGCAAAAAAGCCGGTATAAAGGTGGTTATGATTACCGGAGACCACAAGCTTACCGCCTCGGCAATTGCGAAACAGGTGGGGCTTTTAGAGAAAGGAGATATGGTAATTTCGAGCGAGGAGCTGCAAAAGCTTTCGGACGAGGAGTTTAAGACTAAGATAAATAATATAAGAGTGTTTGCGCGGGTCAGCCCCGAGGATAAGCTGAGGATCGTTTCGACGTATAAAGAATCGGGTGAAACAGTTGCGATGACAGGTGACGGTGTTAACGATGCGGCCGCCATTAAAGAGGCTGACATTGGTGTTGCGATGGGAATTTCGGGCACGGATGTGAGTAAGCAAGCAGCGGACATTATTCTGTTGGACGACAACTTTGCAACACTATGCTCGGCAGTTAGGCAAGGGCGCACGATATATTCGAACATTAGAAAGTTTGTGAGATACCTTATCTCGTGCAACATAGGCGAGGTTATGGTAATGTTTCTGTCAATCATTTTGGGACTGCCTGTTGTGCTTTTGCCGACACAGCTTTTGCTTGTTAACCTTGTGACAGACGGCTTGCCTGCCATTGCTTTGGGACTTGAGGGCAGTGAAGAGAGCATTATGCACCGCAAGCCGAGAGATTTCTCGGGCGACTTTTTCAGCCGTGGTTTGCTTCGCAAAATAATCACACGAGGTATATTGATCGGGCTTTGCACGCTTGGGTGCTTTGTATACCTCTTGCAAACGGGGGAAACAATTGAAACTGCACGAACCGCGGCGCTTGTGACGCTGATAATGTCGCAGTTGATTCATGTTTTTGAGTGCAGAAGCGAGGAAAAATCGGTGTTTGCGCTTAACCCCTTTGGAAATAGGTCGCTGATATGGTCGGTTATGGTATCTGCCGCTGTTTTAGCGGCGTGCATTTACATTGTGCCGTTGCAAAGCGTTATGCAAACAGTGGCACTTTCGTGGAATGATATGCTGATTTCTTTGGGATTTGCGGCGGCAGTGCCTGTAGTTTCGGGAATTGTGCAGTTGTTTGTGAAAAGCGAGGCGTGAAAGCGCGCCCGCCGAAGGCGGAGTGCGGTTTCGTGCCGAGCGTGAATGCGATGGCAGTTTGAAATATTTCGGTTTTGCGTTAGCAAAATGCGGTTTGACAGAACCGCAAGAAATATTTATATCGGCGGTGTAGGCAGTGAAGCTGTGAGCAAAATGTGCCCGCCGATTGTGAGGCGTGGGAGCGCGCCCGCCGAAGGCGGAGTGCGGTTTCGTGCCGAGCGTTGATTCGATGGCAGTTTGAAATATTTCGGTTTTGCGTTAGCAAAATGCGGCGCCGTCCGACGGCGAAGCGCTTGCGCCGAAGGTGCAAGTGTCGGCGATGGGTGGCGCACCTTTGAAGAATATAAAAGCTCCCGCCAGTTAATACTTGGAGGGAGCTTTTTATTTAAGCTTATTTTTGTAATTTTTTATCTATCTCACGACAAAGTATGACGATCGGGGTGTAAAGCAGAGGTGAAAGAGGCCAAATAAGCCAACTAATATCCCAAGCGTCACCCACAAAGCTCCAAATCAGATAAATCGCCGTAACAAGCGACCAATAACTTGAAGAAACTATTCTACTAAGAGGGTAGTTATTATGCTTTTGCTGAACATTGCAATATGTCTCAGTACGATTGGATTTATCGTCTGTATCTATTTTCTCTATCCTCGTGTCGTCGCTCATATTCGATATAGAGGAAAAATTGACCTCATCGATCTCATCTTTAAGAAGATAATCTGTAGTTACATTGAACATTCGGCTTATTTGAAGAATTTTATCTATATCCGGAAGTGATTGTGCGCTCTCCCACTTTGAGACTGCCTGACGTGAAACATTCATCTTTTCGGCAAGTTCCTCCTGCGACATTCCCTCGCGCTTTCTCAACCAAATTATCTTATCTGCTAAAATCATTAATAGAACTCCTTTGCTGTAAATTTCATCTTTGCTGTGAGTTCATAATACCACTTAAAATCGGTTATATCCACCAACTGCGGGCTTTCAATTTGTCAACCTGCGGTTGCATAAGCCGAATTTCCGTTCTCTTCGGCTTTTTACCCGTTATTAGGCGCTATAGATTCGATAATTTTTATTGCAACCTTAATGCCGTCGACGGCAGCAGAGACGATACCGCCTGCATATCCTGCGCCTTCACCGCAAGGGTATAGGTTAGATATACCAAGAGCAGTCAAGTTCTCCCCTCTTGTTATCCTAACGGGTGATGAAGTTCGGGTCTCGGGGGCGGTTAAAACTGCACCCATATCGCCATAGCACGCCATTTGACGGGAGAATTTGCGTAATCCCTCACGCATCATGTCACTAACAAAATCGGGGAAAAGTTTATTAAGATCTGTTTCAGTCACGCCCGGACGGTATGAGGGAATGACGCTTGCGCCTTGTGTTTTTCCCTCTAAAAACGTGCCGACAGTTGTAGCAGGAGCTTTGTACCCACCGCTAAGAGAATATGCACGCCTCTCGAGGCTTCGTGCAAAGTCTACACCGTCTAACACGCCTGAGCCGAAATCCTCTTTAGAAACGCTGACAACAAGGGCTGCGTTTGCGTTCTCGCCGTCGCGCAGATACTCGCTCATGCCGTTGGTGACGACAGTGTTACGCTCGCTTGCAGCGGCAACGACCGTGCCGCCGGGGCACATACAGAATGTATAAACAGCCCTGCCATCGGGGCGGCGGTGCGAAAGCTGATATTCACCCTTGGGAAGAGACAAACTATCGGCTAAATCGCCGTAAAGACTTTTATCAATGCTTGCCTGCTTATGCTCGATTCGTGCGCCTACCGAGAAAGCCTTAGGCTCCATTATAACGCCTTTGTTTAAAAGCATTTCAAAGGTGTCTCGGGCAGAGTGACCGACTGCAAGAACAAGTGCCGAGGTTTCGATATCGTTATTTGAAGCGGTAACGCTTTTGATTTCATTATTTACGAGGTTGATTTCTTCAAGCTTTGTTAAAAAGCGGATCTCGCCGCCGTTTTGAATGATTCTTTGGCGTATGGCTTTTACTACCGAGCGGAGCTTGTCCGTTCCGATATGTGGCTTAGCCTCGAACATAATCTCTTCGGGTGCGCCAAGCTCGACAAGGCGGTTAAGAATATATCGGCAAAGCGGGTCGCTGATTCGGGTCATAAGCTTACCGTCGGAAAAAGTGCCTGCACCGCCCTCGCCGAACTGGACGTTGGTTTCGGTGTCAAGCTCCCCTCCTGCAAAAAACGATTCAACTTTTTTAACACGTGCATCGACTTCATCTCCGCGCTCGAGGACGATGGGGTTATAACCGTATTCAGAGAGAAGCAAGGCGCAGAACATACCTGCTGGGCCGAAGCCTGCGACCACTACCCTGCCCGATTTTTTATTGGTGGATACCGTGGGGTTTATCTTAGTCTCTTCATGGAAGCGTGCATTTTTGTTTCGCTTGGCAACCGATTTTTCAAGTCCCTCGTTAGATAGAGTGACTGAAACAGAGCTGACAAAGTGAATATCATCACGTTTTCTGGCATCGACCGAGATTTTATAAATGCCTGCCGATTTAACATCGCTCTTTTTAATTCCGAAAAGCATAATTGCCGAGGAAATAATTTCATCTTTAGAAGCGCCGACTTTTGTTTTTATATTTTGAAGAATCAGAGACATTTTTTCACTTCCTTTTTAAAACACAGTAGGATGAAGGCGCACCCTCATCCTACATAAGTATTATTTATTCGTTAGGCTGCTGAGCAGCTTCATCGCCGTTTTCGGCGACATCTTCATCCTCGGGTTCTTCGGTTGCCACGGGAACGACCTCGCTTATGCTGCAGTATACCTTGTGGATACCCATGCACCATACATTATTGTAATTTGGCAGGTAAACGGTTACTGTCATTATCTGGTCACCCTCGACAACATTGTAGTCTGATAAGTCGATCTGAGCGACAACATCTGAAACATCGATCTGATTGATAATTTCGGCAGGGCCGACAACTGTTACGTTTCTTATCTTTTCCTGTTCAACGGTACATCTGTAATTCTCGGGTACGTTAATAAAGTAAATTCGAGAATTAGGAATGGTTATATCCTTGCTGGCATAACCGTCAAGATTAAAGATGACCTGAGCGGTTTCGTTACCCGAAATGTTGGTGTAACGGTCACTTTCGGGAATATCGAACTCGAAAACGGAATTTATACCAAGCCCTACCTGTCGAAGGTCGATATAACCCAAGAAAATCTCGGAAAGATTTTCAACGCTTTCATCCTGAGTTCTTACAGTAATTCCGGGAGGAGTTATGGTGTAAGAAAGCGACGACAGATCAAAGCTGTCGAATGAGGGCTGAACCTCGACATCGAGATTGAGAGCCTTTTTCATATAGACAGGGACAAGCACGTTAAAGGTTTCGGTATCGAGTGTTACCTTGGGATTTTCAAACACGGCACCGCTGCTGTAAAGTATGGGTGTTGTGTTTGAAGAATTTGTTGGTTTGTTAAAAACGTATTCATCGTTAAAGGTGATAACGCATGAAGTCACCTGATCAACATAATCCTTAGGGCCTGAAACAGTAACCTCGCTTGGGGTGATGGTAACTTCGTCAGCATCTAAGATATAACCCATTTGCGCCTTAACCTTTGAAAGGTCGGCAGCTAATGTGCCGTCGGCAACAGAGAAGGTTTTGGTTATAAGGTGGTCAAATTCGACGTGAACGGTCTCGGGCCCGATTTCATCGATAGTAATGGAGTCGCCGTTTACGCTTGAGACGTTAAGAGCAAGCTCGTATGAACCGGAAGCACGCACAGCATCAAGATTAAGACTGACCTTTAAATCCTCGGCTGTATAGTCACCGATGACATAACGCAAGCCGCTGAGCTTTACGTTAACGGTGGTGTCTTCTAAATTAACAATAGAAAGGCCTGCAACATCGGCATAAGAACCGTCAAGTGAGAAGTCAATGGGGACATTTTTAATAACAATGGAGATTTCGGGGAAAGCGGTAAGCGTTAAGACAAACCAAAGAACAACAGCAATAACAAATGAAAAAACGGCGTTCGCAACCTTGCTGTCTCTAAAGGAAAATTTTTTAGTCTTTTTTGTTTTTTCTTCCATTTAAACGCTCCTTTCCCGATCTTAACATGCCAAAGAACTTATTATCGTGTGTGCTGTCGGGTACGAGCTGAGATCTGAGGTATTGAACAAGGCGTTCTTTAGTATAACCTCTTGTAAGCTCGCCGTTTTCGGCGATGGATACTGTGCCTGTTTCCTCGGAAACGACGATTACGATAGCATCAGAGTTTTCGCTCATGCCAATTGCGGCACGGTGACGTGAGCCGAGAAGTTTGTTTATTCTATCCTCTTTTTGAGGGGTGGGAAGGAAACAGCCTGCAGCATGGATTCTCGCATCACGGATAATGACAGCACCGTCGTGCAAAGGGGTCTTGGGGAAGAAGATGCTGCCAAAGGTTGCAACGCTGGGTTGGCAATCAAGGACTGTACCTGTATCTATTTGTTCGCCTAAGCGGATCGTACGCTCGATAACGATGAGTGCACCTGTGTTGGTGTCGGAAAGCTGATCGACAGCCTCGCCGATTGCTTCGATAGCTGTTGACCAGTTGTGATCGGAATCCTGAACATGAGACTGGTCGCCGAACACGCTGAATGATTTAACGTTGGCTCTTCCCACACGTTCCAAAATTCGTCTTAATTCGGGCTGGAACACGATGATAAGCGCTAAAATACCGATCTGGAAGAAGTTTTCTAACAGGAATGACATTACCTTAAGCTCGAACGTTGATGAAATGATATAAATTCCTACAAGAATAAATATGCCTATTATAAGTTGCTGAGCCTTGGTTTCTCGTATGAACTTGATGCCTTTGTAAATGATGTAAGCGAGCAAAAGCATGTCAATGATGTCGATAAAAGTGATCGTTGTCAAGGTGCTCGTTAATCTGGACAAGAGGTCTAAAATACGCTCCAAGTTCATTTCCCCTTCCTCACTGCCCGAAACTGCGGCAGTTTAATTTATACATCTTTATTTTAACAGTAAACGATTAAAATTACAATAGCTAAATGCCCGATTTTGCGAATTTTTTTAATGTATTTACAAGGTTTACCGTATCTTTTTGAGAATTGAAAACACCGGGGGAAAAGCGGACGGTGCCTTCGGGCAGAGTGCCGATGGTTTTATGTGCAAGAGGCGCACAGTGAAGCCCTCCGCGAAGAGCAAAACCTTCGTTACTTAAGGCGGTTGCAAGCTCGTGAGCAGCTATGCCTTTTAGGTTGAAGGACACGATTGGCACAAAATGCTCGCCTGTACGCAAGGTTATTATTTCGCTGTTTCGCTTAACACCGTCAAGAAAGATCTCACAAAGAGCGTTTTCGTGGTGATAGATGTTTTCAAGTCCCATCATGCTGACATATTTTAGTCCTGCCTCTAGCCCGCAGATGCCTGCAGTGTTAAGCGTACCGCTTTCTAAATGCTCGGGCATAAAGTCGGTTTGGGTAAGCTCTAACGAGGTAGCGCCGGTTCCTCCCTCGATGATAGTTTTAAGCGGATATTTGCCATCGGTAATGAGCATGCCTGTACCCGTGGGACCGCAAAGACCTTTATGACCGGGAACGCAGATAATGTTTGCTCCCATATCAAGTGTTACGGGAATAACTCCTGCCGCCTGCGCGGCATCGACAATAAGGCATATACCGAACTTTTTTGTGATTTCTGCGATTTCACGAATAGGCATGACCCTGCCGGTTACATTGCTTGCGGCAGTTAAAACAACGCACTTGGTTTTGGGGGTAATACACCTTTTGAAATTTTCAACGGTCGCTTCATCGCACTTTCCGACCTGGGCAATGTTGACTGTTGTATCCTCGTGAGCAAGGGCAAAGCACGGACGTGCAACGGAGTTGTGCTCCATTGAGGAGATGACAACGCTGTCGCCTTTTGAAACGATACCTTTAATTGCAAGGTTAAGGGCGTGAGTGCAGTTTTGGGTAAAAACGACGTTTTCGGGCTCGGCGCAGAAGAAATCTGCGGCTGTGCACCGTGCTGAATAGACCTTTTCGGCAGCCTTTATTGAGTAGCTGTGTCCTCCCCTGCCGGGGTTTCCGCCGTATTCCTCGAGAGCCAGCAAAACGGCGCTTTTTACTGACGGCGGTTTAGGAAAGCCTGTCGCTGCATTGTCGAAATAGACATTTTTGTTCATTATTATCTGCTCCGTTCTGCCGGATACGGCTTGTAATTTATCTTGTTACTGAAAGTTTGCCTTTGATTGTAATTCCGTTTCTTTCAAGAATTGATGAAATCATTTCGGGGTCGTCACGCACTCGCACAGAATAACCACAGCCTGTAGCGAGGTTTTTGGGTGTGCGCTCGATCTCGCAAAAATAGCCTAAATTGTTAAGCATTCGCTTAGCTTTCATGGCATAAGTTATGGACGAAACGGCGATTAGTGTATATCTCAAAGTAACTGATCCTCCTTGTTCTTTCACGCTATTGTCTCTTTATGCAGAGCTCTTAGTGACATTGTATGTAAAAAACAGCTTGGGTGTGAGTTAAGGCGGCGGAGCCGCCTTGATTAAAAAAACAGCCAGCGGTTTGCTGACTGTTTGGAAATTATCCTTTTATTACTATTGGCATTGTGAGAAACGAGTATATCATTATATCCAATGATTGCAAACACAACGAACGAGAAGATCAGTATTATTATGTCGTTTTTCTTCATGCGTCCTCCTATCCAAGTAAGCAGACTGCATGGGCAGCGATGCCCATGCCCTCGCCGGTAAAGCCGAGGCCTTCCTCGGTGGTGGCTTTTACTGAAATTTGGCTGATATCTATGCCGATAGCGTTTGCCAAACGCTCACGCATATTATCAATATATGGAGCAAGCTTTGGCTTTTGTGCAATAACCGTTACATCAATGTTTGAAACAGTAAAGCCTGCTTTGGCAACACGCCTTGCAACCTCTTTTAAAAGGTCAATGCTGTCGGCGCCTTTATAGGCGGGATCGTTATCGGGAAAAAGCTTACCGATATCGCCCAAAGCCGCCGCACCGAGCATGGAATCCATTACTGCATGAGTTAAGACATCAGCGTCGGAGTGGCCGAGAAGCCCTTTTTCATATTCTATCTCAACACCGCCTAAAATCAGCTTTCGGTCTGAAACAAGCTTATGAACATCATAGCCGTGGCCTATTCGCATGGGTTTAGCCTCCTTACTTGAGAGAATGGATTTTGCAACTGCTATATCTTCGGGTGTGGTGAGCTTGATGTTTTCATACTCGCCCAAAGTTATGTGAGGGGTGATGCCGATGCTATCAAGAAGCTGGGAATCATCGGTGAAGTCTGCGTTTGAAGCCTTTAGCGCAGATAAATAAAGCTCACGTTTAAAGGTTTGAGGGGTACGCACAATGTAGACACCCGACCTATTCGGGGCGTACGAGCCGCCCTCGCATAAAATACGTACAGTATCTTTAGACGGGGTGCAAACGACGGACGAGCCGAACTTGCAAGCATCGAGCACGCTTTTGTTGACAGTTTCGGTGGAAACGAGAGGGCGTGCGCCGTCGTGGATTATGACAATGTCTTCATCGGCTGCCATAACAGCGTTTTTTACAGACTGCTGGCGGGTAGCTCCGCCCTCGACAAAAGTTATAGGTTTAGTTATGGATTTAAGCTCGTTAGAATAGATTTGGCAGAGGGACAAAGGGGCAGAAACGATGATTTTTGTAACATATGGGCTGTTAGCAAGTGCCTCGCACGAGCGCAGAATGCACGACTTGCCGCAAAGATCTATTAAAAGCTTGTTTTCGCCCATTCGGGTTGAGGTGCCGCCGCAGGCAAGAATTGCCGTGGCTTTAATTATGGTGGTCATGTATTTCCCTCCGTAAACGTTATTACCGGTGTAAATTATATCATGCCAAAAGCTGTAATGCAAGGGTGGAAAAGCATTTAGGCGCCGTCTGCGGAGTGCGCCGAGCAACGCGAGGCGGGACGAAGCAGGTGGCGCCGCAGCAAGCAGAAAAACGCCCTTTCCGAAAGCAGAAAGGGCGTTTATGTAATCTGAAAAATTATACAGCAAGGAAGAACTTAACAAGGAAGATTGCAGAGATAACAATTGTAAGCCAAGAAACCTCTTTAACCTTACCTGTGCAAAGCTTGATAACTGTATAAGCGATAAGAGCCAAACCGATTGCATGGCCGATAGAGCCTGTGATAGGCATGCCTATAAGCATGATTGCGGCAGGAACGATCTGAGTCATGTCGTCGAAGTTGAGCTTTTTAAGGCCGGAGAGCATTAAAATACCAACATAAATAAGTGCTGCCGAGGTTGCGGCTGCGGGAATTACAGCAGCAATAGGAGCCAAGAAGATACAAGCAAGGAAAAGGATACCGGTTGTAAGTGCGGTAAGACCTGTTCTGCCGCCTGCTTCAACACCCGATGCAGACTCGATGAAGGTGGTAACTGTAGAGGTACCTGTAGCAGCACCTGCAACAGTACCGATAGCGTCGGAAAGAAGTGCTTCTTTCATCTTGGGCATGTTGCCGTTTTCGTCGATCATGTTAGCACGGGAAGCTGTTCCAACCAAAGTACCGATAGTATCGAACATATCGATCATGCAGAATGTGATAATGAGTGTGATCGTAGTGAACCAACCAATATCGAACAAGGTTGCAAAGTCGAACTTAAAGAGGGTCGTTGCTGCCATATCACCAAATGCAGGCAAGAATGAAGCGCCTTCCAACGAAGCAAACGGATTGGAACCGAGAATGAAGGAACCGATCCAATAAATGACGCTGGAAATGATCATACCCAAAAGTACATTAGCCTTAACCTTGAAATGATTGAGAACGATCATTGCAAAGAGACCGATGAAGATGGTAATAACGGTGAGCACCATTGTGTTATAGCCAGCTGCGCCCATGTTAGTTTTAACAACAGAGGGAGCAAGGGCACCGAAGAAATCACGGAAAACGTAGAAGGGACCGCCGTTTTCGGTATAAATGCCTACGTTAGAACCAAAGCCGATGTTAAGCAGCATTAAACCGATTGCAGGGGCGATTGCCACACGCACGCCAAAGGGAATTGCCTGAACTATCTTTTCTCTTATCTTAAAGACAGACAGAACAATGAAAACAACACCCTCAATTAAAATAATGCAAAGACCTGCCTGGAATGCCTGGGTGTATTCACAGCCGGCAATTACAGCGATGTTTGAAACAACAACTGCAAAGAAGCTGTTAAGGCCCATACCGGGAGCCATTGCAAAAGGCTTGTTAGCCAAAAATGCCATGCAGATAGTACCGATACCGGAAGCAAGACAAGTTGCCAAGAACACACCGTTCCACAAAGCCTGTCCTCCGTCAGCGCCGAAGTTTGTGAGTAGGTTAGGGTTAAGAGCGATGATGTAAGCCATCGTCATGAACGTTGTTAAGCCTGCAAGAATTTCGGTTCTGACAGTGGTGCCGTTTTGTTTCAGCTTAAATAATTTTTCCACTTTCAAATCAATCCTTTCGTATTTTTGGAGGCGAAACGCCCCCATTCCCCATATGTAATGGCAGAATATACTTCTGACACTACATATATATGGTATAATAAAATCGGCACAATGTCAACAAAACCGAGAAAATGCGAGTGACGAAAATTTCGTCCGAAAATTCATCATTTTGTCTAATATCAGTGCGTTAAAGCATTAACGCTTCAAATTCTCTTGCAATTTATAAGATGTAGTGGTATACTATAAAGAATTAGACTGCGATAGTGTTGTTTGCAGTTTACACAACGATTTTAAGGTGGTTATATTATGATAAATTCGGTCAACGTGCCTGCTTTACAAAGCAGATTTGCTCCCCTGCCCATGAACCTGCACATTATATTCTGTGTTTTGGCAACGGTGCTGTTTTTGGTTATATATTTGAGAAATAAAAAGATGTCGAATATATATTGGATGCTTATTTGCGATGCAACGCTTGTTTTGCAGTGGTATGGCGATAAATTGACTGCTTTGGGTGTTGCTGTATGCGAAATCGTTTTGTTTGTTCTTTTGATTTTAGAGCTTAAAAAAGAGAAAAAGGCTGACGCTGAGAACGCTGAAAAGACCTCGGATAAAAAGGAAGATGAGGAATCGGTTGATGACCTCAGCGACATTGCGAAGGTTGTTAAAGCTGAAAGAAAGGCTATTAACAAAGAAAAGATCGATGTTATAGGCGAGGCTTTTGAGGCAGAAAACAATGATTAAGGCTGTTATTTTGGATGCGGACACCGTAACCGGCGGTGATGTATCGCTTGAACCTATAACCGAGCTTTGTAACACAACGGTCTACGGTTTTTCAAAGCCCGATGAAATTGCCGAAAGAATAGGCGATGCTGAGGCTGTTATTACAAACAAGTGTGTAATATCGGAAGATGTTATGGAAAAATGCCCGAATTTGAAGTTTATTGGTGTTTTTGCAACGGGATATAACAATATTGATATTGCTGCCGCAAAAAAGCGCGGCATTTGCGTTTGCAACGTGCCGGGATATTCTACTAACTCGGTGGCGCAGCACACATTTGCGCTTATTTTGCATTATTACAGCTCGGTTTCTAAGTATGCCGACACAGTTGCAAACGGCGACTGGTGCTATTCAAAACTGTTTACCTATTTTAACATCCCATTCTTTGAGCTTTCGGGCAAGACATTGGGAATTATCGGCTACGGTGCCATTGGCAAGGCGGTTACTAAAATTGCAAAAGCGTTTGATATGAATGTTTTGGTGTATACAAGAACATATCCCAAGCACGCTGACGGAATTGAAGTTGTTTCGCTTGAGGATTTGCTTAAAAGAAGCGATGTTGTAACGCTTCACTGCCCACTGACAGAGGAAACTAAGCTTTTGATAAACGAGCGCACGATCTCTTTAATGAAGCCGAGTGCGATTTTGATAAACACCTCACGCGGGGGCGTTATTGACGAAAACGCCTTGGCAAATGCACTTAACGAAGGCAGAATTGCCGCCGCGGGTCTTGATGTTTTGACAGTTGAGCCAATGAGACTTGACTGTCCTTTAAGAGAAGTAAAGAACTGCTACATTACCCCTCACATTGCATGGGCACCTTTAGAAACAAGAGTGAGACTTATTGAACTTGTTAAAAAGAATATTGAAGGGTATTTAGACGGCAACGTGATCAACAATGTTGCAAAATGACAAAAGATTTAGGACGTGATTTCAGTGTCGAAAAAAAGAGTAGTTATTAAGGTTGGAACCTCGACCTTAACACATAAAACGGGAGCCATGAACATAAGGCTTGTTGAAAGGCTTGTTAAAACGATTTCGGATATAAAGAATTCGGGGGTTGAGATAGTTTTGGTTACCTCGGGTGCTATCGGTCTTGGCATGGCAAAGCTTGGACTTAACGAAAGACCGAAGGACACTCCCTCGAAGCAGGCGTGCGCGGCGGTTGGCCAGTGCGAGCTGATGTATATGTATGACAGGCTCTTTCAGGAATATAACATTACCGTGGCGCAGGTTCTTTTAACAAAGTATGTTTTGTCGGACGAGCGCAAGGACAACGTTGACAACGCTTTAGAAAGAACCATTGCATTGGGCGCTGTGCCTATTGTAAACGAAAACGACGTTGTTGCTATTGACGAGTTAGAACTTGAAGTTGGCGAGAACGACTCGCTTTCGGCAATGGTGGCAACACTTGTTAATGCTGATTTGCTGATAATAATGTCGGACATCGACGGGCTTTATGACTCTGACCCTAGAATAAATGTAAATGCGAAGCTTATTTCGAGAGTCGAGGATATTACCGAAGATATTGTGGGCGCCGCAGGAGATGCAGGCACAAGCCTTGGCACAGGCGGCATGGCGACAAAAATAAGGGCTGCAAAAATTGCGACCGACAACGGAATTGATATGCTTGTAATTAACGGTGCAAACCCCGACAATCTTTATGACGTTTTTGACGGCAAGATCATCGGCACATTGTTTGTAGCTAAAAAGTAACGGGAGGAACAACGATGTTTGATTTTTCTGAATTGGGTAAAAAGGCAAAGGAAGCCAAGAAAGTGCTTTCAACAAGCTCGGTTTTGGTTAGAAACGAGGCTTTAAAGAATATTGCCGAAGCTTTGGAAAAGCACAAAAGAATTATTATTGATCAAAACAGAATTGATGTTAAGAACGCAGAAGAAAAAAACGTTAAAAGCTCGCTGGTAGACAGATTATACTTAAACGAAAAAAGAATATCCTCGATTGCCGAAGGTGTTTTAAGCGTGGCATCTCTTTCCGACCCTGTGGGACTTATCGACTCGGGAGAAATAAGACCTAACGGTATAAGAATTGTAAAAACAAGAGTACCCTTGGGCGTTATAGGTATTATATATGAAGCAAGACCTAATGTTACTGCCGATGCCGCCGCATTGTGCCTTAAATCGGGCAACGCTGTTATTTTGCGAGGCGGAAGTGATGCTATTTATTCTAACACCGTTATATGCAACATCATGCGCGAGGCAATTGCAAAGGCAGGCTTGCCAGAAGACTGTATTCAGCTGGTAACTGATACCTCGAGAGAAACTGCAAACCTTATGATGAAGGCGAACGGATATTTGGATGTGCTTATTCCCAGAGGCGGTGCAGGACTTATTAAATCGGTGGTTGAGAACGCAACCGTACCTGTTATTGAAACAGGAACAGGTAACTGCCACATTTATGTTGACTCCTCTGCCGAGCTTAACATGGCGGTTGAGATTATTGACAACGCTAAAACTCAGCGGCCCGGTGTGTGCAACGCATGCGAGACTATCCTCTTGCACAGAGAAATTGCCGAGGAAATTTTGCCCAAGCTTAAGCGCACACTTGATAAGCACAATGTTGAGCTAAGAGGCTGTGAGATAACAAAGATGATTTTGGGCGACTGCGTTAAGCCTGCGACTGACGAAGACTATGCGACCGAATTTTTGGATTATATTTTGGCTGTTAAGGTTGTTGACAATGTTTATGAAGCCATTGACCACATTGGCAAGTATTCGACCGGACATTCGGAGTGCATTGTTACACAAAGCTTAGCCGCTGCCGAGGAGTTCCAGAAGCAGGTTGATTCGGCGGCAGTTTATGTAAATGCCTCGACAAGATTTACAGACGGAAACGAGTTTGGTCTGGGGGCTGAGATCGGTATTTCGACACAGAAGCTTCACGCAAGAGGACCGATGGGACTTTCGGAGCTGACGACCGTGAAATATCTTATTAACGGCAACGGACAGATAAGGAACTGATTGAGAAATGAGCAAAAAGAACAGGAAAAAGAAAGATCTCCCCTTGCCTGCTGAAGAAGCTAAAGAAGAGATTTTATCTTTAAAAAACAAAGCAGAAGCCGTTACGGAAGAAGCTTCTGAGAACACAGAAGACTTAGATTCACAGGAGCTGCCATTGCCTATTGCCATGGTCGATGACGCCGAAAAGCCCGTTGAGGTTAAGGCTGTTGAAAGCAAAAAGGACAGCGTAAAGGCATCTATTAAGGAGCTTGACGGCAAGATAAAGGAAACCCTGGACGATGCTTTGGACGAGAACGCCGAAGATTTGGCACAATCGGAGCCTGAGACGGTGAGTGAGACGGCTAATATAAGCTTAAAGCAGGTTGCGACAACGATTTTTGGTTTTGCGGTAATGGTTTTTGCTATTATCGGAATTATTGCCACTGCAAACAGGATCAACGATTATATTGCGGCACAAAGCGATGACACAAAACTGATCAAGACGTTCGAGAGCCTTGTTATGCCTCTTACAGCGTGCGATGCCGCCGTATTTGAAGATGTTTCGGCTTTAAGCGAGGATGTTATTTTAACCGCCGCTTGCTGGGATGTTATTTTAAATCCTTCGAGCACTTTTACCTTGGAAAACGGTTATTATACGGTTTCATATTTAGACATTGATGTGCGAATTGCGAAGCTGTTCGGTACAGGGCTGACATATAGCCACAAAACGGTTGGTGACAGCGAGATTTTGTTTGAATATAATGAGCAAACAAGTATGTACTCGATACCTGCTTTTCCAAAGACTGTTGCTTATTTGCCTGTGCTTGAATCGTATACCAAAACTGACGACGGTTATGAGCTTAAGGTTAATTATGTTTATCCTGTAACAACTATTATCTCGAATGTGAACAGTGCCGAAAAGGTTATGATATTTAACGTGAAATCTAAAGATTTAGGTTATGTTATAACCTCGTTGAAAATTGGAGATATTTTAACCGGGCAGGAGCTTTAAGAAACGATATAGGAATCAACGATTTCAACACCTGTGAAGAAATGCTTTAGTATTTCTTCGCAGGTTTTGTTGTTATACGCCATTTTGCAGGCACCGTTAAGAGAAAGACCTACAAGATGGCCGCAGCCTTTAACTGTGAAAGTGAAGCGGTCGAATGACGGACTGTAACTAAATGTGAAATTAGCGCTTGGCAGATTTAAAACGCTTGCAAGCTGACTGCCTGTGACATGATTTTCACCGCAGAGCATGACATTTTCTACATAACCGCTGGGCAATGATGAAGTGATATCGAGCCATGCTGCGGCATCGCCGTAAAGGGTAACGCCTTCGCAGCCTGTTGCTATTCGGGCAAAAAGTTCATCCGAGGTGTATACAAGCTCGGTGATGCAGTCATCATCAAATTCGCACTTAACGCTTTGAAGATAAGGCAGATCGACACCTAAAACTGTAAGTGCAGATTCTGTAACTCCCCCGCTGGATACGCAAAATGCCGCTTGAATAGGTTCGTTATTATAGGCGATGTATTTGCCCAAAACCTCTGAAATTGCGGTTTTATAGGCCTGCGGGACTTCGGTGTTTAAAGTGAGCGACGGATATTTTGATGAGTCTGTGCTGATGTCGGCACCCATGAGCTCGGGCGTGGGAGAAGAAAGCTCGCTAAGTCTTCTTGTGAGGATATATGTATACATAAGTGTTGCCTGAGCCTTTAAAGCTTCTTTTGGCGACTCATGAGAAAGTGAAGACATGAGCGTTGCGGCAAGGTAATCCTCTATGGGCATGGTAAAGGTGGCTTGCTTTACAATGTCATAGACCTTTACAGTCTCGATAAATTCGTATATGGGCACCGACTCCTGCGGTTCGGTTATCGCAGGAACGGCTTCGGACTTGGTGAAATAAGCCTCGGACAAAAACGGGAGAGCAGGAAAAATTATAAGGGCGCAAGTTATGAACACAAGACCTTTGAAGAATTCACGCATGGGTATCACCTTTCTTGTTTTTTACTTAAGTGTAGTACAAGCAGTGACAGATATGTGTCGAAAGGCATGAATTTGACTTGATTTATTTTTAAAGGTGGTGTATACTAAGTAACGATATGTTTCCGTAGCTCAGCCGGATAGAGCGGCCGCCTCCTAAGAATATGTTATAACGACCGCCTTTCGGGCAAAGGCGATTGACATTGAGTAAGTTTAAGACTAAAATTGAATAGATTTTAAAGATGTTTCCGTAGCTCAGCTGGATAGAGCGACCGCCTCCTAAGCGGTAGGTCGGGTGTTCGAATCACCTCGGGAACGCCAAAAACTCCGCCGGAAAACCCAGTAAAATCAAGGGTTTCCGGCGTTTTTTCATTTTTACGGAAAAAGTGAAAAATCGTAAAATTCACAGATTTTCATTAGCAAAATCTCCGTCAGCTAATGGAAATTAGGACGAATGTCGTCCGCCTTTCAGGTGAACGACTTGCTAATAAAAATTAGCAGGATTTTCGCTATTTTGCTAATGAAAATGCCCTCTCTGCTAATGGCAGAAAAATTCGAGCAAAATTCCTGCTAATGAATAAGGCGTTCGTTACCCTGTTAATTCGTTCATTTAGGGGTGGTCAAGCGACAATCGCACACTACTTCTATGCCATTTCTTATTATATAATTGCGGTAACAGGAGGTGGTTGTTTTGAAAGAACAAAAATATCATTTATACCTTTCCAAGGACGAATACAGCGAAGTGCTGCAATCACTTATCCGTTTGAAGAACAGCCTGATAGCACAAGGCAGATACACGGACGCAGCAGATGATATTCTTTGCAAGGTGCTTTCAGCCAAGAAAAGAAAGTTCAAAATCAAATATATCTGAACACGAATAAAGACCGCCTACACTTTTGTAAGCGGTCTTTGCTAATTTAGAGTAAGTTAGACAAACTGGAATTTATTAGGCAAACAGAATAAGTGCAACACCTGTGATAAGCAGAACTATACCAACAACAAACTCTATCATTCCCACTTTCTTTGCGTATTCTTCTTTCTTCCGACCGGCTTTGAAATCCGCCTCAAAACCGTTGATAAGATTGTATTTCTTTTTAAAGTAAATGAAGTATCCAAACAGAAGGAATGCCAATCCCAGAACTACAGCCAATACCTTTAGGAATATCATATAAACACCTCCACAAAAAATTCAAATTTGTCTTTCTCTTAATTTCCTATTATACACCAAAATTATGAATATTTCTACCCGCCGTCTATTGACCTCAATTAAGAGGAAAGTAGGTGGCTTTTTTTGTTAGCAAAAAAATTTTCAAGAAATTTTGAAAAAACACCCCCCAAAAACGCTCTCCCATTTCAAACAAGTGAAGGGGTTAATTCCGAGCCACGAAAAGGTCAGCCCTTTCACTTGTATTTTGACAACTGAATAAACCATTCACTAAGACTTTAATTCTGATGATTTTAGCCACCTTATCGGGTACGCCGTGACTTCTGCATTGCAGAACAGCGAGAACTCCCGGTATAGGTAACAGGTTGCCCCTGTTACGGCGATGACAGTCAGAAG
>JAFUOD010000004.1 GCA_017472735.1 Oscillospiraceae bacterium | reverse complement strand
AGCGACCTTGTTCCGATGCAAGATTTATTTAACGAATGGCACGCTAAAAATACAAGCCAAAAAGTCCGTAACGTTTTCAAGAACAAGGGTATGTCGGGTGTACCGCTTACAACAAATCCGCCTTTCGGGTATATGAAAAATCCCGATAACACAAAGGAATGGGTTATTGACGAAGAAGCGGCAAAGACCGTCAGACAAATCTTCGCCCTATGTGTTGAAGGACTTGGACCGACACAGATCGCAAAGCGGCTCAAAGCCGCAAAGGTGCTGACACCTACGGAATATTGGATTAGTATCGGCAGGAATTGCAGTAAACCGCCCGCCATTCCGTATAATTGGTGTTCGGCAACAGTAGCAGATATTCTTGCCAAACAAGAATACTGCGGAGATACGGTCAATTTCCGAAGCACAACAAAGTCCTTTAAGAACAAGACCAAAATTGAAAGACCGCAGGAAGAATGGAAAATCTTCCCGAACACCCATCCGGCAATTATAAACCGAGAGGTATTTGAGTTGGTGCAGGAACTTCGGCAACACCGCCGCAGACCTACCAAAAGCGGAATCGTCAGTTGGTTTTCGGGACTTCTCTACTGTGCAGATTGCGGAGAAAAATTGTATTACAGCGTAACAAACAACTACAAACGGGAGCAAGCGTATTTCTTCTGTTCCTCGTTTCGCAAAAATTCCGATGAATGTTCCGCCCACTATATTCGTGAAAAGGTGGTAATGGAAACGGTGTTGGAAAGTATGCGGCGCATCCTGCTGAACGTGCAAGCCTTTGAAAAGGAATTTGCCCGCAAACAGATGGAATGTTATAGCGAGGATAAGAAAAGAGAACTTGCGGAGAAACGCCGAGAGTTGAACAAGGCAAAGAAGCGTATCGCAGAGATTGACGGTTTAATACAGAAGCTCTACGAAGATAACGCTATTGGTAAAATATCCGATGAACGATATGCCACCTTGTCAATGTCCTACGAGGAAGAACAACGGGAACTAAAAACTGCACTTCCCGATATGGAAACTTATCTCGAAACTGAAACGGACAAGACCGAGAGTTTACAGAGGTTTATTGATAAGGTCAAGCGGATAACCGAAATCAAGGAACTAACATCTGAGTTAGTACACGAGTTCATTGATAAAATCGTGGTACACGCTCCGAGATACCTTGACGGCAAAAGAGTTCAGCTCATAGATATTTACTACAACGGCGTTGGCATACTCCGAGAACTCACTCCCGAAGAAATGGAAGAAGCGTTCCAAAATCATATGGCGGAACACAAAGTAAAAACGGCATAGCCAATGGCTACACCGCTTAACGAAATCAATTATTCAGTTTAGATACAAGAGCCACCCGTTGGGGCACCTTCCTTACGGAGGGTGCCCCAACGGGTGGTTTTTTGTTTTATGTGAATTATTGGAGTAAGCAGAAATCCAGGTAGATTTCGCAAAGCGAAAGCGTTGCAGGATTTTGCAAAGCAAAATACTGCTGAGTTCAGAATCTCCATATATGTTCAGTTAATTGTACTGACTTCGGTTGATGTAATCATCTGTATGTGCTATTATAGACATAGAATCAGTGAGGTGATGAAATGACATATCTTGAAAAATTCAAAACAGCAACAGTTGAGCAGGAAGAGAATTTTTATCTAAACTTCCCTTATCAGCTTGAGATGGCGTGTTTTACGCACGATGTTTATCCTTTCAAGGTGTTTCCGCAAAAGGGTCTTTGCAATCTCAGCTTCGCTCCGATAACTATATTTTACGGATCTAACGGCTCCGGAAAATCGACGCTTTTGAATGTGATAGCACAAAAACTTAAGCTTTCACGCTCGGCGCCTTTTAACAACACCCCTTATTTCGAGGATTATTTGAAGCTTTGCAATTATGAAACTCATCTTGGCAGAAGCATTCCCAAAGAAAGCAAGCTGATTGCGAGCGACGATGTGTTTGATTTTTTGCTGGATGTGCGTGCGATCAACGAGGGCATTAACAATCGCCGTGAGAAGATTTTTGAAGAATATCGCTATAAGCGGGAACACGGCTTTTCCTTATCATCGTTAGAGGATTACAGTGAGCTTAGATCTTATAATCAAGCTAAATCGAAAACAAAGTCGCAATATACGGCGGCAAAGTTGCCAAAAGACTTAAACGGAAAGTCGAATGGTGAAAGTGCTGTTATCTTCTTTACACAACAGATCAAGGAAAACGCCTTATATCTTTTGGACGAGCCTGAAAACAGCCTGAGTCCGAAGCTTGTTCTTGAACTGAAACAGTTTTTAGAGGATTCGGCAAGGTTTTTTAGCTGTCAGTTTATCATCTCGACGCATTCGCCTTTTTTGTTGTCGCTAAAGGATGCGAGGATCTATGATCTTGACTCGAATCCCGTGAGCGTTAAAAAATGGACTGAGCTTGAGAATGTGAGAGTGTATAAGGATTTCTTTGATAAGCATAGCCTCGAGTTTTGATATGAAAACCGCCTAAACTTTCAAATTGATTCTATCTCAATATTATTGTATTATTAAATCAACGAAAGACTTAGGAGGCAACGAAAATGGCGACCGAAAAGAAGTTCTACACAATAGCAGAGCTTGCAAAGGCCATGGGCTTTACCGATCGCACCATTCGAAACTATATCCGTTCAGGTAAATTGAAAGGTGAGATGGTTGATGGTGAATGGCGTTTTTCAGAAGAGGCAATAAGTGATCTGTTTGAGCAAAAAGAAGTTATTGCAAAGATAAGGCAGAAAAGGCACACTATCGTTTATGACTACATTGCAAACAGCCGCAAAAAGAAAAACGAGGTCTGCATTATCATCGACCTTTGTGATGATAGTGATACAGTGAAACAATCTTGCGACTTTATACTTGATGAAATGAATTCTCATGCTTACAAAGACATTACGTATGCTGCTGAGGTCTGGGGCAAACACGGAAGAATTATCCTATCAGGTGATGCTGAAAACGTCATGAAGCTTGTAAACAAATACTATTCGAGATAAAGCGCTCCATTATAAAAGCTCCCGTGCACTTTTTTGAGTGCATGGGAGCTGTTTTTGTATTGATTACTGCGCCAAGATTGGGCGAGCGTCGTCCAATGGAGCCGAGCCGCCGCAAAAGCGGCGAGCGAGGAGCATTGTGCGGTGCGAGCCGTGTGCAAGGTGATATACGCAGTTTCGTGCCGAGCCTGCTCCTCACTTAAAGAACAGCGGAAGCGGCTCCAAGAATGTAATGTCGTCTCTTTCGGCGGCATCGCCCTCGGCAAGAACAGCGCACATGCCAACAATGTTTCCGCCTGCGTAATCAACAAGCTTTTTAACGGCTTCAAGCGATTCGCCTGTAGAGATAACATCATCTACGATTAAAACGCGCTTGCCCTTAATATAATCTGCTTCGTTCTGGTCAAGCCAAAGCTTTTGCTCTACTGCTGTGGAAATGGACTTAACATTTACCGAAACGGGATCATGCATATAAAGCTTAGCCATTTTTCTTGCGACAATATATTTCATGCCGTTGCCAAGCTGACGTGCCATTTCATAAGCAAGAGGGATACCCTTTGACTCTGCTGTGATGATAACGTCGCACTCAGGAATCTTTTTAATAAGCTCGCTCGCACACGCAATTGTCAGTTCAACGTCTGAAAACATAACAAATGCCGCAATATCAAGCTTATCGTTAACGGGGCAAATAGGTAGCTCACGGGTAAGCCCTGCCACTTTTAGGGTATAAAATTCAGCCATGATTTATCCTCCTTAATATCATCCTGCGGGCCAAGTTAATTCTCTGCCGGCAAGAAGATGGAAGTGAATGTGAGGCACGGTCTGGCCTGCATCTTTACCGCAGTTGGAAACGACTCTGTAGCCTGTTTCATCAAGTCCAAGCTGACTTGCAACCTTGGCAATAGCAACATAAATATCGCCGATTAATGAAGCACCGAGCTTTTCATCGACCTCGTTTAACGAAGCGATGTGGTGCTTGGGTATGAAAAGATAGTGAACGGGGGCTGTGGGGGCAATATCCTCGAAAGCGTAGACTGTTTCGTCTTCGTAAACTTTTTTCGAGGGGATCTCACCCTTAATGATCTTGCAGAACAAACAATCATCGTTATACTTTGAACACTGGCACATTGTTGTTTCCTCCTTTAATATTTAAAAATGGTTTATTACTTAACAAATTCAGCAACAATTGCTTGGGCGCCGTTAAGTGCCACATTTACAAGGCTCTTGTCGCCGACACCTGCCATAGCGCTGTCGGGTCTGCCGCCGCCCTTACCATTTGTGAGGGCTGCAACTTTGCCGACGATTTTGCCTGCCATTGCGCCCTTGCTAACAGCCTGCTTGCCGCAAGCAACAGCAATGTTTGTGTTGCTGATTAATACACAGACATTAAGTTCGTCCTTATCTCTTAAGCTTTCAGCCATCTGGCGAAGCTCTCCGCCGTTGGCATCTGCCATTACTGCACAGATAAGCTTAACGCCGTTAACATCGGCGGCGTTATCTGCCAAGGAAGCAGAGCGCATCTTTGCGATTTCCGAAGAAAGCTCGGCATTTGCCTTTTCAAGCGACTTAACTTCATCCATAACACTAGCGCAACGTGCTACTAAGCCTGCGGGGTTAGCAAGCTTAAGTGCGGATGCCGAAGAGTTGATAGTATCTATCTGCTGAGCCATAAGCTCTAATACGCCTGTACCTGTTACAGCTTCGATTCTTCTTACGCCTGCGGCAACAGAAGACTCGGAAACAATTTTGAACAAACCGATCTTAGAGGTGTTATCAAGGTGTGTACCGCCGCAGAATTCAACAGAAGCATCGCCCATTGTTACAACTCGAACGGTGTCGCCGTATTTTTCGCCAAAGAGAGCCATTGCACCAAGCTTCTTAGCTTCATCAATAGGCATTTCTTCCATGGTAATGGTAAGAGCGTTCAGGATATATTCGTTTACCAAAGCCTCTACAGCTTTAATTTCGTCTGCTGTCATGCCGCTGAAATGAGAGAAGTCGAAACGGCATCTTTCGGAGTCTACATAAGAACCTGCCTGATGAACATGGTCGCCCAAGACCTTGCGAAGAGCCGCCTGCAACAAGTGTGCGCAGGAGTGATTTCTCATGGTGGAAAGACGGGTCGTCTTATCGACCTCGAAATCAGCTTCCTGTCCTGCTTCAACAGCGCCCTCAACAACCTTAGCGGTCAAAACTATCTTGCCGCCTACAGCCTTTTTGGTGTCGGTAACAATGCACTTACCTGTTTTGGTGGTAACTGTGCCCTTGTCGCCTACCTGTCCGCCCGATTCGGCATAGAACGGAGTGGTTTTGGAAATGATGTAAATTTCATCGCCGACACCTGCGTTTTCGAGAATTTCGTCATCGGTCGCGATGTAGTCGATAACATCGGTTGCAGACATTTTATCGTAGCCAATGAACTTAGAGGAATACTCGCGGGGCATTTTGTGGAAGATAGTCTCATCAGCGCCCATATATTTCGAGTCGCCGCGTGCGGCACGTGCAGTCTCCTTCTGAATGTTAAGAGCCTCTTTATAGCCCTCTTCGTCACAGTTAAGACCCTTTTCCTCTAAGATCTCGCGGGTGAGGTCTATCGGGAAACCGTAGGTATCGGAAAGGGTGAAGCACTTTTTGCCGTCTAAAACAGTTTCGCCCGAAGCTGTCATTTCGTCGATATAGCTGTTTAAGATGTTAAGGCCACGGTCGATAGTTTCGTTAAAGTTCTTTTCCTCGTTGGTAAGAAGCTTAACGATGTAATCGTATTTTTCTTCAAGCTCGTTATATTCGCCCTTCGAGCATTCGACAACCGTTTTAACCAAGTCTTTAAGGAACAAGCCGTTGATGCCCAAAAGCTTGCCGTGACGGACCGCACGACGCAAAAGGCGGCGCATAACATAGCCTCTGCCTTCGTTAGAGGGCAAAACGCCATCGGAAGCCATGAAAGTCACGCTGCGAATGTGGTCGGTAATGACACGAATGGAAACGTCTTTCTTGTATTCCTTGCCGTATTCGGCGTTTGCAAGCCGGCAGATATGGTCGCGGATAGCCTTAACAGTATCAACGTCGAAAATAGAGTCAACCCCCTGCATTAAAGCTGCAAGTCTTTCAAGACCCATACCGGTATCGATATTCTTTTGTGCTAAAGGAGTATAGGTGCCGTCCTCGTGACGTTCGAACTGGGTGAAAACAAGGTTCCAAAATTCCATATATCTGTCGCAATCGCAGCCTATTTTGCAATCGGGCTTGCCGCAACCGTATTCGGGACCTCTGTCGAAGTGAATTTCGGAACAGGGGCCGCAAGGACCGTCGATACCTGCCTCCCAGAAGTTGTCTTCTTTACCCATTCTTACGATCTTTTCCATGGGAAGACCGATGTGTTCGTGCCAGATCTGTTCAGCTTCGTCGTCATCCTCGTAAACGGTTACGAAAAGCTTTTCTTCGGGGATCTCCAACACCTTGGTGATGTATTCCCAAGCCCACTCGATAGCCTCTTTCTTGAAGTAATCGCCGAACGAGAAGTTGCCGAGCATTTCAAAGAACGTGCCGTGACGTGCAGTTTTGCCTACGTTTTCGATATCGTTGGTTCTAACGCACTTTTGGCAAGTGGTCATTCTTGCGCGGGGCGGAACCTCTTGATTAGTGAAATAAGGCTTTAAGGGAGCCATGCCTGCAATGGTAAAAAGTACGCTCTTGTCGTTTTCGGGAATTAAGGGGTAGCTTTTGTGGCGCAAGCAGCCCTTAGATTCGAAGAACTTTAAATAGCTTTCTCTAAGCTCGTTAAGTCCTGTCCATTTCATAAGTTTTTGTCTCCTTTATTTTTTGATTATTTTTTACTGTGAATTTGGGCGAACGTTGGATGTAAAGCCAAAGATAACGGTTACCCGAAGTTTTATCCCTCAGTCAGCTTCGCTGACAGCTCCCTTAACATAAGGGAGCCAACAAAAAAATAAACTCCGACCCATGCACATGGGACGAAGCTGTTCGTGGTACCACCCAATTTCGTCTGTCTCAAAAACAGACCTCGATTAAAAGCCTTAACGCAGCAACTACGTCACGGTTTACCGTGAAGCTCGGGGGTAGCACCTGACTATCGCTTTCAGACTTGCACCAAACGTCTGATCTCTTTAAAGCGAGGTTATCAGTCAATCCCGTCATCGCCAATCAAATAAATTATATATGCATAAAACCGTTTTGTCAAGTGAAGAACGAAGATTTTGCCATATATTAATGGCTTTTAAATGCAAGTTTATGTAATTTGCAAAAAATGTTGTTTTATGTGGGTAAAATGCTGTATAATGGTGGCATGAAAGGAGTGAAAAGGTGAAAAATTTATCACAATTTAGTCTTATGAAGCTTAGCGCTTTACTGATGTGTGTTTTAATGCTTGTTTCGTGTTCTGCAAACGACAGGCAAGCTTTTAAAGAGATGGGTACAAGCGCTGATATTCATAACGAGACGGAATCTGTGACAGTCACGACTTCTGTCAGCGAAGAAGATAACAAGCCTTTGCAAACCACTAACGAAACAGAAGCAAACGACACCAAAGATTCATCACCACAGATTACGACAGCATTGGAAGATGTAACCGATGAAGAAACATCTTTGACAGATATAACCACACGACCGACCGAAACAACGGCCTTAGAAACAACCACCGAGGCTACTACCACACCGGAAACGACTACAACAGTTACAACAACGCAGACCCAGCCTATGACAACCTCGACGACAATTGAGCCGACACCCGTAAAGGAGACTGACATGAACGTAATAGGATATTTGACAACATGGAATTATTATTGCTATAAGGCACTGGATTGGGACAACCTTACACACATTAACATTGCTTTTGTTAACCCCGACAAGGACGGAGTTTTTTCTAACGACATCGGTAGTGATGCTACCCTTTGCGATATTGTTGACACGGCTCACAAAAACGGAGTTAAGGTGCTTGCCTCGTTAGGAGGCTGGGGCGGTTCGGTGAACTACCCTGCCCTGATTTCATCGAGTGCAGACATTGACAAGCTTAACGCAAACCTTTTAAAATTCGTTAAAAAATTCGACCTTGACGGAATTGATATTGACGTTGAGGGTGATGTTGACAAGGATTTTTGGAAGAACTATGACGAATGGATTTCATCGTTAAGAAAAATGTGTGACGATGAGGGCTTGTTGCTTACAACTGCAACCGCAAAGTGGTATGCCCATTACATAAGCGATGAAGCCTTGAAGCTGTTTGACCTTGTGAACATAATGGTTTATGATAACACCGAAGAAAATAACCACGCCAGCATGGAATATGCGAAAGCTCAGCTTGATTATTTTGAGGGCAGAGGCGTTGAGAAAGAAAAGCTTGTTTTGGGTGTTCCCTTTTATGCAAGAAATAAGAGCTTTGGGTATATGTCATATAAAAGTATAATTAAGGCTGATGAAAGTGCTTATACCCGTGACTATTACGGCGAATACAGCTATAACGGCAAAAGCACGATCGAAGCTAAATGCGAGCTTGCAAAAAGCTATGGCGGAATTATGATTTGGGAGCTTGGCGACGATGCGAACGAGCCTTTCTCTCTTTTAGACATTATAGGCAAAAAGGTTTTGGAATAAGCGGTCGAATTTGGTTGACAAAACATACTTTGGGAATTATAATAAGTTGTATAGTTTATCACTGCAAACGTTTAAAGTGTAACAGTTTATTATTCATCTCCCAAGGAATAGAATCCCTGCAGGTGAATGACTTTGCAGGGATTTTTTATGAAAGGATTGAGAGTCTTGCCTATTACAGAAATTCTCGAAAAAAATGCGAGAGTTTATCCCAACGATGTTGCGTTGGTTGAAATTAACCCTCAGCTGCCCGAAAGCAAGAGAATGACCTGGAAGGAATACAGCCTTATTGAAACATCGAAGGTTGATAAGTTCCGTGATGAGATCACATGGAAGGAATTTAACAAGCGTGCTAACCGCTTTGCAAACATGCTTTATGCCCACGGTATTAAAAAGGGCGATAAGGTTGCAATTTTGTTGATGAACTGCCTTGAATGGCTGCCGATTTATTTTGGTATTTTAAAAACAGGCGCCTTGGCTGTGCCGCTTAACTTTAGATATGCGGCTGACGAGATTAAATATTGCTTAGAGCTTGCCGACGTTGACGCTTTGGTGTTCGGCCCTGAGTTTATCGGACGTGTAGAAGAAATTATCGACAGCGTGCCGAAGGTTAAAAGCTGTTATTACGTTGGTGAGGATTGCCCTACCTTTGCAGAAAGCTATAACAAGCTTTTGGAGTTCTATTCATCGACCTCGCCTGCACAGGACCTGACGGACGATGACTATGCTGCAATTTACTTCTCGTCGGGTACAACAGGTTTCCCGAAGGCTATTATACATAAGCATCGCTCGCTTTCGCACTCGTGCCAAGTCGAGCAGAAGCACCACGGACAGACAAAGGACGACGTTTTCCTTTGCATTCCTCCCCTTTACCACACGGGTGCCAAGATGCACTGGTTCGGTTCGTTCCTTGTGGGCGGCAAAACAGTTTTGTTAAGAGGTGTTAAACCCGAATGGGTTATTAAGACCGTTTCGGAAGAAAAGTGCTCGATAGTTTGGCTTTTGGTGCCGTGGGCGCAGGATATTTTAGATGCTATTGACAGAGGCGACATTAAGCTGGATGAATATAAGCTTGACCAGTGGAGACTTATGCACATTGGCGCACAGCCTGTTCCTCCCTCGTTAATAAGGCACTGGAAGGAGATCTTCCCCGAGCATCAGTATGACACAAACTACGGTTTGAGCGAATCTATAGGCCCCGGCTGTGTGCATTTGGGTGTTGAGAACATTCACAAGGTTGGTGCAATAGGCATTGCAGGTTACGGCTGGGAAGTTAAGATCGTTGACGAAAACAAGAATGATATTCCTCAGGGTACTGTTGGCGAGCTTGCAGTTAAGGGTCCCGGCGTTATGGAGTGCTATTATAAGGACGAAAAGGCAACCAACGAGACTCTGAGTGCTGACGGCTGGCTATACACGGGCGATATGGCTGAAATGGATTCTGACGGATTTATTTGGCTGGTTGACAGAAAGAAGGACGTTATTATTACGGGCGGTGAAAACCTCTACCCTGTTCAGATTGAAAACTTTATTAGACAAAACTTTAAGGTTAAGGACGTTGCTGTTATAGGTCTGCCCGACCCGAGACTTGGCGAAATTGCTGCGGCAATTGTTGAGGTTAAGGAGGGTGAAACCCTGACCGAAGCCGAGCTTGAAGCTTTCTATTTGGCGTTGCCAAGATATAAGAGACCCAAGAAGACCATTTTTGCACCTGTGCCGCGAAACGCAACAGGCAAGATAGAAAAGCCGAAGCTTAGAGAGATCTACTGCGGCGAAAGCTTGGTTGCAATGCAGAACGAGCTGGTTTAATTGAAAAATTCACTGCTGCCTTGGGTGAGGGCGAAGCCCAAGCCGCCCGTGCCGCGTTAGCGGCACGGGCGGTGTCAGTCGACCCTTCGGTCGGCTGACGAGCCGAGCGCGGAGCGCTCGGCGGGCTTCGCCCCTTACCTTGGCGGCAGACTTTGTATAAGGAGAATATGACATGAAAAAGCTACTTATCGGCAATGCGGCTGTTGCACGAGGGGCATATGAAGCGGGAGCAAGATTCTGCTCGTCATACCCGGGCACACCCAGTACCGAAATTACCGAAGAAATTGTTAAATTTGAAGAAATATATGCCGAGTGGGCGCCTAACGAAAAGGTTGCTTGCGAAGCTGCTATTGGCGCAGCAATCGGCGGCGCACGCGCAATGAGCTGTATGAAGCACGTTGGCCTTAACGTTATGGCCGACCCTGTTTTCACTGTTAGCTATATGGGCATAAACGCAGGCTTGGTTTTATGCGTTGCTGATGACCCCGGCATGCACTCATCGCAAAACGAACAGGATTCAAGGCACTATGCTAAGGCATCTAAAGTAATGATGCTTGAACCGAGCGATTCGCAGGAATGTAAGGACTTTACCAAGCTTGCATTCGAGCTTTCGGAGCAGTTTGACACACCTGTTTTTGTTCGTCTTTCAACACGTGTTTCGCACTCGCAAAGCTTGGTTGAGCTGTGTGACCGCGAAGATATTGCTCTTAAACCATATCAAAAGGATATTGCTAAAAACGTAATGATGCCTGCAAATGCAATTAAGCGTCACGTTGTGGTTGAAGAACGTATTAAAGCTTTGACCGAATATGCTGAAACTACACCTTTGAACGTTATTGAAAATAACGGCTCGAAGATAGGCGTAATTTCGGCAGGTATTGATTATGAATATTCTAAAGAGGCTTTGGGTGACAAGGTAAACTACCTTAAGCTTGGCATGCTTTATCCCTTGCCCGAAAAGCTTATTAAAGACTTCTGCAAAGATTTAGACGAAGTTTATGTTATTGAAGAGCTTGACCCATATATTGAAGAGCACTGCAAGGCATTGGGCATTAATGTAAAGGGCAAAGAGCTTTTGACGCTTTTGGGCGAATATACCCCTGCGATGATCGCTAAGGCTGTTTTAAACGAGGATGCACCTGAATTTGCAAGTGTTGACACGCCTGTTCCTGCCCGTCCTCCTGTAATGTGTGCAGGCTGTCCTCACCGCGGAACATTTTATGTTCTTAAAAAGCTCGGTTTAACCGTTTGCGGTGATATTGGCTGCTACACCTTGGGCGCTATTGCTCCTTTAGGTGCTGTTGATACCGTTATCTGCATGGGTGCTTCTATTGGTGCCGGCTTTGGCATGGCTAAGGTAATGGGCAAAGAAGCAAGCAAGAAGATAGTTTCGGTAATCGGCGACTCGACATTTATTCATTCCGGAATTACAGGACTTATTGACGTTGTATATAACAAGGGTAACAACACTGTTATCATTCTTGACAACTCTATAACCGGCATGACAGGTCATCAGGACAACCCGACAACAGGCAGAACCATAAGAGGCGAAGCCACAAAGCAGGTTGATCTGGTTGCACTTTGCAAGGCTATCGGTGTTGAGCATATAACCATTGCAGACCCGTTTGACCTTAAGGGCTTTGAAGAGGTGGTTAAGCGTGAGACAGAGCGTGACGAACCCTCGGTAATTATTGCACAGCGCCCCTGTGCTTTGTTGAAAACAGTTAAGTATACAGGTCACTGCGAGATAAATGACAAGTGCCGCAAGTGTAAAAAATGCATGCAGCTTGGCTGCCCTGCAATTAAGAACACCGACGGCGTGATCTCAATAGACTATACACAGTGCAACGGCTGCGGACTTTGCATTAACATTTGCCCGTTTGGTGCAATTGAAAAGAAGGAGGACTGACCTATGACTAAGAACATAATGATCGTTGGTGTCGGCGGTCAGGGTACCCTTTTGACCTCGAGAGTTTTGGGCAACACCATTTTGGGCGAGGGTTACGACGTTAAGGTGAGCGAGGTTCACGGAATGAGCCAGCGTGGCGGCAGCGTTGTGACTTATGTTAAGTACGGCGAAAGGGTTCACTCCCCCATTATCGGCAAGGGCGAAGCCGACATTGTTTTGGCATTTGAGCTTTTGGAAGCTTTGCGCGCCCTCCCCTATGTTAAAAAGGGCGGAAAGATAATTGTTAACACACAGGAAATTGACCCCATGCCTGTAATCACCGGTGCGGCTAAGTATCCCGAGGACATTGAAAAGGTATTGGCTGATAACACGTCGCTTATTGCTGTTGATGCACTTTCGAAGGCAAAGGAAGCAGGCAATATTAAGGCTGTTAACGTTGTTCTTATCGGCGTTATGGCAAAGCTTACCGACATTTCTTATGAAAAGTGGGTTGAAGCACTTAAGAGCACCGTTCCTCCGAAGTTTTTGGATGTTAACCTTAAGGCATTTGACCTTGGATATAACGGATAACAATATTTCAGATATGAAAAAATCCTACCTGATTGCAGGTAGGATTTTATTATTTGATCTTGATTTAAATAAACACAGGCAATTGCCGTTACTTTATTTCACTTTCGGGTTTTTGAATGTTTGTGAGAGAGGATTTCGCCTTCTTTTTCTTACGGTTTCCGAAAATAAGCTTAAGAATGATTACGCAAACCAGAATTATAACAGCCCAGATCGCAATGTAAGGAAGCGAGCTTACAAAGTCAACAAACAGGTCCTTTGCATCTTCACCGATGTCATAAAGGTTATCGGAAAGTCTTGAAGAAATTCTTTCAAAAACGGTGGGCTTTTCGGTAACGGTCACAACGCGTTCAACCTCAACAACATTAACACGGATAGTGCTGTAAGAGATCTTGCTTTTGTAAGAATTAAGCTGTGCGGTGTAGGATTCGATCTGATAATTTACGTTGGAAAGATAGCTTTGGATTTGAAGGATCTCCTCAACCGTTTCGGCCTTTTCCATCAGTCTAAGATAGCTTTCCTGTTCTGTCCTTAAGGCTTTAAGCCTTGCTTCAATGTCGATGTATTGGCTTGTAACATCGTCAATATACTCGTTTTCATAAGTAACTGTGCCAAGGTTGCCGACAACTGCTGAGAATGCATCATAATTCTCGGCAGGGATCCTTAAGGTGAAATCGGCGCTTTCTTTATAGTTAGATGAATTCTCAATATATCCGCCCAATGCAGTTACCTGCTTTTTCAGCTCCTCAACAAAGGCGTTAAGGTCGGTCGTCTGAACATCCATTGATTTGTTTTTGATTATCTTTCTTTCAGAGGCAGGCAGAGAATCGGCATCAACATTGCCCGAAGTATCGGGGCTTTTATCAACCGAGGGCATCATGGGTGCTTCTTCCAAAGCAACATCATCTTCAACAGCCCATTCTTCCTCGATCCATTCCACGTCGTCCGATACATCGTACCAGCCGCCGTCGAAGCCTTCTGTCACTGCCATGTCTGCACTTTGATTAAAATCTTTAAGATTCGAGCTTGCACCGCAGCCTGTAAAAATACATAACACCATTGCAAGTGCCATTAAAATGCTTATTGATCGTTTCATTGTCATCATCCTTTCGATGTTTTCTAACCATAATACAACTGATATGCAAAATTTATTGCACGGTTTAATTATATCGTCTAATTGCACATACTGTCAATATGCCTTATGGTCAAAAATACCTAATTCGAGGTTTGTCAACCCCAAAAACAAGTGTTTATTCACAAATTTTCATAATTTCCAAAATCAATGCTTGACATCTTGACGAAAATGAGTTAAATTGTAAGATGTATCATAATGGCTAAAAAGACGCCTATTTCAAAATCTGTTGTAAAATATTTAGAACTTTTTCAACAGATTCATTGAGATTTTGTTTAAAATAAACAAAATCAGTCTGAAATCGGCAAAAACCTCGGCGTTTTTATGCGAAAATGTTATGGAAAATGTAAATTTATATAAGGAGTGATAAGCCAATGGTCAATGTCAAGGACGTCAAGCTCGGCAAAAATGTTCGTAAAAGCTTTGCCAAGATCAACGAAGTCTTAGAAATGCCAAACCTTATTGAAGTCCAGAAGAACTCATACAAATGGTTCCTCGAGGAAGGCTTAAGAGAGGTTTTCAAGGACGTTGCATCTATCAAGGACTATAACGAGACTTTAGAGCTAAGTTTTATTGACTACCGACTCGATGACGAGCCAAAGTACACTATTGCGGAATGTAAGGAAAGAGACACAACTTATGCTGCTCCTCTGCGTGTTACTGCAAGACTTAACAATCTTGAAACAGGCGAAATTAAGGACAGCGAAGTTTACATGGGTGATTTCCCGCTCATGACTCCCTCGGGTACTTTCGTAATCAACGGTGCTGAACGTGTAATCGTTTCTCAGCTCGTTCGTTCTCCCGGTGTTTATTATGCTGCTGATAAGGACAAGACCGGTAAGGACCTTTTCAAGTCCACCGTAATTCCTAACAGAGGTGCATGGCTTGAATATGAAATGGACTCTAACGATGTAGTCTATGTTCGTATTGACAAAAACAGAAAGATACCGCTTACCACATTCATCCGTGCAATCGGCATCGGCACAAACGATGAAATTGACGAGATGTTTAACCACGATGCAAGACTTAAAGCAACCATCATGCAAAAGGATGCTACCACAACAACCGATGAAGGTCTTATCGAGGTTTATAAAAAGCTCCGTCCCGGCGAACCTCCGACGGTTGACAGCGCTATCACCCACTTAAACAACCTCTTCTTCGATGCAAGAAGATACGACCTTTGCAGATTCGGCCGTTACAAATATAACAAAAAGCTTGGCATCGCTTCCCGTATTGCAGGCCACACACTTGCAAGACCCATTGTTAACCCCTTAACAGGCGAGATCATGGCAGAGCCCGGTGAAGTTCTTTCGCTTGACCGTGCAATGGAAATTGAAGCTTGCGGCGTTATGGAAGCTTACCTTTCAGTTGAAAAGCGTGAGACCCTTACCAGCCCCACAGGCGAAGTTACCCACAAGGTTGAAGTTGTTGAGGTTAAGGTTATCGGCAACGGCATGGTCGATATCGACAGATATATCGACTTCGACGCTAAGCCCTATGGCGTTAACGAAAAGGTTTCATTTAAGGTATTGCGTGAAATTCTTGAAGCAAGTGCTAACAACGACGAAATTATCGAAGGTATCAAGGCTAGAATCGAAGAGCTTATTCCTAAGCACATTGTTTTGGACGACATGATAGCTACCATCTCTTACTTCTTAAACCTTTGCGAGGGTGTCGGCACCATTGACGACATTGACCACCTTGGCAACAGAAGAATAAGATGCGTTGGCGAGCTTTTGCAGAACCAGTTCAGAATCGGCTTCAGCCGCATGGAAAGAGTGATCCGCGAAAGAATGAACATTCAGGCGCAGGATATCGAGGTCGTTACTCCCACCGCACTCATCAATATCAGACCCATTACGGCTGCAATCAAGGAATTCTTCGGTTCGTCTCCTTTGTCCCAGTTCATGGACCAGACCAACCCCTTGGCTGAGCTTACACATAAGAGAAGACTTTCGGCTTTAGGCCCCGGCGGTCTTTCGCGTGACAGAGCAGGCTTCGAGGTTCGAGACGTACACTATTCTCACTACGGCAGAATGTGTCCTATCGAAACTCCTGAAGGACCTAACATCGGTCTTATCTCTTACCTTGCATCCTTTGCCAGAATCAACGAATACGGCTTTATCGAAGCTCCTTACCGCAAGGTCGACAAAGAAACAGGCGTTGTAACCGACGAAGTTGTTTACATGACCGCTGACGTCGAAGATAACTATATGGTTGCACAGGCTAACGAGCCTTTGACCGAGGACAACAAGTTTGCACGTGCCAAGGTCAACGGCAGATATCGCGATCAGATCATGGAGATCGACCGTGAAAACATCGACTTCATGGACGTATCTCCTAAGATGGTAGTTTCGGTTGCAACTGCAATGATCCCCTTCCTTGAAAACGACGACGCAAACCGTGCCCTCATGGGCGCAAACATGCAGCGTCAGGCAGTTCCGCTCCTTGTTACCGAGAATCCTATTGTCGGCACAGGTATGGAATACAAGGCTTGTGTTGACTCGGGCGTTGCAGTAGTTTCCGAGGCGGCAGGTGTTGTTGAACACGTTGACGCTTCCGAAATCGTTGTAAGAGAAGATTCTGGCAACATTAAAACATACACCTTAACCAAGTTCAAGCGTTCCAACTCGGGTACCTGCACTAACCAGAGACCTATTGTTGAAAAAGGCGAAAGAATTGAAGCTCATCAGGTTATCGGTGACGGACCCGCAACCTGCAACGGCGAGATCTCGCTTGGTAAGAACGCTCTTATCGGCTTTATGACTTGGGAAGGCTATAACTATGAAGACGCTGTTCTTTTAAATGAAAAGCTTGTCAGAAATGACGTTTATACATCTGTTCATATCGAAGAATATGAGATCGAGTGCCGTGACACCAAGCTCGGCCCCGAAGAGATCACTAAGGATATCCCCGGTGTCGGTGAAGACGCACTTAAGGACCTCGACGAAAACGGTATCATCCGTATCGGTGCCGAGGTAAGAAGCGGCGACATCTTGGTAGGCAAGGTAACACCTAAGGGTGAGACCGAGCTTACTGCCGAAGAAAGACTTTTGCGTGCAATCTTTGGTGAAAAGGCAAGAGAAGTAAGAGACAACTCGCTTCGTGTTCCTCACGGCGAATCGGGTATCATCATCGACGTTAAGGTGTTCACTCCCGAAAACTGCGATGAGCTTTCGCCCGGCGTTAATATGCTCGTTCGCTGCTATATCGCTCAGAAGAGAAAGATCTCTGTGGGCGATAAGATGGCAGGCCGTCACGGTAACAAGGGTGTAGTTTCAAGAATCCTTTCTCAGGAAGACATGCCCTTCCTTGAAGACGGTACTCCTTTGGATATCGTTTTGAACCCCTTGGGTGTACCTTCCCGTATGAACATCGGTCAGGTGCTTGAAGTTCATCTTGGTATGGCTGCAAGAAAGCTTGGCTGGAAGATCATGACCCCTGTATTCGACGGCGCACACGAAGAGGATATCCGTGAGTGCTTTAAGCTTGCAGGCATGGCTGAAGACGGCAAGACCGTACTTTATGACGGACGTACAGGTGAGCCTTTTGATAACAGAGTAACCGTTGGTATCATGTATTACCTCAAGCTTCACCACCTCGTAGACGATAAGATCCACGCACGTTCTGTCGGTCCTTATGCTTTGGTAACTCAGCAGCCTTTGGGCGGTAAGGCACAGTTCGGCGGTCAGCGTTTTGGTGAAATGGAAGTTTGGGCGCTCGAAGCTTACGGTGCTGCTTACACTCTTCAGGAAATCCTTACCGTTAAGTCTGACGATACCACCGGACGTGTTAAGACCTATGAAGCAATCGTTAAGGGTCAGAACGTGCCCAAGGCAGGTATCCCCGAGTCCTTTAAGGTATTGGTTAAGGAACTCCAGTCCCTCTCGCTCGACGTTAAGGTGCTCGACGAAGCAGGTGAAGAGATCGACCTTTCCCAGAACTTTGACGAGGATAACGACATCATTCCTGCTCCCATTTCCGATTACGGTATGTCATATGTTGATTCTGAGGGTGTAGAAACTATTGAAGATGACTACACCAAGGATGCTTACAATGACGATATGGACGACGCAGACGTTGACATGGATGAAGCACTTGAAGGCTTCTCGATCGTTGACGAAGAAGAACTTAACGACCTCGTTTAATATGACGGCTGTATATTTACGGAAAGAGGGTTTGAATTTTGGAATTTAACGTTTGTGATTCAATAAAAATCGGTCTTGCGTCACCCGAACAGATCAGAAGCTGGTCTCACGGTGCCGTTGAAAAGCCCGAAACAATAAATTACCGCACACAGAAGCCCGAAAGAGACGGCTTATACTGTGAAAGAATTTTTGGCCCAACCAAGGACTGGGAATGTCACTGCGGTAAGTATAAGAAGATCCGTTTTAAGGGCAAGGTGTGCGAACGCTGCGGCGTTGAGGTAACCCGCGCTAAGGTAAGACGTGAGCGCATGGGTCATATCGAACTTGCAGCTCCCGTTTCACACATCTGGTACTTCAAGGGTACCCCCTCGAGAATCGGACAGATGCTTGACGTTTCGCAGAAGCGTTTGGAAGAAGTTTTATACTTCACTAAATATATTGTAACCGACCCCGGTGACACCGGCCTTGTTAAAAAGCAGATATTGACCGAAAAGGAATATCAGGACGCTCGTGAGAGATATGAAGACGGTTTTAAGGCAGGCATGGGTGCCGAAGCTATTAAAGTCTTGCTTGAGGAAATTGACGTTGAAGCTTTGGCAGCAGAGCTTAAGGCTGAGCTTAAAGACCTCCCCACAGGCCAAAAGAGAATTAAACTTTTAAAGAGACTTGAGATCGTTGAGGCTTTCAGAACCTCGGGCAACAGACCCGAATGGATGGTATTGGATGTTGTTCCCGTAATTCCTCCGGATCTTCGTCCTATGGTTCCCTTGGACGGCGGCAGATATGCAACAAGCGACCTTAACGACCTTTACAGAAGAGTAATTAACCGCAACAACCGCTTAAAGAGAATGCTCGAGCTTGAAGCTCCCGACATTATTGTAAGAAACGAAAAGAGAATGCTTCAGGAAGCTGTTGACGCACTTATTGACAACGGTCGCCACGGCAGACCTGTAACAGGCCCCAACAACCGTGCATTCAAGTCGCTTACAGATATGTTAAAGGGTAAGCAGGGCCGCTTCCGTCAGAACCTTTTGGGTAAGCGTGTTGACTATTCCGGCCGTTCCGTTATCGTTGTAGGCCCCGAGCTTAAGATGTATCAGTGCGGTTTGCCTAAGGAGATGGCACTCGAGCTCTTCAAGCCCTTTGTTATGAAGAGACTTGTTGACACCAATCCTCAGATCAACATTAAATCTGCAAGAAAGATGGTTGATAGAGGCCGTGACGAAGTTTGGGACGCTCTTGAAAACGTAATTCAGGGACATCCTGTTCTTTTAAACCGTGCGCCTACACTTCACCGTTTGGGTATTCAGGCATTCGAGCCTGTGCTTGTTGAAGGCAGAGCATTAAAGCTTCACCCGCTTGTATGTACCGCTTACAACGCCGACTTCGACGGCGACCAGATGTCTGTTCACGTTCCTTTGTCGGTTGAGGCTCAGGCAGAAGCAAGATTCTTGATGCTTGCCGCTAACAACCTCCTTAAGCCCGCCGACGGTAAGCCTGTTGCAGTTCCCACACAGGACATGGTTTTGGGCTCTTACTACCTCACCCTTGAAAAAGACGGTGAAAAGGGCGAAGGCAAGACATTCCGTGATATTAACGAAGCTATGATGGCTTATCAGGCAGGTCTTGTTTCACTTCAGGCTAAGATCCGCTTAAGAGTTACTAAAACTATCGGCGAAAATCAGGTTTCTAAGATAATTAACACAACTGTCGGCAGAATCATCTTTAACGAAAACATTCCTCAGGATTTGGGTTACGTTGACAGAACCGATTCTAACAAGCAGTTCGATCTTGAAATCGGATTCTTGGTAAAGAAAAAGCAGCTTACCGATATCATCGAAAGATGCATCCGCAAGCACGGCACCACCAAAACAAGTGAGGTTTTGGACGCTGTTAAGGCTTTAGGCTTTAAGTATTCCACAAAGGCAGCAATCACCGTTGCTGTTTGCGACGCTGAAATTCCTCCCAAGAAGAAGGAAATTTTGGCAAACGCCGACAAGGCTGTTGACAAGGTTGACGCTCAGTATAAGAGAGGTCTTATCTCGAGAGGCGAAAAGTCCAAGAAGTTCATCGAGATCTGGTCTAAGGCTACTGACGACGTTACCGTTGCTTTGCAGGCAAACCTTGATAAATATAACCCCATTTACATGATGTCTGACTCGGGTGCCCGTGGCTCCATCGCTCAGATCCGTCAGCTTGCCGGTATGCGCGGACTTATCGCTAACACCTCTGGTGCTACCATCGAAATGCCTATTCGTGCTAACTACCGTGAAGGCTTGAACGTACTTGAATACTTCATTTCTTCCCGTGGTGCTCGTAAGGGCTTGACCGATACCGCACTCCGTACCGCTGACTCGGGTTACCTTACAAGACGTTTGGTTGACGTAGCTCAGGACGTAATTATTACCGAGGACGACTGCGGCACACATGAAGGTATTGAAGTATTTGAGATCAGAAACGGCAACGAGCTTATTGAGCCGTTTGCTGAAAGACTTGTCGGCAGATTCTTGGTTGAAGACCTTAAGAACGACAAAACAGGCGAAGTTATCATGTCTGCAAGCAAGCTTATGACCGCTGCTGACGCTAACAAGGTTATCGAAGCTTTGGAGGCTCAGGGTAAGGACAAAATTGCTATTCGCTCTGTACTTGGATGTAAATCTAAGCGCGGCGTTTGCGCTAAGTGCTACGGCATGGATCTTGCTCACTCTGCAATCGTTTCTGTTGGTGAGGCTGTTGGTATTATCGCTGCACAGTCTATCGGCGAACCCGGTACTCAGCTTACAATGAGAACCTTCCATACCGGTGGTGTTGCTTCGGCAGAAGATATCACTCAGGGTCTCCCCCGTGTTGAAGAACTCTTCGAATCGAGAAAGCCCAAGGGTGCTGCGATCCTTACAAGAATTGACGGCACGGTCCACATTGAAGAAATCAAGAAGTCTCGTGTAATTGTTGTTACCAACACCGAAACAGGTGAAGTTGAACAGTATCCTGTTCCGTGGGATTACAGAATTAAGGTTAGAGACGGCGAAAATGTTGTGGCTGGTGACGAACTTACTGCAGGCTCGAAGAATCCTGCTGACATTTTGGCTATCCTTGGCCCCGAGGCTGTAAGAAACTACATCATCACCGAAGTTCAGAAGGTTTACCGTTTGCAGGGTGTTGATGTTAACGACAAGCATATCGAGGTTATTACACGTCAGATGCTTAGAAAGCTTAAGATCGACGATTCCGGCTCGAGCTACCTCTTGCCCGGCACGTTGGTTGACAAGCACGAGATCGACGCTATCAACGCTCAGATCCAGGAAGAGATAGATGCCGGCGACCTTAGTGCTAAGCTTATTACAACAATTCCTGTTATTCAGGGTATCACCAAGGCTTCCTCCAGCTCCGAAAGCTTCCTCTCTGCTGCTTCCTTCCAGGAAACAACAAGAGCGCTCACCGACGCTGCTATTAAGGGTAAGTCTGACCACTTGCTTGGCCTTAAAGAAAACGTTATCATCGGTAAGCTCCTCCCTGCAGGTACAGGTATGCAAGTTTATAACAATGCAACAGTTGTTAAAAACGATACCTATATTGACAGAGCGGCCGCAAGTCATGACAGCGCATCTGAATAATAAGATATAGGCTTTTTAAAAACCTGACCCGAATTATCGGGTCAGGTTTATTTTGCAAAAAGTGCACCCTCTTGCGAAGTTGTTATGCAAGAGGGTGATTTTTTAGTGCGGGCGCGAGGCGGGTGGGTGGGAGCGCCCGAAACGGTCAAAAAGCAGCAAAGCTTAGGCTTGGCAGTTTTGTTCAAACCAAAGCATAAAATCGCACAAATTTTCCTCGCTGACAAAGCTGCCGCCTTGCAGAATAAGCTTAAGCATTGCATCTTCATCGGGCGCGCGATTTTGCTTTTTTGAAAGTGCTTTTGTTAACATATCCATCATGAATTTATAAATGCCTTTAACCTTGTCGTGGTCATATCCTCCTTGGAGGGTGAAAACAGGCAAGGCGTGCGGCAATTTATTGATTTTTTTAACTGCGTCTATCTGCGAGCCTGTATTGCCAAGGCAGACGCCGCAAACGGCTTTAATATTGAAGTTTTTTGCGGCTTTACTGTAATCCTTAACCATGCTTGCCATAAGCCAGCCAAGGTATATGATATTTGCTCCTTTGGGTAGTATTTTTTTGGCGTCAAGCAAGTTGTAAAGTCGTATACCTGTTTTTTCTGAAATCATTTTAGCATATTGCTTGGTGTAGCCTGTGTTTGAGGTATATACGATCGCATCTATTTTCATAAAGCTTCTCCCTACTATCCTGTTATTTCACCGCTGAAAAGGCGATGTACACGCTCTTTCAGCTTTGAGTATTGCGGTAAATCAAGCAAGCCTCTGCTGTTAATTTCGCCTGCGACTGATTGTGCAAGCTTTAAAACGTCGCTGTCGGCGGCGATGTCAGCAATTTTAAGTTTAGGCAAACCGTGCTGTGCCGAACCGAAGAAGTCGCCGGGGCCGCGTAGCTCGAGGTCAGCCTCGGAGATTTTAAATCCGTCTGAGGTTGAAGAAAGAACACGAAGGCGCTGCTTACTTGCATCGGAAACATTGTCAGTAACAAGGATACAGTAAGACTGATACTCCCCTCTTCCTACTCGCCCTCTTAACTGGTGAAGCTGGCTAAGACCGAATCTGTCGGCGTCTTCAACAAGCATGACTGCGGCGTTTGGTACGTCTACGCCAACCTCGATAACGGTGGTGGAAACCAAAACGTCTATCTCACCGTTTTTAAAGCGGCGCATCACCTCATCTTTTTTGCTGGCGGGCATCTGCCCGTGCAAAAGTCCTACACTAAAGTCTTTAAAATCCTCTGCCGAGATTTTGTCGGCGTATTCTTTAACGGATTTTATGTTAACGGTTTCATTTTCTTCAATGGCAGGGCAAACGATATATGCCTGCCTGCCCTCGTTAAGCCTGTCTTTTATAAAAGCAAATGCGCGCTTGCGGAGCTTACCTGTTACGGCATAGGTTTCGATCTTCTTTCTGCCACCGGGAAGTTCATCTAAAAGCGAGATATCAAGCTCGCCGTAAATCATAAGTGCTAAGGTTCTTGGAATTGGGGTTGCCGACATTACAAGGCGATGAGGATTTTTGCCTTTTTTCTCGAGGGCGGCACGCTGTTCAACGCCAAAGCGGTGCTGCTCATCGGTTATTACCAAGCCAAGATCGTTAAACTCGGTGGATTGCTGCAAAAGCGCATGAGTGCCAACGATTACGTTATATTCTCCCAACGCTATGCCCTCTTTTAAAACACGCTTGTTTTTTGCGGTTAACGAGCCTGTTAAAAGCGCGACCTTAACACCAAGCGGCAAAAGGAATTTGCAAAGAGTGTCGTAATGCTGCTGTGCTAATATCTCGGTAGGCGCCATTAAGACTGACTGGGTGCCGTTGAGGTATGCAAAATAACAGCAAGCAGCCGCAACGGCAGTCTTGCCCGAACCTACATCTCCCAAGACAAGGCGGTTCATGGGCGCGTTTTGACACATATCGCTTAAACACTCAAATATTGCTCTGCTTTGCGCACCCGTTAGCTTAAACGGAAGCGCTCTGTAATAAGCATCAATACTGTGAGCTTGCATTTTATAACCTGTTTGCGTGCGCCGGTTTGAGCGCATTTCATGCATTGCAAGCTGTAAGGTCAAAAGCTCATCGAAAGCCAAACGACGGCGGGCTTTAACGGCAAGCTCTTTGTTTTTGGGAAAATGAATTTCTTTAAGCGCTTCATCAAGGGGCATGAGACATATTCTTCTTAAATCATCTTCGCCCAAGGTTTCAAAACTTTCGTTATTAAGCTGTTCGAGAGCCTTTTTAATGCAGGTGCGAAGATAGTTTTGATTTATCCCCTCGGTTAAAGGGTAAATGGGCAAAATTTTATCGTTTGCCGAGGCTTTTATAACAATCGGCGACGACATTTCGCGCGATGTCATGTTGCCTGTTACCTTGCCGCAAAGGATATAGTCGCAGCCGACCTCGAATGCTTTAAACATAAATTCAGAGTTATAAATTACAACTGACATGTCATCAACACCATCAGTAAACACGAGGCGATAGATCGTCATGCCCTTGCGGATTCGTGCAGGCGCAAGCTTTGAGACCACTCTGCCGAAAATGACATTGGTTTCATCTAAAACAGCATCGGCGATGGCGACGGGTGAAGTAAGGTCGAGATAATTTCTCGGCAGATGATAAATAAGGTCACCAACTGTTTCGATATCGAGCTTTTTTAACAGCTCAGCACGCTTGGGACCTACGCCTTTTAAATATTGAATATTATCGTTTAAAGCCATTACCTCACCTCTTTTCGCATAAATTTCATTTACATTATAACTTGTTTGCACCTGCTTTTCAAGGTATTTATTGACAAGCATTTGAGTATAATATAAAATATAATGTAGCAAATGTTGTTTGGAAAGGACAATTATCATGGATTTTTATAAAGACTTGGAATGTGCTATTTTTGATTTGGACGGCACATTGGTGAACTCGATCGACACATGGCGAATTGTAGACGAGATTTTTATGCAGCGCCGCGGCTTGCCTATTCCCGAGGATTTTTATGACAGAGTTGCGACATTGAATATGCGTCAGGCGGCTGATTATGTTATTGCCGAGTGCGGAGTAAAAAACACCCCCGATGAGGTTATTAACGAGTGGCTTGAGCTTTTGGAATATGAATATGGCGAAGTGATAACAATGGTTGAAGGTGCGCAGGAATTCCTTAAAAAGCTTAAGGAAAGCGGCGTTAAGCTGGCACTTGCTACAGCCTCGCACCGTGAACTTTTTGAGCCTTGCCTTAAGCGTCATGGAGTTTATGATTTGTTTGATGCGTTTGTTACAACTGATGAGGTCAAGCGCAAAAAAGGCTTCCCCGATGTTTACCTTTTGGCGGCAAAAAAGGTTGGTGCCGAGCCCGAAAAGTGCTGTGTGTTTGAGGATATTTATTTAGGATGTGTTGGCGCAAAGGCAGGAAACATGCACTGTGTTGCCATTTTAGAGGAACACTCGAGCGATGACTGGGATGACATTAAGCGTGTTGCAGACAAGGTGATTTATAATTATAACGAAATAATGTAATAAAAGCTCCCGATAGAATCGGGAGCTTTTTACTGCTTTAGAAAGGAAGCTCGATATTATAATCATCATCAATTAATATATAATCAAGATGGTGCGTCTTGCACATTTTTAAAGCGTAAAGATTCTCTTTAATTAAGGCGGAGGGCGTTAATGAGGCGTCGTCTAAACGGTGTTCGATAACACTGGCATGGCTTTTTATGATTTCAAAATGATTGCTGATATAGCTCTCGCTCATTACAAGGCAGATATATTTTATACTTGAAAGATATTGCTTATTAAAGTCATTTTGCCAATCATAGGGGATGTAACAGCCCTCGACAATAAGGTTTTGCTCGTTTTCAATTGCTGTTTTTATCATTTCTTTTACAATTGGCCAAAGATATGATGTGAGCTTGTCGTCATCGAGCGGAGTGAGAGGCGTTTGGCCGCTGCGGATAAGCCCCATTTTTAAGTGGTCGATGGAAAGATAAGGATAGCCATATTTTTCAAGAAGCTTTTGCGCTAAATTTGTCTTGCCTGTATGAGAAGCACCGGAGATTAGAATAACCATTTATATCACCCATAAGCGTTTGATTTTATACAGCAATTATGACAAAGAGCGAAGAAAAAGTCAACCGCAACAGGCTTTGTTTGAAAGCGAGAGCTTTTGCAGTCAAGTGAGCGAGGGCGAAGCCCGACCCCGATGCCGCCTATGTGGCGGCATCGGGGGTTTTTACGGCGCCCTGCGGGCGCCGTAAAAAAGCCCAAGCCGCCCCGTGGGGCGGCTTGGGCGGGGCTTCGCCCCTGCAGGCAGTGCGGCAAAAGCGCAAAGCTTTGCTAAAACATCTTATTCTTCAACAAGCTCTTCTTCCTCGGCTGCAACAATGCGGTTATAAACTTGACTTAAGGTTGCAAGCTTTTCAGCGGCTTTTTCATCAAGCTGTTCGCTTAAAATTCGCCAGCGCCAGTTTGTGCCGACTGATGACGGAACGTTAATTCTTGCTTCGTTGCCAAGACCTAAAATGTCCTGAGGCTGAGCAATTGCGACCTCGGCAATGCTTGACCACGCCAGGCGCAAAAGTGCCTCGGGAATATCCTTCTTATCAGAAACTCCGCAATAATCAAGGCAAAAGTCAAGTTCCTCACCTTCTCGGTCTTCAGCCCAGCCGTAAAGGGTGTCGCTATCGTGGGTGGAGGTATAAACAATACACGAGCTTGTTGTGTAGTTACAGGGCAGATAATCGCTTTTTGCCGTGGGATCAAATGCAAACTGCAAGACCTTCATTCCCGGGTAGCCGGTGTCGGCAAGAAGCTTAACAACATCATCGGTTACAAAGCCCAGATCTTCGGCAATGATGCGCTTTTTGCCAAGCCAATAATTCGTGGAATTAAACAGCTTCATGCCCGGACCTTCACGCCAGACGCCGTTAACTGCGGTTTTATCGGTCGCGGGAATTGAGAAGTAACCCGCAAACCCTCTGAAATGGTCTATTCTTAAAACATCGTAAATCTCGGTGGCAAAGGCAATGCGGTCGATCCACCACTTATAACCGTTTTGCTCCATATCAGCCCAGTTATACAGAGGATTGCCCCAAAGCTGGCCGTCTAAAGCATAATCATCGGGCGGACAGCCTGCAACGTTTTTGGGGTTCTTTTCCTCATCAAGCTCAAAAAGCTCGGGGGTAAGCCAAACCTCAACACTGTCGTAAGCGCAGTAAATTGGCATATCACCTATGATCTCAATGCCGTTGTCGTTTGCATATTTTTTGATTTCAAACCATTGTTTAAAGAACTGATACTGCAAGAAGATATAAAAGCCTATGGTGTCTTTTAAGCGGATTTTTGCCGACTCTAACGCCTCGGGCTTTGCAAAGCGCAAATCATTCTCCCATTGATTCCAAGGCTTACCGCCGTTTTCGGCTTTAAGAGCCATAAACAGAGCATAGTTATAAACCCAGCCGCCGTTTTTATCCAAAAATACGTGGTAGTTGATATCAGGCTTAAAGCGGCTGTAAGCTATTTTTAAAACATCAAAAATCGTGTTATAGATCATTCCGTAGTTGATATACTGCATATGGTCGCCGAATTCTACGTTTTTGTAATCTTCAGGCAGCAGCAGTCCCTCTTCTTCGAGGGTTTCAAGGTCGATAAAATAAGGGTTGCCTGCATGAATCGAGCAGGACTGATAAGGCGAATCTCCGTAGCCTGTGGGAGAAAGAGGGAGTATCTGCCAATAGTGCTGTTTTGCCTTAACCAAAAAGTCTATGAATTTTTTTGCTTCTTTGCCGAGCTTGCCGATGCCGTATTCGCCGGGGAGTGAAGCTACGCCGAGTAAAATACCGCTTGATCTCATATAATCAAATCCTTTCGAAATAATAAGCTTTAAAGATATTAATATTTTAACAAATGGCAATTCTATTTTCAACTGTTTTTACTCAATTTAATTTCATTAAAGATAACTGATTTTAGTTTGGTTACACTATTGAAAATATAAGTAAAAAGTTTTATAATATTCATATCTATCAAAAAAATTATGCAAATAAGGAGTTTACCGAGGATGACCGATAAGATATCCTTAATTGATTCAAAATATTATTACGATGGTGAATTGGGTGTTACATTAACCAAGCAAAGCACCTGTTTTGCCGTGTGGGCGCCCGATGCCGAGGCAGTTGAAGCTTTGATTTACAACGATGCGGCTTCACCCTCGCCCTGTATGACCTTAACACTTGCCAAAGGCGAAAACGGTGTGTGGGCGATCGACTATCCGGACTCGCTGGAAGGCAAATTTTATAACCTTGCTTATACCTATAACGGCGTGGCCCGAGAGGGCGTTGACATTTATGCCAAGGCTGTGGGGCTCAACGGTGACAGAGGCTATATTGCAGATTTAAAAAAGACTGACCCTAAGGGCTGGGAAGACGAAAGCTATGTTAAGCTTGAGAGCTATAACGACGCTGTGATTTATGAAACACATATAAGAGATTTTTCAAGCGATGAATCATCGGGTGTTGAAGCTGATGAGAAAGGTAAGTATTCGGCGTTTTTGAATGGCGAAAGCGTTACCAAAAGCGGAAAGCCGACCTGCATTTCTCATCTTGTTGATTTAGGTGTTACGCACATTCATCTTTTGCCTGCTTTCGATTATGAGGGCGTTGACGAGACTGACCCTAAAGCCTCTTACAACTGGGGATATAACCCAAAAAACTATAACGTGCCCGAGGGTGGATATTCAGCTGACCCTGCTGACCCACTTAAAAGAATATGCGAATTTAAAAAGATGGTTCAGGCTTTGCACAAAAAAGGCATCGGCGTGATCATGGACGTGGTTTATAACCACACCTATGAAAGCGAGGACTCGTGGTTTGAAATTGCATACCCCGGGTATTATCACAGAACGACGGAGGACGGCAGATTTTCGAACGGCTCGGGCTGCGGAAACGAGATGGCCTCGGAAAGAAAAATGTGCCGAAAATATATTATCGACTCGGTGCTTTGGTGGGCCGGAGAATATAAGATCGACGGTTTCAGGTTCGACCTTATGGCTTTGCTTGATATTGACACGCTGAACGAGCTTGCCAAAAAGCTTAAAGAAATTAACCCGAGTGTTATTCTTTACGGCGAGGGATGGACAGGCGGAGCCTCTGCCCTTGAAAAAGAAAAAGCCGCATTTAAGCAAAATGCAAAGCTTACGCCGAGTTATGCCTATTTTAACGACGACTATCGTGATGCCATTAAGGGCGAAACCTTTAACAAGACCGCACTTGGCTATGTTTCGGGGAATTTCCACTTAAGGCAGCGCATTTTAACGGGGCTTTTAGGTAATGCCGATTGGGCGAGATCTCCCGAGCAGACGATAAACTATTGTGAAGCGCACGACAATCACACAATGTGGGACAAGCTGATGATCTCGGCACCAAGCAGCCATGACGAGGACAGAAAAAAGATGGCAAGGCTTGCCGGTGCTTTGGTGTTCTTGGCGCAGGGTGTGCCTTTTATTCAGGCAGGGCAGGAAATGTTACGCTCGAAGCCCTTGGGTGACGGAAAATATGATGAAAACAGCTACTCCTCGCCGGATAGTGTTAACTCGGTAAAATGGGATATGCTTGATGACAACGAGCGTGAGGCGGAATATTTTAAGGGGCTTATTGAATTTAGAAAAGCGCACGACCTTTTGCGGCTTAAGAGCGTTAAAGAGGTTATCGAGGCATATGTAATTCGCCAATCGCCCGATGGGACGATTGCTTTGGAGCTTAGTAACGAAGACGAGACCATTCTTATGCTGATAAACCCCATTCCCAGAGCAAAGGTATTTTTGCTGCCCGAGGGTGAATGGCAGGTTTACATCAGCGATATTAAGGCAGGTAATACGCCGATGGCGACATATTGCGAGGGCGTGTTTGTGCCGCCTATTTCGGCAATGGTGCTTATTAAAAAATAGTGCGTGGGGCGCAGCCCAGCCCCCAAGGGCGCTTGGGCGCCCTTGGGGGCGACTTGCCGACCGCATTTGCGGTCGGCAAGTGAGCCGCCGCGGAACGCGGCGGCAGGCTGCGCCTGCGCATTCTGACGGTAAAGGAGAGAAAACTATGAACAAGCAGAAACTTTTTGACTACATTGATTCGCACAAAGAAGCAATGGTTGCAACGCTTTGCGAGCTGATTTCATACCCCAGCTATCAACAGGAGGCTGGCGAGGGTGCGCCCTTTGGCAAGCCTGTTAGAGACTGCCTTGATAAAGCACTTGAAATTTGCGAGAGCTTTGGGTTTAAAACAAAGAATTACGACGGATATGTCGGTACGGCTGAATTTACCGAAAATGATGCCGTTTTGGGGATTTTGGGGCATTTGGACGTTGTGCCCGAGGGCACAGGCTGGACGCACGAGCCTTTTAATGCCCATGTTTGTGACGGCAAGGTGTTCGGCCGTGGCTCGATTGATGACAAGGGACCTTGTGTAGCTGTAATGTATGCCATGAAAGCGCTTAAAGATTTGGGCGTGCCTCTTAAAAACGGAGTAAGACTTATTTTGGGAACAAACGAGGAAAACGGCTCGGGTGACCTTGAGCATTTTGAAAAGGTTGCTTCAATGCCGAAATGGCTTTTCACCCCCGATGGTAACTACCCTGTTATAAACATTGAAAAGGGCATGATAAGAGGCTGGTTTGTTCGTGAGGTTACAGCTTGCAACAGCGCAAAAAAGCTTTTAAGCTTCCACTCTGGCAAGACGATAAACGCTGTGCCCGAGCTTGCAAACGCAACCGTTTGCGGTGTTACCGAAGAAGAAATCAAAGCCGCTGTTTCAGCGCTTAACCCCATGTGCGAAGTAAATGTAACCGAGGCTGAAGACAGCCTTAGAATTGACGTTAAGGGCAAAAGCGCACATGCCTCTACACCTGCTTTAGGTGACAACGCACTTACCTGCTTGTTAGCGATTTTAGCTGAAATTGATATAGGTGATGAAGCGGCAGACCTCCTTAAAAATTTAAGCCGAATTTACCCTTACAACGAGACAGACGGCTTAAGTGCAGGTCTTAAGATGAGCGACGAGGTTTCGGGCGGGCTGACGATGGTTTTAAGCGTTTTGGACTATGACGGAAAGATTATTGACGGTAAGCTGGACATCCGCTTCCCTGTTTGTTCAAGCGTTAACGAGGTTAGCGGAATTCTTACCCAGACACTTAACGGTGCAGGCTTTAACAACGTTAAGGCAGGCGGAGCCGAGCCTCATTATGTTGACAGCAACAGTGCCTTTGTAAAAACGCTTTTGGGTGTTTACGAGGATATGACAGGCGAAAAGGGCGAGTGCATTGCAATTGGCGGAGGTACTTATGTTCATCACACCGAGGGCGGCGTTGCCTTTGGCGCAGAATTCCCCGGTGAAGATAACCACATGCACGGCGCTGACGAATTTATGACGATTGACAGTCTGCTTTTAAACGCAAAAATGTTTGCACTTGCAATTTATAAGGTTTGCAACAACGAAGAATTAGAATAAAGCTTATATATCGAAATGCTCACAGCTTGATAGAGTTGTGAGCATTTTTTCAATATACCTATTGAAACTTTGCTTAAATACATTTATAATTATAATGAGTAATTGCTTACAATTTTTTGCTGAAAGGAAACGAACTATTATTATGAAGAAGATTTTAGCTTTGGCTTTAGCTGTTTTAATGATGCTATCGCTTTGTGCCTGTACCGAGGAACCCTCGGGCGGAAGCAACATTGTTAATAACGATGAGCCAAAAACCGAAATTACGGTTGTAAAGAAATCCTCGAGCGGTGCTAAGTGCGGCGACACTAAGCTTTATGCACTTGAGGAGCTTACTACTTACTCTCCTGACGGAAAGATAAAGGCACTGTTCTGGCAGGATGAGGACGGCGGAATTTATTATAGTGTTGAGTTTGGAAAAGAAGAGGTGATCACTCCCTCGAAGCTTGGCATTACTTTATCAAACTGCGACCTTTCGAGCGGTATTGAAGAGATTAAATCTTACAGCCGCCCTGACGAGATCGATGACGAATATGAAACTGCCGAAACTATCGCGCTTGAAAACGTAAGCCTTCGCGATCATTGCATGGAACGCGAGATATTCCTTAAAAAAGGCGAGGCAAGCATGACCCTGCTTGTTAGGGTTTATGATGACGGATTTGCTTATCGTTATAAAGATGTGACAAACGGAAAGAGCGGAACGGTATATGTGCTTAACGAGGTTTCTCAGATCAACCTTGAAAAAGACACGACCGTTTTTGCAGGCGGCTACAGCGCAACTTATGAAGTTGGTTACAACGAATATGATTATAAAGCATTAACCAACCACAACGGAATTTTTAACACACCCGTTACCGCATATACAGGCGACACATGGATGCTGTTCTCTGAATCGGACGCATATGCCAATGATATTACATATATTAAGAGCGTGCTTGAAACAAAGGGCGGAAATCCTTCGCTTTTGTGGCAGTTTGGCTTTGAGCGTGACCCTGCAAACGAGGTTACGGACGAACTTGCAAGCCCCGGACACATTAGAATTTCGGAGGTTAAGACTGAAAACGGATTTACAACACCCTGGAGAGCTACAATTATAGCCTCGGACTTAAACGGTTTGATGGGAAGCAGCCTTATTGACTCGCTCTGCCCTGCTATGGACGAAAAGCTTTATAAAGATACAAGCTGGATCAAGCCGGGTAAGGTTTCGTGGAGCTGGTGGTCGGGCGAAAACCAGCACAGCTATGACGCACAGATCGCATATATCGACTTTGCCTCGGAAAACGGATGGGAATATTGCTGTTTGGATGCCGGTTGGCCCTCGTTTGGTGACAGGCTTGAGGAAATGTGCGACTATGCCAAGAAAAAGGGCGTTGGTATTATTGTTTGGGTGAACTATTTAGAGCTTAAGACGCCCGAGGACATTGAGGAAAGATTCTCGAAATGGAGCAAGGCAGGCGTTGTTGGTATTAAGACCGACTACTTTGAAAGCGACGACATTGATGTTTTGGAATCGATGAGGAACTGTGCCGAAATCGGGGCTGAATACAAACTGATGATTTACTACCACGGTTGTATTCACCCATGCGGCGAAACAAGAACTTACCCCAACATTATGACCTCGGAAGCTGTTTTGGGTGAAGAGTTCAGAAAGTGGAGCGATGCGCCTGCACCTGCTAACTGCCTTATGTATCCCTTTACAAGAAACATTGTAGGCTCGATGGACTATACACCAAGCTGTATTGCAATTGAAAAGACAGGCGAAAGCGGCGGCTTTAGCTTGGCAAAGGCAATTGTTTATGAATCCTCGCTTCAGCACTTTGCGGCTTCTGCAAAGCTGTTCCCAAGCTTTATCGGTCTTCCCCTCTTGTCAAGAATTCCTACTGACTGGACTACATCAACAGTTATCGACGGTTACCCCGGAAGCCACATAACTTATGTGAGATCTGACGGTGAGGACTTCTATATCGGCTCGATGACACTTAAAAAGAGAAGTATATCGGTGACTTTGGACTTTTTGGGCGACGGCGAATATAACGCATATATTTATTGCGATAACGATAAGGGCAAGCTTGAGCTGGTGGAACAAAAGGTTAAGGCAAGCGATACCTTGAAGTTTGATTTGCGTGATATTGGCGGCGTTGCAGTTATGATCACAAAGGATAAGGTTGACACTGAGGTTGCTGAAAGCCCCAACACCGACCTTAAGGGCTTTACATATTATGAATGTGAGGATGGCAAGCTTACAGGCAGCGCAACCGTTGCTTCCTCGATGCTTTGCAGCGGAGGCAAAAAGGTAGGCTATGTTGGTAACGGCACAAACAACTGCGAGATTGACGTTGAAGTTGATAAAGCCGGTGAATATGAGCTTGTTGTTTATTACTGCACAGGCGAGGAGCGCAACCTTATAATTGATGTTAACGGCGAGAAATATGAAGTTAAGGGTCTTACAGGTGCAAGTTATGACGAGCCTAAGATGCATAAGCTTAACGTTAAGCTTAACGAGGGCGAAAATACAATTAAGCTTACAACAATGATGCTGTGGGCACCTGACCTTGACAGAATCGCAATTAGCGATGAGCCTGTTAAATAAAACCTAATACACAAAAGAACGCAGACAGGACTAACCTGCTGCGTTCTTATTATATAAATAAAGTGATTGGTAAAAAAGCTACCCCTCCTTACCAAAAAGGTAAGAAGGGGTTTTTGTTAAGGATTAGTTAAGCGGATAGCTTTCTGCACCAAAGAGGGTGTGATACAAAAGATAAGTAGCATCGTCGCCATCAATAATGCCGTTGTTATTGTAGTCACAATCTTGATTTATGGGATATTCCTCAACGCCGAAAACAGAAGCATAAAGGAGATAAATAGCGTCGTTATTATCTACGATACCGTTGCCGTCAAGGTCGCCGCGAAGCTCTGTGATTTCAGAGAATACTCTTGAATATCTGAATGCGTAATTCTGAGCGGTTGAACCTTCGTGGCCGTTGATTACAGCGCCTGCACCTATTGTTGTAAAGCTATCAGCAATATAAGTATCTGCAGATTTAATTGTTATGCTTGCCATGTTGCAATCAAATGCGCTGTCAGCAATGATTAAAACGCTTTCGGGAACTGTGATGCTTGTGATGTTTGATGCGTTTCTGAATGCGCCTTCACCGATTTCGATAACGCCTTCGGGGATCACTACGTCGCCGCCAATGCCGTTATAGGAAACGAGAGTACCGTCGATTATTGTGAATTCAGCTTCGTAATAATCAGAAGAAGACATGGGGTGTCTTGATACGAATCTGTCTGCAGAATACTGTTCGTGTCTGACATGATCGGCAAAGTTTGCATCGCTCTTTAAGAAGTATCTGTAGTTTCTGCCTGCATCCCAAGTGCAATCGAGATTATAGTATTTGCCGCCGAGTTCAACAATATTCCAACCATGAGCTCCGCCATTAGCGACGCCGGAGACAAATCTAGCATCGATACCAAGCTCTAAAGCTAAACGATAGAAAAGCAATGCATAGCCCTGGCAAACAGCAGTTTTGTTAATAAGCGCTGCGTATGCCGAGTGCTTTAAACCGTAATAATAATCAGATGCATTTGCATAGTCGTAGGTAACATTCTGGCAAATGTAATCGTAAATGCCCTTAACCTTCTGATAATCGGTTGCGTTGTAAAGGTTCAAGCTGCTTAATACATTGTTAATTTCAGCAGTGAGCTGCATTTCCTGTTCCAATGTGGTGTAGTAAGGAACAACAAAGCGCATTTTGTAATAGTTTACGCCCTCAAACTTAGTGAGGTAAATGTAAAGTTCCATATCGCCGGTCTGCCATACTAAATAGTCGCCTTCAATAGGGTTGCCGGTATGTGTTTCTGCAATATATAACAAGTCAAGATATACCTGCTTATAATCGTCACAATCGCTTGCGATATAAACAAAGAAATCAGGAACGTGATTTTTGAGACTTTCACGAACGGCAAGTGCAGCCTGTTCAACAGTTGTGTATTCAGCAAAGCCTGCGTAAAGCAAATCGGGAGAATATTCAACTGTAACGGTCTGAACGTTGTCGGTAAGGGTTGCGAAGTCGTCAAGCGAAGATTGGAAGGGGTCCTCTGTTAAAGAGAATTCTGTGCTTACGCTTTCGCCTTCGGTTGCAAATACCTCTACACTCAGGCAGCTGCAAAGCATAGTAATAACTATAACCATTGATATAATCCCTGAGATAAGACGTTTTGCTTCCATTGAATTTTTCTCCTCGTTTCATATTTCACTCGGCTAAAGTGACTTTCATTACTTATAGTTTACACCCCTGTGACAAAAAAGTCAATTGCAATAAACTGTTTTGAAAATTTTTGTTAATGTTGTACAGAAAACAGCTATTTTCTGTGGCTCATGCACAAAACAAAACTCAACTATTTAACTTTTTTAAATTTAATATTTTCATATGGCTAAAAAACTCGCATTTTTCTGTCAGTAGAACAACTAACACACGTCAATTTGGCAATGGCATTTTTGTTAAAAATGCACAAAAAGTTGTTGACGAATCAACGTCCAAAAAACGCAAAAAACCGCCGAGTTTCGACTCGACGGTTTTAAAAATGATTAAATTTCTAAACGTGCGGTTAACACAAATTAAAGATTGTAATACTTATCAAACTATGCATAGCGAGAAGCTGCAACAAGCTGACAGCACTCCTCACGCTTGGTTTTGATGAAGCTTTTAAAAAGCTCTTCGGGGAATACTCCGCCTGCGGTGAGGTGGTCAGCCTCTAATGCATCAAGGGCTTTATCGAGCGAAGCGTGCGGTTTTCGTCATCGCATTACCTGTGATTGAAAGGGTTGATATCCGGCAGAAGGACCGATAGCTTCGGTATCGGGGTTAGGAATAAAGAGCATTTTGTGCATGATCAGTTGGCGTAAATATGACAAAACATTATGCACTAAACAGGCATTATATTAAAGGATTTTTTAACAAGCTCTCTTGCGTTTTGCAAAGTAAGGGACTTGTCTGAATACATCATCTGTGAAATAATGTTGCCTGTTGCTGTACATTCAACAGGACCCGCACTGACACTTTTGCCTGTATATTGTTTGGTTAACAGGTTAAGATAGCTGTCCTTGCTGCCTCCCCCGACGATGCTGATGTGCTTAACTGCTTTGCCTGCAATCTGTTCGATTTCTTTTACGGTGTTATCATAGCTTTTTGCAAGCGAGTGATAGAGACAGCTTAAAACGTCCTGTAACGGCAAGTCGGGTTTGCCTAAATAATTCCTTACTGCTTCTATCATGCTCTTTGGTGCCAAAAACGACTCGTCGGTCGGGTCGATTTTTTCATCGAAGCTGCTTTGCATCGCCATTGCCATCATTTCGTCGTAAGAATATTTCTTATCAAGCTCGCGGCGTATGCTTTGAAACAGCCACATGCCCATGATATTCTTCAAAAAGCGATAACGATAGTTTATTCCGCCCTCGTTTGAAAGGGTTGCATTCATGGCTCGTCCATCGGTTACAGGGTAAAGATTCTCAGTACCCACTAAGCTCCATGTGCCCGAGGATATGAAAACCGACTCATCATCGACAGGGCATGCGGCAACTGCAGACGCCGTATCGTGAGAGGGGCAATGAAGAACAAGGCAGTCAAAGCCAAGGCGTTCTTTTACCTCATCACTAAAGCCTCCCGCCAAAGTAGCAGGGGCGCAAAGAGGGCAAAACAGCAAGCGGTTAAAACCAAGGGCATCGATAATTTCATCGTCCCAAGACTTGGTTTGCGCGTTTACCAGCCCTGTTGTGGTGGATATGGTGTACTCGCTTTGGGCAACACCTGTTAATTTATAAGACAGATAATCAGGCATCAAAAGCATATGCGAAGCTTTATCGAGCTTGCCCGATTGCTTATCGCACCAAAGCTGAAAGATCGTGTTATAATTCTGCTTTGGAATACCTGTTTTGCTGTAAAGCCTGCTTTGAGAAACGATTTTATAAACTTCCTCGGGTGCACTTTGAGTTCTTGAATCGCGGTAAGCAACACAAGGAAGAAGCTCACATCCGTTTTTATCAAGCAAGACATAGTCAACACCCCAGGTGTCTATAGCTATGGTTTTAGGAATTTTACCGATTTCTTTACACTTTTCAAGGCCTTTTAATACATTCTCAAAAAGCTCTGAAACGTCCCAAACAAGAGTATCATCCTGTTCTTTCATGCCGTTTTCAAAGCGATAAACCTCGGTTATGGCAAGCTTACCGTCTTTTATTTCTCCCAAAAGGTGTCTGCCGCTTGAAGCGCCGATATCAATTGCTAAACAATATTCCATAGGCGCCTCCCTGTCATTTATCGTTATAGTGCTTATAGCCCGGATGCTTGCCGGTTACGTGATAGTAATTCTCTCTTAAATATAAAAGCTTGTCTATCTGAGGCTTTTCGATCTCTTTTGCGCCTCCCAAAAGGTGGGCTGTAAGCGAGATCTTTGCAAAAAGCTCTAAGGTCTCCATTCGGTAATATGCCGTAATAAGGTCGGCACCCACAGTTAATGCACCGTGGTTTTGAAGCAAGAAGACATCGTGCTCTTTTAAATAGGGCGCAATTGCTTCGGGCACCTCGTTGGTAGAAGGCGTGCCGTAAGGCGTAAGCGGAATTGAGCCGATGGCGATGACCGTTTCGATCATTGAGTATTCATCTAAGCTTTTGCCTGCAACTGCATAACCTGTTGCTGTTGGAGGGTGTGCGTGCACAACCGCACCCACATCGTCACGCTCGGCATAGCATTTTAGATGCATTTTGATCTCACTCGAGGGCTTATAACCCGGCTCACCCGAGATGACCTCGCCTTTATTGTTGATAATAACCAGCTTTTCGGGAGTGATAAAGCTTTTGCTGATTCCCGTGGGGGTTGCCATAAAGTTGCCGTCGGGCAACTTCACCGAGACATTGCCGTCGTTGGCGGCAACCCAGCCAAGCTGCCACATTTTGTGGCAGACATCGCAAAGCTGCTCTCTTATATCCATATATTCCATAGCCGTTCTCCTTAGCACTTTTTAAACATTGGGCCGAAGTTTTGGCAAGCTCTGTAATCAGCGCTTTCCTTATCCATGCCAAATGCGTTCCAAGCCGCAGGGCGGAATATCTTATCTTCATCGACATTGTGCATACAAACGGGTATTCTAAGCATTGAACACAGGGTAATAAGGTCGGCACCTATGTGGCCGTAAGAGATAGCTCCGTGGTTAGCGCCCCAGTTGTTCATAACATCATATGCGGTTTTGAATGCGCCCTTGCCGGTAACTCTTGGTGCAAACCATGTGCAAGGCCAAGTGTAGTCGGTGCGTTTCCAAAGGGTGTCGGTAACTTCGTCGGGAAGCTCTATTGTCCAACCCTCGGCAATTTGTAAAACGGGGCCCAAGCCCTTAACAAGATTAAGTCTTATCATTGTTGCCGGCATTTCAGCTTTGGTTACAAAGCGTGAGGAATATCCGCCGCCGCGGAAATAGCCAAGGTCGGCGTAGTTCCAAGTTGAGCTTGCCATGATTGCTTTTTGGTCCTCTTCGGTCACTTCATACCAAGGCTTCATAACAGGGTTGCCGTCAGCATCCTTAGCGGCACCGTTGGCATCCAAGCAGCAAGCGCCCGAGTTAATAAGGTGGATGAAACCGTCGGCTTCTTTAGCTTTGCCCTTAATATCATAGCCTGTTACACGCTTAACAGAATCGCCGCTCCAGTAGGTTCTAACGTCTGCAAACATCTGTGCGCGGTTGGTTAAAAGCTTCATAAACAGCATGCCAATGCCGTTTAAAACGTCATTTTCGGTGGCAAGTATGTAAGGCTCGCGAGCACCGTTCCAGTCGAACGAGGTATTAAGCATTGCCTCGGGGAAGTCACAGTTGGGGTAGAAGTCGGTCCACTGGCGCTGACCCTGGAAGCCTGCTGCAATTGCGTTGTGACCTACAGCCTCTTCCTCACAGCCTTCGGGGAGGTTTTTGTTGCCGTTCATAAGATCTTTGATTATAACCATCATTTTAACAACAAATTCCCAGTCAGCGTCTTTTTGTTCTCTCGTCTTCTGAAGCTCTTCGGGGTTTTTGTCAAATCCTTCAATGCAATATTCTTTAGCCCACGCCAAAGCTTTTTCATACTCAGCTTTATCATAAATACCCTCGGTCATTCGGCGAATGATCTCGACCTCGTCAACCGATTCAACACGCATACCAAGGTAGTCTTCAATAAAATCGGTGCTTATTATTGAGCCGCCGATACCCATGCAGATAGAGCCTATCTGCAAATAGGACTTTCCTCTCATTGTTGCGGCTGCAACTGCGGCACGGCCGAAGCGAAGGAGCTTTTCTTTAACGTCACAGGGAATTTCGGTGTCATCGGCATCCTTAACATCGTGACCGTAAATGCCGAATGCGGGAAGACCCTTTTGTGCGTGAGTTGCCAAAACAGAAGCAAGGTATACAGCACCTGGGCGCTCGGTTCCGTTAAAGCCCCAAACAGCCTTAATTGTGTTGGGGTCCATGTCCATGGTCTCGGCGCCGTAGCACCAGCAGGGTGTTACGGTAAGGGTTATATCAACGCCCTCTTTGCGGAACTTATCAGCACAAGCGGCAGCCTCAGCCACTCTTCCTATGGTGGTGTCGGCAATAATAACCTTTACAGGCTCGCCGTTTGAGTATCTAAGGTTTTCCTCAAAAAGCTTTGCGGCACTTTTTGCCATGTTCATTGTCTGTTCTTCTAAAGATTCTCTGACCTTTAAAACGCCGCGTCTGCCATCAATTGTAGGGCGGATACCGATTACGGGATAATCGCCGATGAGTCTTGATTCTGCCATAAAAACTACCTCCAATTTGTATTTTATAATTTAATTTTTAGAATCTTCCGCCTCTGCCGCCGTGAGACCTGCCCGAAGACGAAGTGTGCGTGCGTGAGCCGCCCGAGCTTGTTTGCTTTGGTCTTAGCCTGCGGCTGACATGCCTGTAAAGATAGAGGTCGGTAGAGTGTGTTATGTTCATACTGCCGTTTTTGACATATTCGGTTGCTGCGATTTGATTTTTAACAGTTTTAAGCTCGTTTCTCATATATTCTGTTATAACAAGCGCTAAAACAAAACCTATCGCAAGCGCAACTAACAGGCTTTTGCCGAAAGAAAACGGCACCTTGGGAAGATTTGATACATCATAAGGTTCGCCGTTTCGTGCCTGCTCGATATAATCATCGCAAAGGCCGGCAAAGGTCATAAAGCTATCATAATAATACCCTTGACTTAGGTCGTCTAAAAAGCAATCTTCAATATAGTCAATGCCGGCATCGGTAACAGCGGTTATGCCGTAGCCCGAGGTAGATATGTGCCACTCACGGGTTCCCATGCACACCAAAAGCAAAACTCCGTCGTCAGCATATCCGTTATAGTCATACCAGTCATCGGCATAATCCTGCGCTGTTTTCGCGCCCAACGAATTTGTTGTAACCACAACAATATCCATTTTGTGATATTCGCTTATATCTTCAAGTGTGGAAAGAAGCGAGCTTTCTTCGCTTTCGGTCAAAAGGTCGGCATCGTCGACCAAAAGGGGCGTATTGCTCCAGCCAAAAATCGTTACCGAAAGGCACAGACAAAGAACTGCGGCGCAGACAATACAAAGTGATTTTTTCATCATCTGCGCCTCCTTAAAACAGCCAAAGCAAATAGGTCACCGCAAAAGCGGCGATTCCCAAAGCAGCAGTTAAGCCAAGCAACCATTTTGTATACGCTGTTTTATCCAGCGGGAGGTTACCAACGAGCTTGCCTGTCTGACCGTTCATGGCAAAGGTATAGCTTTTGCCCTGCCATGTTGTGTTTAAAATCCAGACCGGATAAAGGGCATATTTTGCACTGCTGTTTTTAAGGCTTATACCCGAATGTTCGGGAATGACCGAGGAATAACCACGCACTGTCGAGGCAAATGCACGCTCGGTACTGTTTTTAATGCGCTCGTTCGCCCGCTTAATGCTTTGGTCGGAATCTACATCGTATTTATCGGCAAGATAACCTGCAAGGTAGGCGGTTTGGAAATCAACAGCCTCGGAAAAATTGTAAGGCTCAATGGATTCCATCAAGTCGTCTGCCATCTTGGCAGAACCGTCAACAGGCACACGCTCAAATCCGATACTGCCCCCTCTGCTTACAGAATAATAGCTTGTTTCGGTGTAGTCATAGTTCGAGTCGCTCCACAGGCGCACACGGGTCGCCCTGTATCGAATATTGGCGTTTGCGTCTGCATCAAAAAGCCAAAAAGGAACATATACGCCCTTAATCTCATCAATATGGTTTTGGTCTTTAAACACTTTGGGCAAAAGCTTTTTGCCGCTGACGTGCCTGTTATAAGCAGCTTTTGCCGCTTTTTTATCAAGCTTGAACGGAATGACATAGTCGGGCTTTAAGGTGCCCGAAAGCTGACCCATCATTACGACAGGGTTGCCGCAGAACGGGCAGGAGGTTGCCGCCGTGGTTTTGTCGGTAATTATTTCGCCGCCGCAGGAATTGCAGATATAGGAATTAAGGTCATCTGCCTCTCCTTCCTGCCACTTAGCACCTGCCAAGGTTTCCCACGACATATCCTCGTCGGTCTGGTTCTTTAACTCCTCGTCATACGAGGCGAGAGTCTCCATTTCAAATTCGGTGTCACAGTAAGGACACTTCATTTTTTGCAATGTGCTGTCAAAAGCTATGGCACCGCCGCAGCATGGACATTTGTATTCTTGCAGTACTGCCATTCATTGACCTCCTTACTTAACGTCGTCCTCGTTAAAAGGATCGCCGCATTCGGGGCAGAATTTAGGCGCTTTAGTGGGGTCAGCGGGTTCACAGCCGCACTTGTCGCATTTATATTGAGGTACGCCAGCAGGCTTTTTAGCACCGCAATTAAAGCAGAATTTGCCTTTATTCAATGTTCCGCAGGTGCAGGTCCAGCCGTTTTCTGCGGGCTTTTTTGCGCCGCATTCGGGGCAGAAATTGCCCTGTGCAACTGCGCCGCATGCACATTTCCAACCTGTCTTTGCAGGTGCTTCCTGCTGAGCCTGTTGACCCATTGCAAACAGATTCTGAGCGCTTGCTCCTCCTGCCTGCTGAGCCATGCCGAAGCCCATAAAGCCTGCCATTGCACCGCCCTCGTTAGAGGCTGCAGCCTTCATAGCGTCTGCCTGTGCGCCGACAAGTGTTGCTGCTGCCATGGTGGGATCACGCATGATAGCTGTACGCTGTGCCTGTTTGATAAGCTCCTGATCCTCCTGAGGGAGAGTTACAGAACCGAGTGCAACCGAAACGACCTGAAGTCCGCGAAGCTCGCCCCACTTTTTGGAGAGTGCTTCGTTCATTGCATTTTCCAAATCAGTATTGTGAGCTACTATCTGGTTAGGGCGAAGCTCAAGCTCGGAAAGTCTGCCGAATGCAGGCTGAAGTGCCGAGATAAATTCGGTCTTTAACTGGTTGTCGATCTCGTCACGGGTGTATTCTCTTTCGATATTGCCGCAAACATTTGTATAGAACAAAAGAGGGTTGGCGATCTTATAAGAATAAATACCCGAGCAACGAACGGAAACGTCGATATCGAGGCCGATCTTTGTATCTACCACGCGGAAAGGAATGGGATTGGGGGTGCCGAACTTATTGTCAATAAGCTCTTTGGTGTTGAAGTAATAAACTCTTTGATCCTTGCCTGTATCTCCGCCATAAGTAAAACGCTTGCCGATCGTTTTGAACGTATCAATAATACTTTTGCCCAAAGAACCTGCAAAAATTGAAGGTTCGCTCGATGTGTCATATGTAAATTCGCCGGGTTCAGCGCAAACTTCAACAATTTTGCCTTGCTCAACAATAATCATGCACTGACCGTCGGCAACTGCAATGCCCGAACCGTTAGAGATCACGTTATCGTGTCCTTTTGTGTTCGAAGATCGTCCGCTTACCTGCTTCTGTCCTTTTTTAACCAAAACATCGCTTGGCAATGCATCGCAATAAAAGAATTCTTTCCACTGATCTGCCAAAGTACCGCCAAGTGCTCCGATAGCTGCTTTAATAAGTCCCATAAACAAAACTCCTTTTTTTAAAAAACTATATGCCTTTTAAGGCAATATTTTTACAAGTATAGTTTACAACATTTAAAGCATTTGTGTCAACACGCTATGACGCTTTGAAGTGTTAAAATATTATGAATTCTTGGCTGTTCAAATCAGCTAAGAATAATATATTAGAATATATCAACAAATCTGATGATACATCTTGTTATATGCTATTGTGTTTTATGTGTTTTTGGTGTAAAATAATAACATTCAAATTATATTTGAATTCATTATTTGAAAGGAGCACTAAATGAAAAGAATTATGGCTATGATCTTGTGTACTACCATGCTTTTTGGCGCCTCGGCATGCACAAAAAGCAAAATAGAAGAATTGACAGCAACCGACTGCTGGGTAGTTGCATATACACGCAATCCCACAGACGAATATTCGGCATTTTTGGGACAGAGTGTGCATTTTGCAGTTACAAATGATTCGGGAAAGAGTTTTGAAACACTTTACCTTAACTATGGCAAGCTGTTTGCAAAGTGCGAATTCAACGAGGATAACGGTATTGTATCAAAAGGACTTCATAACATTGAGATGTACCGTTTGGGCGATGAATACATAATTACCGCAAGCGAAACAAAAAGAACAAAGCTTGCTGACGGTAATTATCCTGAAAGAGATACGGGCAAGTATGTTCGTTGGGCTACAAAGGACTTTATAACCTTTACCGAGCTTGAAGCAGGCGACTCGAGACTTACTTTAGGTGAAAAGATGAAGTGCGACGAAACTTCGGTTGTTATTTCACCCGAGGGATTGGACTACTCGGAAAACGCAGTTGCAATTGCTGTAAGCGAAGAGATTGCAAGCAAGCTTTTGGCAAACAATGTTACTGTTGAATTTGAATCGGTTGATGTTCCTAAGTCTGTGACTGTGAGTAGCAAAGAAGAGCTTGAGAATTTGAAGGTAACTGTTAATTATACCGACGGTTCTACACACGACAAACATGTTAACTGGGATTTAGACGGCATCGACTTTAGCAAGGCCGGCAAATATACAGTCAAGGGCGAAATTGCTGTAAGACGCTTCCCCTTCCCTGTTGAAGACCACCCTTGGGCCGACCCTGTTATTACATACTATAATAATAAGTATTACTTTATTGCAACCAACGACGCAAACGGAAATACCTCGTTTGAAGTAAGAGAGGCTGACACGCCCGAAGCTTTGTTTGAGCCGGGTGTAAGACGCAAAGTTATTCTTGAAGCAGCAGATACTGTTTTTAAGAAAACATTCTGGGCACCCGAGTTCCACATTGTGGGCGGTAAGCTTCGCATTTTCTGCGCATTGACCATTGGAGACGGCTTTGACCCTCAGTGCCACATTATGACCCTTAGCGATGGCGGCGACCCCTTGAATAAAGAGGATTGGAGCGCACCCGTAAGAGTTGTTATGCCCGATGAAAGATATCTTGGCGTTAACCCTTTGGGCGATAACAAGAACGGCATTACGCTTGATATGACTTATTTTGAGGCAGGCGGCAAAAGCTATGCTGTTTGGTCGTTCAGAACATGGGCAGGAACCGACAGCGGTTCGATGCTGATGATAGCTGAAATGGATCCCGATAACCCGAGAAAGCTTTTGACCTACCCTGTGCTTTTAACAAGACCTTATTACGGCTGGGAGCACAACACGGGAACCGACAACAACGAAGGACCCTATGCAATTGTGACCGATGAAAAGGTATATTTGGCTTATTCGGGCGGTGACGCAAGAGGTCAAATGTATGCAGTTGGTATTCTTGAAGGCAACGTAAACGATGACCTTTGCGATGTTTCAAATTGGACTGCATGGTCTGCACCCGCACTTGCCTCGAACTTTGTTGAAGGAGAATACGGCCCCGGACACAACGCGTTCTTTGTTGATGAATACGGCGATACCTACATCACCTATCACGGAAACAACACCAGCCAGCGCACAGGCATTAAGCCCGGCATAAGACGTGTGCACTTCTTAAAGGACGGCTCGCCGTTGCTTTACATGACACATGAGCAGGATTTGCCTATTGGCAAGGAAAGCGTTAAGATCGTGGTTAACGTTGAACCTAAATAACCAAAACTTAAAAACGGTATAGCTTTGCGCTATACCGTTTTTTGATTGAAACGAAGTTTCTCGAAAATATAGAAAAAGCACGCCGAATATAAGACGTGCTTTTGCGTGAGCTATGAAATAGATATTTGAACAATTTTGCGTTTATGGTTTAATTATTACGGTTCTTAATTACTGCTATATGTCTCCATTTGTCCGCAAAGCATATTATAAAACCCAAACTTTTCGTAGAATGGTTTCAACCTTTCTTCAAAAACAACGGAAATCATATATATACGTTTTTCTTTTAGATACCCAATCATCTTATTCATCAAATCAGTACCAATGCCTTTGCCTTGATAATCCGGATGAACCATCAAATCTTGAATATAGGCATCTGTAACACCGTTTGACACACAATCAATATATCCAACCAATTCATCTTTGTCATAAGCAGCGATATGATAATAGGAAGTCATCAAAGGGCTTTTATACTCATTTTCCATTCTGCTCCAACCTACAGATTCACGCAAATCAGATAAGGTGTTCACTGATACGGTTTGGTTGAATTCGTAAATCATTTCGTTTTCTCCTTTGCGGTATTAAGTGAAGCAATAAGCATTCTTTTTATTTCTTCTGCAAGAGAGCAAGGCGTCAAAATTATAATTCATAAGTTTTGTGTTTTTCAAAAGTTTTAACCAATAAATGCTTTCGCCCGTTTCTTTTAGGGAAATATGAAGTTATGAAATAAAATCTGCTTTGCTGTTACCGTATATGGCTTCGTTTATGTTTGCACCCATGCTTGTTGCGGAACGGAGTAATTGTTTTGCAATCGTTGTATCTTTTTTCGTTTTTGAAAACTCCTCGTAAAATAGTACGATTTGTGTCGCGAAGTCGAGAGATTTATCAAGTAATGGACTGTTCATTTGTTTTCTCCTCTGCTCGGCATTATACCACAATTTGTTATATAATTCAATGCTTTGCGAAAGCAAAGCTACCGATTCTCTTCTCTTTTATCTGGGAACGACAATTTGAAAGAAGAGTGAAGAACGAAGAAAGAATAGTGAAAAGAACAAAAAGAAACGACAATCTTCTTATCGAAAATTGTCGTTTCTTTTTGGCAATGGGCTACAAAAAAGATATATTTGCCGTTTTTGCGTATGAATTCAAACTCTCACATAAAAAATTATACATAACGCGGATGATTTTCGTTTTGAGACAAGCATGCGTTTTTAACTTTTTACAACACAAATAGCAGGTTTTTCTTTGTCGTTGGTAACTTTTAGCCAACCTATATCAAACAAGGTATTTACCAAGTTTTCAATAGAATTAAATCGGTAAACAAATGCACCAACATACTCAGCTGTTTTGCGAATATGTGTAGGAGCAAGATCTGCTGTTACATTTGCGGAAATTTCAGAAGTTTTGCGATTTAGTTCTGATACAATAGAAGTGCATTCGCTTAGAATCTCACGAAGCTTATCGTATTCTTCAGCTGTCCACACGGCAAAATTCGCTTTTCCGTTATAAGTGTATCCGAGCTTAGTAAGACGTTCTTTCCAATCATTTGGCAAATAATCAAAGCAATCAACCGCTGTGCAAACTATAGGATCAGTCATTTGTCCTTCAAAGTGCTGTGCATTTAGTGTTTGTCTAAAATTCATTGCAACCACGCTACCACGACTATCACCAGAGGGGGCACCGTTATAAATACCTTGGATTCCACTTGGAAGTTTATCACCTACAACATTCTCTGTACTCCTGCCCCAAATAATTCCGCTTCCTCCGCCACCGTTTACAAGAGAGTAAGGACCATCATTAGGCAACTCTCCGTGGTTCGTCGACAAATCGTTTTCGGTATCAATCAGAGACCAATGAAGACACAAGAGAATCTTTTGCCAACGAGCAAGATTTTCATTAGAAAAGCGTTCTCCGAAACATGCCTCAAATTCATCTGCCACTGAGATAAACCTCTCAGCAGTAGCCTTGGTAAGTTCTTTCATCTTTCCGTCAATGGTTTTCGTGCAATCAAGTGTGAAGATAGGGATGTTCGTCAGATACCTTCCGTTGTCGCAGACAAGATACTGTCGGTCAATGAGCAGTTTGATCTCGTCTTCAAGATAAGGAAGAGCAACACCAAGTTCAATGCTGATCTCTTGAATTGTTACAGGACTGTAATATGCCGCAAGCAAAATGTTTCCTTTAATCTTTCGTTTTTGAAAATCGCGATATTCGCAGCCATCTCCCGCTTTGGTTCCCCAAAAATCAATTTCAAAGATATTAGGGCGATAGCTTTTTTCTCCGTATAATCTTTCCATGTTCATACCCTCTCTGATAATTTTTCGTGCACGGAACAAATAGTATTTCACCATTTCCGTGCTGATCTGCAATTTTTTTGCTACTTCGGAGCAGGAGAGGTTTTCAATGTAGTATAAAACTGTTGCATCGCGGTATTGCTTTGATAATAAGGACAGTTCTCTGCGAAGCAGATTTAGATCTTCTTTTTTGATGATTTTTTCTAAAGCGGACTCAGTTTCGTCGGCGATATTTTCGTCAAGTTCTGTAGTTCGATTTGCGATTTTAGATCTCTTGCGAAGAAAGTCCACATAGACATTCTCTGCAATTTTCCACATAAAGCCGTAAAAGCGTTCTTCATCTTTTAGGTTTTTTGCAGATCTTATGATCTCATAGAGGATATCGCTTGCAAGATACTCGGCATCGTTTACATTGCCAAGCCTTGTTAGAGCAAAGCCGAAGATCGACTTCATATTCTCCGTTATCATTTTTTCAAGTTTTATACTATCCATTTGTTTCTCCATTTCCATTTCAGGCGCCTTCATACATATAGTCGTTGGAAAGATAAAACGGTTAAGATGGTTTATGAAGTTTTATTATATCATATTTTTAGATTTATTGTAATTTCTATAGAAAATACCGTGGTAACACATACTGCTTTTTGTGAGAGTTCAAGTCTGGCTTGAGAAAAACATCTTTTTTGTATATTCAACCCGACAACTAAAATTTCGCTTATAAAAACAGAAAAAGCCCTGATAAAATCAGAACTTTTCTGTGGCTATATCTTTTTTGTAGCCATTTGATGGCAGGGGCAGAAGGATTTGAACCCTCGACAAACAGTTTTGGAGACTGCTGCTCTACCAGCTGAACTATACCCCTAAATATTAAATTGGTGGGCCAACAGGGACTCGAACCCCGGACCGACCGGTTATGAGCCGGTTGCTCTAACCAACTGAGCTATTGGCCCAAAAGAAAAATGAGCCTCCCGCGGAAAGCTCAATCAAGTTATCCCGCGGTAAGTGGCATATGGTGACCCGTGCGAGAATCGAACTCGCGTTACCGGCGTGAGAGGCCGGTGTCTTAGCCGCTTGACCAACGGGCCAATTGGTGCACCATCGGGGACTCGAACCCAGGACCCACTGATTAAGAGTCAGTTGCTCTACCAACTGAGCTAATGGTGCATAAGTGTCGGCAACACCAATTTTCCCGGGCCGTCGCCAGCCAAGTATCGTAGGCGTGAATGAGCTTAACTTCTGTGTTCGGCATGGGAACA
>JAFUOD010000003.1 GCA_017472735.1 Oscillospiraceae bacterium | reverse complement strand
CCGCACGGAAATACGAACGGAATCCTTGTTTTTCATAAAATCATCTCCTTTTCTTTAGGGGTATTCAGGGGACTTCCCCTGAGTATAGTCCACATCCCTTTAGGGTGTGGATTGGATTTTGGTGTCAAAATCCGATGCTCGTTATACCTGTGGTCAGGTAAATGCCATTCTCCTTCGGGTTACTCCTATCTCGTAAATTACCGCTATTGAAATCGTCACTAAAACTGTCACGATAACCGTCACTTTTGGTATCCATAATTGGTTAAATGGATTATCCTTTTTCGGTTGGTACGGCAGAATTTGATAGTAATATCCCTTTTATTAAAGCAGTCATATTCGTACCGATTTAATAACTTGGTGACGGTATTGGGTGGGGTATAACTGTCACCGATTTCTTTCAAAAGTTCGGTTGCCGATCCTTGCCATTCCCGTCTGTCTTGCATAAACTTTATTACCTTCCGAAGAAAAGGGTGTTTTTCGGTCAGTACCGGTTCATTCCTGTTCGGTATATCTCCAAGCATTTCGGCTACAAGCCGTTCGCCTTTTGTCATTTGCATTTTAGTTGCTCCTTTCATAATTTTGGTCTTGCAATCCCTTTGCCGTTCTACCCGAATGTCGTTCCTGCCCCTGCTTTTTCAGCGGCGTTGCCCTGCTCATATCCTCGCAAAGTCGTATCCCATTCAGACGGTCATTCAGTTGTTAAGTACACTCGGCTTTTAATCCCTCACTTGTTTGGAATGGGAGAGGGTGAATGCACACCCATTTTAAAAAACTTTTCAGTGTTTCAATTTTTCACTCCTCAATGAGTAGGCAGCGAGAAGGGCAAAAATTCCAATCTTTTTGCAAATTTCTTCTCTAATATTTAATTGCTGACTTATTTCGGGATTTGGAAAATTTATTTTTGAAAAAAGCAAAACAAAAAAGCCGCTACACAGACATCAAGAATCGGCGGGAGCGTTGCTCTCGCTTCAAAATGATGTTCTATGTAACGGCTTTGAAATTCAAAGACGGGACTGTTTTTGCACCTATTCACTCGCTAACAGTACCAAAAAGCATAGAGTGATAGGTAGCGGCATTTTCTCTTAGCATACCGCAAGCGTTGGGTGGCTCTTGCCACATTCTCAATCTTACATCAATATTCAGTTGTCCGTGACGGTCAAACCGTCACACTTATATTATACAGAACGAACGTTCTATTGTCAATATTTTCTATCCCCAACACGAACACTTTTTGAATATTTTTCGAAAATGTGGGAATACTATTTGGTTTAGGCATAAGCAAAGGCATCGCCGTAGCGATGCCTTTAGAATCAATATCTATATTGTGGTTTGGGATATAGCTGTTTGTTGTTAATACAATCCAAACAATCTTAAAAGTTTCTGCCAGAAGTTCAGCTTTTCTTCCACTACGGGTTCAACATCAACAGTTTCAGCGATTTCAATAGCTTCGGTCTGAATAACAAATTGTACGGACTTAATATTTGTATTCTTTTCCGAAACAAAGGATGTAAGCTCTACATCATCGCCGGTTGCAGAAGTAATCATAGAATCTATTTCACCACTAACTTCTGATTCGATTCCATCAGTTTCGGTTACAAATTCGCCGGTTCCGTTCTTCAGTTCAGTTGTACCGTCAAAAAGTTCCTTTACACCTTCATTCAGATCTCCGACAGAGGTTTTAAGCGTTCCGACATTTGTATATAGGGTGTCCATATTGATTTTAAGGTCTTTGGCGCCGCTTGCAGCATCACTGACCGCAGAAGTATAGGCTTTCAGGCCTTCGTAGAAAAGACTGTAATTATCAAGCTGACCTTTCAGTTCAGCAACACTTGCGGCGGCAGAGTTTGCGGCACTGACAGCGACGGTGATTTGATCGGTCACTTCCTTGGATTTCATCATCTGCTCGATGTAACCGTTTTTAATCTGTTCTTTCTGCTCATCGGTAAACGATTCCACCGCACCGGCTTTGATCCCAGCCTTTTGTTCATCGGTCAAATTGGGTACTGCGGCGGTAATAATCTGCTGCTTTTGTTCTTCTGTCATCGCTGCTGCCGCTTGTGCTACTGTCGCCTGACCTTCGGCAGTTTGCAAGTAAGCCATTGCCTGTTCCTGCGTATACCCGTTTGCAACAAGCTGTTCCAAAACCGCTTGTGCCGCTACCTGCGCATACAATGTATCCGCCTGCGACTGCACATAGCTAAGATAAATTGCATCAGCGTTTTGTTCTACATACCCTGCATATATCGCATCAGCGTTTGCGTTTACCTGCGCTGTCACTTCGGCAAGTGCTTTGTTGTACGCCATCGTATAAACGCTATCCGCATCCATTGATTTCAAAAGGTCGGTTAAAACGGTAGCATAAGTTTCGGGCGTAAGTGTTACGGTCGGCAAGCCGTTCTTTGTAAGCTCGGCATTCAGTATTGTTTCAGAGGCGGAACACAGCCCCTCGAAAGCGGCGTAAGCACCGTCAATAAGTTCCTTGTTTTTAGATGTAATTTCAGCAAGACCGCTTGACAGTTCACCGGCACCGCTGTTCAGTGCGCCGACACCGGTATACAGTTCTCCCACCTTATCTTTGAGAACACCCGTGCCGTCATACAGTTCCTTTGCACCGTCATTAAGGTCGGTTGCACCTTCGTCGAGATCACTTACCGCACCAATAATTTCGTCGATCTTGCTTTGAATCTCGGCATCGTCAATTTCGATAGCGAGATTTAATTTAATGCCGTTAATGGCGATTGCGCTCATTTCAAAGTTGGTGACATTGGCTGTAATTTCAATATCAGCACCCTTATTCGGCAAAATGGTATAGGTGAGCTGCTTATCACTACCCACGTTGGCTACTGTTGCACCGTCAGCCATAATGTTGCTGCACTTTTTCGTGTCGAGCATAACGGTAGACTGTAAAGCGTATCCTTCAAAGAAATTACCAATGCAATCTTCGTTTTCGGTAATTTTCATCGTGATTTTCAAAGCACCGCTTTTGCCTGCGATCTCACTTGCAGAATATTCTTTGCCGTCCATATAGTAACAAATGGCAATATTCCAAGGCATTACATTGTTATCCAACTTACCTTCGTAATAAAGTTTTCCGGCTTTGGCATCAATAGTAACCGTTTCACCTGAATAACCGATTTTATCGGTTGTGGTCATATTGCGAAGGCTCTCATATTTACCGTAGTCAATGATCTGACCGTTCTCATCAAGGTCAAAAATATTCACTACGTTGATCTCTTTTACCGAACCGTCGGCATTGAGGTTTATATATACAACCTCTTCCTTGGGTGTATTTTCGCTTACCGCAAATGCTGAAAGCGGTAAAATACCTATTATAAGCAGTGCTGCAAGAAGCACCGATACTATTCTTTTCGTGTGTTTCATTTGCTTAACACCTTTCCTTTCGTTTTTTGTGCATAACAAATCTATCAAACATATATAGCAGTCCCGGTAAAGCGAACAGAACAATTACCAGCGAGAATACAGCACCTCTGCCAACAAACAAACCAAGCTGGGACAACAGTTGGTTTGAAGACATCCAATAAAGCAGGAATCCGACGATGGTAAGTACACTGCCTGATGTCATAATCGAAACAAACACATCCGATACTGTTTGCGGTATCGCTGTCTTTTTATCCATTGTTTCCCGATTTTCCCGATACCTGTCTGTCATAAGGATGGCATAATCAACCGTAGCACCCAACTGTACCGAACTAATGACCAAATACGCAAGATAGAAAATCGGTTTATCCCAAAAATACGGCATCGTAAGATTGAGCCATATTGCCGTTTCAATACTAAGCACAAGGATAAACGGAATAGAAAGCGACTTTGTTGTAAGCATAATAACAACGAATACTGCGCCGATGGAAATAAGATTTACAAGCAAAGTATCGGCTGTAATGGTTTCCTTTAGGTCGTAGGTGCTGACACCTTCACCAGCGAGGTAATTGTCATCGGGATAGTATTTTTCTGCAATTTCTCTAATCTTCTCTACAAGGGTAAAGGTTTCTTCGCCCTCATAAGGCACATCTACCGACAGCACCATACGGCTGTAATTTTCACCCTCCAACAAAGCGAGTGTCTCCGCATCTAAGTAGGCTGACGGTATCTCTGCACCCGCCATATCTACATAGGAAATAATACTTGTGATTTCGGGTATCGTGTGCAATTCATCCGATAGCGCAGTTTGTGTTGCGGTATCTCCCTTGGGAACAAGCAGCACATAAGTGTCACTTTTTCCAAACACTTCCTCAATGGCGGCGGTATCCTTGCCGTACTGTGTATCAGCACCAAGCACCTCGGAAGAACCGTATAAGTAATTATTTGCATTCGAGCCGAGATAGGAAGGAACGATAAGCACGGCGAAGATGCAGACCATTGGGATTGCCATTCTATAAACGACCTTTCCAAGTCTTTTGAAAGGCGGCAATATCTGCTTATGCCTTGATTTGTCGATCCATTTATATGTACAAAGGATCAGCGCCGGCATAAATACAAAGACGGCAATAAGGCTGATAGCAACACCCTTTGCCAAAGCAATGCCAAGGTCAGCACCAAGACGGAACTGCATCAGAACGAGGGCAATAAATCCGATAACCGTTGTCAGTCCGCTTGACAGTATGGATGATGTGGATTTACAAAGTGCATCCACCATCGCACTTTTGGCATCGGTATTTTCCTTGCGGCATTCTTCAAAACGGTGCAGCAAAAATACAGAATAGTCAAGAGAAACCGCAAGCTGCAAAACACTTCCTGCGGCATTGGTAACGAAGGAGATTTCGCCAAAAATCAAGTTACTGCCGTTATTCAGTATAATGGCAACGCCCAAACCTACCAGTACGATAATCGGCTCAAGCCACGAATTTGTTGTAAGTAACAGTACGACCAAAACAAAAGCAACGGCAATGGCGGTTACCTTTAATATTTCCGATACGGTATTGGTAGTCGCATCGGCTGTGGATACAGCGCTTCCGGTTACAGCACCTTTATCCCCAATAATTTCTCTTATTTCAGCTACCGCATCTACTTGATCGTCTTCGTTGATCGTTACCGTAAATAAAGCGGCATTATCTTTATAATAAGACTCTACCGTATCTTCAGGCAGCGTTGCCAAGGGAACGGTGACGCTTACCGTATCATCGAGCCACGTTATTTCTGTTACGCCTTCGACCGCTTTTAGTTTATCTTTATATTCCAATGCTTCGGGTATAGTAACATCTTTTATCATTACACGAGCATTGGGGATACCGCCTTCAAATTCTTCCCCCATAATATCAATCGACACAGTGGATTTTGTGTTTTCGGGAAGATAATCGGTCATATCGTAATTCACGCCGACCAACTGACTGCACACCAAAGAAATCACAAAGGCAATCGCAAACAACACAATTATAAGTTTGCGTTTGTTTACGAGTGCTGTATAGAATTTATTCATTATTTATCTGACCTCCGGCTTTCCTGAGTTGCCCCATAATCTCATAATATCCGCAGTCGCCTTTAACCGCCAAACGCAAGGTATCAAAGTCGATCGTACCGTCAGCGGTAAAATCCACCGACTTCATAAGTGTAATGAATTTTCCTTTTAAGGAACAGTTACCTTTTTCATCCACAGTACCTTCGATAGGCTCTGTATTTCCAAACAGAGAAAGAAAGCCGCTGAGTTTCCCGTTTTCGATCTTCGCTTTCAGTTCTCCTTTTTTCTGTCCTAAAGGGGTGTTCATTAAAATATCGTAGATTTTCATTTATAAATTCTCCTTTTCTTTATTTACTTCTATGTATTTACCTTTGTTGCGTGCGGAAGTAGCACACGCAAGGTAATATTCATCTCCTTCAATGACCATAGCCGTCAACTTATTTCCTTCTGCACATCCGGTATCAATACAAATAAATCCGCTTTGAGGTAGGAACATCGGCTGATTATATGGCAATGGTACACCGCTTTTTCCCGATCCGTCAAACCGCATTGGTTCTTTAAATCGAACGTGTCCTGTAATTGTCAGTTTTCCGGTGTATTGATTCTTACGAGTACATTTATGATCCATAAATAGAGTATAATCATCATTTTCAGGAAGGGTTTCCTTCGTTACACCTGCGTGAACACACTGAAAAAATTCAGCTTCAAAATATGGAACGCAGTGCTCCTTAAACCAGGGTATGCACTCATCCATCCTTCGCCCGTGTTGCTTAAATGATCGCACCGCCTCTCTTTTGCCGATAAAATTCCAAAGCACTCTGTACGGCAAACTAAGATTTTCTTCAAGGAGAAATTTTTCGTGACTGCCCTTAATAAGAACAAATCTATCTTGCATTTTCTCTTGTAGCGATACTGCTTTGCAAAACACCTTATATGAGTCCTTGCCACGATCCATAAGGTCACCAATCAGTATTAAGCGGTCATCTTCACTGTCAAAATGAACTGTTTCCATAAGACATTCCCATTCGTCACATGAGCCGTGAATGTCGCCAACAATAATCGTTCTCATTGCTTTCCTTTCTCTCAACTTGCTAAGCTTCGCTCTTTACCTGCATATCAGTATAATGAAAAAAGCAAAAACATAACACGGTCAATGTTGGCTGCTTTGTGTGAATTTCGGACAAATAGGGTACATTTGACGGTCAAATGAAGATTTGCCCCACAAATGTTACACATTGTCCGTTGAATATTTTGACGGACAAGTGTATAATAAATATACTCGGAGGTATGTTTATGAAACACGAGATTACCACATATAACACAAAAAGAACCCTTGCGGATTCTCTCAAGAAAATTATGCGGCAAAAGGCTTTTGCGAAAATCACCGTCAGCGAGATCATTGCCGATTGCGGTGTGAACCGAAAGACCTTTTATTATCATTTTGAAGATATCTATGCTTTGCTTAAATGGATGTTTGAAGAAGAAGCAATCGAGGTGGTAAAGCATTTTGATCTGCTTGTGGACTACGAAGAAGCCATCCGTTTTGTGATGGGCTATGTGGATGAAAACGAATACATCATAAGCTGTGCATACGACTCCATTGGCAGAGATGAAATGAAACGCTTTTTCTATGCGGATTTCATCGGTATTGTCACTTCGGTTATTGATGCGGCAGAAGTCAGACTTGAAACAAAAGTTGATACTGATTTCAAAAACTATGTAGCAAAATTTTATACTGAAGCTCTTTCGGGTATGTTAATTGATTGGGTGAAAGAGAAGGATAAGCACGACCGTGAAAAAACGGTAGGTTATTTGACTACTATCATTGGCTTGGCTCTTGAAAGTATGAAATTGTATAGCAAATAAGAAAACGGCGGCAAGGAGATATTTCTCTCCCTGCCGCCACTAACATTATGCGAATATCAATTTTGCTTATTGACAATTATCTCGTCAACCTTTCAAGTGCCTCATCCTGCGTAGCAACAAAGAACACATCCTTGCCTTTATTACTCTCGTAAATAAAATCCTTCAGCGGCTTGCTTGTATAGTGAGAATAATCTCCGAAGATGGCGAGTTTTGCTTGATAGGTGATGAATTTTTCGAGCATCTCGCCCGCAAGACCTCGACTAAGGATAAAGAAGTCATCGGCTACGGCACTTTTTTCAATGGCAATCAGCTTTGTACCAACCTCATATTTAGCGGTCATAATGAGGTCAAGTGCCGATTGCACATCGGTCAATACTTTTTCAGTTCCCGTGATCACGGCAACCGTTTTTTCATTTCTTATAAATTTCTCAACATTCATTTTCTGTTTCTCCATTTGTTATTTCACGATTGGCAGTTTCCTCCTGCAATATCCTGCGAACCGCCTCTTTCAATTTTGCATTAGCCGGCGATGACGGATCAAAGCACATCGAAAGAAACGATGAGAGTTGTATGTCCTCTAACGGTTTTGGCTGAGCGTCGTACAACTGTCCGTGCGGCTCGTCACATCTTCCGAAAATATAATCCAGCGATACATTGAAAAAACCCGCATACTTCATCAACACACCGTAAGGCGGAAAGGATTGAGCGTTTTCATAGCGAAAGATGGCAGGCTGATCTAAATCAAAAACAGCCGCAAGCCTTGCTTGTGAGACGTGTATCCCTTCTCTCAGCTCGGTCAATCTATGTGCAACAATGGCGGGTTTCTTTTCCATAATATTCTCCCATAATCGTGATAATATAAATATTATATACAAAATTTATATTATTGTCAATACATATAACGAATTATCGGCAGGGATTTTTCATCTCCCTGCCGCCGCTGACGTTATGCGAATATCAATTCTGCATTTACAATCTCCGTTGCTCTGCTGCGAATGTTATTCATCCGACCAACCCACTCCATTTGGTTTTCTGCTTTGAGTTGTTCAGTAACGCCCTCACGCTCTGCCATTTGATTTACAAGCCGAAAAAACATATCTTCCGCTTGCTCGTCAATCTCTGCAAGGTGTGAGTTCAGTTTGCCGCTTGTAAGCAAATTCACATACAAAACCTTGCGGTGTTGCTTAATATACCGTAGGTGTCGTTGTCCCCATACACCAATAGACTGTTCTTCTTGCTCAGCAGGTAGAAGATTAGGTAAATAATAATCTCCTACCCTTGTATATGTACCGCCCATTTGCTCAAATATAGTCTTTCTCATAATCTTAATCCTCCGTATATCTAATCTTAAATCTCTTTTGTTTTGCGTTAATGACTTTCAGCAGGACTTCGTCAACTGCATCGGTATATCGCCCTTCTTTTATGAGAGCGTTCCGCTTGTCATTAAGAGCATTGATGATAATTCCTCTTTCGTATTCGTCAAATGCTATGTAATACTTTTTCATTATCATCACTCCTTCAAGAGATCCTCGAACGGAGCATCTGTTCCGATAAAGGTGTCGTATGTAAATTTAGCACCTAACCGAAAACCCATTATAAAACCGTCTAATGTTGATTCGCCGTTTACAACACTCCAAGCGTTTGCAAAATCAAGAAATAACTTCTTGTTTTCTTCATCCAATGCCGCTGTCAGCTTTTCCTCGTTGTTCATCAGAATTTCCATCTGCTTCTGAACAGCCTTGTTTTGCTTTGTGCAACGTGCCTGTGGATCAAGATTTCCGTAGAAAAATTCTTCAATAAAGTTTGCCATTGTGTAATCCTCCGTTATGAATTGAATTATCCTTACAATTCAATCATTCTGGCTGACTACAAAAGCCGAAGGGAGACAACTTCCTTACGAAGTGTCTCCCTTGGGCGGTTCTTGTTTTATGGTGAGCCACTGGAGATTCGAACTCCAGACCCTTTGATTAAAAGTCAAATGCTCTGCCAACTGAGCTAGTGGCTCGTTGTCCTTTCAGACAGCCATATCATTATAGCAAACCAAATTTACTTTGTCAATATAATAAACAAATTTTATTTAAAAATTTATACAACTTCACAAACTGCCCCTCCTGCTTTTTTGGCAGGAGGGGCACAGACTCAACAGCTTACTTAATTTTAACAGGAAAATCGTATTTGTTAATATCCTCAACGATCAATGCCAGTTCTTCTGCTGTGGGAAGCTCCTCCTCCCCGTATTGAGGAGAAGTTCTTGCAGTAAGCACAATTGCATATTTTTCGGCAACATAAACATATTCGGCTGTCGCTCCATAGTGATCATCAACATATCCTGCTGCCTTACGGTAAAGCGTAATATCACCCACGTTTACAGGCTCGCCGCTGTTTTCATAAAGCGTGTGAATATACGGGTCAATAGTTAAATCAACCATTTCAATTATTAAGTCGGCAACCGAAAGGAATCCGCTTTCGTCGAACTTTTCATATGTTGCACGAACATATGCCTCCACCTTTTTTATATCATATCCTTCGGGAACAGGAAGCCATTTATATCTGATGTCGCTGAAGTCAAGGTTATATTCATCAATGTTTGCCATGTCCGTCCAACCTGTGTGCATCATAGGATTCGGCTCGAACAATGCTTCTGCCCTTATTTCTTCCTCGGTTCTCATGGGTGCATGGAGCATTTCATCAATGGCATCAAATATCGCAAGAATCTGTGAATCATCAATATCCCGGTCGTTTGTCGATATCCTGGTGACGTAGTTATCTCCCTTTGTCATATATTCAGTGTCATAATGATATATCTTTAGGTTATCTGTTTCAAGCACCAGCATTTCGCCGTCGTGCTCAAGCATAATGTGTGATTCGGGGTAAACTTCATATATGTTTATATTAAGACTTGCGTAGCCATATGCGGCGCTCTCGCTGTCTTTGCCATACATAATAGAATACGAAGAATGGTATGGGTCGAAATATGAACACTCATACCCTTCGGGAATAGGCAGATCGGCTTCGATCATTAGGGCTGATATATCAAGCGTGCGCTCGTTTTTGTTGGGGTAGGGTAGGTCGGTAATTGTGTTTCCGCCGGTGCGGTTTATGTTATTGCCAAAATGAATCACCTTCATTCCGTCACGGTTTGCAACAATAGCAACAGTAGCAATCAACATAAGAACAACTATGACCGCTGCAATCAAAAGCCTTTTAAGAGTCAGCTTCATTCTAAAAACAACCCTCCTTTTCAGTACTTCTGCTTTTTCTTCAAATTCCTTTGTAAATTCATACGTTACTTTTTCAGCTCCCGCAAGTGCAAGAGTTTCGCGGTTGTCAGCCTCTGTTAGCGCCAGCTTGATAACTTCAATTTGCTTTGCATCAAACATCGTAATCATCTCCTTCAAAAGCTTTTTTCAAAATTTTAATCCCTCTGTTAATTCGACTTTTAACAGTTTGCAAAGGCACACCAAACAAAACCGATATTTCTTTAGCACTCATTCCGTAAAGAAATTTTGCGCTCAAAACATCACGATAGCACGATTTCATTTTGTAAATAGCTTCAACCACACGCTTGCACTCGTCACGGTCATCAATTTCTGCCGCAATGTCAATTCCATCGGCATATATCTCAATTATAGGTGCCGAAAGCCTGCGCTTTTTTGCAATGTTTAGTGCGTGGTTTTTTGCCGCCTTAACGGCATAGTTCTCGCCGTGCTTGGTATCGGGGTCGGGCATCACAGCTATATTTTTCGCAATCGCAAAAAGAGCATTTTGCACAGCTTCTTCGGCATCGTGATGGTTCTTCAAGATCGCAAATGCCGCCGACATCATCTTGTCACGGTGCTTGTTATAAAGCCTTATAAACCTCTCAGACTGATAATCAGCGTCAATCTGCGATATATAAAACGAGAGCATCCTAACCCCTCCTTTTTTATTCTTTCACTAATAATTACAACGCAAACCGCCAAAAGGTTGCAATTTCTCTTAATTTATTTTCCGATATTCTTATTCACTTGTCAATTTCTTTCTTTAGGGGAGGGGGTACCAAGCAAAAAACCTTCGCCCGCAGTGCAAGCGAAGGTTTAATTCAATTATTCAAGTTCGAATGCGCCTGTATAGAGCTGATAGTATGTGCCCTTTTGGGAAATAAGCTGTTCGTGGTTTCCGCGTTCAATAATTTTGCCGTGGTCCAAAACAATAATCACGTCCGAATTCATAACGGTCGAAAGCCTGTGTGCAATAACAAAAACAGTTCTTCCTTCCATCAGCTTATCCATTCCCCGTGAAACAATAGCTTCTGTTCTTGTGTCAATCGAAGAAGTAGCTTCATCCAGAATCATAACCGGCGGGTCAGCAACAGCCGCACGTGCAATTGCAATAAGCTGTCTTTGTCCCTGCGAGAGGTTCGAGCCGTTATTTGCAAGCACTGTATTATATCCCTGAGGAAGTCGTGTGATGAAATCATCTGCACCCGCAAGCTTAGCTGCGGTAATACAGTCATCGTCAGAAGCGTCAAGTCTACCGTATCTTATGTTTTCTAAAACCGTGCCTGTAAATAAGTTCGTATCCTGCAAAACAAGCCCCAACGAGCGTCTTAAGTCAGCCTTCTTGATCTTATTGATATTAATGCCGTCGTAACGTACCTTGCCGTCTGCAATGTCGTAAAAACGGTTTATGAGGTTTGTAATGGTTGTTTTACCTGCACCTGTTGCACCAACAAACGCAACCTTTTGTCCGGGTCTGGCATAAAGCGAAATATCGGTTAAAACCTGCTTCTCTCCGTCATAAGAGAAATCAACCATGTCCAAAACCACATCGCCCTTAAGCTCGGTATAGGTAGTGGTTCCGTCTTGGTGAGGGTGCTTCCAAGCCCACTTGCCTGTGCGCTTATTTGTTTCGGTAATAGTTCCGCCCTCGGAAATCTCAGCGTTTACAAGGGTTACATAACCGTCGTCAACCTCCGGCTCTTCGTCCATAAGGGCAAATACTCTGTCGGCACCTGCCATAGCCATAACGATCGAGTTCATCTGCTGAGAAACCGTGTTAAAGTTACCCGTAAACTGCTTTGTCATGTTCAAAAAGGGGATAACAATGCTTATTGTTAAAGGCATTCCCGAAAGGCTGAAGTTAGGCACATTCCAAATCATCAAAGCGCCGCCCACAATGGCTACCAAAACATAAAGCAAAATGCCGATATTGAATATAATAGGTCCCAACGAGTTGGCAAAAGCGTTTGCACGGTAACTGTCCTCGAAAAGTGCGTTGTTTATCTCATCAAAGTCAGCCTGGCTTTCTTCTTCATGGCAGAACACCTTAACAACTTTCATGCCGCTCATCATTTCCTGAATATATCCTTCGGTCTTGCCCATTGCCTTTTGCTGGCGCTTAAAATATTTCTTCGAGCCTCCGCCTATCTTCTTAGTAACAAGCATCATTGCCAGAACGCCCAAAAGCACCAAAAGGGTCAGCCAACCGCTGAAATAGATCATTATGCAAAGGATAACCGATACTACCATTACCGACTGCAAAAGTGCAGGCAAGGCCTGCGAAACAAGCTGCCTTAAGGTGTCAATATCGTTGGTGTAATGGCTCATAATGTCGCCGTGGCGGTTAGTGTCGAAATACTTTATCGGCAGATCCTGCATTTTGTTAAACATTGCTTCGCGCATTTTGCTTAAAAAGCCTTGGGTGATGTAAGCCATAAGCTGATTATAAGTAAACATCGAAGCCAGCGATAAAATATACAAAACTATCAGAACACCGATAAGCGGCAAAATCTCAGCCTTAGCCGAGGCCCAGTCGCCGCTTACATACCACTTTTCAATAACAGCAATTATCTGCTGGTTAAACAAAGCAGGTGCCGCCGAAACAAGTGACGAGAACAAAATGCATGCCGCCGTTAAAGGCACCAAAACAGGGTATGCCTGCCATAACATTTTAATAACTCTCATCAGCGAGCGCCTTTTTTCTTTATCCATTCGAGGCTTTTTGGTGACTTCGTTAACATTACTCATTGTCGGCACCTCCTCTTGTCTGCTGTTCATAAACCTCGCGGTAAATGTCGCTGCTTTTAATAAGTTCATCGTGTGTGCCAACGTTAATTATCTTGCCGTTGTCCATAACAATGATCTTATCGGCATGCTCAACCGATGAAATTCTCTGTGCAATAATAATTTTTGTCGTCGAGGGGATATACTTTTCAAAGCCCTGTCTTATAAGTGCGTCAGTTTTAGTGTCAACAGCACTTGTCGAGTCGTCCAGAATAAGTATCTTCGGCTTTTTCAAAAGCGCACGGGCAATGCAAAGCCTTTGCTTTTGTCCGCCCGAGACGTTTGTTCCGCCCTGTTCGATCATCGTGTCGTAACCATCGGGGAAGGCGCTTATAAAATCATGCGCCTGTGCCAGCTTGCAGGCATTAACAAGCTCGTCATCGCTTGCTTCGTTGTTGCCCCAACGCAGGTTTTCCTTAATTGTTCCCGAGAACAAAACGTTCTTTTGCAAAACCACCGCAACTGCGTTTCTAAGCGTGTTAAGGTCATAGTCCTTAACGTTGATCCCACCAACGCTCACTTCGCCTACAGTTGTATCATAAAGTCGTGAAATAAGCTGAACAAGTGTCGATTTACTCGAGCCTGTACCGCCTATAATGCCAACAGTCTCTCCCGAGTTTATGTGCAAGTCAATATCATAAAGCGCATACTTTTCAGCCTCTGCCGAATATTTAAAGCTTACATCTTTAAAGTCAACCGAACCGTCTTTTACATCATAAACAGGGTTTTCGGGGTTCTTAAGTGCCGATTCCTCGCACAAAACCTCGTCAATTCTTCTCATCGACTCGTGCGACATGGTAAGCATAACATAAATCATCGAAAGCATCATAAGCGACATTAAAATCTGCATACCATATGTAAGCATTGCCGAAAGCTGACCTACATCAATGTCGGCACCGCTTGTTGTAACAATAATCTGCGAGCCTACAAGCATAACAAAGATCATGTTAAAATAGGTGCAGAACTGCATTATAGGGTTGTTAAGCGCAACAATTCGCTCGGCTCTTGTAAAATCACGTCTTATGTTGTCGCTCGCCTTGCCAAACTTTTCTTTTTCATAGTCTTCTCTTACAAAGCCCTTAACAACACGCATTGCCATAACGTTTTCTTCAATCGATTCGTTTAACTTGTCATATTTTTTAAACACTGCTCTAAACGAGGGCATGGCTTTTTTTGCAACCATCAAAAGCCCGAATATAAGAATCGGAACAACAATAACAAACGATGCCGCAAGCGGTCCGCCCATGTAAAACGACATTATAATCGAGAAAATGAACATAAGCGGGCTTCTTATTGCCGAACGTATTACCATCATAAACGACATCTGCACGTTCGCAACGTCTGTTGTCATTCTTGTTACCAACGAGGCTGTTGAGAACTTATCGATATTCTCAAACGAAAATGCCTGAATTCTTTCATAAAGCTTGTGTCTTAGGTTCTTTGCAAAGCCTGCTGCAGCTTTCGAAGCCGTAAAGCCTGCAAGTCCGCCGAACAAAAGCGAAAACAGCGCCATGATCAAAAGTATAACGCCGATTCTTATTATTTGGCTGATCTCACAGCCTGCTTTTATCTGATTAATAAGGTTAGCTATCATAAAAGGTATAAGGCAGTCTATCGCCACTTCACCAATCATAAACAGCGGTGTTAAAATTGCCGGCTTTTTATATTCGCCGATACACCGCAAAAGTCTTTTTAACATTGTTTGGTTTTCCTCCTTAAAGTCTTATACATTAACCCTTTTATTTTACTTCATCGGCTTTCTTTTGTCAATCGACTGTAAATATAGTTAACTAATTATCTAAAAGATGTTGACAAATCAACATCTTTGTGTATAATAGTATTCGACATGAATTTTAAGGGAGATGTACTTATGGTAAACCGTTTCGAAAATTTTATAAACGGAATAACTGTTTGTTACAAATACATTCAAAAAATCAAATCTATCGAGATGACCGAGCTTGGACTTAAGGGTACACATGCAATGTGTGTTTTTTACCTTCATCGCAACCCGAATGGTTTAACGGCTTCTCAGCTTTGCACCCTTTGCGAGGAGGATAAAGCCGCTATCTCACGCACTCTTTCCGAGCTTGAGGAAAAAGGCTATACAAGCTCAGTCAGCGCCGAAAACAAAAAGAAATACCGCTCGCTTGTAACTCTCACCCCGAACGGAGAGGAGCTTGCCAAAAATGTCGTTTCGCTTATTGAACAATGGGTAGGATTGGGCGGAGACGGCTTGACCGACTATGAGCGCGAGACTTTTTATAATGCGCTTGACATAATTTCAAATAATCTACGCTCAAAGACAAAGGAGAAAATCTAACCATGTCACTTCAAATCATTGTCGATTCCGGCTCTGACATTTTGCCAAATGAGGCGAAAGAACTTGGTATCACTCATTTGCCGCTAAAGGTAGTTTTTGGTGATGATGAGTTTGAGGACGCCGTAAACCTTACGCACAAAGATTTTTACGAAAAGCTCATCGAATCAGATACACTACCCACAACCTGTCAAATCACTCCGGCGGCTTACGAAGCAGCGATCACATCTGCAATCGAAGCAGGAAATGATGTGCTTATAATCACGCTTTCAAGCAAACTTTCGGGTACATATCAAAGCGCTTGCATTGCTGCAGAGAATTTTGGCAACAGGGTAGAAGTTGTCGATAGCTTAAACGCCACACTTGGAATAAGAGTCTTGGTTCAGCTTGCCACTGCCATGCGTGACGAGGGCAAGAACATTCACGAAATTGCTGCCGTTTTAAACGAGGAAAAGAAAAAGATTCGCCTTTTGGCACTTTTAGACACCTTAGAATATCTTAAAAAGGGCGGAAGAATCTCTAAAGCAGTTGCATTTGCAGGCACCATGCTTTCAATTAAGCCTGTTGTTACCGTTGCCGACGGCGAAGTCGTTCTTGTCGGCAAGGCTCGCGGTTCACGTCAGGGCAACAACCTTCTGCGAGAGCTTGTCCTTCAGCGAGGAATTGACTTCTCAAAGCCCCTTTGCTTGGCTTACAGCGGCTTAAGTGACACTTTGCTTCAAAAATATATCGAAGACAGCGCCGACCTTTGGCAACACCAAACCCAAAACCTGCCTGTTGCAACCGTGGGCTGTGCCATCGGCACCCACGTTGGCCCCGGTGCAGTTGCAGTCGCATTCTTTGAAAAATAACAAACACAAAAACAGCTCTTAGGCATTTTGCTTAAGAGCTGTAGTTTTTTATTTACGAGGATTTTTTCCAAGATGACGGCGACAAAAGAATTAAAATGGGGAATATCTCAAGTCGTCCCGCAAGCATATCAAAGCTTAAAAGCAACTTAGAAATCTGCGATAATGATGAAAAGTTGCTTGCCGGCCCGAATTTCTCAAGAGCAGGGCCTACGTTGTTGAACGCTGTGGCAACCGCAGTGAATCCCGAAACCATGTCAACCCCATCGAATATCGTTAGCAACAGTAAGCTTGTCACAAAAATTCCGATGTACATTATTATATAAGAGGTAGTTCCTCTTATTGTGTCGCTGTCAACGGCTCCTCCGTCGATCTTAACGGAACGCACAGAACGCGGATGCAATATATAATGTACTTCTCTTCTGGCATTTTTGAACAAAAGGAGAATTCGTCCTACCTTAATGCCGCCTGCCGTAGAGCCTGCAGAGGCGCCGCTGAACATCAGCAAAACAAGAACGACCTTAGAAAGGACAGGCCATGTGTTAAAGTCGACCGTAGAAAAGCCTGAGGTGGAAATTATCGAGGTTACCTGCAGGAAAGAATGCCTGAAGCTTTCGCTAAGCGTGCCGTAAGTAGAGAAAATGTTAACGGTAATGATAGTTGTTGAAACAGCCACAATACCTAAATAGCACCAAAGCTCCTCGTTTTTAAACGCCTTGCTGAACTGACCTATCAACAGGAAATAATAGAGGTTGAAGTTAACGCCGAACACCACCATGAATATACCTATCACATACTGGCAATAAGGCGAATAGCTTGCAAGCGAATCATTCTTAATTCCAAAACCGCCTGTTCCGGCAGTGCCGAATGCATGGGTAGTTGCGTCAAACAACGTCATACCGCCTGCCAGAAGCAGAGCGATAACCACAACGGTTAAAACTATGTATATTCCATACATAACTCTTGCAGTCTCAGAAATCTTCGGAACGAGCTTTCCAACAGTCGGGCCGGGAACCTCCGCCCTCATCAAGTGCATATATTTCGTGCCCTTAATGTCCGATTTAGGCATAATTGCCAAAACAAACACCAAAACGCCCATGCCTCCTACCCAGTGGGTAAAGCTTCGCCAGAACATAACACCGCGACCCAAGGATTCGACATCTGTCAATATAGAAGCGCCGGTTGTTGTAAAGCCCGAAACCGTTTCAAAGAAAGCATCGACATAGTCGGGAATATCACCGCTTATAACAAAGGGGAGCGCTCCGAATACCGAAAGAAGTATCCATGCAAGTGCCACGCACATAAAGCCCTCACGAGAGCTGATGGTCGTCTCCTTTGGCTTTTTAAACGAAAGCACTGCGGCAATTGCCGCTAAAATCAATATAGGAATTATAAAGGGCAAAAGGTTTTCTTTATAAATGACAGCGCAAATAAGCGGCAGAATCATAAGTATAGCTTCGGTGCCCAAAATCCTTCCCAATATGTAAAAAAGCATTCTGTAATTCATAAGTCAAATTCCCTTAAAGCAAGATTTCGTTAAGGTCGCTCACGGCGTGGTCGGCGCTTGTAATAACAATAACGCTGTCTCCGGCCGAGATAACAGTGTTACCGTCGGGAATAAGGACCGTGTTGCCATGGGTTACGCAAGCAATAAGCATATTTGGCTTAAGCTTCAAATCCTTTAAAGGCTTGCCGTTAAGACTGCAGTTGTCTGCTGAAATAAACTCAAGCGCTTCAGCCATGCCCTCAACAATTCTGTAAAGCGTTTTAATTCTGCTGCCGTCAAGGTTGTTAACCGCCCTTGCATATCTTAAAATCATTCCTGCAGTTAAATCCTTCGGCGAAATTATACTGCAATTTGCCACCACCGATGAGAACATACCCAAAAGCGCTGTGCGGTTAATTTTGCAAATGGTCTTTTCAACGCCAAGCTTGTTTGCATACATCGACATAATAAGGTTTTCTTCGTCAATGTCTGTTAAAGCCACCGAGGCGTCAAAGTTAGCAAGTCCTTCTTCGTTAAGTATATCGGTATCTGTGCCGTCACCGCAAATTACGGTAATGCCGTCAAGCTCAGCTTCAAGGCGCGAGGCACGCGCAGGGTCGCTTTCAATAAGCTTAACTTTAATTCCTGCGGTTGCAAGCCTTTGGCAGAGGTAGTAAGAAGTTCTGCTGCCGCCCACAATAAGCGCCGACTTTATCTTTTTCTTCTGCATTCCAAGCAGTCTGAATATCTTGCCAAGCTCACTTCTCGAAGCGGTAAAGTGAATTCTGTCGCCGGCCTTTAAAACAAAGTTGCCTTTTGGAATAAACAACTCGTCTCCTCGCTGAACAGCACAGATAAGCATTGCAACATTAAGCTTTTTTCTAAGTTCGAACAAGGGCATTTCGTTCAAAACGCTGTCCTGCGAAATGGTTATCTCGCAAAGCTCAACACGGCTTTTGGCAAAACTCTCAATTTTTGTGGCGGCAGGGAACTCTACAATTCGAGAAATTTCGTTTGCAGCTTCAAGCTCGGGATTTATTATCATATCTATACCAAGCTTGTTTCTCATAAATTCTGTCTGGTGTGAATACTCGGGGTCTCTGACTCTTGCTACCGAGTGCTTTGCACCAAGCTTTTCCGCAACAATGCAGCTCATGATGTTAAGCTCATCCGAACCTGTAACAGCAATAAAAATGTCGCACTTAGAAACGCCTGCCTCCGCCTGAACAGTAAAAGCAGCGCCGTTTCCGCAATATCCAATAACGTCATAGTCGTTAACAATGTTTTCAATCAACTTGGGCATCGTGTCAATAATGGTTACGTTGTGCCCCTCGTTAGATAAAAGGGAAGTCAGGCTTATTCCTACCTTGCCTCCGCCAACAATAATTATGTTCATAAGATGAACCTCGCTTAGAAATATTAATGATATAATTGTACCACAACTTTTAAAATAAATCAAATATACCCGATGTGTTTTTTGACGTTATTTGTTCGTGAAACCGCACAAATAATTTTTGTATTTTTTAGAACTTTTTTTCTAAAAATCTCTTGCTTTTTCATAAAGAGTATGTTATAATACAAAACGTTGTGAATCTGGGTGTAGCTCAGCTTGGTAGAGCGCTACCTTGGGGTGGTAGAGGCCGTGGGTTCAAGTCCCGTCACTCAGACCATACAAAACAAAAGCCGTCCAAAAGGGCGGCTTTTGTTTTTGTATTATCCGATTTACCGACGCAGGGCCGCAAATCCGTTAGGATTTGCTGATTTTGCGCTTCACAACGTAGCGCATTAGGCAAAATGTTGGCGCAAAATTGTTCAACAGTCCCGTCACTCGTCGACTATAGGGCGGCTTTTGTTTTGTGTTATCCGATTTACCGACGCAGGACCGCAAATCCGTAAGGATTTGCTGATTTTGCGCTTCGCACTGTTGTGCATTAGACAAAATGCTGGCGCAAAATTGTTCAACGTCCAAACAAAGCGAGCTTCGCTCGGTTTGTTTTTCACTCAGACCATATCGAGTGCCCATAACGGACTTGAGTTATGGACACTCGATTTTTTATTTTCCGGTTTGTAAACGAGGGTATTTCTTTGCGTGCAAAGACGGCAAGCTGGTGCAGCCACGTTTGCTATGCTTGCTACAGTGTAGGATGAAGTCCGCCGCTTTCGAGTCAACTGGTGTTCATTTTGTCACTTGCTTTCGGTTCTAAATTTATACGTTGACAAAATCAAACATTGGTTGAGTCATAAACAACTATTTGATAATTGTTTTGATATAAATGTGTGCTATAATATGATCACACCGGTGATAACTATTTTTTGGAGGAACATTTATGCAACTCATTTTAGGTACTAAAATCAGAGAATTGCGCCAACGCGATGGGCGTACACAGGATACTCTTGCGGAAGCGCTTGGCATAACCGCACAGGCTGTATCACGCTGGGAGTCGGGCGGTAGTTATCCCGATATGGAGATGATCCCTGCTATCGCAAATTACTTCCACGTTTCGATTGACGAGCTATTTGGATATCACGATAAACGAGAAGAAAAGATCAAAACGATCCTTGAAAAGGCTACCAAGATCCTTACCAAACAAGGCTTTACAATGTATCAAGGAAGTTTGACAGAAGATGTTGAAGAATGTGTCAATATGCTCCGTGCAGCTTCGGAGGAATTTCCAAACGAGCCCAAAATTCTTTTGAAGCTCGCCCAGGCACTTCATATGTGGGGATGGAATAAATACGGAGCCAAAGGGCATTTCGATGATTCCTGCGGTATTATAGAAGATGATACCCAATACAACTCCCAAAATATTTATTGGCAAGAAGCTGTTCGCGTTTATGAAAAGCTATTAAGATCAAATCCATCTTCGGAAGACCGTGAAATCGCCATTCGTCAAATAACTCCGCTTTATTGCAGAATGGGGGCATATGAAAAAGCGAAAGCGCTCGCCAACGATCAAAATGCACTTGTCATTTGCAAAGAAGTGCTGCTGCCTTTGGCAACTGTCGGAGAGGAAAAAGCAAGATATCAAGGGGAACGAATGATGGCGCTACTGTCAAATCTTCATTTTGCCGTCTCTGAATCTGTTGCCTTGCGCCCTGCCGTATCTGCTTCGGAATACGGAAGGAAAATCTTGTTGTCGGTCATAAATGTGTACGAAACGATATTTATTGACGGCAAATGCGGAAGATGGCACTGGGAAATCGGCTCTATGTATTTGACTTTAGCCGGTTATGAAATGGATAACAGCGGCAGTACAGAGAAGATCCTTTACTACTTTGATAAAGGATTTGATCATTGTGAGGAGTATCGACGTATATACAATGAGAGCGAATATCAATACACAGCACCATTGATATCGAATTTACCACATATAGTAAAAGGTGATCTTGCTCCCATTGGAGATGATTTTTGGAAAAAGGAACTCAAAAACTATCAGAAAAATATCGTTGATGAGATTCACAACAATCCCAAATATTCAAAATGCTTTGAATAATTCCGCCATCTCGTGCTGTTTTTATAATCATCATACCGTATTGGCACAAAGGTCATTCTTGACTTTCATTATGAACACCCACGCCATACAAAACAAAGACCTCGGCAATAGCCGGGGCCTTTTCTTTGCTTACAGCATCTCAAATTCTGACCTATCTATCCCCAGTTCCTCTTTCATCTCTGCAACCAATACCTTCAGCTTCTCCTCACAGTCACAGCAGTCAACACCGCTGGTCTTGAAGGTCAGATTCTTGCCGTACATATCGGGCAGAGGAAAGGTCTGCGCCTTGTCGTAAAGCGCTGCCGTTACGATCGCATTCGGTTGCGGCAATGTTGTTTTCATCAAGCTCGGTGAAGGCTGTTTCTCGTTTTTGCCGAGGCCGTCTCTGCCGAGAAATCTTAGGTATGCACGATTATATATTATTTGGTTGACAGGTCTGTGGCTTTTTATTACTCATTCAATCGTATTTCGACTTGTCTTTGATAATCGCTCAGTTCATCCTCAAGGCTGACAAGGCCTTTTGCGTAATTGCTTCTTTCGGGATAGCCGCAATCATAGCCGAAAATGAATCCATCGGCTGCAATGTCGTAAAAGTCATTAAACACTTGTGATTCAGGGTAATAGTCGCTCGAATAAGCAGATTTATCCTCAAGCAGGAACGAATATACCGCCTGACCGCCTCGTATTTTCATATAATTCTCGGCAATTGCTTCAAGCGCCTTTTCAGCCGCTTCTTTTTTGGGGCTGTATGGATTTATGTAAGCAAACTTGACCTTAACATAATTTCCATCTACCTTTTCTGAAATCCTCGGCATAGGAACAGCTCGCCACTCATCAGCAAATGTAGGACAGTCAGATGAATAATTGTGGTAGGTGAAAAAGCCTGTACTGAGGAGCGTTGCTTCGGGGAAGTATTGAATAGTTCCGAACGGTATTGTCTTTCCTAAAGCATCCGTTTGCTTGGGGTAGCGCTCATCATCAATGTAATTGGGGTGTGTGAAAACGCTGTGTCGTTGGTTCTCATAATCGGTGTAATCCCACAGTTCAGCAAAAAGACGTTTATACAGATCTGTTGTAAAGTCAAATTCTCCGTTTTCAAAGTCGCAGTAATACTCGGCATACTGCATATGTACACAATTATATATTATCTCTCCATACTGAAAAACATGTCTGTCAGTACCGTGGTTTTTAGCTACATCCATAAAGCTGTCGTAATACATAAGATCTTCTCTTTCAAAGCCCGCTTCTTCTTGCGCTTCAAGAGGATATACAACGCCGTATACGTAATTGGAAATCGGCATTAGTGCAGTTTCTCCGTTTTCGGACAGGCAGTATTCGGCAAGATAATCAAAACAACTGTTATTAAAACTTTTTACAATATCCGACTCTATGGGCGAGTATATGTTCTTATCTAAAAGAGTTTTTGCGGTTGATGCCGAAATGAAATAGACATCAACATCGCTGTCGCCTGCCAAAAGCTTCACTATTATCTCATCCTCGCTAAAGGTGCTATAACTGATCGTTAAATCCTCAGCAAGACCCGACAGTGCAGACATGTTTATATGAGATACGCTGTCAGACTCGGAAGCTGCAATGGTGACAAATTTTCTGCCGCCTGTTCCGAAGTCAGGTATATATGCAGACTCAATGCATCCCGTATTAAAATTATAGAAAACAACATTTCCTTGATAGAATACCATACCGGTTTCATTGTAATCTCCCAACTCATATATCCCTGCATTTAAAACGCAGATTTTGGTTTCTCCGGTTGCCATTGACTTTGCACAAAGGTTACCGCTTATATCGGCGTAATAGAAGTACCCATTTTCAAGAACAAAGCGAGGAGTAGCACCAACATCGGTCATATCGCAGAGGTAGATAGGTTCGCCATCTGTCGGTATCTCGTAAAGAGAGTACACTTCTTCACGGTCAACAATCTCTTTGGTATATACATACATCACGCCGCCTGCAGAGCAATAGATATGCTGTTCTGTGCCAAGGTCGAGTTCCATCGCTTCACCTGTTGCAAGGTCAACACGCATTAATTTGAGTGAGAACTTGTTGTTTTCATTGTAATGATGCAGAGTAATAAGAGCGAAGCTGTTGTTGACTACCACGCAGTTTGCGCCTGTTCCGTCCATTTTTTCGCCAATTTGAGCCATGCCACCCTTTAAGCCGCTATTGATTTTGTAAAGACAGCCGTTTGAAACGGCGTATATGTAGCCGTCATAATAATACGGCGCACTAAAGCCGAGAGTGTCTTCGTAGGTTATCCTTAATTCTCCTGTGTCTAAGAATTTGCAAACCGAGCCGTTATACGAAGCGTAAAAGTCCATATACCTGCCCATAGAAAAGTTTTGGAAGCCTACCGGCAAAGACAACGGGCGCTCGTAATACTCTTCGGTATTGCAGACTTCGGTGTAGTTGCTGAACGGCTTATCGCCTGTTAAAGTACAGCCTGACATTAAGCCGGTAACAAGTACAATGGCAATGATGAGTGAGAATAGGCTTTTCATAGATATTCCTCCTTTACCCATATATCACCGAAACGGAGCTTTTGGGGACAGGCATGATGAATAATTTACTCATTCAGCCAAATCTCAATCTGTCGCTGATAATTCGTCAGTGCTTCATCGGCGGTAACGCGTGCTTTCATATAATCGATTCTGCTGGATGCCCAATCATATTCGTAAATAAAACCATCATATTTGGTCAATTGTTCACTTAAAAGAATTAGTAGCTCCTTGTTTCATTTTAAGTCTTTCTTTGCTTACAGCAGTGCAAATTCAATATAAGCTGAGGCAGTTAGAAAAAAGTGTGGTATAATTCTTTTTAGGTGAATTATATAAAGCACAATGCATATTTGAAAGCAATAGCTGAATACAGACCTTTAGATTAATTGCAAGCCATGACAACACTTAGTTGAAAAAAGTTGCCGTGGCTTTTTTGTGTTTCTTATGTTTTTCTAAGGTTCGTTTGATACAATATTGTATAATTTTCTGTGTCTACACGAGTCTTTTAAGATATTTTCACATTCACATGATATAATTAATATGGAATGTTATTTAGATTTCAAGGAGGCTGCCATGAAACTGCTATATGCCGAAGATGAGCGTTCACTATCCGAAGCGGTAGTGGATATTCTTACTTTTCATAAATACATAGTCGATGCCGTTTATGATGGTGCGGATGCCTATGATTATGCCACATCCGGTGATTATGACGGAATCATTCTTGATATTATGATGCCAAAGCGTGATGGGCTGGAAGTCCTTGCCGATCTTCGCCGTAACGGATGCAGAACACCGGTACTGCTGCTGACGGCAAAAACGCAGGTAGAGGATCGTATCCGCGGACTCGATACCGGTGCAGATGATTATCTGCCCAAGCCTTTTGATATGGGAGAGCTGCTTGCCAGAATTCGTGCAATGCTGCGTCGGCGGGACGAATTTCATTCTGATCTTCTTTCCTTCGGCGATCTATCTTTGAATGTACAATCCGGTACATTGTCCTGCAAAGGCACAGAATTTGCTCTTCCCAAACAGGAATATCGTCTTATGGAACAGCTGATGATAAACCATACTATCTATATGTCAACAGAAGATCTGCTTGTGAAAGCATGGGGATATAATACCGAGACAGATATAAACAGCGTATGGCTGTATATCTCATACCTTCGGAAAAGATTGGTGGCAATGGATTCCCGCGTTGAGATCGTTTCCAAACGAAATGTCGGTTATCGATTGGAGATACCGCTATGATGAGGATTTTACGAAGAAAATTTGTTGTTTTTGCTATGTCTGCGGTTACCATTCTTCTGTTGGTTTTGGTTGGTGCTATCAATGGATTCAACTGGATGATCTTAGAAAGACAGTCAGATAACGTCCTTCATACATTGGTAAATGCCGATGGCAAGTTTATGCACATGGATTTTCACAATCAGCCTCCGCTTGCACCGCCGTTGAACATGGATATCATGAAATCAGCCCGTTTCTTTATCGTACTCACAGATGAGAAAGGCCGTGTGATTGATGTCAACATCGATCAGATTTCGTCGGTCAGCACTGAAGCTGCCGAACAATATGCAAAGCAAGTAAATGAAAACGCCGGAAGGATTGACGGCTACAAATATGAAGTCAAAACCTTCGGCACAGAAAGACTTATCTTCTTTTTGGATACCTCCGGTCAGCGAAATACATTTATCACAGTTCTGATCGTTTCATCCGCAATTGCTTTGGTATGTTGGCTTGCTATTTTGTTGTTTGCAATTCTCGTGTCTAACAGAATCGTCCGCCCTATTATTGCCGGTATGGAAAAGCAGAAGCAATTTATTACAAATGCCGGTCACGAACTGAAAACCCCGCTTGCGATCATTCAATCCAACAACGATGCCATGATGTTGATTCACGGCGAAAACAAATACAACAATAACATCCGGCTTCAAACGCAAAGGTTGAACACACTGATGACAAATCTTTTGACACTTTCCAAGCTGGATGAAGAAGTGAAACTTCCCACAGAATCGGTTAATATCAGCGAATTGATTACCTTGATGCTTCCGCCGTATGATGACGCGGCGGCAAGCAGACAAATATCATTCTCAACAAATATTATGTCAGGTGTTTATATGCAGATACATAAGGATACCTTCGTGCAGATGATAACAGTTCTGCTCGACAATGCAGTAAAATATACACCGGAGGGAGGCACTATCCTGTTTTCACTGCTTTATGAAAACAATCATGTTTGGTTGGTTGAGGAAAATTCCTGTGAGCAGTCGCAAAAGATAAATCCCGAACGGCTCTTCGAGCGGTTTTATCGTGGAGATGATGCCAGAACGCAGAGTGCAACTGTTTCCGGTTACGGAATCGGGCTTTCTGCCGCGAGAGCTATTGCAGAGACCTTTGGCGGTAAACTGACGGCAGAATATGTGAAACAAGGCAGAATTCGATTCACAGCACGCTTTTAAGAAGATTTCATTAAAAATTCACAAACCTTCCCGTGTTCATTCACACATGGGAAGGTTTTTCTAATGTTTCTCATAGGTTCACAGCGTATAATTATAGGCAAAGAAAGGAGGAATGCTGCTTGCAATTCAGACACGAAGTAAAACATGAAATCACAAATCATGATATGTTGATCCTGCGTCAGAGACTTCGAGCAGTCATGAAACCGGATACTCACGCAGTAAACGGACAGTATGAAATACGCAGTTTGTATTTTGACAATCTTGACGATAAAGCTCTCCGAGAGAAGCTTGATGGGGTAAATATCCGTGAAAAATATAGGATTCGTCTGTACAACAACGACCCTTCCGTTATCCACTTGGAACGCAAATTCAAACACGGCGGTCTGGGCTATAAGGATTCTGCAAAGCTTACACCCGAGCAGGCGCTAGCGATTGCGAACGGCGACATCGGATGGATGGCATCAAGCACGGATGAAGTTGTTCTCGGCTTTTATACCCGTATACGAAATGAGGGAATGGCGGCAAAGGTGATAGTTGATTATACCCGCGAGCCGTTTATATTCGGTCCCGGCAATGTCCGTGTGACATTGGACTATGATATCCGAACAGGCATGAGCTGTACGGATTTTTTGAACCCGGACTGTGTTACCGTCCCCATCAAGGATTCGCCCTGTATTCTTGAAGTGAAATGGGACAACTATCTTCCGGATGTGATTCGGGATGCGGTACAGCTTGACGGCAGACATAGTGCCGCCTTCTCAAAATATGCAGCTTGCCGCATGTATGATTAAGAAACAAAATTAACAAAGGAGTAACCCAAACAATGAATTTCAACGATATTTTCAAATCCAGCTTTTTAGAAAACGTAGCTTCCATCAGCATTCTCGACATGATTTTGACCATTGTCCTGTCCTTCGGCATCGGTCTGTTCATCTTCCTTATCTATAAGAAAACCTACCGCGGTGTCATGTATTCCGCAGGCTTTGGCACAACGCTGATTGCATTGACCATGATCACCTCGACCGTCATCCTTGCCGTAACCTCCAACGTTGTGCTGTCCCTCGGTATGGTCGGTGCGCTTTCCATCGTTCGTTTCCGTACCGCCATCAAAGAACCGCTTGACATTGCGTTTCTGTTCTGGTCGATCGGTGCAGGTATTATCCTTGCGGCAGGTATGATCCCTCTTGCTATTATCGGCAGTGTTTGCATTGGCCTGATCCTCTTGGTGTTTGTCAACAAGAAATCCCACACGCACCCTTATATGGTCGTGCTGAACTGTGTAAATCATGACGCAGAAGTAAAAGCCAAGGAGTTCCTTGCAAAGAATGTAACCCGCACCACCGTCAAAAGTAAATCTGCTGTCAAAGGGGCAATTGAAATGAATATTGAAGTTCGTTTGAGGGAAGACGACACCGATTTTATCAACATTCTTTCCGAAATGCCCGGTGTAAACAGCGCAGTAATCGTCTCCTACAACGGCGATTATATGGGGTAAGCTATGTCGGGAAGTAAACATTTCGATAAAATCGCATGGATAGTAACAGCTTTGATGCTGGCAGTTACCATTCTTTTTATGAACGGCGGTGCGCTCGGCCTCAAAGTAATGGCACATACCATGGGGTATGAGAACCGATTGTTTGACAATACAAGTGTTCATACCATTGATATTGTCATGAACGATTGGAATGAATTTATTGCAAACGCCACAAGCGAGGAATATTATGCCGCCAATGTGGTGATTGATGGAGAAGCTTATAAAAACGTAGGTATCAGAGGGAAGGGGAACACTTCGCTTTCTACGGTATCCTCTCTTGGCAGTGAACGGTACAGCTTCAAGATTGAATTTGACCAGTATGACAGCTCTGTTTCCTATCACGGACTGGATAAGCTGAGTCTCAATAATCTTATCCAAGACTCTACCATGATGAAAGACTACCTGACCTACACTATGATGAACGAGCTCGGTGCTGCAGCTCCGCTTTGCAGTTTCGTATATATCACGGTCAACGGGGAGGACTGGGGACTGTATCTGGCTGTGGAAGGCGTGGAGGACAGCTTCCTTGAACGCAATTACGGCTCTGATTACGGAGATTTGTATAAGCCCGACAGCATGAGCTTCGGCGGAGGACGCGGGAACGGCAAAGATTTTGATATGAATGACTTCATGGGCAATACGGATGCTTCCGGCAATTCCGATCAGAACACGGCAACACCGCAGATGCCTGATATGGGTAATATGGATCCATCACAGACACAAGGGGGCTTCGGCGGCGCTATGAATAACGCGGGGGATGCCGGCTTTTCACAAATGCCGGGTGGTATGGCACAAGGTGATTTCGGGAACGGCGATAACTCAACCGTTGGCGGCAGAGGAGATTTCAGTTTCCGGGTCGATGAGGAAACGCTCCGTGCCGCTTTTGAAAAATTGGAGATTGATCTGTCGCTATTGGATGGCGTTGATTTTGAGAATATTACCACGGAAACGTTCCGGTCTTTGCTTTCCTCTTTGGATGAAAAAACAATACAGGCGCTTATGCAGGAAATCATGGGTAATGTTTCTTTTGACCGAGATGGTTTCGGCGGAGACGGCATGGGCGGCATGGGCATGGGCTCCTCGGATGTTAAACTGCAATATGTTGATGACAACATAGACAGCTATTCCAATATCTGGAATAATGCAAAAACAGATATCACCGAGGCAGACCAGACCCGTCTGATCGAATCCCTTGAAAAACTGTCAAACGGCGAGCAGATCGAATCGGTCGTGGATATTGAGCAAGTCATACGTTATTTTGTCGTTCATAACTATGTGTGCAACGGCGACAGCTATACCGGATCTATGATCCACAATTATTATTTGTATGAAGAAAACGGTCAGCTTGCTATGATCCCGTGGGACTATAATCTGGCGTTCGGAACATTTCAAGGTTCCAATGCACAAAGCACTGTCAACACGCCGATCGATTCTCCCATTGACGGCGGTTCCGCTGAAGACCGTCCCATGTGGAACTGGATCATATCAAATGAAAACTACACAGAACTGTATCATCAGTATTTTGCGGAATTCTTGAATACTGTAGATATTAACGGCATAATTGACAATGCTTATAATCTGATTAAATCCTATGTAGAAAAAGATCCAACGGCGTTCTACACCTATGAAGAATTTGAGCTTGGTGTAGAAACTCTGCGTCAGTTCTGCAGTCTGCGTTCTCAAAGCATCTCAATGCAGCTTGAAAACGGCGAAACCACAAGTGATATGAGCTATGCGGATGCGTCCGATCTTAACCTGTCCGACATGGGTTCTATGAATATGCGAGGCGGAGGCATGCAGAACATGGGCGGCAAACGCAGTAATTTCGATAACACAGGAGAAAGGGAACCGAATATGCATGGAATTCCCGACACTTCCACCGAATCGGTTTTGGATGCGAAAGGCACTTCTGCCGCCACATCCGGTGGAATGTTCCAAAATCTGTCCAATAGTATGCCTTCCGATATTCCGGAGGGATTCACGGGAGAAATGCCGGAAGGTTTCGATCCCTCACAAATGCCTGAAGGGTTTGACGCTTCGCAGAGACCCGTAGATTTCAACGGAGACTTCCCCGGTCAATCGTCTGACAGAACGGAAACAACACCGTCCACCGATTCAGACAGTTTCAATAACACGGATTCATCTAAGGGAAGCAACCGTCCCTCTGATGGCAATATTCAGATGCCAAGCAGAGATTTCAGCAGTATGGGAGCTGCTTCTTCAAGCAGTGTAGGATGGATATGGATAACGGTATCCGTACTGATTCTTGGCATTGGTCTTATTATTGCAAAAAAATATAAGTACTAAGTGAGGCGATCCTGCGGAGATTACGCTCACGGAATTTCCGGGTACTCTGTTCAATGCCTTTAGGTGAAAAAATTCCCTCGGTTATGCCGAGGGAAGAAAAAGAGCGGGGCTAAAAGAATTTGTGCGAGCTTTACGCAAGCTCGGTTAGAGTAAAACTCCGCTTAAAGTTTTCGCAACTATACCTAAGACCCGTTCACGAGTTGCAGTGCGTGTGTATAAATTCAGTGCCCCTTCTAAGGGCTAAGTCGGTAACAGCTCCTTTCGGGGGCAGAGCAAACCATCAGCTTCACCGATGGCTTTGATTATCCGATTCACCGACGCAAGACCGAGAATGCGAAGAATTCTCTACGCTTTGCGCTTTGCAGCCTTTTCATGTTGTGGAGATAGATACACAGTAAATAAAAGCACCCTCTTGGGTGCTTTTATTATCACTTAAAAATAGTTATGCAGAAGTTATAAATACCACTGCTGATCGCAGGCTCGCCGTGGTCTGAACCGGGGATCTCATACCAAACGTGCTCAACTTCGTTTCTTGTGAAAATCTCATGATAGCTCTTGGGGAAGGTGCCTACGGTGCCGTCTTTATCGCCGCTGCAAACCATAAGGAAGTAAGGCGTGTGGCCTTCTTCATACAAAAGCTCATCTTCCTCAAACTGTCCGGGGTGTTCCATTGCCCAGTCTTTGCCGGGGGTGAGGCCGGGTGCAGGTGCAATAGCACCGACATAACCAAACAAGTCGGGCTGCTGAAGTCCGATCGCAAGCGATTCTCTGCCGCCCATCGAGAAGCCAATGATAGCGGTGTTTTCTTTACCCTCGGCAACAGAATAATTCTCCTTCATAAAAGGCATAAGGTCTGTAACAAGGTCGTTTACAAAGTTATCATAAGCCTCAACGTTTGCAATGTCAATAGCTGTGCAAACATCCTGTGTCTTGCTTGCATACATATAGGGGAATACAACGATCATATCCTCGGCAAGACCTTCATGCATAAGATTGCCAAGCAAAATACGCATACCGCTGTTGCCGTCGCCGATCATCGAGGTCTCATCTCCGAAGATTCCGTGAAGAACATACATCACAGGGTATTCCTTTTTCTCGTCATAGTCTGCAGGAAGCAAAACAATAACGTTTCTGTCCTTCTCACATGTTGTCGAATAATACTTGGTTTTAATCATTTCGCCATATGTAACATCAAGCTTCTGAACTTGATATACACTGGGGCAGGTGATTTCGGGCGTAAAGTCTTTCATCAAATCAAGTGTCCTTTCAGGTGTTTTTGGTGTGTCCTCGTTCGAAACATCGTTGTTTGCAGGTACATCACCGTTGTTACTGCAGCCTACCAATACCAAAGATGAAAATGCAAGTACAGCGGCAATTAAAAAAATAAGTCCTTTTTTCAATTAAATAGCCTCCTAAAACAATAGTGTTCTTAAGTAATATGAATAAACCTCGGCAAAATTGCCGAATGTTTCATTACTTATACAGTTTTTCAGATTTGCTAAAATCCAAAAACATAATATCATTATATCATTTTTATAGCAATTTGCAAGAAAAGTTTAATAAAAAATATTTTAAAATCTCCCTATCCGATTTTGCGCAATAAACAATTGCTGTTTTACAATTGACACTCGAATTGTGCTAAGATATACTGATAAAAATATTATACATTTAATCAAGGACGTGATATTTATGATTAGAGTAGCGATTGTCGGAACAGGAAGCATTGCGCATGCCCACATGGATGCCTACAAAAAGCTTTCTCACAGATGCGAGGTCGTTGCGTTGGTGGATATCGTACCCGGAAAAGCAAAGCGTTTTATGGATGAGTTCGGTATCACCTGCGATGTTTACGAGGATCACTTAGATATTCTTGACCGCAACGATATCGACCTTGTTGACGTTTGCACACCGCCTTATGTTCATGCGTCAATAAGCATAAACTGCCTTAAATCGGGCAAAAACGTTGTTTGCGAAAAGCCCATGGCAGCATCGCTTGAAGAATGTGATGCCATGCTTAAGGCAAGAGATGAAAGCGGCAAAAAGCTTTCGATCATTGCGCAAAACCGTTTCCGCAAGCCTATAAGAGATTTGAAAAAGCTTCTTGAAAGCGGCTTGGCAGGCGAGATAAGACACGCACAGGTCGATTCACTTTGGTGGCGCGGACACAGTTATTATGATCTTTGGTGGCGCGGAACATGGGAGAAAGAAGGCGGCGGCTGCACCCTTAATCACGCTGTTCATCATATCGATATGCTTTGCTGGATGATGGGACTTCCCGACAAGGTAACAAGTGTTTTGGCTAACACCGCACACGATAACGCCGAGGTAGAGGATTTATCCGTTTCGATTCTTAAGTACCCTAACGCTTTAGCACAAATAACCGCCTCTGTTGTCCATCACGGAGAAGAGCAGAAGGTCGTTTTTCAGTGCGACAAAGCAAAAATCTCTGCGCCCTTTGACTGTCATGCATCGACTGCAATGCCTAACGGCTTCCCTGTAGTTAATAAAGAGCTTGAAGCTGAGATTTCAAATTATGTAGATTCTCTGCCCGAGCTTCCTTACGAGGGCCATATCGCACAGCTTTCCGATATGCTCTTTGCCATCGAAAACGATACCGACCCCTCAATCGGCGGCGAAGACGGAAGGCGCACTATCGAGCTTATAACCGCAATTTATGCTTCAGGCGCAACCAATCAGACAATTGACCTGCCGCTTGACAAATCCCACCCGTTCTACACTGTCGAGGGGATTATGAAAAACGTCCCTCATTTTTATGAAAAGTCCGCTTCGGTTATAGAGCTTAACGGTGAGATCACCCTTGGCAGTAATTATAAAAAGTAAGAGAGGTATGCATATATGAACAAATCAGACGGAATGAACTATGCCCCTCAGGGCAAGCCCCAACCCGTGGTTAAACCCGGTGAATTCGTCTTTTCTGCCGTAAGGCTCGATCACGGTCATATTTATGGCATGACAAACGGTCTTTTAGAGGCAGGCGCAACTTTAAAATATGTTTACGACCCCGACCCCAAAAAGGTTGAAGCTTTCATAAAAGCTTACCCTCAGGCAAGACCCGCCGCAAGCGAGGAAGAAGCTTTGGCTGACACCGAAACTAATCTTATTGCAGGTGCCGCCATAACAAGCGAACGCTGTGCTTTGGGCTTGCGCGCAATGTCGGCAGGCAAGGACTACTTTACCGACAAAGCACCCTTTACCACAATGGAACAGCTTAACAGCGCAAAGGCTATGGTTAAAGAAACCGCCCGCAAGTATATGGTATACTACTCAGAAAGACTTCATGTAGAGGGCGCAATTTTGGCAGGATATATGATCGATCAGGGAGAGATAGGCAAGGTTATAAGTGTAACAGGCTTTGGCCCTCACCGATTGAATGCTCCCAGCCGCCCTGCATGGTTCTTTGAAAGAGAAAAATACGGCGGTATCCTGTGCGATATCGGCAGTCACCAGATCGAGCAGTATTTACACTTCGCAGGAGAAGAGGATGCAACTGTTCAGTCGGCAAGAATTGCAAACTATGCTCATCCCGATTACCCCGAGCTTGAAGATTTCGGTGACTGCACAATAACAGGAAAAAACGGAACCGCCAACTATTTCCGAGTTGACTGGTTCAATCCCGACGGACTTCGTACGTGGGGCGACGGCAGAACCTTTATTTTGGGAACCGAGGGTTATATCGAAATTCGCAAATACATTAACATCGGCTCCGAAAAGGTTGACGGCGATCACGTTTTTCTTGTTAACAAAAAAGGCGAGCAATACTTCAACGCAAGCGGCGTAACGGGCTTCCCGTTCTTTGGCAAGCTGATTCTTGACTGCCTTAACCGCACCGAAAACGCCATGACACAGGCACATGCATTCAAAGCTGCTGAGCTTTGCCTGCAAGCTCAACAAAAAGCAATAGTTTTAAAATAAGCATTTAATGTTGAAGCGACTAATGGCTTGCTTCATTTTTTCGCACTGCTTCACAGCTCGGCACGAAGCTCCACTCTGCCTTTTGGGCAGGCGAAGCTTCACGCCTCGCTTATCTTAACCACAGCAAAACACTTAAAAGATAAAAAATTCCACCTGAAACAGGTGGAATTTTTTGTTGTATGTCAGCTTGCTTCATTGCTGTCAACAAACTGCATCGTATAGAAGTCGCATATAGGATAGCTTCTCTTGCTTTCAAACACAAAGAATATACCCCATTGTCCGTTAACTTTATCAATCTCAGGAGTTTCAATTCTAAGCGTTGTAAGCTCCTGCGGCATATCTTCGGTCAGCTCGAACGAACCGATGATATAGCTGCCCTTACCAACCGAGGTCACAACGCCGTCGGTCTTTTCACTTGGCGTGTTAACTGCTGACATCGGACGCAGATAAACATCAATTCGTCCGTTAACGCCCTTGGGAACAACCTCGACTTCAAGGCTTGTCGAGCCGCCGGAAGATTCAATATCAAAATTAAAATACTTAAAGCCGGCAATCGAGTCTCTTCTTAAGTCGGTAATAGGCAGGGTAGTGGTATCCTCGGTATATGCGGGAACTATGCTTGAGCCGCCTGTAAGATAGCAAACATTGCCTGCCGAATGCTTAACATAAGGATTAAGGCCGTTTATGTAAAATCCGTTCGAGGTTACTTCTGCTGTTGAAATCTTTACCTTGCCGCCTTCCGAAACAGGCTTTTCATCCCATTCGATCTCAATAGGTTCAACCATAGACTGGCGTGCATATGTGTGAAGATTTCTGTGGTAGAAAACATACCACTGACCGTTAATTTCGCAGATGCTTCCGTGGGTGTTGCCGCCGTTAAATGTTCTGTAATAACCGCCGTCGCCGTTGGGAATAACTTCACCTGCGGCATCAACAATAATTCCGCCCCACTTCCATGGACCTTCGGGACTGTCGCTGTAGCCATAAGCAAGCTGGCTGTAGTTTTTGCCGGTAGGCTCTTCATGCAAACCGTTACGGCTGTATATGAATACATACTTATTACCAACCTTGCGTATAGAGGAAGCCTCAAAGAAGCCCCATTTTTTTGTGTTTTTATCCTGATAAATGTTGTATTCTTCGGGATTATAGTCCTCAGCCATCATCTGGTCATAACTGGGAATGTTTTTGTGGCTTGTTTCGCCGAAATCAAGCTCCGACATATTAAAACTGCTAAGCTTGCCCCACCACGAGCTTTGGAAGCCCCAGTAGCCATAAACCTCACCGTTGTCATCAACATAAACGGCAGGGTCAAATCCCAAAACGCCTGCGGTCTGAGTTTTGCTTTCACCGATCCAGTTGATGACCTCAAAAGGTCCGTCAGGTCTTGAGGATTTGCACACCATGGTGTTTCTGCCCCAACCCTGATTGTTAGGATAAAGGTAATATGTTTTTTCGCCTGTGTCTTTATCCTCAACCAGCGCAATATCGGGAGCATAAAGAGTGTCAGCCTTTCCGTCTACAAAGCACTCAAAAATAACGCCGTCGTTTCTCCACGCCGAGAGGTCCTCAACGGGTGCCGACCATACGACCAGATCTTTTCCGCAGTATTCTGTTTTAAGAATATCATGCGAGCCATAAATATAAACACGGTATTTTCCAGGATTGTCAGGGTCCTCAAAAACATAAGGCTCACCGTCGGGTATATATTCCCAAAGAGGGAGAAAAGGATTACCCTGATATGTGTTGTTATAATCTACTACTGCCACTCTGTTATTACCTCCGTTATCTGCACATGCCGTTAATACAGTTATCGACGTAACGGCGGCTAAAATTATTGCCAGAATCCTTTTGCTCATTTCATTCCATCCTCCGAAATAAAATATAGTGTATTATATTATATCGGCGTTACAGTAAAATTTCAATAAAAATTTTCAAAAACCATGTATTTTTCTTTCTCGGTTTGACAAAAACCGTTAAAGACCCGAATAAACGATATTGAATTATTGACGTAAAGCAATTTCATTGCAGTTCAGTTTTTATCAGTAATCTAACTAAAGGCTAATTTTACTTGCTTTAAGCTCATTACGGCAAAGATTGATTTTTTATAATTACTTTAACCAAAAGTCATCCGCAAGATGTTGATTTATCAACTATTGAAAAGGTGAGCAAATGCCCATGAATAAATGCTTTAGCGCAACATTTTTTCCTTTATGCATATTGACTAATAATCATTTCAGTGGTATACTGTTTAATGTCAGAAATAATGGACAATTGTGGCAGGTCTGTTACTTGTATCCCTTTTATAGCACATTTTGTCCTCGGTTTCACTGTTTTGATTTCAAATATTCCAAAAATGATGATGGATTAATGAATCGGTAAGGAGCATTTGCGTGACTGAAAAACAACTTAAGAAATTGCGTCGTGCAGACTTGCTTGAAATGCTTCTGAACCTCGCGAAAGAGAATGACGAACTGCGTGAGCAGCTTGCAGCAGCCCAAAAGCAGCTTGAAGACCGTTCGATCGCTATTGAACCTGTCGGCTCTTTGGCGGAAGCTGCATTAAAGCTAAACGGTGTTTTTGAATCTGCGCAGGCAGCTTGTGAACAGTATTTGCATAACGTTTTAAAACGCAGTCAGCAAATAGAAGAAACGTGTGACCGTATTGAGCTTGAAACCAAGCAAAAATGCGACCTTATGCTGGAAGAAGCAAAAAAGCAGGCAGATACATATTTAAAAGAGGCAATGTTGAATACTGAACAGCCAAAAGATAACGACCTTGCGCTGAACAGTGATTCAGAGAATTGAGTTGATTCCACGCACAGGACGGATTTTAATGAAAAAGAACAAGACTATTGAAAGGCCATCTGCACAGCAGATAGAAAAAGAACTCAAGCGTGTCAGATACAAAAGCCGTTACCGTACAGTATTAAAAAGCACACTTTATACCTTAATTACCGTTGCTGCGGTTGCTGTTTTGGTTGCAACCTTGTGGTTGCCGGTATTGCAGATTTACGGCAGTTCGATGACTCCCACCCTGCAGGACGGACAGATTATTGTTTCGGTCAAAACATCCCAGTTCGAGCCGGGCGACGTTATAGCCTTTTATTACAATAACAAGATTCTGGTAAAAAGAGTTATCGCCCAGCAGGGCGACTGGGTAGACATTAAGGAAGACGGCACCGTTTATGTTAACGAGGTTAAGCTTGACGAGCCTTATGTTGAGGAACTTGCGCTGGGCGAAACCAATATTGAACTTCCTTTCCAGGTGCCTGACGGACGCTTCTTCGTTATCGGCGACCACCGTTCAACCTCGGTTGACTCACGAAACACAGCCATGGGCTGTATAGCCGAGGAACAAGTAGTCGGTAAAATCGTATTCCGCATTTGGCCGTTCGAGGAAATGGGCGAGATAAACTGATACTCTTGGCTTATAAACTTTGCATAACATTCACAAAGTCTGTTATCTGTTTATACAATGTGATAGAATTGCACATTTTATATAATATAAGTTTTTTAAGAAATTCAGCGCATTATCTGTTCAATATTTGAATAAACTACAACACATAAGCAAACCTTCCGTCATAAAACACAGCCTAATTCGGCTGATTTTATGCATTTTGTATAATTTGTATACATGGAAATAGTTTCAAAAGCTTGCATTGTATATTTCCCCAAGGGTTCTAAAATTTTTAGCAGTTTTTTGGAATATTTCGTTGATTTATACAAACACTTTTACCCTTTAAAACATTGACAGAGTAAATAAAAATATGTTAAATTTTTAATATCATATTTTTGTTAGGACGAATTTACTAACATTTTCGCAAATATCTTTTTTCGGCACGGTTTTAAAACAGCTTAGGCATTCAGCTTTTTAAAACCTAATTTTTTGAAAACTTATATACATTTTTTAACTGTTGTTTCTTCCAAGTTTGACAAACCGAATTTATTCATTTAAGGAAAGGGGGGAGAATCAAGATGCAGTCAGATATCATTAAAAATTTAGAACAATATACTAAGCGCAACCGTCATCGCAGCATATGGCGTAAAATTGTTCGCTTTTTTGCGTGTGTTGTTGTTTTCTGCACAACTTATGCGCTTATCCTTCCCGCCCTTACAATGGAGCAACCCACATTCTGCGGTCACGAAGAACATATTCATACCGAAGATTGCTACACTCAGCTTGATGTGTCTGCCAACTTGATTTGTACCCCTGATACTATAAACGTTCACAACCACACGGCAGAATGCTTTGACGAGCTTGGCAACATCGTCTGCGGCATGGCTGATTGCATCGGTCACACCCACAACGAAGATTGCTATGATGCAAACGGAAACCTTGTTTGCACCTTGCTTGAAACAATTTGGCATGTTCATGATGAAACCTGCGTTAGCGAGGTCAGACCTGTTGCAACCTGCGGCGTTGCCGAATGTGATGTACATATCCACGATGATTCTTGTTACATGATTCATGTAACGATCTCCAAAAATCTTGTTTGCGGATTGGAAGAAACATTTACCCACACCCACAGTCCCATCTGCTATGATGAACTCGGAAACATCATTTGCGGATTGGAAGAAGCTTCGGTTCACACTCATGGCACCGAATGTTTCGACGAATTGGGTAATCTTATTTGCACACTTGAAGAAACTGTTCAGCATATGCACGCCGACAGCTGCTACGAGATTACCGAAGAAAAAATTCTCATCTGCACTTTAGAGGAGGGAGTGCCTCACTCTCACACAGCCGAGTGTTATGAATATCCCGCCTCTGAAAAGGTGCTTATCTGCACACTTGAAGAAGCCCTTACACACGTTCACGATGTTGTTTGTTTCGATGAACTCGGAAATCTTATTTGCGGATTAGAAGAAACCTTTGTTCATACTCACGGTGTTGAGTGCTTTGATGAACTTGGCAACCTCGTTTGCTTAATACCCGAAACCGCTTCGCACATTCATGCAGATGAATGTTATATCGAGATTCCGGCTACCGAACTTATCTGCCGACCCGAAAATGTTTTGGTTCACACCCACACCGAAGCTTGCTATGACGAGCTTGGCAGCATTATCTGCGGTTTGGCTGATTATGTAGCTCACGTTCACGATATTAACTATTGTTATGATAAAAACGGCAGCCTTGTTTGCCCCTTCCTCGAAACTCAGGAGCATGTTCACGGTGCTGAATGCTTTGCAGCCAAGGAACAGCCTCTCACCTGCACACTTGAGGAAAATGAAGAACACACCCACAGCAATTTGTGCTATGGCACTTGGGTTCTCACCTGTGAGGGCGAAGAACACTCTCACATTCTTTCCTGCTTCTCCGACCCCGAGGCTGACCTCGAAACTCAGGAGGATTGGGAAAAGACTCTTGAAAACGTTTCACTTACAGGCGTTTGGGCCGATGATGTTGTTGCAATCGCACAAAGCCAGCTCGGCTATGCCGAAAGTGCTCTTAATTATAAGGTGTTAGATGACGGCGTTACTGCCTGCGGTTACACCCGTTACGGTCAGTGGTACGGAATTCCTTATGATGACTGGAGCGCAATGTTTGCTTCCTTCTGCTTGAACTACGCCGAAGTTGAAAGCATAACTTTAAACAAAAATTGCGAAGAATGGGTCAACGACCTTTCTGCCGGCTGGCAGAACCTTTACCGTTCAGCTGATGAATACATTCCCACTCACGGCGATTTGGTATTCTTCGATTTGGACGGTGACGCAGTTGCTGACCGCGTCGGCATTGTTGCACAGGTAACGTCAGCTACCGAGACAACACCTGCCACCATTATTACTATCGAGGGTGACTGCCTCAATCAGGTAGGACAGATGACATACGTTATCGGCGATCCCACCATTATGGGCTACGGCACTTTGCCCAAGCAGGAAGAAACTACTTACAATTTCGATTACTTCGACGGCACTGTAGAGGTAGATGTCACACTGCCCGAAAGCAGCGGTGTTCCCAGCAATGCAATTCTTACCGTAACACCCATCGAGGTATTCGATGAAAACTATTACTCTCTGTTAGCTCAGGCACAGGCTGCAGTTGACGGCTCTGTATCGCAGATCAAGTTCTACGATATCAGCTTCTACACTCCCGAAATGGAGTACATTCCCGTAAGCGATTTCGCACAGGTTACAATGCGCTTTAACGAGGGCGAAGTTAACCCTGCCGCCGATACCGTTATCCTCCACTATGACGAAAACGAAAGTGCACCCGTTGTACTTGATGGCGTTAACGTTGAACAGCAGGTAGTTGTCAGCGTTGATACTTATACCCTTAACTCAAGCATTATCGAGACCACCGACACCGTTGTAACCTTTGGCACCCCCGGCTTCTCTGTGTTCGCTGTTGTAGAGGTAAGCACCGAAGCCGATCCTTGCGAAATATTGGAAGTTGATATAACCGATACAAAGGATGTTGCTCCCGATAACAATACTATTTTCATGTATAAGTTGCCTGAGCAGGTAACTGTTAATGATCCGAATAACGAAAATACAGTTGTTGTCCACATCAAGGGAACCGCACCCGGCACGTTCAGAACATGGTTATGTAATGATTATTCAAACAGAAGAGCTTCATCAGTCCAAACAATGAATGCATCTGGTGAGTTTGAATATTTCATTGAATACACAGCTAATTCTCCCGAATCAGATTCAGTTACTGTTGCTAACTATGTAGAATTTAAAGATCAGGCTGATCTCAACCTCACCCACGTTGGCGTTTATTATGGTACATTAGCCGAATACGAAGCCGAGCGTTCCAAATTCGGCGGCTCTGCAGACGGTAACGGCGAAGAAGTAGAAATCACCCCGGGCGAGGTAATTTGTGCTGGCGATTTTTCCTTAGTACTAAACTCCGACCCTAATCCGTTGAATGTTGCAGGAGCACAAGGCTTTGGCGAAGGTGATTATTCTTATACGGGAATTACGGGCTTTGAAAACTTCAGCTCCTTTAAGAATATAGATGTCAAAGGACTTGTTGGATATGCTAAGAATCCCGATACTGTTTTTTATTTCGAGTTCACGGGTGATGTTCAGCCTACTTTTACAGCACAGTTTAACAAATCCGGAAGTAATAACGCTAGCTTTATTGTAAATCCCACTGTAATCTACGAAAATGGTTCTGGTGTTGCAAGTATTAAGCTTAATGATCTATACAACGCATACATTAGCAATGGCGGTAATGAAGCTGATATTATCAACTTCAATATCGAAACGTCCAACACTATTAGTGTTACAAAAGCTTGGATAGAAGCACCGACTATATTTGAAGACGATGAAGATCAAGAATATGAGTTAGTTAATTCTACTATAGGCGGTAAAGGAACAATACCATTAACTGATGGCGTTATAGTCGACAGTGGTTGGTACCCTTTGTTGTCGGACAATCAAGAAGATATTCAAAAAATTGCACAGTTCCTGCAGTTGCCTGGAGCAAAAATTAAGATTACTTATTTCGGTAACGCTGATCTTGATGTTTCATTGCAGGGTGGTAAATGGAATTTAGTTAATACTTCATCTCAGACACCTGAGGTAACATCAATAAGCGGTACACAATATAAAACAGTTGTGTTTGACGTAGCACCACTTTTAGAAGCATATAAAGCCGTTGACGATATTAACGATTTAAAGCAATTGGGCATTAATGGTGGAGGCAATATTATCTATAAATTTGAGATTATCGTTCCCACCGTTGAAGACGTCCTCTTCGAAAGTGAAGAAGGCGATTCGCTTGGATTAGTGAATACTTGGGACGGCTTCGGTATAGGCGCTCCTGTAAATGGCATAGAAATCGGTGATTACACGCTTAATGATATTAAGATGCTTGCCGAAGCTGCAAAATCAGGCGAAGATATCGAGCTAATTATTGAGTTCAGCTATTCTCAGAAGTCTTCTGGTGGTCCGTTAATGGAAACCCAGTTCAATGCTTGGGATGATGAAAACAATCTTCAAGTTGGTCCTAACTGTGATCCTATTGATGGCGGCAAATATCAAACACGCCTTAAAGTAAAGGATTTAGTTGACAAACTTGAAGCAAAGGGCTTAACAATTGAGGATATATCCAACATTGGCGTTCAGCTTTGGTGCAGTGATTTCGAACTCCACAAAGTTTCCTTCACAATGCCTCAAGCTACTTATGACAAGCTTGAAAGAGACCCCGCTGAAACCGATCTTGTCACCAACCTCGACGGTCAGATTGCGGCAATCGTTGCAGTTAACAACGAAACCAATTCCGATATTATTATCTATCCTGCCGTCTCGTCAACCGTCAGCGGCAACGGCTTAATAGGCGCTGACCTTGATAGATTCTATACTGAAAATGGCGAGTATAGATTTGAAGATGACGATATCGCCAATGGTGATTCTTCCGGCAACAGAATCGTTTGGGAATTTGAAGCTGCAGAAGATATAGGAAGTTATTACATTAAATGTGCAAATGTTTTCGGCAGTATTGATAATCCCAACGACGGTCTTTACCTTAACATTTCATCCACCGGTTTATCGTTGTCTACAACCAAACAGCCTATCGAGGTTGTTAAGTGCAACGTAACCGCCGCAGATAACGTAGTCTTTACCGATAACGTTGTCAGCCTCCGTGCAAAGGTTGACGGAAAATATTATTATATTCAGCTTAGCGGCAACAACGGTGGTAACAACTTCATATCTTCTTCCTCTAACGACACCTCTTATCTTGGCAATCACTTTGTTATAGTTGATATTATTGATGAAGATGTTTGCGAACTCAGAGATATGATCGACAGCATGCCCGATATCGAAGACTTTGAAGCAGAAGTAGCTGCAAAGGGCAACTTCCAGGCACAGTGTGATTACCGTGACCAGTTGCGCGAAATTGCGATAAAAGCAAAGGCTGCTTACGACGTGCTTAATACCAGCACCGATAGTGACGCTGCTTTGCAGTTGAACTTTGTCGGCGCAGAGCGTATTAAAAAACTTATCGAGGATTACGAGTTCCTCTGGAGACCGAATCCTAATGTCGTTCCTTCAGTTGCTCTCAATGCAACCGTTAAGGTGTTCAACTACGATCCTACTGTAAATAGTGATTATATTCTTTCAGCTACTACAACTGATGGCTCTCAGATTGAACCGCACTATGCATTCTACAACTGGTCTGAAGCTGAAAAGTCCGAAGATGGTAAATTGGAACCAAGTTCCGGAGATTCTGACCGCCCGATAATTAGCAGTACGATTGGCAGTAACGGTTATCCTGTTATTACACAGATTAAAACCGTTGTAGAAAAGCAAGACACAAACAGTGATGGTACTCCAAAAGTTGATTCTAGTGGCAATCCGGTAATGGTCGACGATGTTCAATATGTTACCATTAATAACGGTGGTCGTGAATTAGATTATCTCTTCTCTGAAGGTAGTACTTATCACAAGGGAACAATGACCGACGGCGGCGGCCTCTTCCAGCAGGATGCTGACGGCTATTATTACTACTATTCCGATACAAATGCTGCTTGGTACAACGAAGCTGAGAATAAATTCGTTTTGTATGACGTTGTTGTTCGTCCCGAAAGTCAGCCTAACCAGCCTGATGGCAGTTTGAACACAATGGAGTCATTGCCCGACCATGTATCTAATTTCCTCCCGTTTAACCCAATCGTTGATGAAAACGGCAACAGCTTAGTTATGTACGATCACCCTGTTGAAGGCGATGCTTATTATGAAGTCCCCTCAAGCGTAGATGGTCGCCTCTCCGATACCACTTATCTTAACGGCGTAACTGACCTCTGGTTCGGTATGAATATCGAATACGACTTCTTTATTCCGGAAGATGCAAAGGTTAACGGTAACCCAATGGTATTCGACTTCCACGGCGACGATGACGTGTTCGTTTACATCGATGATGTCCTCGTTCTTGATATAGGCGGCTGTCACGCAGCTTTGGATGGTAATATCAATTTTGCTACCGGTGAGGTTTATTACCAAACAAACGAATATGGTGGAAAAGTAAATACAACCCTTGGTGAAATCTTTGCAAAAGTAAAAGATGAAGCTTATATGGAAGCAAACTTTGAAAAGGATGCTAATGGCAATTACACCACCTTCAAAGATTTCACAACCCACAACCTCAAGTTCTTCTATATGGAGCGCGGCGGTTCGATCTCTTACTGCGGTATCCGTTTTAACCTTCCTTCCATCCCTGAATATGACCTTATGGTCGCTAAGGAACTGGTTGATAGCGAAGGCAACCATATCGAATCCGATAATGATTACACCTTCCGTGTAGTTGATGCTAATGACACAAGCAAGCCCTTCTTTACTGTAGGTACTCCTTTTGATATCTACAATAACGGTGTTCTTGTTGGCAGAGGTTCAGTTGATGCAAACGGCATCTTCACACTTAAGGCAGGCCAAACTGCTGTATTCCCGACACTTTCTGACGCTGATAAAGAAAACTACATAGTTCAAGAGCTTATGCCTATCGATGTTGACGACATGTACGGAAAGATCGAATACAGAACCGACGGCACACCCGAAGGCGTACTTAAAAATGTAACAGATACTCAAACCATGTTGCTTAACTACTATAGTACATTGCTCTTGGCGGATGAATGTGAGCATACTAATTGCAACTATTATAAAGTTGATGACGCTACACATCGAGTTTATTGCACTTCATGCAATATGGATGTTGCTACTGAATCACATGATTTCACTGTATGGAGCTACGCAAGCGATACTGAGCATAAGGGTAGTTGTTCACGGTGTGGTGCCGAGATCCGTTGCACTTCAACTAACAGGGTTACAAACTGCACCATTTGCAATCCCAATGGTGAATCACACACACATTCTTACACCACCGCTGTTACAACCGAACCTACGTGTATTGCATCGGGAGTAAGAACCTACACTTGTTCGTGTAATGATACTTACACAGAAACAATTCCTGCAACAGGCCACACCTGGGACACCGGTGTAACTGATAACGGCGTTACAACTTACACTTGCACAGCAAATGGTTGCGGTGCAACCAAAACCGAAGCTGTTGCTCCCATAGGTCCCGCAACAGAAACTATAAACGGTGTAGAATACGTTGTTTATCAGACCGGTGCACTCAACTCATTAGATAATGATGACGGTAACAAGGCTACCACTGTTGTTGTCACAAACGTAATGACTACAAAGCTTGGTGAACTTAAGATCACCAAGGATGGCGACGTAGATTCCAATGAAATCTTCGATATGCAGGTGCTTGTCGGCAGCGGTACCGTTACCCGTGCATTGCTCACTCCCTTAACTCAGGGCACAGCTTACACTGTGGGTACTGAAACCAGATACGTCGGTGCTAACGGTATCATTCAAATTAAAAAAGGCGAGGTCGCAGTTATCAACGGCATTGCCCCCGGCACATTTGTTGAGGTTATCGAGCTGCTTAACGCAGATCAAGACTACACGCCTTCTTACACTGAAACGATTCTTTACGATTATGAAGAAGGCGCTATAGGTAGCGAGCTCGGTGAAAACGATGGTAAGGTTATCATCGGCGAGGGCGATACCGTGCAAATCACTGTTACCAATGTTAAGAACGTTAACTCAATAAGCATTCCCATCAGCAAACAAATTCCCGGAAACTCAAATAACTCCGCTTCCGAATTCAGATTTGATGTTGAAAAGGGAACATGGGAAGACGGCAAATGGACTAAATCCGCTTCGCTCGACAGTACCTTGCTAAGCGTTAACGCTTGGAGCAGTGAGGTCGTTCAAACGTCCGACAGCGGCGCTAATCATCACGTAGTTCTTGGTTACAGCGAAACAGATAACGGCACATTCTACTACAGAATTTCCGAATACAATGCAGGCGGTAACTTCATTTACGATGAAACCTTCTACATTGTCGAGGTTGTGGTAAGTAATGGCAACATTCAAAATGTCAGAGTCCTCAAAAACGGCGATGAAAACAGTGAATATTACACAGGCACAGGCACCGATATGCCCGCTCTTGCCTTTGTAAATAAGTTCATGGCAAAGCTTGTAATTTATAAAGAGGTTGTCGGTACCGATACCTCGGGCGAATTTGAATTCAAGCTTAAAGTCAACTATAATGTTGATGGCCAAGACACCGTATTCAGCGAATTCAAGGGTTACGAGGTCGATAGCGAAGGCTACATCACCTTCAAACTTAAGCATAATCAATCCATCGAGTTCATGGTGCCCCTCTGGTCGAATATCGAGGTTAAAGAATCCAACAACCTCGGTTGTTCAACCTCTTACAGGGCAGTAGTCTCGAGCGAGACCGAGACTAGGGTTTATTCAGACTCGGGCAAAACTGCTAGCTTCAACATCGACCGTGGAGCAAACGTAACCTTCACCAATGTTCGAGGCTTCGAGCTGCCTCGCACCGGCGGACCCGGAATTTACTTGTATGCCTCAGGCGGTATATTGCTGCTTGCAATCTTTGCTGTCCTGTTGTATAATAGAATTAAGTGCGGAAAGGAGGATCACGCGTCCTCCTGACGCTAACTAACTTGCGCATTTACAAAAAACATAAATCAGAAAGGAAAAATGACATGAAAAACTTTAAAAAACTCGCCGGCATTTTGCTGGCACTCGTTATGGTTCTCACCATGACAACATCCGCATTCGCTGCAACTATAGACCAAGTAGTAACTGATACTACTGACAAAGCAAGCATCACAGTTACTGTTCCTGTATCTGAAAATACTGACACCTATAAGATTTACAAGGTTTTCGATGCTGAAGCCAACGGTACTAACATCAGTTATAAGTTGGTCAGTGGAAAAACGGATGCTCCTAAAGGATTTGTTACAGATGCCGCTGGTAACGTATTCTATGGAACAAAAGATAACGAAGGTAATATTACTCCTAACAACGCATCGGAATTGTCTACTGCTGACATCGAAGCAATCAAGGCTTATGTAACAAATGATATGTTAGTTGCAACCGTTACTACAGAAAAAAATGATTCTTCTTTCACCGTTGATAACTTGCCTTACGGTTACTATTACATCACAACTACAACTGGTACCCTTGTAACTGTCGACAGTACAACTCCTAATGCTAGTGTTGAAGATAAGAACACCGTTCCTATTCTTGACAAGGAAATCACAGGTGCTACTGCTGGTGACTTCGATGAAGATGGTAAGAATGCAATTGCTCAGATTGGCAGTACTGTAACATTTACCGTTACCATCAATGTTGGCGCTGGTGCTACAAATTATGTATTCCATGATGAACTTACTTCTGGTCTTGTTTATAACAATGATATCACTATTAATGATGGCGCTAATCTTGTAGAAGGTACTGACAAGGATTACACAATCGTTCTTGATAATGATCAGACTGATGAAGATCGTGATACTGATGCTGATGACATTACTGTAACATTCACCGAAAAATATTTGTCTAGTAAAACAAAGAATGCACAAATTACAATTACTTATACTGCAACAATAACAGAAGAAGCTTTGAATACTGATCCTGAAAAGAACACTGCTTGGCTTACATACGGTAACGACCCTGGCGATGGTTCGAACACAACACCTCCTTCTGAAGTTAAGGTTTACAATGCTAAGTTCACTGTAACTAAGACTGACGGTAACGAACAGCCTCTTGCTGGCGCAGGCTTCGTTCTTATGAACGCTGACGGCGATTACTACAAGCTTACTGGTAACGTAGTATCTTGGGAAGCTGATATTGCTAATGCAACTGAATATGTAACTGAAGTTGTAGAAGACGTTGCAGCAGTTGAATTTGTTGGTTTGGCTAACGGTACATACACTCTCGTAGAAAAGACTGTTCCCGCTGGTTACAACAAGGCTGCTGATGTTAACATTACTATCGATAGCAAGAACTACACCAATAGCAACCTTATGAAGTCTCAGAAGGTAGTTAACAACTCCGGTTCTGAACTTCCTTCGACCGGTGGTATCGGTACCACAATCTTCTACATCAGCGGTGCTGTTTTGGCAATCGCAGCTGTAGTATTCTTGGTAACCAAGAAGAGAATGTCCGGCGCTGAAGAAGAATAATTCGGCACTACATAATTCACACACATTCGGGGAGAGCTTTTTCGCTCTCCCCGAGTAAAAGTTTTTATCCCCACATCTCATCTCGTGCAAAAGCAAGGAGAACCCCATGAAAAAGTATCTTTCAACAATCTTTTTGTTCATCGTGCTTGTCGTTGGGCTGTCCTTGCTTCTGTACCCCTCGTTCAGCGATTATTGGAACTCGCTTCACCAGTCTTACGCCATCGCCAATTACGATGCCGCGCTCGAAAATTTATCCGAGGAAGACTATTCAAGCCTTTTTGCCGCCGCCGAGGATTATAACTCCCGCATCAAAAAAATCGCCTATCCCTTAATGTATCATTCCGAGGTCGAGGGTTATTACGAGGCGCTTGATGTCAGCGGCACAGGCATAATCGGTTACATCAACATTCCGCTTATCGATGTCGAGCTTCCCATTTATCACGGCACTTCCGAGGGTGTTTTGCAAATTGCTGTCGGCCATCTCGAGGGGACGACCCTGCCAATAGGCGGTGCAGGCACACACGCGGCGCTTTCCGCCCACCGAGGATTACCCTCTGCCCGTCTTTTCACCGATCTTGACAAGCTTGCAGTCGGCGACACTTTTTCCATCACCGTACTCGACCGCCTTTTAACCTACGAAATTGATCAAATTTTAATTGTTGAACCCAACCAAGTTGATGCGCTCAGCGTTATCGAAGGCGAGGATCATGTAACCTTAGTTACCTGCACGCCTTACGGCATCAACAGCCACCGAATGTTAGTTCGCGGCACACGCATTGAAAACCCCGAAGAGGTAAAGGTCGTGCGCATCACCGCCGATGCCATTCAGATCGACCCGGTTGTTGTCGCCCCGATTGTTGCGTCGCCGTTGTTGCTTATTTTACTGTTCTGCATATTATTGCCCAAACCCAAGAAAAAATAGGAGGAAAGGAACATGAGAAGATTATTTTCATTAATCATTGTCATTGCTTTGCTGTTTGGCTTAAGCATAACCGCCTACGCCGCAGATATAGACTTATCGCGTAAAGGCTCTGTCACCATCAGCATGTCTTACGGCGATACTCCTGTTCCCGGTGGCTCCTTGGCTTTATATCATGTTGCCACCATTTCAGATAACAACGGAAAATATGTATATGTTCCGACAAACGGCCTTGAAGAATACGCCGATTCTTTTAATTCAAATGATATATACTCCGAACGCCTTGCGTTTTTAATAGCTGCTTATGAGCTTTCAAACCTCACTCCTGCAGTTGTTCAGCCTGTTAATGACAAAGGCATTGCAACGTTCGAGGATTTGGAGCTTGGTATTTACTTGGTTTTCCAGCCCACAGCGGCTGAAGGCTTTGGCGGTATTACTCCTTTCTTGGTTGTTGTTCCATCAAGCTATTATGGAAGCTATAACTACGATATTGAAATCGACTCAAAGGTACCGATCTACACTCACCCTACACTTCCACCCGAATGGCCGGATTTGCCGGAAAATCCTGATGATCCCGACGATCCCGATGATCCTGACGATCCCGATGACCCCGACGATCCCGACGATCCCGACGATCCCAATTATCCATACGACCCCGAGGACGGCCCTTACGACCCCGAGGAACCAAGCGGTGACGAGGACACGGTTGATGCTGATATTCCCGACGATGATCCCCAAGACCCTGACGACTCTACCGATGAGCCAAAGCTTCCTCAGACCGGTCAGCTTAACTGGCCTGTACCTGTTTTGGCAATAGCAGGCTTGCTGATTTTCTCAATCGGCTGGTCGCTTCGTTATGGAGGCAAGAAAGATTCTTATGAAGGCTAAAATCGGTAACATTTTCATGGCTGTCGGCATGGTTTTCCTTTTGGGTGCTCTTTCGCTTTTTGTTTATAATCAGCGCGAAGCAACGGCCGCCGAGCAATCTGCTCAGGAACTTTTACCTCAGTTGATTCAAAAAATGCAGGAAGACAGCATAACCGCTGAGCCTGAACAAGAGTACGAAGTCCCTCCGGGATTTGAAGATCTTGACCTCCCTCCTGTTTTGCCCGAGACCGAAAGCGAAATTATGAGCGAGCTTGAAATTGAAGATCACAGCTACATAGGCTATCTTTCAATTCCTAAGCTTGGCCTCGATTTGCCGATAATGTCGAACTGGGATTACGATAGCCTTAAGATTGCTCCCTGCCGTTATTACGGTTCTGTTACGGGTGAGGATTTAGTGCTTATGGCGCACAATTATAAAAGGCATTTTGGCAGACTTTCTGACCTTACCGAGGGTGACAGTGTCCTCTTTGTAGATATAAAGGGCAATGTTACCGCTTACGAGGTTATTGCTAAAGATGTCTTGGCTGCCACAGCTATTGAGGAAATGACCTCTGGAGCTTATGACTTGACTTTATTCACCTGTACCTACAGCGGACAAGAGCGTATAACAGTATTCTGCGATAAGATAAAAAGATAAAATCGGCGGACGGCATTTGCTGTTCGCTTTTTTTGCAAGGCTTACCAAATTAATTACCATGGCAACAATTGCATTTGCAATTTGCTTACCAATAAGTTATAATAATATTGTCTTCGCGAGACAAATAAATTTTACAGGAGGTAAACAAAAGATGTGCAATTTTAACTTTAACTGCAACTCCATTTGGGAGCTTCTTTGCCAGTTCTTCGGCTTCGGCTGCTAATCCATAGACATCATTTTTCTTGACATAATATATAAAGCGACTCTGTTTTGCAGGGTCGCTTGTTTTTATGCAATCCTCTTTAAGGTGCTTTTTGCAATAATAAATCAATCAAAAGTTACAAAAAATCATTGTGTTAATTTGCATATTTTGTATAATAAAATTAGTAGCACTAAAAGGAGGAATACACCAATGTTATATGCTTTTAAAGGGAAATCCCGTGTGATAACCGAGGTTACACGCCAAGGTGATTCACTTATCTTAATATCTTTGCATGGCAAGCACAGAATAACGCCCAAAGATCCACGCACAGTCCGTGTCACCTACACCTCGCGCGAGGATTTCTCGTCTAAAATCAAAGATACTGTTGTCGCTTTAACTCCATTCTCTGATTGGTCATATGAAGACTCTGACAAGACTGTTATCTTAAAAATGCCCGAGCTTACAGTTGAGATCAACAAATCAACAGGCAGCTATAAATATTTCGATGCTTCTAATAAGCTTCTTTTAGCAGAAAAGGACTTTGAAAGCAAAGAACTTGATAGCTTCACCACTTATTCTTTGATAGAGGAGGGCGCCAAGGTCGAAGAAATTCAGACTGCCGACGGCAAGAAGAACGTAGTGCAGGAGGCTAAGCGCACTGCCACCGGTGAAAGCTATCACACGCGCCTTAACCTTAAATTCAGCGAAGGCGAGTATATCTATGGTCTTGGCCAGCACGAAGAGGGTTTTGGTTCGCTGCGTGGACAGACTGTTTATGTTCATCAAGCCAATCGCAAAATCGCAATCCCTGTCTTTGTTTCAAACTTTGGCTACGGCATACTTGTGGATACCAACAGCCCGCTTATCTTCAGCGATACACTTTACGGCACTTATATTTATAGCGAGGCTTCAAGCGAGCTCGACTATTACTTCATGAACGGCGGCTCGATGGATGGCGCTATCAAAGAATACCGCTTCTTAACAGGTAAGGCTGCAATGCTTCCTAAGTGGGCATTTGGCTACATGCAGTCGCAGGAGCGTTACGAAACTCAGGAAGAGGTTTTAAATGTTGCCGCCGAATACCGCAAGCGTGGCATCGGTCTTGACTGCATCGTTCAGGACTGGATATCGTGGGACGGCGCAAAGTGGGGCGATAAGAATTTTGATGCTTCCCGTTATCCCACCCCTCACGAAATGACAGATAAGCTTCACGATATGGATGTCCGCTTCATGCTCTCAATCTGGGCTAATCCCGGCGAGACCTCGGACGACTATAAAGAGCTCAAAAACGCAGGCTTCATGCTTCCTGCAACCAATGTTTATAATGCTTATTCGCCCAATGCGCGTGAAATGTATTGGAATCAGGCAAACAAGGGTCTCTTCTCCAACGGCGTAGACGCTTGGTGGTGCGATAGCTCCGAGCCCTTCACTCCCGAATGGAACGTTTCCGTAAAGCCCGAGCCTTCAAAGCTTTTTGACACTTACTGCAAAGATGTAAGCAACCACCTGCCTTACGAGGAAATGAACTCCTATTCATTCTACCACGCACTTACCATGTATGACGGTCAGCGCAGCGTTACAAACGATAAGCGTGTTTGCAACCTTACCCGAAGCGCACACACAGGTCAGCAGCGCTTGGGCACGGTGCTCTGGTCGGGCGATATTTCAGCAAGCTGGGATACTTACCGCCGCCAGATTGCAACGGGCCTTGGATTTAGCGCAAGCGGCTTGCCTTATTGGACAGTTGACATAGGCTCATTCTTCATTAAAAACGCTAACTCATGGTTCTGGAAGGGCGACTACGACGACACCTCAAACGACCTTGGCTATGTCGAACTGTTTACACGATGGTATCAGTGGGGTGCATTTCTGCCCATTTTCCGTGGTCATGGCACCGATTGCCGCCGCGAGCTTTGGTACTTCGATAAAGAGGGTACCGACTTCTACGATGCCATTTTAAGCGTAAACCGCTTAAGATACGAGCTTATGCCTTATATTTATTCGTTAGCAGGCAGAACATGGCTTAACGATGAATCTATGATAAGATTCTTAGCATTCGATTATCCTTTCGATAAGACCGCCTGTGAAATTAAAGACCAGTATATGTTCGGCGACAGCATAATGGTCTGCCCTGTTACCGAGCCTATGTATTACGGCGTTAACTCCGCCCCCATTGAAAACGCACCCAAGACACGCAAGGTTTATCTGCCCGAGGGTGAGTGGTACGACTTCTACACTGAAGAAAAATATTCGGGAGGACAGTGGATCGAGGCTGATGCCGACATTACAAAAATTCCTCTGTTTGTAAAGGCAGGTGCCATTATCCCCATGGCTCAGTTCAAAGGCTCGACTGCCGCACAAAGCGAAATCGACTATATTAAGGTCTATAAGGGAGCTAATGGCAGATTCGGCTTCTATTCCGACTCAGGCGACGGCTACGGCTACGAGCAAGGTGATTACCTTTACACTACGCTTTTATGGAACGATAATGAAAATTGCCTGAATATAAGCGATAACAGGCTTAAAGATATTGACGTAAGAGTGATTGGCAAGTAAAATATATATTGTAATTATTATATTTTGGAGGAACACTTATGAAAAAACAGGCATTCAACCCATATCTTCCGTCATGGGAATACATTCCCGACGGTGAGCCTTATGTATTTGGCGACAGAGTTTATGTTTACGGCTCGCACGACTATTTCAACGGCCATGTATTCTGCATGGGCGACTATGTTTGCTGGTCTGCACCCATTGACGATTTGGGCAACTGGAGATACGAGGGTGTTATCTACCCCGCAACCTCCGACCCCTACAACCCCGACCGCAGCATGTGCCTCTATGCGCCGGATGTAACAGTAGGACCCGACGGAAGATACTACCTTTATTATGTTTTAGATAAGGTAAGCAATGTTTCTGTTGCAGTTTGCGACACCCCTGCAGGCAAATACGAATTCCTTGGCTACGTTCATTATGCCGATGGAACGCTTCTCGGCTCAAGACCCGGAGACGAGCCTCAGTTCGACCCCGGTGTTATCACTGAAAACGGCAAGACCTATATGTACACAGGCTTCTGCGGAAGAGGGGATAAGTCCCGTCACGGCTCCATGCTCACAGTTTTAGACAGCGACATGCTCACTATCATTGAAGACCCCGTGATCGTTGTTCCCGGCAGTTCATATTCAGCTGGCACAAGCTTTGAAAATCACGCCTTCTTCGAGGCTTCCTCAATCAGAAAGATCGGTGATACATATTACTTCATCTACTCGTCCGAGGTTATGCACGAGCTTTGCTATGCAACCTCTAACGACCCCAGGGGTCCCTTCACTTACGGCGGCGTATTAGTCTCCAACGGCGATATCGGTCTTGCAAACGGCAAGCCTGCCAATATGTCTGTCGGCCAGATAGGCAACAACCACGGCAGTATGGTCGAGATTAACGGCGAATGGTACATCTTCTATCACCGTCAGACCAACGGCTCGTGGTTCAGCCGTCAGGGCTGTGCCGAAAAGCTCACAGTAGAAGCTGACGGCAGCATCAAGCAGGTCGAAATGACCTCTTGCGGCTTAAACGGCGGACCTTTAGAGGGCAGGGGAGAGCATCCCGCTTATCTTGCGTGCAACCTCTTTATGGTTGACGATAACGGCATGCCGATGCGTGGCAATGCACCTAAAATCACTCAGGACGGACGTGACGGCGATGAAGAGACCGGCTACATTGGCAATGTTAACCGCGGTATGGTTGCAGGCTTCAAATACTTCAAGTGCGAGGGCATTAAAGAAGTAAGCATTACTACCCGTGCCTACATTCACGGCGAGTTTGAAATCAAAACAGCACTCGATGCCGAGCCTTTGGCTACTATCCGTGTTCAGGGTACAAATATCTGGACTAAGTATACTGCTCCCATCGACCTGCCCGATGGTGTATATGCATTCTTTATCCACTTCAAGGGCACAGGCGGAGGACATCTGAAATCCTTCGAGCTCAATTAAACAGTAAAAAACGCCGATGCTTAGCATCGGCGTTTTGCTTTTATAATATTCCTGCGTTAATAGCTTCCAAAATAAGTCTTGTTCCGTCTGTTCCATAAATAACAAATTCAGCAAGCCTTGTTCTTATTGCCTCAAGATATTCCGAAATGCTCTTGGCAAAAGCAATTTCATCTTTATTAGGTGTTGCATAACCTTTTATATGATTGACCGCGATAATGCACTGTGTGCAGTTGGTACCAAGAATCTCTTTTGTCATGGTTCTTATAACGTCTTTGCCAAATTTATTTTTGTCAAAATCAATCGAAACCAGTTTTATAAGGCAAAGCGTGTCATCCAAACACGCAATATAAATCTTTTCGCTGTCTTCATCTTTAAACAGGTTGTTAAAATAATTGCAAATAGTCTGTCTTGTGTTAAGGGTCGTTCTGCTTGTTTTAAATTCATCAATCATTTCATAAAACTGAGGTATCAGCTTAATCAACAGTGCGGTGTTTTCGCCGATTCCCTGCACCTCGCAAAGCTCGTCAACGCTTGCATTAAACACACCCGAAAGACTACCGAATCGGTTCAAAAGCCTGTGAGCATATATGTTGGTGTCTTCTCTTGCAAAAGAATAAAACAGTAAAAGCTCAAGCATTTGGTGAGGCAAAAAAGTATCAAGTCCGTTTTCTAAAAATCTGTCTCTCAAACGCTTTCTGTGCCCTGCGTGAACATTACCGTCAGCCATGCTTTCACCCCCATCTTCAGATATATTATCTCAAAGCATAACGGTTTTGTCAAGTATGGCAAAGCTGCCACTTGACAACTGTGTATTACTCTGCGATAATCAATATTAGATAATTCTAAAAGAGGTGATGGGCATGGCAAATTCAGAAAGTAAATATAAATCTCAGCTAAAAAACAAGTATAAAGAATTTGGGCTTAAATCGCTTTCTCCCCGTGAGATCCTCGAGCTTGTTTTATTTTATTCAATGCCCTCAGCCACTGCTTTAGAATGTGCCGATGCTTTGCTTGAACGTTTCGGTTCAATAAACGGTATTTTAACCGCATCGTTCGATTCGTTGCTTGAAGTTCACAAAATGACTGAAAAAGCCGCAGCCTTTATCAAGCTCATACCATCAATGTGCGTACAATACACAAAATCCTGCACCGAGAATGGCGCTTTAATGCAAATGAGCCAGATACGCGACTTTTTCAATGCTCAGTTTTACGGATTAGACCGTGAAGTCGTAAAGATTGTCTGTTTAGATAAAAAGCTTCAAATACTCAACGTTTGCACTGTTGCAGGCGGCGAGGCATCATCGGTTATGATAAATGCCCGTCAGCTGATCTCACAGGTAATAAGCAGTGACTGTGTTGGCTGTATTATGGGGCATAATCATCCGCAGGGCAAATGCGAGCCCTCGCAGGAGGATATTGCAATAACAAAGGGAATAACCGCATTGCTTAACACTGTTAAAGTCGAGCTTTTTGATCACATTATCGTCGGCAACGACGGTGTATGGTCATTAAAAGCCGGCGGAAAAATATGATCCATAAACGAAAAAGCATCTCACTAAGAGATGCTTTTTATGTTAATTAAAGCCCAAAATATTCTTTTGCGTTGTTATAGCAAATGTCCTCAACAAGTGCGCCAAGCATCTTTTCATCGTCGGGGTATTCACCGTTTTCAACCCATGTGCCAATAAGGTTACACAAAATTCTTCTAAAGTATTCGTGCCTTGTGTAAGAAAGGAAGCTTCTCGAGTCGGTAAGCATGCCGACAAAATTGCCCAAGATTGAAAGATTAGCAAGTGACTTAAGCTGTGCTTCCATTCCCGATTTGGTGTCCGAGAACCACCATGCCGAGCCATGCTGGATCTTTCCTCTTGCCTCTGCCCCTTGGAAGCAGCCGATAACGGTGTCCAAAAGCTCGTTATCGTGCGGGTTTAACGAATAAAGGATAGTCTTTGGCAACAAGCCGTCCTTATCCAAGGCGTTCAAAAATCCCGTAACAGCCGCACCGCATTCAACAGTAGCAATGCAGTCAAAGCCCGTGTCGGGTCCGATAGCATTAAATTTTGCGGTGTTTTGGTTTCTTTGCACGTTATAATGAATCTGCATTACAATGTTTCTTTTTGCGTATTCTCTTCCCAAGTGGAGGAGTATCGCAGTCTTATACTTTTCAGCATCGGCAAGGCTTACAGCCTCGTCAGCCATTGCTTTTGCGAAAACAGCTTCTACCTCGCCGCTGTCAGCAGGAGAGAAGCACATATAGTCTAAACCGTGGTCTGTTACCTTACAGCCGTTTTCACAGAAGTAATCAAGTCTTAAAGTCAAAGCCTTCTTAACGTCCTCTGCGGTTTTAATCTTTATGCCCGAAACCTCACCAAGCTTTTCAATATATTCCTTAAAGCCTGCTTTTTCAATGTTAACTGCCTTGTCAGGTCTAAACGAGGGCAAAACCTTTGCCGCACAGTCGCCGTCAGCGGCAATCTTTTTGTGCCATTCAAGCGAGTCTATCGGGTCGTCTGTTGTGCCTATCATCTTAACATTCGAGCTTTTAATGATGTTTTTAGCACTCATTCCGTCTTCTTTAAGACGTGCGTTGCAAACTTCCCATGCTTCGTCAGCAGTGTCAGCACTTAAGGGCTTGTCAAAGCCAAAATAACGCTTAAGCTCAAGGTGTGTCCAGTGATACATCGGGTTGCCGATAGCTCTGGGCAAAGCCTCGGCAAAACGTCTGAACTTAACATAATCATCAGCATCGCCCGTAATTTCATTTTCGGGCACACCGTTCGATCTTATCATTCTCCACTTATAGTGGTCGCCGCCCAGCCAAATTTCGGTTATGTTTTCAAACTTCTTGTCAAGGGCAATCTCCATGGGGTTAATGTGGCAGTGATAGTCAATAATAGGGCACTGCTTAGCGTAATTATGATACAGCTTTATAGCAGTTTCGTTACTAAGCAAAAAATTGTCGTTCATAAATTCCATCAGTAAATCCTCCCGTATTTAATACTTGGTTTAATTATACGCCTACTTTACCGTTATTTCAAGATGTATAAGCATAAAAAAACAGCGCACTCCTTGTTAAAAGAGTGCGCTGAAGCTTTTTGATTAAGCGGCAAATACTGTAATCTTGTTATAAAGAATTTCTGTTACAAGGTCAACGATCCAAGCAATCATATTGCCAACACCTGTTACAAGTACCAAGATACCAACAACAAGGGTAACAACATTCTTGGTTTCAGCAAAGCGAATAATTCTGTAAACGCCAGCAATCAAACCGCCAAGAAAAATCTGAAGAATGATCTTGACGAGCTTAGGAAGGTCTTCGTACATACCGGTAATGTTAACGTTCATGTTATAAAGTCTCCAATCTTATGTAAGAAATTTGAGAAAAAATTCTCTTAATAACATTATATCATGCTTACTTTAAAAAATCAAGCATTATTCGACATCTTTATTTATGCGGCAACTGTCCCGCCATGTCGGGGTGAGGAGGCATATGCGGTACTGAACCGAAATGCGGGTTATCAACCGTGTCAGTCTCATCAACAGGGGTAATGTATCTCTGTGCCTGAGTTGAGAACAGCTCGTAATATTTTCCCTTAAGGTTCATAAGCTGCGAGTGGTTGCCAACTTCAATAATCTTGCCATGCTCTAAAACAACAATTTTATTTGCCTGTGTCGCACTCGAAAGTCTGTGCGAAACAAAGAATGTTGTCTTATCCTTACGCAGGTTATCAAACTGGTTGAAGATTTCCTGCTCTGCCATCGGGTCAAGCGAGGCTGTAGGCTCATCAAGAATCAGAATATCCGAGTCGCTGTAGAAAGCTCTTGCAATCGCAAGCTTCTGCCACTGACCGATAGAAAGCTCAATACCGTTTTCTTCAAACCAGCGCATAAGCGGTGTTTCAAACCCATCGGGCAGACGGTTAATAAAGTCGGTCGCATTCGCAGCCTCGGCAGCGTTCGAAACAGCTTCCATTGTGTGTTTTGCGTCAATCTGGCCAAACTGAATATTCTCTTTAACGTTCATCGCATACTTACCAAAGTCCTGGAAGATGATTCCGTACATCTTATAAAGCTCTTCAACGTTATATTCCTTAATATCATGCCCGTCAAGATAAATCGTGCCCTCGCTCGGGTCATAAAGTCTTGTCAAAAGCTTAATAAGTGTTGTTTTGCCTGCACCGTTCAAGCCAACAATAACAACCGTGTCGCCGGCATTAATGGTTAAGTTAACGTCCTCTAAAACATACTTTTCGGTACCGGGATATTTAAAGTATACGTGGTCAAAAACAATTGTATGACCAACGTGTCGTTCAACCTTTCTGGGCTCGGGCAGGGTAGATACAACATGAGGTTGCTCGTTCATGTAAGATATCATGTTGTTAATAAACAGTGTGCCCTCATAAATGGTTGCTGTCGTTGTTATAATCGAGGTTACGCCGCCGCTGATCGAATTAAGCGCACCTGTGTAAAGCGAATAGTCGCCCACCTGCAAAATGCCCTCAAATACCATTTTTGCAATATAAATGAAAAGTCCGCAGTTAACAGCAGTCGAAACAACAGTAGCGCCAATGCTCCAAAGTCCTTCGTCAACGATCAGCTTTTTAATGCCGGCAAAGTAATTTTTGAATACCTGCTTATATCTTTCAATAAATGTATCCGAAAGTCCGAACAGCTTCACTTCTTTAACAAGGTCCTTGTTAACAACAATATCCGAGTAATAGTTCATCTGTCTGCGGTCTTTCGATCTCCACCACATATACTGAACGTTTTTGTTTCTGAAAACAAAGTTTACAATTGTAATCGGAATCGACATTAAAACAATAATAAACGGTGCCCATGGGCTTATTGCAAACAGAATTACAACAAAGCTTACCAAGCTTATAATAGAGCTTATCATCGAAAATGTTGAGCTTAAAATATTAACAGGTCTCGAACCGGCCTCTCGGTTTGCATTTTCAAGCTTTGCGTAAAACTCGGGAGAGTCAAAGCTCGCGAGGTCAACATCCTTAGCCTTGTTAACAATCTTCATTTTAATGTGGTTCGATACCACTTCGCCCGAAATTCTGGTAACCATGTTATAAACACGGTTTACAATGTTAATCAAGAACAGATAAACAAAGTTTATTACCAAAAGCTTGATTATAGGGTCGAAGCTCGATAATTCTCCGGTAAAAGCAAGTGCTAATGTGTTCAAAACCTCAGCTCCGATGTATGCGCCGAAAACAGGCGAAACACCGTTGAATACCGACATAAATGTCATCACAAACAAAAGCGAGGGTCTTGCTTCCCACACAAGCTTATAAATATAAAACAGTCTTACAAAGAAAGTTTTAATAAGCTTAATTATGTAAGAGGGGACTTCCTTAATGCTTGTCGGCTTAGGAATCTGATACTGCTTGTTTACTTCGTGCGGCCTCATTCTTGGCGGCATAAACATCACTTCTTTCAAATTAGTTAACGCGTTAATTATATAACTTTTTCTATATGCTGTCAATAGTTATAAGGTTTAAAATAATAAAATTTATATTGAAATCTTTTTTGCCTTGTCGTATAATCTTTGTAGATATAAACTTTCAAGGAGATTTACATATGTTTAATAAAAAAGGAATACTTTTCGACCTTGACGGTACACTATGGAATTCCTCCGAAGGTGTTGCACGGTCCTTCAATATAGCTTTAGAGCAGTTAGGCTATGACCTTAAGCTTACTGCAAATGATCTGCAATCCGTAATGGGCAAGGTTATGGATGAAATTGCGCATATCTTTTTCGACTGTATCGACCCCGACAAGGCCGAAGACATAATGCGCTATTGCACCAAAATAGAAGGGGAGTACATTGCCAAATTCGGCGGTCCTCTTTATGCAGGGCTTGAAGAAACGCTAAAACAGCTTAAGCAAGAGGGTTGGTTTATCGCCTGTGTTTCAAACTGTCAGTCCGGTTATATCGAGGCATTCTTGCAATTTTCCGGCTTAGGCGAATATTTCGACGATATTGAATGTTGGGGCAACACTTTAAAGCTTAAGGCTTATAACATTGCCTTAACAGCAAAAAGAAATAAACTTACCCATGTTGTATATGTCGGTGACACCTTGGGCGATTATAACTCGGCAAACGAAGCAGGCGTAAAGTTCGTCCACGCAAGCTATGGCTTCGGTGAGGTTCCTGCAGGCACCCCAAAGATCGCGTCACTAAGCGAGCTGCCCGACCTTGCTGCAAAACTTATTATGTGATAAAACCGACGGGCGGCTCCCACCCACCCTCCCCGCCGCCCTTTTTGTTTATTTATTGACAACAATCGCCATCTCATGCTAAAATAATTACATAAATTCCCCCTTTCAGGAGGCTAATATGAAACTAAACACAAAACGCACCGTTCTCATTGGTCTTGCATTCATGTCTGTTTTGGCTTTTTGGCAGTTTTACGATCAGATGATTCCCGTCATCCTCGAAAACCATTTCGGTCGGTCAACCATGATTACAAACGCCATCATGTCAATCGACAATATTTTAGCAGTATTCATGTTGCCGCTCTTCGGCATGATCTCGGATAAAACACAATCACGCCTTGGCAAGCGCACACCTTACATACTCTTTGGCACAGTTGCTGCTGTTGCTTTAATGCTTGTTATGTGCTTTTTAACCGAGGCAAACAATTTTGCGGGCTTCTTTATCTGTTTAATGCTTCTGCTTGTTACCATGAGCATTTACCGCTCGCCAACAGCAGCCTATATGCCCGATGTCACCCCAAAGCCCCTGCGTTCAAAGGGTAACGCCATTATAAATCTTGTCGGTTATGTAGGAGGGATCTTCTCCACCATCATCATGATGTTCATTGTCACCAGCACCGAAGGGGATGACGGCAAGCTTGTTTACGGCAGCTTCATTCCCATTTTCACTGTGGTTGCCGCATTCATGCTTATAGCTGTCCTCATAATGGTGTTCACTGTTAATGAAAACAAGGTAGTTGCCGAAACCGCCCACGAAATGGTCGAGGAGGAGACCGTATCTGCCGCTTCTGTGCAAAAGCTCCCTAAAGAGGTTAAAAAGAGTCTTATCTTCATTCTTTTGTCAGTATTCCTTTGGTTTACTGCTTATAACGGCGTTACAACCTCGTTCTCCCGCTATTTCGAAAATAAATTCCATGTCGATGCAGGTGACTCCTCGCTTTACTTAACTGTTGCAACAATTGTTGCAATCATTTCATTCATTCCTTTGGGCACGGTTTCAAGCAAGCTGGGAAGAAAGAAAACCATTATCTTCGGCGTTGTGTTAATGACAGTCTGCTATGCCGTCATGTTCTTCCTTACCGAGGTCAGTGTTTTAATGTATATCATTTTCGGCCTTGTAGGAATCGGCTGGGCAGCGATCAATGTCAACTCCTTCCCAATGGTTGTCGAAATGTGCACAGGCTCAGATGTCGGAAAGTTCACAGGCTACTATTACGCATTTTCCATGTCTGCTCAAATCGTCACACCCTTCCTCTCGGCACTTGTCATCAGCAAAACCAACGTTTTTGGTTTAAACATAGGCTTGGGCCTTGGTTACGACGCTTTGTTCCCTTATGCTGTTGTGTTCTCGGCACTTGCAATTTTAACAATGATATTTGTCTGTCACGGAGACTCAAAGCCACAGGCGAAAAAATCCGTTCTTGAAAACTTTGATGTCGATGATTAATATTTTTGCATAATCGCTTTCAAAACCCGCAAAGTATCTCCGCTTTGCGGGGATTTTTTTGTATAATGTGGTTATTGACACACTTATTGCAAAATACTATAATAGGAATGTTAGAGTCTACATCCAAATAATATAGGAGTGTTATATATTATGCCAAACAAGAAGTATACCAAAGAAACCTTGAAGGCTGAGCTTTCAAGAATTCTTCAGGAAAAACATAATGTCTTAGCAGATTCCGCCTCAGACAGACAGCTATACGAGGCTTTGTCCTCCATTGTTGTCGATGAACTTCGTGCCAAGCGCCGTCGCTTCATTAACAAAGTTCACTCTCAGGGACAGAAGCAGGTCTATTATATGTCCATGGAATTCTTGATGGGCCGTTCATTAAAGACAAATCTTTATAATTTAGAGCTTACAAGCATTGCCGAAGCTGCTCTTAAGGATATGGGCGTAAGCCTTAAATCACTTTACGAGCAGGAACCTGATGCAGGTCTTGGCAACGGCGGTTTGGGCAGACTTGCAGCTTGTTATTTAGACGGTCTTGCTACCGACGGTTACCCTGCAACCGGCTACTCAATTCTTTATGAATACGGTATCTTCTGCCAAAAGATCGAAGAAGGCTGGCAGGTCGAGCTTCCCGATAACTGGCTCCCCGGCGGCAGCTGTTGGCTCGTTGCACGCCCCGAACACCAGATCGAGATCCATTTCGACGGTAACATTCGCGAATACTGGGATAAGCACCACCACCATGTAACCCACGAAAACTACACCACAGTTAACGCTGTGCCCTACGATATGTTCGTTTCGGGCTACGGCTCCGAGGCTGTTTCCAAGCTCAGACTTTGGAAGGCAGTTTGCCCATCGTTCGATATGAATATGTTTAACTCGGGCAACTATGAAAAAGCTTTGGGACAGAACATTGTAGCTCAGGCTATCTCAAAGGTTTTATATCCTAACGATAACCATCTCGAGGGTAAAAGCTTGCGCCTTCGTCAGCAATATTTCATGTGTGCCGCATCTGTTGGAGATATTGTAAACCACCACATGGCAACTTACGGCACACTTGATAACCTTGCAGACAAGGTTGCTATCCAGATTAACGATACTCACCCCACACTTGCAATTCCCGAGCTTATGCGTGTTCTTTTAGACGACTGCGGTTACAGCTGGGATCACGCATGGGATATCGTTACCAAGACATTTGCTTACACTAACCATACCGTTATGGCTGAGGCATTGGAAAAATGGAGCTCTCAGCTTCTTCAGTCGGTTGTGCCCAGAATTTACTCGATCATTGTCGAAATCAACGAGCGTTACTGCAAAGAGCTTTGGGAAAAGTATCACGATGATAGCAGAGTCAGCTCTATGTCTATCATAAGCAACAACACCGTTCACATGGCACGCCTTTGTGTTGCGGCTTCTCACAGTGTAAACGGCGTTTCCAAGATCCACTCCGAAATCATCAAGACCGATGTTTTCAAGCTTGAATATGAAAACACCCCCGAAAAGTTCACAAATGTAACCAACGGCATTGCTTACCGCCGCTGGCTCTTGCAGTCTAACCCGGGCCTTTGCAAGCTTTTAGATTCTACCATCGGCAAGGGATATATGCAGAACGCAAGCGAGCTTAAGAAGTTTGAAGCTTATAAGAACGATGAAGATGTTTTAAGAAAGCTTGCAGACATCAAGCTTAAAAACAAGACCGCCTTCGCTAAATATGTAAAAACACAAAGCGGCATTGTTTTAAATCCCAACACCATTTTCGACGTTCAGGTAAAGCGCCTGCACGAGTATAAGCGTCAGCACCTTAATGTTTTAAATATCATGGCTGACTATAACTACCTTCTCGAAAATCCCAACGCCGATTACACCCCCAAGACATATATCTTTGCGGCAAAGGCTGCTCCCGGCTATTATCTTGCAAAGCAGATCATCAAGCTAATTTGGTCCTTGGGTGAGGAGATAAGACGCAATCCCAAGATCAAGGATAAACTCGGCGTAGTATTCCTCGAAAACTATAACGTTTCCTTGTCCGAGCTTTTGATGCCCGCTTCCGAAATCTCCGAGCAGATTTCTCTTGCAGGCACCGAGGCATCAGGTACCGGCAACATGAAGCTTATGCTTAACGGTGCTGTAACCCTTGGTACCCGCGACGGAGCAAACATCGAAATCGGTGATGCCGTAGGTCAGGACAATATTATCAACTTTGGCATGACTGCCGAAGAAGTTAATTTAAGAAAATCCTGCTATACACCCGGTTATCTTTACAGCTCTAACCCTGTTATCAAGGCGGCAATCGACAGAATCGAAGCAGGCATCAACGGAAGCAAGTTCAACGATATTGTCGAATCTCTTAAATATCACGACCCATACATGGTTTTGGCAGACTTCGATTCTTACAGAGAAGCACAGGCATATGCCTCTAAGACCTATAACGATTTGCTGAAGTGGCAGTCAATGTCGTTAATGAATATTGCAAATGCAGGCATATTCTCTGCCGACAGAGCTGTTGAAGACTATGCGCGCGATATCTGGCATCTTTAATTAAAAAGTTTTGCATAAACTATTGCAATTTTCGTTCATTCGTGGTATAATCCATAGGAATGTTAATTTATCAATTTGGAGGACATTATAAATGGAAGTAGTAAACTTTATCAGCGGCATTCTTTTAGTTCTTGCCAGCATTGCAATCGTTTTCGTGGTTCTTCGCACCGATACACGTCACAGCGGCATCAATTCCGCAATTTCGGGCGGCAACAGCGACACTTTCTTTGGAAAGAACGGCGCAAACACCAGAGAAGCAAAGCTTGACTTGATTACAAAGATTTGCGTAGGCATCTTCTTTGTTATCACTCTTCTTGTAAACATTCTTATCGCTTTCTTTGGCTAATCATCAAAAATCTTGCCGTCTGAATTTCTCAGACGGCATTTTTCTTTATAACATTTTCGAGGTGTAAAAAATGAAAAAGAATTTGCTCACAAGAATAATTGTTGTCTCGTTGGCTGTGTTAATGGTGTTAACAGTTGTTGTTTCATCCCTTTACGGAGTATTACACTAATGGTTAACCTTGGTAATGATTGGGATGAAGTTTTAAAAGGCGAGTTTGAAAAAGAGTATTACCTTAAGCTTCGTGAATTTTTAAAAGAGGAATACCGCACTCAGACAGTTTTCCCTAATATGTACGATATTTTTAATGCGCTCAAATATACGCCTTATTCAAATGTCAAAGCTGTCATCCTTGGGCAAGACCCATATCACGAGCCGGGACAAGCCCATGGCCTTGCCTTCTCGGTTAAGGAGGGGACACGTCTGCCGCCCTCTTTACAAAACATTTATAAAGAGCTTCAAAGTGACCTTGGAATACCACCGGTTAATTGCGGCGAGCTTACAGGCTGGGCTAAGCAGGGCGTTCTTTTAATGAATACTGCTCTCACGGTCAGATGTCACCAAGCTAACTCACACAAGGGCAAAGGCTGGGAGATATTCACCGATGAGGTGATAAAGAAACTTAATGAGAAAAGCGAGCCCATAGCCTTTATTTTGTGGGGCGCAAACGCCCGAAGCAAAAAAAGCCTTATAACAAATCCTGTTCACGGCATTTTTGAATCGGCTCACCCAAGTCCGCTTTCGGCATTTAATGGCTTTTTTGGTTCAAGGGTTTTCTCACGTGTCAACATTTTCCTCATGGAAAACGGTATTCCGCCAATAAATTGGGCTAAACGCCAATAAAAATAGGCGGTCAACAGTTTGCTCACAGCTTCACTGCCAACACCGCCGACACAAATATTTCTTGCGGTTTTGTCAAACCGCATTTTGCTGTCGCAAAACCGAAATATTGATAGCTTTTGCAGACGTGGCTTTTTGCAGCAAAGTGCAGGCGAAGCCCGCCCCCCGACTTCGTCGGGGGGCTTGCCCACGGCTGTCGCCGTGGGCTGCCGCGCCGCCAAGCGGCGGCACGGCTTGGGCTTCGCCCCGCACAAAAAATGCTCCCCAACCAACCGGAAGGGGAGCTCTTTTGTTATCTTATTTTCCCTGACGTCTCTTAACTTCCTCGAACGATACGCCGAACTTTTCATAAATTGTTCTGGCATAACCAAATTCCTGAGGAGCCTGTCTCTCAATACGGTACAAACGTCTGTTATCGTCAGTTGTGTCAACTGTTGTAATCAGGCTGACAAGCTTGGTGTCGCCCTCAACGGTTTCGTTCAAGTGGTCAAGGCTTCTTGCCAATTCCAAAAGGTGAGTAGCGTAAACGCCTCTTACACCAACGCATCTGAAAATCTTTGTAAGCTCAGTTGCAATGTAAACACATTCAGTAGGCGTTGTCGACTGAATAGACTCGTTCAACAAAAGCATACTGTGTCTTGTTGCAGTGTCAACAGTTTCCTTAAACTGCTTACATTCCTGTGTAAAGCGTGAGGTATTCAAGCCTACTTCCTCTTCTTTGGGGAAGTGAGTGTAAATAAAGTCAACAGGGCTTATCTTGCACGAGGCGGCAGGAACATAAATACCTGCCTGTGCCAACACCTGAATAATACCGATAGCTCTGGTATATGTAGTCTTACCGCCGTTGTTAGCACCGGTCAAAACATAAAATCTTCCGTCATCGTTAAATGTGCAATCGTTAGTAATGATCTTGCCCTTTAAGCTTGCCATCGGGTCGCTACCAACCATCTGAATGTAGAACGAAAGGTCAAACACTTCGGTGGTGTCCATAAATCTGTCTTCCATAGGCAAATATTCAGGCCTGCACATATCTAATCCTCTGCTTCTTACAGCCTCAACCAAGCGCTTTGCACCAATATAGAAACTCATCTGGCTTTCAAAGGTCAAAATATCCTCAGTCGATTTCTTAAAGTAAGCTCTGATAGCTGTATCAAGGTGAGAAATATACTCCGAGTTGATTTCTTTTAATTCTCTAAAGAGGGGAGCTTCAAGGTCATTAGTACCGCCGTTTTCGTTATAAAGCGAGTGTGTTCTGCCGATAGCCCTTGTTGTGCTTGTATCAATGTGCTTAAAAATCCAGTCAAATCTGCCCTTTTTCTTAATCAGGTCAGTCGATACCGACAAAAGCATAGCTTCATAGGGTCTCATCATATCGTCAAAGTTAATGCCAACAGTAACGCTCTTAACGCCCTTAGCTAAAATTCTCAGGCATTCATCAGTTTCACGCTTAACTTCATCAAAATATTCCGAATTATAAACCGAAGCAAAGTATTTAACCAAATTCTTAAGTGCTTCCGATTTAAATTTATCCTGAAACTTCTGGCAGAATTCGTGGCACTTTGTAATACATTCAATAAATGTTTTTAACGAATTAAGTCTTGTGTTCAAAGCATAAAAGCTGTCAGCCAAACCAAGCTTCTGAATATTAACGTGCTCGTTAACATAAAGCTTATGCACATTTTCATACAAAACAGCTTCAAGTGCGGGTACATTCAAAAAGTCCTCTAAAATGTCCAAACGGTAGTTCAAAACATCCTTATCGGTTGTCATCTGAGTAAAGATTCTAAGTGCGTTTAACGAGTTCTCAGGGCAAATCAAACGAGAGAGCATTTCAAGCTCTAAGTTTGTTACATAATCCTGAGGGAGCTTCGAGATTTCCTGAGCTCTGTCCAAGCACAAACGCTTCTTTTCCTCCGAGGGATAAAGCATGTCGACCAAATGGATCTCTTCCTGTGTCTGAGTGTTTGCAGTCATTTCTGCCATAATTAGTGTTCACCAAGCCTTTCAAAGGTAAAAATATTCCCTATGATAACAGTATATCACCATAGGGAAATCTTTTCAACAATATTTTTGTATTTTTTATAAAAGTTTTATTCCGGCATTACGGCAGCCTTCAATTGTTTCCTTGTCCCAAACCGAAACCTGTACCTCGCCAATGTGAGCCTTGCCCAAAAGCAACATACAAAGTCTCGATTGTCCGATACCTCCGCCTATAGTCAAAGGCAACTCGCCGTTAATCAGCTTTTTGTGGAATTCAAGCCCCGAGCGCCATTCGCACTCAGCCTTTTTAAGCTGAGATCTCAAAGACTCGGCGTCAACTCTTATTCCCATCGAGGAGATCTCAAGCGCACTGTCCAAGGTTTCATTCCAAAACATAATATCGCCGTTCAAGCTCCAGTCGTCATAGTCGGGAGCTCTGCCGTCGTGCTTGTTTCCCGATTTCAGCTTATCGCCAATCTGCATAATAAAAACGGTCTTATGTTCCTTAACAATTGCGTTTTCTCTTTCCTTCGAGGTCATATCGGGATACATATCCTCAAGCTCCTGCGTGGTAACAAACTTTACCTCGCGCGATAGCTTGCATCTTACATTCGGGTAAACTTTTAAAACAAGCTCCTGAGTGTCACAAATAGCGTTAACGATCTTTTTAACTATATCCTTCAAAAAATCTAAATTTCTATCCTCTGCGGTAATAATTCTTTCCCAGTCCCACTGGTCAACATAAACCGAATGAAGGTTATCCATTTCCTCATCACGTCTAATAGCGTTCATGTCGGTATAAAGCCCTTCACCAACGTGGAAACCGTATTCCTTTAGTGCCATTCTTTTCCACTTTGCAAGTGAATGAACGACCTCTACATTTCCGCCTGTCTCCAAAAGGTCAAAAGCTACCGGTCTTTCATAACCGTTAAGGTCGTCGTTCAAACCTCTTGTTCCGTCAACAAAGAGGGGAGCAGACGCACGTTTTAAATTGAGCGACTGACACAAATTCAGCTCAAAGCTCCTCTTAATAAGTCCGATTGCCGTTTGTGTTTCATATGCCGTAAGGCTGCTGGTATAGCCCTGTGGCACAATAAGCTTGCTCATTTCAGTCAGTCCTTTCTAATGGGTTTTACAAATAAAATAAGCACCGTAAGTATATTACGATGCTTACTTAAAGATTATACTAATTTTAATGCTTTATGTCAATACAGTGCTAAAACTTTTTATTCTTCGGTCTCAGTCTCTGCTTCACTTTCAGCATTTTCAGAATTCTCAGCTTCCGGGTCTTCAACTTCAACAGCATCAGCAGAAAGCTTGATCTCTGCCATGCTCTCCGTAAGCTTCTCCAAGGTTACAGATTCCTTATCCATGATGCTGACTGCTGAGTAGTAAAGAGCTTCATCATCGCTGTAATTAACATACAAACCGCAGATGTTATATTCTTCGTTTAATGCACTTACAAGACTCCACAGCTTTTCAGCAGCAGCTTCCTTGCTCCCTAAAACTCCGTCAAATGTAGCAACAAGCTCAACATAATCATACTTCTTCGAAAAATCAGAACCGTCGGTATATGTCTGATACAAAATTGATGAGATCTCGCCCAAATCAGCGCCAAGCTCCGATGCTTTATCATAGAATCCCTGTGCTAAGGATTCATTTTTGTTAAGGTCATAAATAATGTTATCGTCAACATAGTAAGCATATTCTTCGTTAGCATATGATACTATACCGGTGGTGGCATCCTGACCTCTTTTAAGCTTAACGTTCTGCTTTTCACCATATTCGTGTTCAATATAGTCGTTCATAAGACCGTTATACTTTGAATTATCCACCGCTGTAAAGATGATCGTAACAGCAATCAATGCAACCAAAACAATTGCCAAAATCACAAATATGTTAGAATTTATCTTGTTCTTCTTTTTGTAAACTTTACTCTTGCTCATTTTAAACTACCTTCTTCTTTGTTTTAATTATTCAACAGTAACCGATTTCGCCAAATTTCTCGGCTTATCAATATCGCAGCCACGCAAAACAGCCACATGGTAAGCAAACAACTGATAAGCAGTTGCCGCTGCAATTCCCATAAACAGTCTGTTTATTTCGGGCAATCGGTATTCATACATAATGCTCGAATCAGCAGGATAATCGGGTCCGCAAACCAAAAATACCTTGCCGCCTCGTGTTGCAACCTCGCAAATGTTGCTTCTTGTCTTTTCATAAAGCTCGTTAACGGTTGCAAGTGCCGCCACGGGTGTATCCTCTGTAATAAGCGAGATAGTGCCGTGCTTCAACTCGCCTGCGGCATACGCTTCCGAGTGTATATACGAAATCTCTTTCAGCTTAAGCGAGGCTTCAGTAACAATAAAACTGTCAATTCCTCTGCCAATAAAGAAAATATCATCATGCTTATAAAGCTCGTTGGCAATGTCTGCAAGCTTCGGTTCATCCGAGATGACTTCGTTAATAACCTCGCCAAGCTTCGACATCAAAATGTGCGAATATTCTTCAAGCTCAGTTTTTGTAATTTTGCCAGCGTGATAAGCAAGCTGGAAAGCAAATGCACAAAGCGTTGCGACCTGCACCGTATATGCCTTTGTTGAGCAAACCGAAATCTCGGGCCCGGCATATGTATAAATAACTCTGTCAGCTTCTCTTGCAATTGTCGAGGAGATAACGTTTACTAACGCCAAAGTCTTAGCTCCGCGCTCCTTCGACATTCTTAATGCCTCTCTCGAATCGGCTGTCTCGCCCGATTGCGAGATGATCAAAACTGTATCACCTTCGCCAACTATCGGGTCTTCATATCTATATTCCGAGGCTGTTTCAACAGTAACAGGCACTCTTGCCAGCTTTTCGATCAAATACTTAGCATAAAGTCCTGCGTGCATTGCAGTTCCGCAGGCAACAATTCTTAACGACTTGATAGCCTTAAAGTCCTCATCATAAATCCCATCCGACTCAAAGCTTATAATTCCGTCCTTATATCTCGGGCTCAGGGTCTTTCTTATTGCTTCAGGCTCTTCGTGAATCTCCTTAAGCATAAAGTGTGCATAACCGGATTTTTCAGCAGTTGCCGCATCCCATGTAGCCGTTAAAACGTCCTTTTCGGTCTTGTCGCCGTTCTTATCAAAAACAGTAACACTGTTTCCGTCAATAACAGCAACCTCGCCGTCAGATAATGTCATATAGTTTTTTGTATACTTCAAAATTGCCGAAATATCCGAAGCGATAAATCCGCCGTCCTGCGCTAAACCTATAATAAGCGGACTGTCTTTTTTTGCGGCATAAATTTTTCCGGGCACGTCGTCAAACAAAATCCCAAATGCATACGAGCCTGTAATCTCATCCATCGCACATCTTATTGCCGCAACAGGGTCACGGGTCAAAGCATAATACTGATTGATGATTCCTGCGCCAACCTCGGTGTCTGTCTGAGTTACGAAAACAACGTCTTTTTCAGTAAGCTTTTCTTTAAGCTCTTTATAGTTTTCAATAATTCCGTTATGAACCAAAGTTACCTTGCCGATTCGGTGAGGGTGCGAGTTCGTGTCGCTCGGCGCACCGTGTGTTGCCCATCTCGTATGTCCAATTGCACAACCCGATGCTATTCCGCCCAAAGCGTCAATCTTATCTGCCAACGCCTGAACTCTTCCCATTGTCTTAATAACATCAACGCCGTTATCGGTAAATGCGGCAATTCCTGCCGAATCATATCCTCTGTATTCAAGTGCCATAAGTCCGTGAATTACACGTTCTTTTGCATCATAACTTCCGCTGTAACCAATAATGCCACACATAAATAATCCTCCGTTTCTTTTTAATAGAGTTTTAGTTTGACATCTTATTATATAATACAGCTTTGTGCCACTCTTGTCAAGAAAAGTTAAAACTTATGTGCCTTAAATCCGTCACACTCAAGATAATATATCTCACCAAATCCACACTTTTTTGCAAGTGTTAAGCACTCGTCAAAGCCGCAGTCCAAAAAGTCAGCGTCGTGGCAATCCGACGATATCGTAATCCTTCCGCCTGCTTTGGCAATTTGTTTAAGCACTCGCTCCGAGGGGTAGGGAAGTGTCCTTTTCCCTCTTGCCATTGCCCCTGTGTTAATTTCAAATATCTTGCCCGCTTTAATCAGTTTGTCAAGCGCTTTGTTTTCAGCCTCAATAAACCTTTCCGAGGTCACATCAACAATCCCTTTGCACACTTCTATGTGCTTTGTAATAATGTCAAAATGCCCGACTATCTGCAAATCATCGCGCTCGGCAATTCTACCCACTTCGTCATAATATTCCTCGCAAAGCAACAGCATATCACCGTTAAATAGGTCTTTCGCACCCTCAATCAGCTCTTCCGGGGTATTATCGATACATACTCTTTTTTTGTTTTTAACAACGTGGTGGCATGATCCGATCGCATAGTCTAAAGGATACTCGCATTTTTCGCTTAAAACATCCATCTCAAGCCCGATAAATATTTCAAGCTTGCCCTCAAATTTTTCTTTAATTCTTTCGCACTCTAAAAAATATTCGGCATATTTTTCTCTCGGCATGCACCAGTCCTCACAGCCTTTAATTGCACTGTGGTCCGAGAATCCCAAAGACGAAAAGCCCTTGCTTATTGCCGCAAGAGCCATTTCTTCCAAAGTGTTTTCGCCGTCGCTGAATATGGAATGAGTGTGCAGGTTCTGCTTAATCATCTTACCTCGCCGCCCATTTTTTCCTGCTTAACCTTCTTGTCGATTACATGACGCGAAGCAAGCTCGGTCGTTATGTCATCAATCGAAATCTCAGCCTCAACCATCAAAACAGTTAAGTGATATATAAGGTCTGCAATTTCATAAACCGTTTCAGCCCTGTCCTGTGCCTTCGCACCAATAATAACCTCGGTGCATTCCTCACCAACCTTTTTTAAAATCTTGTCAAGTCCCTTTTCAAAGAGGTATGTGGTGTAAGAGCCTTCCTTTTTATCTAATTTTCTGCCCTTAATCAGCTCATATAAGCCTTCATATGTAAATTCGGGTGTCTCATTTTCTAAAATTGCATTATAGAAACAGGTTTCCTCGCCCGTGTGGCAGGCAGGACCGTCCTTAATTACTTCAACAACCAAAGCGTCCTTGTCGCAGTCTGCTGTTATACTTACAATATGCTGATAGTTGCCGCTTGTTTCGCCCTTTAACCAAAGCTCATTTCGAGATCTTGACCAGAAGCAGGTAAGCTTCTTCTCCAAAGAAATTTTAAGGCTTTCTTCGTTCATATAAGCCAGTGTTAAAACTTCCTTTGTCTTTGCGTCCACAACAATTGCAGGAATAAGCCCCTTGTCGTCGAATTTAAGTTCACTAATGTTAATCATTCTTATCACCTATATTTTAAATTCTTGCATTAATTCCGTTTTTAACAAGCTCACGCTTAAGATCGTTTATCTTAACCTCGCCAAAGTGGAAGATAGATGCCGCAAGTCCTGCATCGACCTTTGGGTTAGCGTTAAACAAAGTAATAAAGTCCTCGATCTTTCCTGCACCGCCCGATGCAATAACAGGCACACTTACAATGTTTGTAACAGCTTCAAGCATTTCAAGGTCGAAGCCTTGCTTAACGCCGTCTGTGTCAATCGAGTTAAGAACTATTTCACCTGCGCCCGAATCAACACCCTGTTTAACCCATTCAAGCATATCAAGTCCTGTATCCACTCTGCCGCCTTTTGCAAAAACTTTAAACTTACCGTCAACACGCTTAGCGTCAACACTTAAAACCACACACTGCGAACCATAAAGCCGTGCGGCCTCGTTAATAATTCTAGGGTTTGCCAAAGCACCCGAGTTAACGCTCACTTTGTCTGCACCGCAGCCCAAAACCCTCGCAAAATCATCAACCGAGTTTATTCCGCCGCCAACAGTTAACGGAATGAATATTTTAGAGGCAACCTGCTCTAAAACGTCGCAAAAAAGCTTTCTGCCTTCACTCGAAGCCGTAATGTCATAAAACACCAGTTCATCAGCACCTGCCGAGGAGTAATACTCAGCCAGGCTCACAGGGTCGTTAACATCGTTTAACCCCATAAAGTTTGTGCCCTTTACAACCCTGCCGTTCTTAACGTCTAAGCAGGGGATAATTCTCTTTGTAATCATTTTGCCACCTCAATAGCTTCTTCAAGGTCAACAGCGCCGGTGTAATAAGCCTTGCCCACAATTGCACCGTAAAGTCCCATTTCTTTAAGTGCTTTAATATCTTCAATCGAGGACACCCCGCCCGATGCAATAATATCAATATTATAACTGCTTGCCAGCTTTTTGTAAAGCTCGCGGTTTGTGCCCTGCATTGCACCGTCTTTAGAAATATCAGTGCAAATTACAGTCTTAACGCCTATCTCCTGCATTTCAAACAAGAATTCTTCAAGCGTAACGCCTGCGTTTTCAAGCCAGCCGTTAATTCTTACCATTCCGTCTAAAATGTCAGCGCCAACTGCAATTTTTTCTCCATACTTCGTTACTGATTCTTTAAGCAAGGTTTTATCCTTTACAGCGGCAGTACCCAAAATCACTCTCGAAACCCCTGCATCGAGATAAGCGTCAATTACTTCCATCGAACGTATACCGCCGCCGAGCTCAATAAACATGTCAGTTGTTTCAATAATCTTTTTAACCGTTTCAATGTTGGGAGTACCGCCTGTTTTTGCACCTTCAAGGTCAACAACGTGCATTTGCAAAGCACCTGCAGCCTTGAATTTTTTTGCAATTTCACATGGGTCACCATAAACGGTTTTTTGTCCGTAATCGCCCTTGTAAAGGCGAACCGCTTCACCGCCGATTATATCAATCGCAGGATATATCTTCATTTCTTCCTCCATCTCACAAGCGCCTCCACCGCCGGCACTGCTTGCCTTGCAAGTGCGCCCGCCGACGTCGGCGCTAAAAACAGCATTAATCTAACCCCAAAATGCTTGTGCGGCTGCTGCCTCTAAATTCAAATCTCACTAAAAGCCTTCAAAATCTTAAGGCCAACTTCTCCGCTCTTTTCAGGGTGGAACTGACAGCCGTAAACATTCTTCTTGGCAACTGCCGCTGTTAAAACACAGCCATATTCAGTTGTTGCCGCTGTGTCAGCCTCGCAGTCTGTGCCAAAGAACGAGTGAACAAAATAAACAAATTCGCCGCCGCTTAAATATTTAAAAATAGGGCAGTCCTGCTTCTTTAATTCAAGCTTGTTCCATCCAATGTGAGGTATTTTAAGTTCAGCAGGGGCATGATCCGCAATCGGAACTATACTTCCCTCTATCAATCCAAGTCCCTCAAAAACACCAAACTCATAGCTTCTTTCAAACAAAAGCTGCATGCCAAGGCATATTCCCATTAAAGGCTTGCCGCTCGCCGCTTCCTCTTTAATAATCTCATCAAGCCCGGTTGTTTTAAGCTTTTTTGCTGCATCCTCAAATGCACCAACGCCGGGCAAAATCAGCTTGTCAGATTTTTTAATCTCATCGGGGTCGCCTGTTACAATCGCCTTTGCACCAACAGCCTTAAGGCTCGAGGCCAGCGAAAACAGGTTTCCCACGCCATAGTCAATAATTGCAATCGTACTCATCTTTATAGCACTCCCTTTGTCGAGGGTATCTCATTTTCTGCTTCTTTATCAATCTTAACAGCTTGCTTAAGGCTTCTTGCCAAGCTCTTAAATGTTCCCTCAATAATGTGGTGGCTGTTTTTTCCGTCAAGCTGTTTTAGGTGGAGGGTAAGGTTTGCGTTTCTCACAAATGCCAGCATAAATTCTTCTGTCAGCTCGGTGTCAAACTCGCCGACCTTTTGTGTGGGTATGTTAAGCCCATAGCAAAGCTGTGCTCTGCCCGAAATATCCACCGAGGATAAAATCAAAGTTTCGTCCATCGGCAAAATCATAAATCCATAACGGGTAATGCCCTTCATGTCGCCCAAAGCCTGCTTAAGTGCCTGACCTAAACAAATGCCAACATCCTCTACAGTGTGGTGCCAGTCAACATGACTGTCTCCAACGCACTTAACGCTTAAATCAAATCTTGCATGGCGTGAAAACAAAGTCAGCATGTGATCCAAAAATCCACAGCCTGTGTCGATCATGCTTTCGCCCTTGCCGTCCAAGTTCAAATACAGCGAAATATCCGTTTCATTCGTTTTTCTCACAATCTTTGCTTCTCTCATATTATCCTCCAAATCGCGCGTCGCCACCGCTCGGCGCACCTCGCGCACAGCCCTTCGGGCGCGCGCTTCGACTTCGCCTCGCTCATTTTTTGCACCTATCCCAAAATCTCCTTTACCGCCTTAACAAGCGTTTGCATCTCTTCCATTGTTCCAACGGTAATGCGGTTAAAATCGGTAATTTTCTCGTCGTCAAAGTGACGTACTAAAATACCTTTTTCGCGAAGCTTTAAATAAAGCTCCTTGCCCGAAATATCAGGCGATCTTGCAAATAAAAAGTTAGCCTTCGAATCGGTCACATAAAAACCAAGCTTTTCAAGCTCGCTCTTTGCATATTCACGCGCCTCAATAATTCTTTGGCAGTTAGCCTTGTAATAATTATCGTCATCAATCGCCGCTTCACCTGCCAAAAGGGTAAGGCGGTTGATGCTGTAAGGGTTGGTCGAAAACTTTATCTTCTCAAGGTCCGAAATAAGCTCTTTGTTGCCGATTGCATATCCAAGCCTTGCACCTGCCAAAGACCTCGATTTCGAGTAAGTAGCAACAACCAAAAGGTTATCAAGCTTTTTGGTCAAAGGGATACAGCTTTTGCCGCCAAAGTCAACATAAGCCTCGTCAACCAAAACAACGCTGTCGGGGTTATTAACAGCCACTTTTTCTATTTCCGAGGGGTCAATAAACAGCCCTGTCGGCGCATTGGGGTTTGCAATTGCAATAAACTTGTTAAGCCCGTAATATTTTTTAGGGTCTATCGAAAAATCACTTTCCAAAGGCATTATCTGCGACTTTACTCCGTGCAATGCTGCAAACACCTTATAAAATCCATATGTTATATCGGCAAACGCTGCACCGCCTTCCCCAAAAGCTAAAAAGGCAAAGTTCAAAATGTCATCCGATCCGTTCGAAACAAACACATTCTCTTTTTCAACACCGTAAAGTGAAGCGATTTTCTCCTTCAGCTTCGTGCAGTCGGGGTCCGGGTAAAGTCTCAAAAGCTCAACCTCTTTAGAATTCACAGCCTCAATTACTCCATTCGAGGGAGGGTAGGGGCTTTCGTTCGTGTTAAGCTTAATGTATACCTGATCTTTAGGCTGCTCACCCGGTGTATATTCCTTTAACGAGGCAAGTTTGCCTGCAAAAAATCTGCTCATTATTGTGTCCTCTGTTATTTTTCAAATCTTACGGTTGCACTCTTTGCGTGTGCCTGCAAGCCTTCTTCGTTAGCAAATCTTGCAACGTCGTTTGCTACTCTCTCAAGTGCATTCTTAGTGTAATATGTAAACTGTGTTTTCTTAACAAAATCATCTACCGATAAAGGAGACGAGAATCTTGCAGTTCCGCTTGTTGGCAGGGTGTGGTTCGCACCGCTGTAATAGTCGCCCAAAGCTTCGGGGCAATATCTTCCCATAAAGATGGAACCTGCGTGCTTAACCTTGTCCAAAACATCAAACGGATTGTCTAAAACAAGCTCTAAGTGCTCGGGTGCAATGGCGTTTGCAATATCAATTGCCTTGTCAATATTCTCAACAATAATTATTTTACCGTTATTGTCAATAGATTCCCTTGCAATTTCCTCACGCGGGAGAGCTTTAAGCTGGATCTCAACCTCTTCGGCAACGGCATAAGCCAGCTCTTTCGATTCAGTTACCAAAACGGCGCTTGCCATTCTGTCGTGCTCAGCCTGAGAAAGAAGGTCAGCGGCAACAAATTTCGGGTTGCTCTTGCCGTCTGCAACAACTAATATCTCGCTCGGTCCGGCAATCATATCAATAGATACCTTGCCAAATACCTGCTTCTTAGCCTCTGCAACGTAAGCGTTGCCTGGACCGACTATTTTATCAACCTTTGGCACGCTTTCGGTACCGTTTGCAAGCGCAGCAATTGCCTGTGCGCCGCCAACTTTATAAATCTTGTCAACACCTGCAATTTTCGCAGCAGCTAAAATCGCAGGGGCTACTTTGCCGTCCTTCGAGGGAGGTGTAACCATAACTACCTGCTTGCAACCTGCAATTTTTGCAGGTATAGAATCCATTAAAACTGTTGAAGGATAAGCTGCTGTTCCGCCCGGTACATAAAGCCCAACCTTTTCGATGGGAATAACCTTCTGTCCGCAAACAACGCCGTCCTTCTCGGCAATAACAAACGAATTCCTTACCTGGCGCTTGTGGAAAGCTTCAATGTTTTCAGCCGCTGTCTTAATGATTCTTACAAAATCATCATCCATCAGCTTAAATGCTTCGTCAATCTCATCAGCGCTCACCTCTAAAGATGAAAGCTTTGCTTTATCAAACTTTTCAGTCAGTTCAAAAAGTGCTGCGTCTCCACGCTTTACAACGTCGTTGATTATCTCCTCAACTACACCGCTTACATCCCTTGCGGCAGTGCCTCGAGCAAAAATCTCATCATCCTTAACAGCACCATATTCCATTATCTTAATCATCAAAAATCATCCTTTCTAACCGCGGCTCCACGCCCTCGCACAGGGGCTTCGCCCCGCGCGTCGGTCACGTCGCCGCTAAACCAGCGCGTTTGCCAGCTTTTTAATACCCTCAGCCTTAAACTTATAGCTTGCCTTGTTTGCAATAAGCCTTGCACTAATGGGTATAATCGTCTCAATCGGTTCAAGATCGTTTTCAATCAGCGTCTTTCCAGTTTCAACAATGTCAACAATCACGTCCGAGAGCTTTAAGATCGGAGCAAGCTCTATCGATCCGTTCAGCTTAATAATGTCAATATCAATAGATTTCGACGCATAATGCCCGGCCGCAATGTGAGGGAACTTTGTTGCCACAGTCAGTGTCTTTTCGTTGTCATATTTAAATCCCTTGGGCGCTGCTACGCACATTCTGCACTTTCCGATTCCCAAATCGCAAAGCTCATAAACATCAGGAGAATACTCCAAAATAATGTCCTTGCCGGCAATGCCAATATCGGCGGCACCTCGCTCAACATAAATCGCAACATCGCTCGGCTTTACCCAAAAATATCTCACACCCTTTTCAGGGTTTTCAAAGGTCAGCTTTCTTGTGTCCTTGTCGTTAATTTCGGGGCAGTCATATCCTGCAGCTGCCAGCATGTTATAAACCTTTTCGCCCAAACGCCCCTTGGGGAGGGCAATATTTATTAAATCACTCAATTTCTTCAAGCCCTCCGTTTACAAAATAATAAACCGCTTCAAAGCTTCTGTTTTCGGGGAGGTTTTTAACCAGCAAAACCCTTTTGCCATCTGCTCTCAATTTATTTGCACATTCATTTAAAAGCTTGGCATCGTCGCCCGATTTATAAATAATCGCAATGCCGTCGTTTTCCTTTTTATTATTTTTCGGCAGGCGTTCAAGCAAGTCAGTTTCAATGCCAAAGCCAATAGCGCCCTGCTTTTTGCCCATTCTCTTAACCAGCTTGTCATACTGTCCGCCCGAAAGAATATTCTCGGGAATCCCCTTAATAAACCCTTGGAAAACGATACCGTTATAATAGCTCATGTCCTGCACTACCGAGAAGTCTAAGCTTACGTTCATTGCGCTCACAACCTCATAAATAGTCTTAAGCTCATAAAGCGCTTTAATTGTCTGCTCACTTTCGCACAAGGGCTCAAGCTTTTTAAGCGAGGTTACAAAGTCGCCGCCAATCTCGCAAAGCGCCACAAGCTTATTAACGCTCTTTTGTGCAAGGTCGTAAGCTGCCGCAACTTCCTTAACAGCGTGAACACTCTTTTGCCCTATGTATCCGATCAATTCACGCTTTGCTTCATCATTCAAGGCGGTTTCGTCAATAAAACCGGTCAGAATACCCATGTGCGATATATCCAAAACATATTCGTCCGAGAAAACGGCAAGGCTTTGGGCAGCAAGTGAAATAACTTCACACACGCTTACAAGATCTATCTCGCCAAGGCATTCAAGACCTGTTTGCATAATCTCTTTAAACAGCCCAGATTTGCCCACTCTGTAAACGTTTTCGTTATAATATACTTTTTCTAAACCACCCTTTTCGCAGGTGCTGTTTTTTATTATCGACATCGTAACATCAGGCTTAAGTGCCATAAGTCTGCCGTTCATGTCTGTAAAGGTAATGACATTGCCGCTCATCAAAAAGTCTTTGTTTCCGGCATAAAGGTCATATTCCTCAAATTTGCTCATTTTATAATGCGAATATCCGCGGCTCTCATAAATTGCTCTTAACTTAAATGTCGCTTCTTCGCTGAATTTTAAAACATTGTCTAAATTATTCACTTTTGCCCTCCAAAAGTCTCTTAATAACCAGGTCATAGCCACCGTCACCATAGTTCAAAGCACGGTTAACTCGGCTTATGGTTGCTGTCGAGCTGCCTGTTTTCTCGGCGATGTCCGTGTAAACCTCACCCTTAGATAAAAGTACGGCAACCTCTAATCTCGAGGACATCTCTTTAATCTCTTTAATAGTGCAAATGTCATATAAAAAATTTCTGCATTCTTCTTCTGTTTCAAGCGACATTATCGCCTTAATAAGCACTTTTGTATTATCATTAAACTTTTCGCTCATATATTATATGCCCTCCTGAGTATATAATCATTTCGTATTAACATATTAGCACTCTATCGTGCTAAAGTCAATAGTAATACTATATAAAGATTGTTCAACGCAAGATAGGGGATAGGTCACTTTGCCCAACCAACGCTCGGCACGACTCGCCACAGCGCTCCGCGCGCGGCTCGGCACGCCTCGCTCGCAAAACACCCAATAAAATTACCCTCCCGCTCGGGGAGGGTAATCTAACGTATTAGCAATTAAGCAAAAGGATTTTCAGTCTTGTAAAGAACGCCTTTAGGCTGGTTGTAAGCGATATCGCAAACGCCAAAGTACTTCAATACTTCATACAAAGCTTCACCGCAATGTGCAAATGCAACAGCACCGTGGTGAGGATATCTCTTCTGTACCAAAACGTGACGGTAGAATCTGCCCATCTCGTTGATAGCAAAGATACCGATACCACCGAAGGATCTTGTAGCAACGGGAAGAACTTCGCCTTCAGCGATGTAAGCGCGCAAAACGCCTTCGCTGTCGCACTGGAGTCTGTAGAAGGTGATGTTGCTTGCAGCGATGTCGCCTTCCAAAGTACCTCTGGTGAAGTCAGGTTCAGAATCAACGGGTTCAAGCAATCTGTGCTGAATGAGCTGATACTTAACAGCTCTGTCGTCGCACATCTTGCAAGAAGGTGTGTTACCGCAGTGGAAGCCCATGAAGGTGTCGGTCAAGCTGTAGTTATACTTGCCCTTGATGTCTTCATCATATATGTACTGAGGAACAGTGTTGTTGATGTCGAGGAGGGTTACAGCGTCGCCGGTGATGCAAGCGCCGATGAATTCGGAAAGAGCACCGTAAATGTCAACTTCACATGCAACGGGAATACCCTTAGCTGCAAGTCTGGAGTTTACATAGCAGGGTTCAAAGCCGAACTGTTCGGGGAATGCAGGCCAGCACTTGTCAGCAAATGCAACATATTCTCTTGCACCCTTGTGAGCTTCTGCCCAGTCCAAAAGTGTAAGCTCGAACTGTGCCATTCTGGGCAAGAGTTCAGGCCAGTTGTTGCCGTCAGCACCCAATTCCTTAGCCATATCTTCGCAAACAGCAGGAATTCTGGAGTCGTTAGCATGAGCCTTGTAAGCTACGAGCAAGTCAAGCTCAGAGTTTTCTTCGATTTCAATACCAAGCTCGTAAAGGCCCTTGATAGGAGCGTTGCAAGCAAAGAAGTCCTGAGGACGGGGACCGAAGGTGATGATCTTAAGGTTCTTAACGCCAACAATAGCACGAGCGATAGGAACAAACTTGCGGATCATTTCAGCACATTCTTCAGCAGTGCCAACAGGATATTCGGGAATGTATGCCTTCAAATGACGCATACCAAGGTTGTAAGAGCAGTTCAAAACGCCGCAGTAAGCGTCGCCTCTGCCGTTGATCATGTCGCCGTCGCCTTCAGCAGCTGCAATGTACATTACAGGGCCGTCGAACTTCTGTGCGATCAAGGTTTCGGGAGTTTCGGGACCGAAGTTACCAAGGAATACAACCAAAGCGTTGCAGCCTGCGTTCTTAACGTCAGCAACTGCAGCCAAAGCGTCCTTTTCATTTTCAACGGTAATATTGCATTCATAAAGACCTTCGCCATATGCCTTAACAATAGCTTCTCTTCTCGAAGTGGAAAGAGCAATGGGGAAGCAGTCTCTTGATACAGCAATAATACCAAGCTTAACACAAGGAATGTTTGCCATATTATTTGACCTCCAAATAAATATTGATATTCACATTATACATTAAATGAAATAAGATTTCAACATATTTTTAATATTTTTTCCTCTAAAAATGCAAAAAAACTTTAATTCAATTTAATATTTCAACATACTTTAATCAGTAATGAAAGTTTTATTCAGGTTTCTTGCAATAGGTCAAAAGCGATAGTCAAAGTGCATTAAAAATAAAATAAAAAAATTATAAATTTTTATAAAAAAACACTTGCATTTTAATAACCGTTCTGTTATAATAATGAGGCTGTGTAAAACGCTGTTTGAATTTGGTTATTGGGATATAGCCAAGCGGTAAGGCAGCGGACTTTGACTCCGTCATTCCGGTGGTTCGAATCCACCTATCCCAGCCAAAGCCTTACACACTTAAAAATATTGCGGCTTCGCCAAGTGGTAAGGCACTGGACTCTGACTCCAGCATTCCCTAGGTTCGAATCCTAGAGCCGCAGCCAAAAATAAAAGGACACCCCTTGGGGTGTTCTTTTATTTTTTGATTGGGGTTGTGAGGAGGCTAACCTGTAAGTTGCGTAAAAACAAGCAAAGAGTAAGAATAAGAATTTCTGATAAACCAATAAAACATCGGCGGTGCATCAATCAGCAACTGTCATAGTCAATCCGAGCAAAGTGAGGATTGACTATTGGAATCACTAGAGCCGCAGCCAAAAATAAAAGGACACCCTCGGGTAGCTGTTCATAAAACAGGTTTTACGAAACAAGAATTATGGCAGTTGCCATGCAAGGGTTGTTGGTAACAAGGGTATGTGCTTTAACGGGTGCATACCCTTTTGTTTTGCTCAACACACATAGCAAAAAGAACACGGCTTGTCAAGGTTGAAATGAACGGGCTTCGCCCGACCTTGACAAGCCGTGTTCTTTTCGCTTCTCGGCAGACAAGAGGGCAACGCCCCAAAAGTGGCATTGCCCTCAAAATATGATGGTATAGGGAATGATATTACCTACTCAAAGAGCGCCGCTTACAGAGGATGAATCATACGATTTTCGACCTCTATTCATACAGCATCCATTAAAAGATTATCGCACTTAGGCAAACAATCTGTGGGAAAGTTCCTGATTGCTACATACCTTCAAATTACTTGCGTGCAAAGTCAACAAATCCATCGACATGTACTCGGTGACAAAAGATATACTCCATGAGTCGTCTGGGATTTCGGCGGTAAATGCTAAGACAAGCCTGCGGTTTTCTGAGTAAGTGTGAGGTAATAAGTAATTGTATTGATGGACTTGTCCAATAGCATATCGAAGGCGTGCAATAAAATTAGAGGGGGTAATACTTTTGACTTCAATAAGATACTCATATCCCGAATATCTCGCGCACAAATCCACTGTCCTGGGATCAGAAAATACGCTTGCACCATTTGCAACACATCTCTGTGCAATTAAATTCACCATGCTATCATGGAGATTTCGACCTTTTTGAGATTTTCTGTAATCGTATTCCGAAACAATACGACGACGATTTCCGGACACATCGGAGTGTTGAATTTCTGAAAATGGCTGCAAATTAACATTTCGTCCTGCAGGCAACTGAGCATCATCTTCGCCCAAATCAAGTTGCCTTTGAGTTGTGTTTTGATCAGAAATGGTCTCAACATTGGGAATAAGAGAAATCGAGAGATCAATATTCCCGTAATAAGCAAACCAATCCCATTTGTATGTCGTTCCAATCGGCATCCAGAAAGTTTCGGGATTTGATAGTGTCTGACACATATCCCACAATTCATCTATATTATCCACAGAATATGTGGAGAGACAGAGTCTATTGTTGGCAAGATTAAATAGTGGGGTTGCGCCCAATAATTTCATCCAATCCTGCATATTCCGTCGCGCTCTTGCTAACGGCTCATAGGAAAAAGTTCCTGCCCTGCTTGCAACGATTGCGGCTGTACAGGCTCTTGCATCACTATTCTTTGTTGCTCGAACAAGATATCTTTGCATTTCATCAACAGAAACGCTTGGATCAGCACCCTGTTGATAAAGTTGCATTAAAACTGTCCAAATCAGGACGGCAGGGCGCACTTGTATGCCGTTTAATGCTTGCATATGGGCGACAGATTCATAGTTAAAAGTGCCCTCGGGGAAACTATTCCTCAAAGAAGGGCTAATTTGTGTTTTATGTCCATTGGGATATTGGTACTTAAATAACTGGAGCGTCAACAATTCCTCGAATGAAATCGTTCCATCAATAAATGCAACAGATACAGGTGTTAGTAGCACTTCATTGGAAACTGCCGTAGAAAAGATTAAGCCAAGTTCACTCAATATCTGTTGATAATCTCGCCATGCATCCACCTGCTGTGAATCTGCGCGGAAATTCGCTGTAAGGATTCCGTTATCAACCAGATAGGCATTGATCGCAGTAGGATTTACTCGTTTTCCAGCACACAAAGAACAGGCTTCGAGCAAACCTCTCAGAACATCCTCTGAGATAACTCCTGCATGCTGTGTTATCGGCCAAGTAAGACCATCGTACGGAATTTCAGGGTACATACTATCCCTCCAATGCTTCTCTGATTTTCATAGCAAGTTCATATGCCATTAAAGGTGGAACGGCATTTCCAACCTGTCTATACTGCTCTGTGGAAGAACCAGAAAATTTATACCAATCAGGAAAACTTTGCAAACGAGCCGCTTCTCTAACTGTAATTACTCTTGGTTCGTATGGATGAATGTGTGGGCGGCCTCCACCGGCAGAGGAGCCGACAAGCACAGTGCCAGAGGGCCGCTCGGGATCAATTCGATCAGTGTGATCGATGCGATCTCTTTCACCGGGAAGGATTTTTTCATATCTGCTACGTACGCGTTCGCCATGTATTCTAATATCGTGATTCGGCAAACCATTCACATTTTCCAATGCATATTTGCTCGGCGTTGATGCTGTTAGCTCTTCACTAAAAGCTCCTGTTGGAACCTCGGGGAACGAGAAACTGTCAATTTTCAGATCTGGGTGAAAGCCTACGATAAAAACACGTTCTCTGGATTGAGGAATACCAAACTGCATAGCGTTAAGACGCGTTTTGAAAAGAGTATACCCTGTTGTTTCTTTTGCGAATTCAAACAGATCTTTGAAATCCTGTCCTTTGTTCACAGTAAGTATTCCGGGAACATTTTCAAAAATAAACGCTTTTGGTTTAACCCCGGCGATAAGTTTGAAATACTTAATTGTTAATTTTCCACGCGGATCCTCAAGTGCCTTGCGTTGGCCAAGAATACTAAACGATTGACACGGAGGACCTGCCACCATCAAATCTACATCCGTAGCACCAGATAGCTGCAAGATTTCCTCGGCAGTTAATTCAGTGGCATCTTTTGTATATGTTTTTACATGAGGCAAATTTTGTTTTATCGTATCCACATATGTCGGGATTAAGTCGCTTACAAACAAGGATTTGAATCCTGCTAAATTAACACCCAAATCCAAACCACCGCCACCACTGAATAGGCTAATTGCGGTAAATTTGTATTGAATATCCGAGGTAAAAGAATTCAATCTTTTCAAGTAAAGATTGGTATTCGAGCCGTTACTGTTAAGTTCCATTTTTATTTCTCCATGTGCAGTTATTTCAAAAATTTCGGTATGCATAGGCTACTCACTCTTCCGATATTTCTTCGGTGTGTACTTTGCTATATTCCGTTCCTTTGCCATCCAATAGGCATCCTGCAAGGCGCGCATTACGGCATCTTTGTCATTCTCGGACAATTCACCACCGGCAAAGAGCGCAGACACACCGGCAACCAATTCTTCTGCGTCCCTCGCACCTTTATAGCCGTAGCTCTGCTGTGCTTGTAGGACAAACTCTTCATCTTCGGAGAGCAGGAAGTTTACTTCGCATCCAAGCGCGGCGGCAAGTTTGGTGTAAACCTCGCGCTGCTTCGGATAGCGTCCGTCCACTTCATAATTGCGGATCGTCCGCAGGGACAGACCGCACATCTTACCCAGCTCTGTCTGGGACAGCTTCTTTTCATTTCGTAGCAGTCTTACCTTTTCTCCAAACTTCATATAAAAACCTCACTCGGAAAATAATTTGCCTATTATTTTGCCTAAATCTATTGACAAGGGAACCTTACTTGCTTATAATATAATTAGGCACATATCTTACCTATATTATAGGCAATTTTGAGCCTTTTGTCAATGGGTTTGGGGAAATTAGCAGAATAGCAAGCACAGCAAGTGTATGTACACTTGCAAAAATCCGCGTGCTGTCATTCCGTATGGCTTGCTGAATAGCAAGCACATCCGGTGTTGCCACACACGAAGATTTTTCATCATTGGGCATATCCCAAACCCTTAAACTTTCGAGCGAAAAGGAAGGTGGAAATGAAAGAAAAGAAACGCAATGTCCGCATCGACCAAGACGGCACTCGCCATGCTCCGGTTCCCATGTGGCAGGAGTTGCCGCAGATCACAGTACGCCTTGAAGAAGGGCATACAACCTACCGCTTTACAGGCAGCTTTGACGGAAAACACACACTTCCCGAAAAAGCGGTAAAACTGGTAGACGAGCAAAAGTGTGTGTGATTTTATGACCCACAGTAACCTTGTATTGGCAGACTGCCCACCGAACATGGAGGAAAATATTATGAAGCAGTCTGACAAAATCACAGCATTATATTGCAGGCTCTCCCGAGACGATGACCAACAGGGCGATAGCAATTCCATCGTCAATCAAAGGGCATTTTTGACGAAGTTCGCAAAGGAAAAAGGCTTTCGGAACATCGAGTATTTCGTGGACGACGGATACTCTGGTGCGAACTTCCAAAGACCAGATTGGCAGCGCATGATGGCTCTTGTGGACGAGGGCAAAATTGGCATCGTCATAGCCAAAGACATGAGTCGGATCGGGCGTAACTATCTGGAAGTGGGAATGTATACCGAGATCACATTTCCGCAGAACAATGTCCGTTTTATTGCCGTCAACAGCGGTGTGGACAGCGCCAACCAGAGCGACAACGAGTTTGCTCCCTTTTTGAATATCATAAACGAGTTCTATGTTAAGGACGGCAGTAAAAAGGTACGGGCATCCTTGAAGCTGAAAGGCGAGTCCGGCGAACATCTGACCACCATACCACCCTACGGATATATGAAAGATGCGGATAATTCCGAGCAGTGGATCGTGGATGATGAAGCTGCTCAAGTGGTCAAACGCATATTTGCGCTTTGTATGGATGGCAACGGACCGACACAGATTGCCCGAATACTCAAAGAGGAACAAGTGTTGACACCTACTGTCTATCAAGATAGTCAGAAACGGAAAGTGCGCTGCGCCTTGCCCGATAATCCCTATGGATGGAACGGCAGCACAGTATCGGGAATTTTGGAACGGATGGAGTATTGCGGACACACCGTAAACTTCAAAACGCACCGACAGTCCTACAAGATTAAAAAGACCATTGAAAATCCACCAGAGCAATGGAAAATCTTCCGCAACACACACGAAGCTATTGTGGACGAAGAAACTTTTGAACGAGTACAGGAGCTTCGCCGCAACAAGCGCAGACCGGCAAGAACGGGCAAAAGCAATCTGTTTTCCGGTGTTGCCTATTGTGCCGATTGTGGAGAAAAGCTGTACTACTGCACCACACAAAACTTTGAGGAACGGCAGGATCATTTTGTCTGTTCTACCTCTCGGAAGAAAGGCAAGGATGTATGTGGAGCGCACTTCATCCGAGCAATGGTTTTGGAAAAGGGTGTGCTGAAATTCCTGCAAATTCTGCTTTGGTACATATCCGATTGCGAGGACTTGTTCCGCGAAAAACTCAGCGCTAAACGCAAAGAAGATTTCAAAAAGGAGCTATCCGCAAAACGCAGACAGCTCACGCAGGCACAGCGCAGGATTGAGGAACTTGACCGATTGTTCAAGCGGATTTATGAGGACAATATTTCGGGCAAAATCAATGACAGCCGTTTTCAAAAGTTGTCTGCTGATTACGAGAATGAGCAAGCAGAACTGACGGAAAAAATGCGGTTTTTGGAACAGGAGATCGCGAAGCAGGAGGAAGAAGCGGACAGTATCGAACAATTCATCCGCAGAGCAAAGAAACACCCCACACTAACAGAATTGACACCGGCAGTCCTGCATGATCTTGTGAACAAGGTGTATGTGTGTGCTCCCGACAAGAGCAGCGGACACAGAGTACAAGATGTACGGATCAGCCTCGCCTGTATCGGTTTCCTACCCGAAAGCATTATCACAGAAATGGTCAATCACGCAGTAAAAAGCAGAACAGCGTGACTTCACGCCACGCTGTTCCGGTTAAACATTATAAACCTGTCTTATTATGTGCTGCCATCGCGGTGTCCTTTTGTGTTGGCTGAACGATGTGTTCCGCTCGCGCGGAACGTGATGTACACTTCGTGCGTGATGCTTGCTTCGCAAGTGATGTGCGCTTCGCGCGTGAGGAAGCGGAACGCATCACATCACTTCGCGCCAACGGCGCAAAACATCACTATGACGAAAGGCATAACATCACTGCCGCGTAGCCGCTACTTCACTATTTCGACTCTAAAGTTTTTCGAAATTTTGTAGATGCATTTCCGCGCCGTGACTCGCCACGGCGCATTTTTTCGGTCTGTAGCCGTATTCTTCTAGCGAAAGGGTTGCAATATTTACAACTTTGCGGTTATTGAAAATGAAAAGCATCTGTGTTATAATGTAGTCACAGAAAGAAGGTGAACTTATGTACCACCTCAATAAATTTTGCAATATCATCTTTGAATTGAGAAAAGAACGCGGTTGGACACAAACGCTATTTGCAGAAAAGCTGGGAATTTCTCCGCAATCAATTTCCAAGTGGGAATGTGGCATAGGATACCCTGATGTCACTTTATTCCCTCTGATTGCCGAGCTTTTTGAGGTTGACATTGGTGTTCTTTTCGGGCAAAGTAAAGAGGAGGATGAGAGTATGAATTACGACAACGAAAAGAAGTTCGTTTTCGAACCGCTTCATCGTGTTGAGTTTCTTGTAGGTAACGAATGTGATATTAGAGTTACCGAAAAAGAGGATGAAAAAGCGTATCTTGAGATAAACGGCGATAATTCCTTTATTGAATTTTTAGGAATTGAAAATAATAACGGTATCCTGCGAATCAATGTAAAAAACCCCACAGGCAGCGACACAAAATGGATTCCATACGATAGAGGTAATTATAGTAAACGCAATATGATAACGCTCCATACCGGAAAAGAGCATTGCCAAATTTACGTTATCAATTACCTTGATCTCAATTGTTATGAAAGTGAAATAGATGATCATATCAACCAGTGGATATTTATGAAAGAACGCTTGTGATTTAATTGAGTGATACATAGATTCGTTTGCAAGCATGGTGTTAAAAGTCCGGTAGACCGCGGATGCTTTTAACTCCCATCATCGCCAAGGGGTCAGTCTGCCCTCTGCAAAACCTTCGTGCATCTAAATCGTATACAAACGCTTTTGCATCTAAATTGGACACACATCACAAAGCCTTACACACTTAAAAATATTGCGGCTTCGCCAAGTGGTAAGGCACTGGACTCTGACTCCAGCATTCCCTAGGTTCGAATCCTAGAGCCGCAGCCAAAAATAAAAGGACACCCAAGGGGTGTTCTTTTATTTTTTTGATTGGGGTTGTGAGGAGGCTAACCTGTAAGTTGCGTAAAAACAAGCAAAGAGTAAGAACAAGAATTTCTGATAAACCAATAAAACATCGGCGGCGCATCAATCAGCAACTGTCATAGTCAATCCGAGCAAGTGAGGATTGACTATTGGAATCACTAGAGCCGCAGCCAAAAATAAAAGGACACCCCTTGGCGTACCTGCGGTAAAGCAGGTTCATATAAAAAGACATGTTCAATTTTGAGCATGTCTTTTTTATTGCAAAAATATGAAATTTATGATATAGTATCTTTGAAAATCAAAGTAAAACTATACTTCACCCCAATAAACACTTCGTGGAATTGTTTTTGAAATATGCTATAATAAAATCACAAAAGCGCTTTTGAATACTTTTTGGAGGACAATTATATGTCTATTGGAACAACTATCAAACGTTTGCGCCGTGAAAAAGATATCACGCAGGAGCAGCTTGCTGAATATCTTGGAATCACATCTCGCGCGATCTCACAATGGGAGTGTGACCGAACGGCGCCCGACATCTCGCAGTTTCCCGCGCTCTGTCATATCTTTGACGTTTCATCCGACGTTCTGCTTGGCATTGATGTTGAAAAAAGCAATGAAGAAATCAAAAAATATTTGACCGAATCAGCCGAATTGGGCTATCAAGGCAAAGGCGCAGAACGTACCGCGCTTTTACGCGAGGCAAACAAAAAATTCCCACGCGACTTCAAAATTATGGAACGCCTTGCCGATTCGATCGTTTGCGAATACTCGCGACGCGGCATAAAGGAATACGACGAGGTGTTTGATCTTTGCCATCGGATCCTTGCAGAATGTACCGACAGCACCACACGGTACGAGGCGATAGATACCCTCGGAACCGCCTATGGATACGCAGGCAAAAAAGAGGAAATGTTGAAATTAGCCAAGGAAATGCCACGCGCTCATTTTTCGTATGAAAACTTTATGATGTATCATTGGAAGGGGGATGCGGATTTAAAAGAATTCCAAGGATATTTATCGTTTTTTATTTATCATACCGCCGAAATGATCGGGCTTGCAGTTGGTCAGAGGCACGATAACGGAGAATTTATTTACCCTCTTGAGGACAGAATCCATTTATGGAAAACAGAAGTAGCCTTGCTTGAATTGCTTTTCCCCGATGGAGATTATCAGATCAAGGCACAGCTCGGCGAAGTTGCGTGTAGCTTTTTGTGTACCGCATATCTCAGAGCGCAGAATTACGAAGAAGCGTGGCATTGGCTCATCAAGGGCGCGGATTTTGCGACCCACATGGATACGTATGATTTCGATGCTCCTCATACCTCGCCCATTCTTCGCGGATATTCAAGCGGAGGTTGGATCATGGAAGCCGAAGGAAATCGTTCGCAAACCATGCTTGAGTGGCTGACAAATGATAATGAGGCTGCTGTTTTGCGTTCCGATGCTCGCTATCAAACACTCGTTGACCGTTTGAAAGCTATTGCAAAAAAGCCGTAATCTTTTGCCCGCCTCGCGCGGGGCTTCGCATTTGTGTCCACAAATGCAGTGCTTGTTAGGAAAAGTAGACGGACTTTCGGGGCGCACAAATCAAAGGCTCCCTTGTGTAAAGGGAGCTGACGCCGAAGGCGGCTGAGGGATTGTTATTCTTTCTTTTTATTTTTTACAATCCCTCCGTCTCGCTTGCGCGAGCCACCTCCCTTTACACAAGGGAGGCTCATTACCACCCGGCAGTACACCAAAAGGTGTAACACACTATACCTCGCAGGGCAAGGCGCGTGAAAAGGAGTACGAACAAATGCTCGTACTCCTTTTGTTTTTCGGCAGGTAAACCTGCTTTATGAAGGACACCCAAGGGGTGTTCTTTTATTTTGCTTACAGACCACGAGACTTAAACCTCCGGTTTGCGAAAGCAAACTGCGATTTTGCGCTTATCACACTTTCGCATTTATCAAATGTAGGCGTAAAATTAGGTTCAGAATCCAATTGACTGCATTTTCAATCTGTGATATGCTATTAACATATAAATTCCAAGAGGTGCTTATATGTACGACATAATCCTTATCGGTCTTGGCCCTGCCGGCGCAATTTTTTCAAGGCAGATCGACCCTCGCTTTAAAGTTTTAGCTATAGATAAAAAGGGCGAGAGCAGTTCGTTTTCAAAGCCCTGCGGAGGGCTTTTGGCACCCGATGCACAAAAGGCGCTCACTTCATTTGGCTTAAACCTGCCAAAAGACGTTTTGTGCGACCCTCAGATATTTTCAGTAAAAACTATCGACCTTGACTCTCATCTAACACGCCACTACCAACGAATGTATATAAATCTCAACCGCCAAAAGTTTGATAAGTGGCTTATAAATAACATTCCGTCGAATATTTGCACAGAGCAGGGGACAGTGACAAGCATTTTAAAAGAGGATGATGGTTTTGCTGTCACTTATTCCTCGGGAAATATAATAAAAACGTCACACGCAAGATTTATCGTCGGCGCTGACGGCGCTAAATCCTCGGTGCGAAAGCTTATTTGCCCCAAGCTTAAAACAAGGGAGTATTTAAGCATACAGCAGTGGTTTAAAGATTCTTCGCCCACACCGTTTTATTCCTGTGTGTTCGACAGCGAAAACACCGATTGCTACTCGTGGACAGTCTCGAAAGACGGCTATCTTATCTTCGGCGGAGCATATCCCATAAAGACCGCCAAGCAGGCATTTGAATGCCAAAAATCAAAGCTTTCTCAATGTGATATTCACTTTGGCACACCCATTAAAACCGAGGCTTGTCTGGTTTTGCGCCCAAAGGGTTTAAAAAGCTTTTGCTTGGGCGGCGACGGCGTTTATTTAATTGGCGAGGCGGCAGGCTTCATCAGCCCTTCTTCGCTCGAGGGGATAAGCCACGCAATATTAAGTGCCAGCGCCCTTGCCGAGGCTTTTAACTCATCAGAATTTTGCAATAAGTTAATTTTAAAACGCTATTCACGCCATACCTTAAAGCAAAGGATCAAGCTTACTTTAAAGCTTTTAAAATGCCCGTTTATGTATAACAAAGCTCTTCGCAAGCTTGTTTTGAAATCGGGTGTTCAGGCAATAAAAATGAAATAATAAACAACTGCGTATATAAGTAAACCCCACAGATGATTGAACTTTCTGTGGGGCTTTTGTTATTAATCTGTTCAAAGAACGGAAATCTGCTTTATTAACCCAATACTTTTTCGTTCCAAGATTTTTTCATTTGCATTTGGGGCATTTCATATATCGGGTTCTGCCTATATGCATAGCCTGTTTCAATAGCAAACTGATTTCTAAAACACTATATGGCACTGCTTTTATTCAAATTCCGTCATCTTTCCAATAACGATATATCTTGTGTTATCATAGTTCGAGGAATAGCAAGTCGAAAGCGTCACAACCTGACTGATGGCTGAAACATCAGCGTTTGTTGCAATGTCAGACTTTTTTATCGCCCATTCAAGATATTCTTTAAGCTCATCTGCACTTAAGAGAATATCATAAGCTATCGAGTCATCAGTTGTGTCGAGTGCAGCTACCACCTCAAGCTTATATGCCTTATCACAGGTTATAAGCCACATTACAGGGTGATCTTCAAAGTATTCTTGCTTTTTATACTCGCTAAGAGTTCCAAACATCGAATCATTTTTCATGTTGTGACCGTAAATTATAATGTTAAGGTCGCTTAAGTCACCCTTGTTTCTGCAGTCCATAAAAATCGAGCCTGCCTTGTTATATGTCCCGTCAATCATCGTGTGCAGATATTTATCGTTGTCGTCGGCATGCAAAACGGGATAATTTATCTTGGAGTCCTCTAAATAAAGCCAAGCCGCAACGTCGGCATTAGTTGCCTTAAGCGACTCGAGATCAACCGAAACAGGCACACGTTCTTTAACCTCTTGTTCTGTTTCTTGTTCGAGGTTATCGCCGCCCGCACCCTCATCAATCACAACTTCAATGTGTTCAACATATTCTTTGCTCACGTCGTTATAAACATCATCGCCTGCTTTATAGTCCAAATATATCTCTATCAGCTTATATCCCGATAAAAACACCATTATAACACCAAAAAATACTATAAGCGCCTTAACAGTACGTCTCATTTTAACCCTCAAATATATTAATATGCGCCTGCGGAATCATTCCGCAAGCGCTTTTTGTTTAGTTTTCTGTTTTCTTCTTTTTCTTGTCAAGCAAGAATACGGTAACAATTGCCGCAATGCCCAAAATTAAAATAACTACCCACATAATAATGCTTGTGTCATCACCTGTCACGGGGGTTGCAGCTTCCTTGTCGTTGCTTACAACGTCGTCTTCGTCATCTGCAAATGCCGTGTCGTCCTCGTTATCGGTGCTGGGCTCTTCGGGGTCATCAACTTCTACCGATTCGTCCCTATAGTTGTTAAACACAAACCATTCATAATAGTTTCCGCCTGATACATATGTGGAATCCCACGTACCGTCTTCGTTCACTACAACATAAACCTTATAAACTGTCGAGTCGTAAATAATGCCTTCCTTGCCTTCATTAACCTCGTGAACGGTAAAGACATGAGTTCCTTCATCAAGGGTCATTGGCGAGAAGATTATGTTTGACTGCATGCTTGTGGTAGACTGAACATATTCCCCGCGATGGTTAAGCAAAACAAATTTAAAGCTTTCATCCTTGGGTATTTCGTCGTTTAAATACTTTGAACCGGTAATATGAACCAAAGTGTTTTCGTAATCCTGTTTAGTAATTTCCTCTGCGGTGAATATCCAGTCAACCTCGCCTATTGAATTCTGGAACTTGCTGTCCAGCGTTGCAGGCACTTCAAGCTCAATTTCCAAAATCTTTTCGTCGCCATAGCCAAATGTACCGATAAAAACATTTTTTTCGAGACCGTCAAGCTCACCGGGGTTGGCACTAAAAATCAAATTCCCGTCGCATTTAACCTTCATGTAAAGCTGACTTAAAAACTCATGCATCGAGTCCACGGTTTCAGTCTTGGCAACTTCTTCGCTCAATGGGTTGCTTTCGCCATGAGGCTCAGCGCGAAGGTAGATATTAACATAACCTGTGCCTATCTTTTTGCTGTTTACCGTTACTGTCTGTGTAACGGTGTCTCCGGGCATGAGGTCTTTAAAGCTGTCGAAAAGATCGTCATCGTCAACGAAAACAAACTTTTCTGCTCCGCCTTCATAAACCACACCCGAATTCTCAGCGCTGATGACAATGCAGGTGAGCGAGACAGCCAAGCATAAAACAATTAAACACAAAATAATTTTAAAAAATCTCTTCATATCTATCAAATCCCTAAATTGTTATAAATTACTTAAATTGTAAAATGTATATTATAAATTGTATCACCAATAAATGTAAATGTCAATATATGATAAATAATTAAATGTTATTTTTTATCGTTTGGCAGTATATAAAAAAAGCTCCCTTAAAATAAGGGAGCTTTCAATGTTCTAAAGCTTAAATTAGTTCTTCTTGGAAAGAACAACAGCAGCCAAAGCCACGATCATGGGAACTACAGCGAGTGCCAAGCCGGTCTCAGCGGGAGCTTCATCAGCAGGAGCTTCATCAACGGGAGCTTCGGTAGTAGGAGCTTCTTCAACGGGTTCTTCCTCTACGGGAGTCTCGACTTCTTCCTCAACGGGAGCATCTTCGGTGATGTTAGCAGCATCAACAGTCAAAGTAACTTCAATCTTAGAACCGGTCTTAGGGTTGTTGTCGATGTGGTCAGCGCCACCGAAAGCAGGGTTAAGCCAAGGCTTCATTTCGATCTTGCCTTCAGCGCCTACAGTGTAATCCCAAGTAGCGTTACCGCCGTCGAAGGTGTAAGAAACGCCGTCGATCTTAAGCTCGGTAATGCTGATGATGGTGCCTTCAGGAATGGAAGTAGGTTCGTTTTCCTGATTGCCGGTAGAGGTCTTGATGATGAGCCAGTCAAAGCTACGTTCCTCACCGTCAAAAACAATGGTGTAAACACCGGGCTTGTCAACGTCAACAGTAACATCAGCGCCCCATCCGCCTACATAAAGACCGAGGGAAACAGGTGCATCGTAAGCTGCGAAGCAGTTAACAGCAAGAGCCAAAACGAGCATAGCTGCCAAAGCTAAAGATAAAATCTTCTTCATAATTATCATTTCCTTTCAAAAAATGTTTCGAGAAATATCTCTTAAAGTATTATAACGTTTTATCAACAATATTTCAATAAGCACGCCGAAATTTATTAGATTAAATCAAAAATACATCATAAAATATCAATAATCTTAAATAACATACAAAAAGCTCCCTTGTTTAAAGGGAGCTTTTCTTGAACCTAAGTATAAATTATTAGTTCTTCTTGGAAAGAACAACTGCAGCTGCAGCAATGATCATAGGAACGATTGCCAAAGCAAGACCTGTTTCAGCAGGAGCTTCGTCAGCAGCAGGAGCATCTTCTACAGTGGTGTCTTCAGCGGGCGCTTCGTCAACAGCAGGAGCTTCAACATCTTCAGCGGGTGCCTCAACGTCTTCAGCAGGAGCTTCGTCAACAGCAGGAGCTTCAATGTTAGCGTCATCGCCGGTAACGATCTTAACGCTGTAAAGAACAAACTGGTCAGCCCAAAGCTGAACGCCGAGACATCTAACGTCATCAATGGTCAAACCGGCATTGGTGAGGTTAGCGTAGCAATCATCGAGTGACCAAACTGCCATCCACTTGCCGTCGCCGAGATCAGTAAGTTCAGCGTTAACCTGAAGAGCTTCTTCGTTATCCCAGTTGTTGAACTGGAGCTCGGGAGATTCAGTCTGCCATGTAGCAAAGGAAGCACAAGCGAATTCCATTACAACCTTAGCACCGCCTTCAAGGGTGATAGTCTTGATTTCATCAATAGAAAGTTCGCCATATGCCTTGTCGTTAACAGCAACACTGCCGATACCGAAACCGTCCCAAGGATCAGTATAAGTTCCGTCAGCCTTAAGGGTATCACCGTCGGGGTTGTTGAACAAGGTGATCGTTTCAGCAAATACGCTTACGCTCATTGCACAAAGTGCCATAACAAGAGCTAAAACAAGTGCAAAAATCTTCTTCATAATTTTTTCCTCCAAACAGAATAATATTAGCTTTTTAGCTTTATATATTATACCAGATTTTATGTTTAGTGTAAATTCGTTATTATTACAAAAATGAAACACAATATGTAGTTACTTCGCACAAAATCAGCCTTGTGATTGTGTATAAAAACAAAAACCTCCCGGTTAGGGGAGGCTTTCGTGTCTGAAAGTTATTATGTAACTATCAATTAGTTCTTCTTAGAAAGAACAACTGCAGCTGCAGCAATGATCATAGGAACGATTGCCAAAGCAAGACCTGTTTCAGCAGGAGCTTCGTCAGCAGCGGGAGCTTCATCAACAGGAGCTTCGTCAACGGGAGCTTCGTCAGCAGGAGCTTCATCAACAGGAGCTTCATCCACGGGAGCTTCTTCGATACCTTCAACGATAGAAACGTTGTCGAGGTAGTAGTCAACACCCTGTCCGTTCCATACATTCTGCTTAGAGGAGAACCAAACGTTTTCGAGGTCTGTCTCGGGGGTGAAGGTAAAGGTAAGAGTTACAACTTCACCGGTAGTCATGGACTGTTCAGCGCTTGCATAAACAGTGCCGTCAAAGCCGCTGTCAACGAGGCCGATCCACAAAATGGTGTCACCGTATTCAGCATCGTCGAACCAGATGTCAGCCTTTACAGTGTAGCCAACGCCGGCCTTGAATGCACCGGCATTGAAGCCTGCAGAGAAGTAAGAGTTGTTGTCAGTAACTCTCTCAACAAACAAAGCTCCGTCAGCAACTGCAAACTGCTTTGCGCCCCAGTGCTGTTCCCATTCAGCAGGAACAGTGCCGTCTTCGAAGTCATAGCTAACTGCCAAAGCGGTAACTGTCATTGCAAGTACCAATGCAAAAGCCAATACCAAAGCAAAAATCTTTTTCATAATTATCATTTCCTTTCAAAGAATATGGCAAAAGCCTAAACACATTATAATGGTATATGGTATTGATTTCAAGTAGATAAGTAAATTACGTTACAATATATCAATCGTTTTAGATGATAAATCAATACTCTTTCGGCAAATTATCCAGTTTGAGTGAGCCACCGATTGGCACGGTTGTATACTTTTTCTATAGCACAAAAAATGAAATGAAAACCGAGAATTAAAGAAAATAAGCGAGATTTAAAGAGAAAACGCAAGATAGAGGGATATATTTAAAAAAAGTTCAAAAAAACTATTGACAACCCTTAAAAAAGGTTATATAATGCAAAACGTTGTTTCGAGGGCAGAGTTTGTCCTCATGGGTAAAACGCCCTGCAATTCATTATTATAATGGAGGTAACTAAAATGTCAACATTTATGGCTAACCCGCAGAACGTTGAACGTAAATGGTATGTTATCGACGCTGCTAACAAGCCCCTCGGCCGTGTAGCTGCAGCTGCTGCTTCTATCCTTAACGGTAAGAACAAGCCCACCTACACACCTCATGTTGATTGCGGCGACCACGTAATCATCATCAACTGCGACAAAGCAGTTCTCACAGGCAACAAGATCAACCAGAAGGTATTCAGATGGCACACCGGCTGGATCGGACACCTCAAGGAATACAAGTATTCTGATATGATGGTTAAGGAACCCGAAAGAGCTATGAAGATTGCTGTTGAGGGTATGCTTCCTCACAACACCATCGGTGCTAACTCCGCTAAGAGACTTAAGACTTACAGCGGCAGCGAGCATCCTCATGCTGCACAGCAGCCTGAGGCTATCGAGCTTTAATGGGAGGTAACGAATAATGTACGAATCTAAACAGGCATATTTCTACGGAACCGGCAGAAAGAAGCACTCTGTTGCAAGAGTACGTCTTTACCAGGGCACCGGCAAGGTAACCATCAACGGCAGAGACATTGATGATTACTTCGGACTTGACACTCTCAAGCTCATCGTTCGTCAGCCCCTCAACCTTTGCAACGCAGCAGAAAACTTCGACATCGTTTGTACTGTTGCAGGCGGCGGTGTTTCCGGCCAGGCAGGCGCTATCAGACACGGTATTTCCAGAGCTCTCTTGCAGTATAACGCAGAGCTCCGTCCCGCTCTTAAGGCTGCAGGCTTCCTTACCAGAGACCCCAGAATGAAGGAAAGAAAGAAATACGGTCTCAAGGCTGCACGTCGTGCACCCCAGTTCTCCAAGAGATAATTGCTTATTTCTTATTCGCAAAACACATTTCAAAGAACCACCCGAAAGGTGGTTCTTTATGCATGGTGTTATTATTTTAAATTGTATCGCTTTGTTCAGCTTTGTTGCAAAAATATTATTTTCGAGGTTGTTTTTTGATAAATGTTTTGCACATTGCACGAAAAAAATGTACTTTTTCGGAAAAATGCGACTTCGCGCAATATTTTTATGGCGCGAAAGACTTTACTTGTTCGATAAATTTTGCTATATTATACTTAGCTAATAAAGCGACACTATATATTTTTGGAGGAAATTGTATGAAAAAACTTTTAGCTGTTATTTTGGCAGTTACAATGCTCATGTCAATGGCAGTAGTAGCAAGTGCTGAGAATACCTTTGCAACCCCTGTTGAGCTCGGCCTGTATGTCGGCGGTTGGGGTGCAGACAAAACTGTTTCTGTGGCTGGCCCCGGCACCTACACCCTTTCTTGGGAAGGCAGCGCTAAGTCCTACGATTGGCTTATCGTTAAGAATACTGCCGGTGAAAACGAACCTACCAGCATTCCTGAAGGAACTGTAATCAGCATTACCGAACTTAAGATCGACGATACTGCTTACACCTTCGACGGCGGCAAGGCTACATTTGATTTCACCGTTGGCTCTGAAGGCAAGATCGAAATCAAGCCCTACCTCACACCCAATTTCGGCGGCGCTGACCACATCGACTCTAACCCCATGAACGCTGCTAAGGTTGAAGTTACTTTCAGCGTTGTAGCTCCCGTAGTACCCGAAGAACCCGAAGAACCTGCATTTGATCCTATCCTTACCGTTTTCGAAAGTGAAACTGGCGATACCATGAGCGGAACCGATGCTTACATCGATCCTTGGGGCTCATTCGCTGAAGGTCCTTTCTGGGGTTCCGATCACGATGCGTTCCCTGGTGCTTCTATCGATGATATCAAGGAATACGCTAAAATGGGTGGTGTCAAGTTCTCCATTCAATTTACTTGCAACGGCTTTGCAACTTGGAGTGGAAACAACGGTCCTATCGCCAGATTCAATGCTTGGGATGAAGGTTCCTATGACGTTCCCTTCAGTGTTCAGACAGATTCCGATGGCAAGTATATTGGAACTGTAAAGTTGGATGACGTTGTTGCTAAGTATGTATCGGCCACAGGTGATGAAACTCTTGATGGTATTTACAACTTTACTGTTCAGCTTTGGTCTAACGAATTCAAACTCTACAAGGCTTGGTTTGAAATGCCTGCTCCTGCTGTTGACACAGAAGTTACTCACGAGGATGTTTACAAGGCACTTGAAAACAGCGTTGGTACTCTTGACGGCGTAAGCGGCGACTTGCAGTTAAAGAGCATTAGTACTGTTAACACAGGCGAATCTATCGTATTACACTTCATCGGTACATCTGATGGCGACTTCCGTTACTGGATCAGCCAGGGTGCGTGGGTTTCTCGCTCTGATATAACAACCGTTACTGATAGAGAATTTGATGTACTCGTTGAAATCGTTGCTACAGGCGATGGTGCTGACAGCGTACAGTTCAAGGGCCCCGGTGGTGGTGCTTTGAACAACCTTACTCTTACTCACATTGGCGTATTCTACGGTACAATGGATGAATACGACGAAGCTTATGCAGCTAAGAAGGCTGAATTAGAAGCTGCTGCTAACAGCAGCAAGAAGGACGGTCGTTTCGGTGCTTATGTAATCATGGGCGATGAATACCATGCACAGATCGGTCAGGGCATCATCATCACTACCGAGCACGTGTTTGACGAAAACAACACTTGTCTCTACTGCGGTCACCATGTTGAACCCGCTGAAGACGAAATCATTGTTGAAGTTACCGACCCTGTTGAACCTTCTACCGATGAGGAAGAAGATGTAACTGTTGACGTTGAAGAACCTGCTGAAGAACCTGCTGTTGAAGAGAATCCCAAGACCGGTCTTGCTCTTGCAGTTGTTCCTATGCTCGTTGCTGCTTTGGCAGTAGTTATCACCAAGAGATAATTTAAACCCAATAATATTAAAGCCTCCCTTTTTTGGGAGGCTTTTTTATATAAGACCGAACAGAGCCGTTTAATTAAATATTTTGTCGCAATTTGCCAATATCTTTGACAAGAGCAAAAAAACGTGGTACAATAAGGCAAATATTAAAATTTGAAAGGATTTGATACAATGTCAGAAAAGATTTGGTCACGCTCCGAAGTTCCCGCTGAGTTTACATGGAAGCTTGAGGATTTATACGCTTCAGATGATGCTTGGCTTGAAGATTTAGCTTCTTTGCAGAAAACTGTTGAGGAATTGGCACCCGCTTACAAGGGCAAGCTCTGCGAAAGTGCACAGACTCTTTTAAGCTATTTGCAAAAGCAGGATGAGCTTGATTTAAGACTTTCAAAGCTTGCAAACTATGCAATGCGTAAGTCCGATCAGGATTCTACCGTTGCAAAATATCAGGATTTCGTAGGCAAGGTAATGAGCTTCTTTGTTAGCATCAATTCGCTTTTTGCTTATGCCACCCCAGAGCTTATTGCTATGGAAGAAGAAACTCTTGCAAAGTTCTATGAAGAAAAGCCTGAGCTTACGCTTTATAAGCTTTCTTTAGACAGAGTTCGCCGTGATAAAGAGCATATTCTCTCCGAAAAGGAAGAGGCAATTATGGCTGCAGCAGGTCAGCTTAAAAATGCGCCCGATAATATCTACGGAATGTTTGAAAATGCCGACATCAAGTTCCCGAATGCCGTTGATAAAGATGGCAAGGAATATCCCTTGACAAATGGCAGCTATATACCTTTGGTTCAGTCCGAGGATAGAGAACTACGTAAATCTGCGTTTAACAACCTTTATCACACTTTTGAGCAGTTCAAAAACACCCTTGCAGCTTTATACGATGCAGAAGTAAAGGGAAGGATCTTTACAGCAAAAATGAGAAAGTACCCCTCTACTTTAGAGGCTGCACTCAGCCGCAATGAAGTTCCTGTATCTGTTTACAAGAATCTTATCAGTGCTGTTCACGAAAATATGCACTATATGCATAAATATATGAAGCTCAGAAAGAAGCTTATGGGCGTTGACGAGCTTCATATGTATGATATTTATACCTCGATCGTACCCGAGGCTGACGTTAAGGTGACCTATGATGAAGCTAAGGCAAACACCTTAGAAGCTACTAAGATCTTAGGCGAAGAATATCAGTCAATTCTTAAAGAGGGCTTTGCTAATCGCTGGATAGATGTTTACGAAAATGTCGGCAAGCGTTCAGGCGCATATTCTGCAGGCGCAAGACCTCACCCTTATGTTCTTTTAAACCATAAAGATACTCTTGACAGCGAATTCACCTTGGCTCACGAAATGGGTCACGCACTTCATTCTTATCTTTCGCAGAAGTATCAGCCCGCTGTTTACAGCGATTATGTGATTTTTGTTGCCGAAGTTGCCTCGACATGTAACGAAGCGCTCCTCATGCAATACCTCCTTGGCAAAACAACCGATAAGAAGCAAAGAGCTTATCTTATCAACTATTTCTTAGAGCAGTTCAGAACCACTCTTTATCGTCAGACAATGTTTGCCGAATTTGAAATGCTTACCAACGAAATGGCTGAAAGAGGAGAGAGCCTTACTGCTGATGCCTTGTGCGAGCTTTATCACAAGCTTAATGTTGAATATTACGGCGATGATATTGTGATTGACAGAGAAATTGATTTTGAGTGGGAGAGAATTCCTCACTTCTATTATAATTTCTATGTTTTCCAGTATGCTACCGGTTTCTCGGCAGCTATCGCACTTTCGCAGAGGATTCTTTCCGAGGGTGAAAGCGCTGTTAAGGATTACATCAAGTTCCTTTCGGGCGGAAGCCACACAGATCCTATCTCGCTTTTAAAAATTGCAGGTGTAGATATGAATTCACCCGAGCCCGTTGCAAACGCACTTAAGCTGTTTGGAGAGCTTATCGACGAAATGGATGAGCTTTTAGCTGAATAACGCATTTTAAAGCCTTCTCTGCCACCGCAGGGGAGGCTTCTTTCGCGGCTCGCCACGCAAGGGCACTCTGCCCACGCCCCTAACGGGCCTGTGGGCAGGCGCCCCGCACGGCTCGCCTTCATTAACAAAAAAACTATACGTTGACAATCATTTAAGCAAATGATAGAATATATAAGGATTTTAAACATAAAATCTTTATATACTCTTCGTTCAGGAGGACTTGCTATGAAATATTATGTTGGTATAGATTTAGGCGGCACAAACATTGTTGCAGGTGTCGTTAACGAAAAATACGAAATCGTTTCAAAGGCTAAAACCCCCACAAACCGCCCTCGTTCGGCAAAAGAAATATGCCTTGATATGGCTAAAATGGCTTTAGAAGCTATCGAAAAAGCAGGCTTAAAGGTAACCGATATCGAGTCTGTCGGCGTTGGTGCCCCAGGCTCTGTTAATTCCGATACAGGTGTTATCAGCTATTCAAACAATCTCGATTTTCATGATGCACCCGTTGCCGATTATATCCGCGAGGTTATCGACCTTCCCGTTTATGTCGAAAACGACGCTAATGCGGCAGCTTACGGTGAGTTCGTGGCAGGCTCGGCAAAGGGGACTAAGGATGCCGTTTGTATAACCCTTGGCACAGGTGTCGGCGGAGGTATCATCATCGGCGGAAAGATTTACTCAGGCTTTAATTATGCCGGCGCTGAAATCGGCCACACTGTTATCGAGGTTGACGGTCCTCAGTGCTCCTGCGGCAGAAAGGGCTGTTTCGAGGTTTATTCCTCTGCAACAGGCTTAATTAGAATGACCAAAGAAGCGCTCGTTGCCAATCCCGATTCTAAAATGCACGAAATGATGGACGGAGATCATGTTTCGGGCAGATTGGCATTTAATGCAATGCGTGCAGGCGATGAAGCCGCAAAGGGCGTTGTTGATAAGTATATTAAGTACTTGGCGGCAGGCATTGCAAACACAATTAACATCTTTCAGCCCGAGGTTTTATGTATCGGCGGCGGCGTTTGCAACGAAGGCGATGCGCTTTTAGTCCCTCTTAAAAAGCTTATTTCCAAGGAAATATATGCCCACGCAGGTGAGAACACAAAAATTGTAATAGCATCTTTGGGTAACGACGCAGGCATCATCGGTGCCGCATTTTTGGGGTTGCAAAAGTAATGAAATTATTGATTAAACAGCGTGTGTTCGCATGGAGCGACACCTATGACGTATATGATGAATTCGGCGAACCTAAGTATTTTGTTAAGGCAGAGGTTTTTTCGTTCGGTCACGTTTTGCATATTTACAGCCATGCATCGGGTGAGGAAGTCGGAGAAATCCGTGAAAAGCTTTTTAAATTCCTGCCAACTGCTCAAATATCAGTTCGCGGAGAAATACTCGGCACTATAAAAAAAGAGTTCACTTTCTTTGTGCCCAAGTTCACAATTGATTATAACGGCTGGCAGGTCGAGGGCGACTTCCTCGGCTGGGAATATGAAGTGAGAGGCGGCGAAACCACTGTTGCTTCGATCTCCAAAGTGCTTTTCACCTTTGGAGATACATATGAAATAGATATCGCCAACCCCCAAGATGAGCTTGATGTTTTAATGACAGTTATAACCATTGATATGATTAACTGTTCGCACGACGGCTGATAAAGGAGTTTTATGAGAATTCTTTGTGTTGATTACGGCGATGCCAGAACCGGCCTTGCCCATTGCGATAAATACGAGTCTATTGCCTCACCAACAGGCACAATTTTTGAATGGAATGCCGATAAGCGCCTTGAAAAAGTTGCCGCCAAAGCAAAAGAACTCGAAAGCGAGCTTATCGTTATAGGCTTACCTGTTAATATGGACGGTTCACAGGGCGAGAGGGCGCAAAAATGCCGTGAATTTGCCGACAAGTTATTTGCCTTAACAGGCATAGAAACAGTTTTGTGGGACGAGCGAGTTACCACAATGCAGGCAATAAACATTTTAAACGAGACTAATGTAAGGGGCAAAAAGCGTAAAGAGGTTATAGATACCGTTGCCGCAACCCTCATTTTAGAATCGTATATGCAGTACCGCAAGAAAAAGGGTTTGATATGACATCTTAATAATCGGAGGATTAAATGAAAAAACTTATTAAAGCCATTATAATTTCTCTTGTACAGTTGGCAATGTTCTACATATTTCCGCTGTTTGCAGGCCCTACCGATGCTATGGGCATGGTGTTTATAATAATCATTGCAACTTTTTTGCTTTCCCTTATCATGGGAATAATTTATTCCTCCGTTGAGAAATATTGTTATCCGGCACTTGTTGCCATTCTGTTTATTCCAAGTGTACTTATCTATTATAACGGTTCAGCTTTTGTCCATGCAGTATGGTATCTTGTTGTTTCCGCTGTCGGAATAGCGTTTGGTTCGTTAACAAGATCAATTGTTAATATGATGACAAAAAAACAAACCTGACACAACAATGTCGGGTTTGTTTTCTATAGTATATTATGCTTGACACATACAGCCTCCCTTATTTTAAGGGAGGTGCCGTCGTAGACGGCGGAGGGATAAATCATTCACAAAACCGAAATATCTCAAGCCGCTTGGCCAAATCTTTATAAAAAAACAAAAACTCCGCCTTGCCGTCGCATGGAACATAAAACCCGCACGAATGCAGGGTGGGTAAAACGTCCCAAAGCTTTCACGCTCCCTTCGTCCGCTTAAGCGGGAGGTCTGCAATCCGTCTTCGGAGTACGAATCCCTTTTAATATGTGTTGGATTATAAATCCATGCTTGGTCGCACAAGGCAGAATCTTATTAATTAGTTTATGCGATTTTTAATGATTTATGAATGATGGCAGCAATCGCATCCGTCGTCGCCGCAGTCGCATTCATCTTCTTCACCTTCAAACATTTCTTCAAGTCGCTGCAAGAAGATAGCGCCCACACGCTCAAACTCGTCGTCATCGTCAACTGTTATAAGCATTTCTTCGCCGTCAACATAGTCCGATTTCAAAATAACAAGCTCGCCGCTGTCGTTGATCAAGTCCTCCGGATTTTCATAATAGGGGACCATTGCATAATAGGTTTCATCACCGTCAACCAACGAGTCAAGCATTTCAAAGGTCTGCTCAACGCCTTCTTCATCAACCAAGGTGTAAAGCTCGGGAATGTAGTTATATTCGTCCATAGTTAATTCTCCTTATAATTTAAAAAAGACAAGCATACAATGCCGCCAACACTTTTATTATATTATATCTCAAAAATAAAGTCAACCACAAAAGTGTAAACATATTATTAAATAAATATTTTTAAAAAAGTTCAAAAAAACTGTTGACAATGCACAAAAAATATGATATATTTAAATCACAGAAAAGAGAAAAGATAAAAGAAAGTAAGAAACCAAATTTAAAGGAGAGGGTTCCGATGAGAAACTGAAAGGCGTATAAGGCAAAACCTTAACGACTAATGGCTTCATTCAAAACGGCAAACAAGAACTAATTTTATTGGAGCTGGTTATCATGAAACTTGCACGCAGCGGAACAGGAGATTCAAAATAAACCGAAAGAGGTGAGTCCCGCAATTGCGTAAGCTTTAATTCAGAAAGATTTATTTTAAGACAAACATCAAACGGATATACATTAGGAGATGATTCTCTTGAAGGTAATAAGACCTGATATTTAAAATCACGTTGAAAGGTGTGAGTCCAAAAAAGTTCTGAAGCAGCCTTTAGGGCATTTAGATAGATAAACAAACGCCAACCAATCTTGACGTTTTTCTAAAATAAACAGGGGATGGTTTCATTGAAACTATACAAGATCGAAATTCTTTAAGACAAAACGAAAGGGTGAGTCCAAAGAACAGTTCAGTTCCCCGAAAATTGATTCGGATATAAATTATAATACAGGAGCGGTCTTAAGTGCCGCTCCTTTTCTTTTATGTTTGTAACCGCTGATGCGAAATGCACATAATATATTGTAGCGGTACAAACTCCTGCCCGGTGCAGGGGGAGATCATCGGGACGAGAACCGCTTTATATACCGCCGTCAAAGAATACTTTGGCGGCGTTTTGGCATTTTTTAAGTTTTTTATGGCAAAAAATAATATTTATTTGTTAATCACGCAGTTTGACATTAACGCTTTATAGTAGTATACTTATTTTGAATAAGTTTGCTTATTTCACGTAATTTTTTCAGGAGGTTAACATGAAAACCTTGATAAGTGCTTCAATCCTCAGCGCAGATTTTGCCTGCCTGGGTGATGAAATAAATAAAGCTGTTTCGCACGGCTGTGATTGGATTCATTTCGATGTTATGGACGGTCACTTTGTACCAAACATCAGCTACGGCGTGCCCGTTTTAAAATCGGTAAAAAAATGCACAGACAAGCCCTTTGACGTACATCTTATGATTTCAAAGCCTTTTGATTATATAGAAGCTTTTGCAAATGCGGGTGCCGATATAATTACTTTCCATGTCGAGGCTGAATGTGACATTGCCGCAACCATTCAAAGAATAAAAGACCTCGGCGTAAAAGCGGGGCTCACCTTAAAGCCTGCCACCCCTGCCGAAGCAGTGTACCCTTATCTTAATGATATAGACATGGTTTTGGTAATGACTGTCGAGCCGGGCTTCGGCGGACAAAGCTTTATGACTGATATGCTTGAAAAGATTCAGTCTATAAGAAAAAAAGCTGATGAAATCGGTAAAGACCTTGATATCGAGGTTGACGGCGGTATCGACGGGAACACAGCGCCATTGGTAAAATCCGCAGGTGCAAACGTTCTTGTTTCGGGTTCATACCTCTTTAAAGCTAAAGATATCGACTCAGCAATCGCTTCTCTTTTGGCATAAGGCGTCAATTGCGTTCTGTGCAATAATAACCTTCCCGTGTTCCGAGAATACAGCGTCATAGTCATATCCGATATACACTCTGTCGCTGTTTTCGCAAATGTCACAAAGCATTCTTTGGGCAGAGGTTGTTTTAACCAGCAGGCTTAAATAAAACTTTTTGTTTTCAATCAGCTTGCTCGAAAGTATATTCTCCTTGTGGCTTCGTGCAAGCGCACACGCCAAACGCTTAGAATCTGAAAGCCTCGACTGGGCGCACACCAGCGATACCCTCGCAGGATATACCCTTATAACCTTGTCACGCAACGCTTTTTCCATACATACCCCCATGCAGATATTAAAGGACGGTAATAGCTATAAATACTTCAAAATCTATTGAAAAATCCAAAAAGTTAAGGTTTGCAACAGTCGCATCGTTTTTGCTCGCCCTCGACTTCATGGCATATTATTATTACGGTATAAGAGTATTCGTCTTAACAGCCGTTTCTGTCGTCACGTCGGTTATCGTCGATTACATCTGCGTATCATTAATGAAACGCAAATACGACTGGAGCGACCAATCTCCTGTTATGGATGCACTTTTGCTTGCGCTTTTAATGCCTGCATCTGTGCCTTATTCCATCATGGCAATTTCCTCGGCTTTCATGGTAGTCGTCGGCAAATACGCTTTCGGCGGTAATAAGAATCTCATTTTCAGCCCCGCCGCCGTGGCATATGCTTTTTGCTCGTTCAGCTGGTCAAATGTCATCATGCGCTACCCAATTCCTCAGCCTTTTGGCGAGGTCTCGCTTTCTTCCAATGTAACAGATACTTTGGTTCAGTCGTTTACCTATAATTTCGATAACGGTGCTGCAGGTACCTTCTCAATGCTCGATATTCTCTGGGGCAAGCTTGCAGGCCCCATGGGTACCTCAAGCGTGCTTATAATTGTTATCTGTGCTATAGCTCTTTATTTCTTCGGCGATCTCTCTCAAACAGTTCTGTTTACAGGTGTTGCTGCAAACGTTCTGCTCTTTGTCCTTTTCCCCGAGAACGCTTCGGGCTGGCAGGCAGTCTGCTACTCCTTGGTTACGGGGTCTTACATGTTCGTACTTGTTTTCATGGCAAACGACCACCGTATTCTGCCCAAGCACGAATTCTCCCGCTTCCTTTATGCACTTATCATTGCTGTAATGGCGTTTGTTTTCCGCAGATATACAACCATTCAAAACGGTGCTGTGTTCTCGCTTATTATTGCAAACATCTTCTCGGGCGAGTTCGACCGCTTAAGCGAAGGATTGTTAAAGCTTCTTGATAAAACCAACAAAGCCCTTGCCGATAAGCATCGGGAATATAAGCGCAGACGAGAAGAACGCACTTTTGCAAAAGCCGAAGAAGCTCCTTCACCTGCTAATGAGGAGGTGCCCACGGTATGAGTGACAAAACAATTCGTTTATCCTCGGCACATAAGGAAGGTTTTTTGACAGGAAACGCCCTCCTATCCAGTGGTATAATAATAGCACCGGCTGTTGCTGCAGCAACCGACTTTATGTCGGCACTTGCGCTTTCAATCGTTTTTTGCCTTGTAACTTATATAACCGTGGCAATCTGCTCGTTTGTGCCCTCAAAACTCGTATATACAGTGCGTATTATATTATATACCCTTGTTGCATCGATGGTGTATGTACTTGTTAGACAGTTAATGCTTAATTTAATGCCCGAGGAGTTTTTAGGCCTTGGCATCTATGCTCCGCTTCTAATAACCAACTCGCTCATAACCTCAAAAACCGAAACCAAGTTCTACCGCCGCAAACGTTCTTACATGCTTGTTCTTGCAGGATTTTACGTTTTGGGTTATGCAAGCTCGATCATCCTTTTCGGAACAATAAGAAACATTCTTGTCAGCGGCACATTCTTAGGTTATAAGATCCTGCCCGTGACCTTCCCGTCACTAACAACACTTTACGGCGGCTTCATTCTGCTCGCGCTTGTCAGCGCCCTTTATCGAGGCCTTGTTTCCTATGCCGTAAGAAAGGGGACTCGAAATGACAGCCTTTCTTGAGATATTAATGGCGGCACTTGCCGCAATAACTCTCGATAACGTTATTTTTACATACGCTATCGGCACAAGCACTTTGCTTGAATGTGCAAAAAAACCTAAGCAGCTTTTCTCCTTTGGCTTTTTCATCACCGAATTCTCAGTCGTGGCAAGCATTCTCGTATATGTTGCCGAGCTCTTTATTAAAGACACCTCTTGGGGCGAAACTGTTTTACCCATCGTGTGCATTCTGGCGCTTTCGGTCGTCTACATCGTCACATTGCTTGTGATCTGGTTTGCAGCACGCAAGTGGTTCAATTCTTTAAAGAGATATGTCCATCTTTCTGCCTTTAATTGCGCGGCTTTGGGCTGTTTGTTCATGAACAGCATAAACGCGGGCAGTCTTGTTCAGCGCATACTTTTCGCGTTGTCCATCGGCATCGGATTTATGCTTGCAACCTACCTTTTATCCATCAATTATAAAAAGCTTACCTCAAATGAGGTCCCAGCCGCCTTCCGCGGTTTCCCTGTTTCGGTACTTTACATCGGCATTATTGCCATGATTATTTACGTTTCAAAGATATAATTTTAAGGAGACTGAAATGTCCGCACGTAAAAAGAACCAACCCCTGTTCAGAAAAAAGAATCAGCCCGGACCTGTTTTAAAAGGCTTTTTGCTGATACTTTTGCTGATAGCTCTTGTTGTTATAGGTTTTTTGTTAGGCGAACCGCTTTTAAGCCTGTTCGAGGGCGGAAAGACCCCTGCCGTCACTCCCTCGCCCGAACCCGAGGTTACCGACCCCATAGAAACCGAAGCAACAACACCCCCCACTACAACCGAAGAAGAGGTTACTACCACCCTTCCGCCCGAACCCGAAGCACCTAAAAACGGCATGCTACGCCTCTCGTTCGAGGGTAGTGACGATTTCTCCAAATCCCTAAACGATGCAATAGCTTATGCGCTTGAAAATAATTATCAGTCAATCAGTGTCGAGCTTGTTGCAAATGGCGGCGTTATTTACTTCACCACCTCTAACGAGCTTGCAATCAACTGCGAGGCAGTTGCCGCAGGTGCATTGTCGCTTAACGAGATTTATTCTGCAATTGCCCAAGCAGGCATTATCCCTTATGCCGAAATCTCTGCCCTTACCGACCATATTGTTTCATGGGTCGATAAAAGCATATGCTATTTATTCGAGGATAGCACAAGCAAATGGTTAGATAACTCGGCTGCCAAGGGCGGCAAGCCGTGGATATCGGCTTTCTCGCAAAGTGCCAAAAATTATATCGGCTCGTTTGTAACCGAAATTTCAAATGCCGGCTTTGCAGGCGTTATCGCAAACGATGTCATCTTCCCGCCGTTCAGAAATTCAGACCTTAATTACATAGGTGATTCCGTCAAATCTGCAGATAGATACACAGCTCTTGCAGAATTTGCAAACTCAATGCACCAAGCTCTTGGCTCGGCAAAAAGCTTTGCTGTCATGGTCAACGCTGAAGATATTATTGCACAAAACGCCGAGGTGCTTAATGATACATCGCTGTTAACCTCTAAAACAGTTTATGTTTACTTTAATTCTGCCGAGCTCGGCGATAAAATCGTTCGGGGCGACGGCACGGCAGTCTCGTTTGCAGGTCTTAGCGACTATCACAAGGTAAAAACCGTTTTCAAGCTTGTTAACGAAGCGCTAAAGGATAAAGACGTTGTCATTATCCCTGCAATCGAATCGGCAGAGCCTGAAAGCTTAATAACCGCCCTCACCGAAATGGGCTATAACCAACAAGATGTTTTAGTTTTTAAATAACATTAAAAAGCACTTGCGGCAAAAACCGTAAGTGCTTTTCGATTATTATACAAGCAAACAAATCAATCCCGAGCAGCCTTCGTTGATAATTCTCTCAACTGCTTCTCTTAACTTCTCCCTTGCGTCCGCGGGCAAACGGTTAAGCTTGGCATGCAGCCCTTCCGAAACCAGTTCCGAAAGTGATTTTCCGAAAATGTTGGTGTCCCAAATCCTTGCAGGGTCGTCTTCAAAATCATTCAAGAGGTATGTAACCAGCTCTTCCGACTGTCTTTCCGAGCCGACAATGGGTGCCACCTCAGCGCCGATGTCAGCTCTTATCAGATGAATAGAGGGTGCGTTTGCTTTAAGCCTTACGCCGTATTTTCCGCCCTGACGGATAATTTCAGGCTCGTCAAGTGTCAGCTCCTCCTGCTCGGGCATCACAATTCCATAGCCCGTTTCGTCCACCTGTTCCAATGCGTCCGAGAATTTTGCAAACTTCTTTTTAAACCTTACCAGCTCCAAAATTGTCGGCATAAGCTCATTCTCGCTGTTAATTTCAAGCCCCGATTCCTCACTCAAGATCTTATAGAACAATGTCGGGTCAAGGGTAAGCGACACCTTGCAAACACCGTTTCCCGGGTCGAGGTGTGCCACCTTAGATTCGCTTACCTTTTCGCACTTCAAAAGCCCATCGCAGAAGTCGCTGACATCTCTCAGCAGCTTAACCTCGCTGCACGAGGATTTGATATAATCAAAAATTTCCGTTTTAAGCTTATGGTTTTTGCCAAGCGAGTTAAGCCACTTCGGCATAGCAATGTTGATCTCTTTAACAGGGAAGGCGAACAAAAGGTTAGCCAAAATGTTTTGAATGTCGTTGTGTGTCATTTCAAGACAGTTGATGGGAATTACAGGCACACCGTATTTTCCCGATAGCTCTTTACAAAGAGCTTTAACCTCGTCACTGTTATGATTAAGTGAATTCATAAGAACAACAAACGGCTTGTTAAGGCTTAAAAGCTCGCTTATAACGCGTTCTTCACATTCTTCATATTCTTCTCTGTCCAAGCCTGTTACCGTTCCGTCGGTTGTTACAACAACACCCACTGTCGAGTGTTCGGTAATAACCTTTTGCGTTCCGATCTCTGCCGCCATGTTAAAAGGTACTTCGCTTTCGAACCAAGGGGTTCTCACCATTCTCGGTTCACCGTTTTCAATATATCCCACAGCCGAGGGTATAATATATCCCACGCAGTCGATCATTCTAATGTTTACGGCAGCCGTATCATCTAACGAAACCGCAACTGCTTCCTCGGGAATGAATTTCGGTTCGGTGGTCATAATCGTTCTTCCTGCCGAGGCCTGAGGCAACTCGTCAACGGTTCGCTCGCGCATATAGCTTTGCGCAATGTTCGGAATAACCAATTCCTCCATAAATCTTCTGATAAACGTCGATTTTCCGCTTCTTACAGGCCCAACAACTCCAATATAGATGTCGCCGCCCGTGCGCTCAGAAATACTTTTATATATACTTGAATTACTCATATTAGTCCTCCATTAATTAGCAGATAGGAATTAAAATCATTCCGTCCGAGGTTATCATATCGCCGTCAATTTCGTTCTCGTCCGAAATGGCCGTAACCGATGCATGACATCTTTTTGCAATATCCCACATACTTTCGCCTGCCTGTGCAAAATAAAGCTTCAAAGCACAGTCGTTTTCACCCTCGATCGGGCTCGATTCATCAATTACAATGCTTTCAATGTATTCGATCTCGTTTGCTTCAAAAATATATCCCGAAAGTTTGATGTCGCAAATAACCTCCATTGCGTTAGATGAGCTTAAATTATAACTTGCCGAGGTTACGCAAGCACATACCTGCGCTCCTCCGAACTCCTCGCAGGTAAGCGCAACCTTGTGCTCAAAGGGCAAAGAGTTCTCAAGATAAATCAGTTTATCCGAATCGTTCTTTGCAAATGCATAAACCTTAACAATTCCTGCAACTATAGCTTCGTTCGAAGCTTCGGAGTGGGATACATTCACTTTTGTCGCCTCGGCACCTGCACTTATGACTGATTTTATTCCGCCTTCAGAATATGTAAGTGTCGCCTTGGTTTTATGAGAGTCATCTAAAATCAAAGGTGTACATTCAATCTTAGCTTTCTCCTTGTTTACCGAGGTCTCATAATCTGTAGAAAAAGCGTCAATTGCAAGCTGTGCGCTTTCAAACTTCATTGCAAGGCAGTTAAGCGCAATCGCAAGCTCGCACTCAAGCTTCGACGTATCAGCTTTCGCTAACGGTCTCACATCACAGCCCAAAACGCAGGCACTTACAAACACGTCATATTTTTCATCAAGCCCTTCAATATCGCAAATTTGTGAGAATGGAAGACTGAACTTAATGCTTGTTGCCTCGCCCGAGTTTTCTTCAATATATAAAGCAGTAACTTCTGCTTCGCCCTTTGTTAAAAGCTTACCCGAAATAACCTTTTTGTCACAGCTTGTTACACAGGCATCAGCACGCAAAAGAGTTTTCATTGCGTCCTTTGCGCCCATTTCAACTTCGTCAACAACCGTTATTCTTTTTGTAATGCAAAGTCGCTTTGAAGGGTAAGTTATAAGCGACTTTTTAAGCTGAAGCCCTCCGTTATAAGCCTGAGAAATCGCCTGCCTTTGCTCCGAAGAAGTAACCAAAACATCGATTCCCACGATTCCTCTAATGTCAACTCTGCGCTTGTTAACAACCCTTACGCTTTCACTTTCGGAATATGGCGAAATACTTATGCAGGGCGATTTTACACTATACGGCAGGTCAACCGATTTGTTATAGGTCAGATCCTGCGAAAGCTCTGAAACCGTGCCGTCCTCTGAAAGGTAAATCATCTTAATCTGAACCAAAAGCTCGTAATTAAGCTTTGTCTGATTAACACTGTGCTTAACAACGCTTGGCTTTATTCTTAAATTTAAGATTTTGAAAATCTCGGGGTAATAGTCGGGCAGAATACAGTCAAGCTCAACTGCTTGGTTATAGCTTGCATCTAAAAGGGTCTCTTTAACGCAAAAGCTTTCTCGAATAAGTTTATAATCCATGGTGTCCTCCTGAGTTTTTAATGTACAAACACTATTTTGCTATAACATCTATATTCAGCTTGGTCACAACAAAGTACAACTTTGCTTCAAAAATTTTGTCCGCCGCCAAACAAACGGCTCCTCCACCGCGCAGCACAGCCGTTTCACGGCGCGCCGCGCGACGTCGTCGCCGCCAACCACCCCAAAAAGCAGTTTGTTTACCAACAAACAAAACACTTGCAAAGCAAAAGCTAATATGCTATTATAACTATATATGGTATTTAACTTTTCTGAAAGGAAATAGATATGGCTAAAAATACTAAACAAGAATACGGAAACGAAGCGATACGTTCACTTAAAGGAGCCGACCGTGTAAGAAAGCGCCCTGCGGTTATTTTCGGGTCTGATGGGTTAGAGGGTTGCAAGCACTCGGTCTTCGAGATAATCTCCAACTCTATCGACGAAGCCCGTGAAGGCTACGGCTCTAAAATTATAATTACAAGATATAACGACAACTCCATCGAGGTTGAGGACTTTGCCCGCGGTTGCCCTGTTGATTACAACAAGGCTGAGGGAAGATTTAACTGGGAGCTTGTTTATTGCGAGCTTTACGCCGGCGGTAAGTATGATAACGTCTCGGGTGAGAATTATGAATACTCTCTTGGCTTAAACGGCTTGGGCGCATGCGCTACACAGTATTCCAGTGAATATATGGACGTCGAGGTTCACCGTGACGGATACAAATACAATCTTCATTTCGAGAAAGGCGAGAATGTCGGCGGTCTTAAAAAGGAAGAGACAAAGCGCCGTCAGACGGGTACCAAAACCCGTTGGCGCCCCGACCTTGAAGTTTTCACAGCTATCGAAATCGAAAAAGAATATTTCGAGGATGTATTAAAGCGTCAGTCCATTGTCAACCCCGGCATCGAATTTGTCTTCCGTTATCAGAACGAGGACGGCTCGTTCGACCAGTCGAACTATCTATATGAAAACGGTATACTCGACTATGTCAACGAAATAGTGGGAGAAAACTATTTAACCCCGCCTCAGTTCTGGACAGCCGACCGCAAGGGCAAGGACAGAGAAGACATGGCTGAATATAAGGTTAAATATAACTTTGCCTTTGCTTTTTCAAAAAATGTTCACACCTGCGAATATTTCCACAACTCAAGCTTCCTTGAACACGGCGGCTCGACCGAAAAAGCTGTCCGTCAGGCTTTCACGTCCTATCTTGACAGCTATATGAAGGCAAACAACAAATATTTAAAAAACGAAGCAAAAATTCAGTTTGTCGATGTCGAGGATTGCCTTGTCATGGTTTCAAGCTCTTTCTCAACCCAGACCTCTTATGAAAACCAGACTAAAAAAGCAATCACCAACAAATTCATTTACGATGCCGCAGTCGATTTTTTGAAGCACCAGTTAGAGGTTTACTTTATCGAAAAGCCCGACGAAGCTGGCAAGATCTGCGATCAGGTGCTTGTAAATAAGCGTTCGCGCGAAAGTGCCGAAAAGACAAGGATCAACACCAAAAAGATGTATGCCGAAAAGCTTGATATGGCAAACATGGTTAAAAAGTTCGTCGATTGCCGAACCAAAGATACCACACGCCGCGAGCTTTATATCGTAGAGGGCGACTCGGCTTTAGGCTCTGTAAAGCTTGCCCGCAACGCCGAATTTCAGGCTGTTATCCCTGTTCGAGGTAAGATATTAAACTGCTTAAAAGCAAGCTATTCTAAAATCTTCGACAGCGAGATAATTACCGACCTTATGAAAGTCTTGGGCTGTGGTGTCGAGGTTAAGACCGCTAAAAACAAAGACCTTTCAAGCTTTAACATCAATGCTCTGCGCTGGAACAAAATCGTCATCTGTACAGATGCCGACTACGATGGCTTCCAGATAAGAACGCTTATTCTAACCATGCTTTACACCCTCACACCCACCCTTATCGAGGAGGGCTATGTCTTTATCGCAGAGTCTCCTTTGTACGAAATAAATACCAAAGACAGAACTTATTTTGCATATGACGAAAGTGAGCGCGCTGATATTTTAAAGCAGATAGGCAATGCAAAGTTCACCATTCAGCGCTCAAAGGGTCTTGGTGAAAACGAACCCGATATGATGAGCTTGACCACCATGAACCCCGATACAAGACGTTTGATTAGAGTTACCCCCGATGAAGCCGAGCACACAAAGTTCATGTTCGATATGCTTTTAGGTGATAACTTAAGCGCTCGTAAGGAATTTATCAACATCAACGGCCATGACTACCTTGAAATGGCAGATATAAGCTAATGGGAGGGAGGATAACAAATGGCAAAAAAGAAAAAAACCGAGGACAAGCCGGTAAAGCTTTCTAAGCGCCAGGCTGATGCTTACATTAACGGTGCCGGCACAGTGGTTGAAGAGCCTATTACCATAACACTTGAAAAGAACTATATGCCCTATGCCATGAGTGTAATCGTCTCACGTGCCTTCCCCGAGATCGACGGCTTTAAACCCTCTCACCGCAAGCTTCTATATACCATGTATAAAATGGGCCTTTTGTCGGGAGGAAGAACGAAATCTGCCAACATCGTTGGTCAGACAATGAAGCTCAACCCTCACGGCGACCAGGCAATTTATGAGACAATGGTGCGCTTGACCCGCGGTAACGAGGCGCTTTTGCACCCTTATATCGACTCGAAGGGCAACTTCGGCAAGGCTTATTCATCGGGCATGGCATATGCCGCTTCACGTTATACCGAGGCTAAGCTCGACCCCATCTGCTCCGAACTCTTCGGTGACATTGATAAAGACACTGTTAATTTTGTTCCCAACTATGATAACACAATGCTCGAGCCCGAGCTTTTGCCCGTTTCGTTCCCGTCAATTCTTTTAAATTCAAACATCGGCATCGGTGTTTCAATGGCAAGTGCTATTTGCCCCTTTAACTTAAACGAGCTTTGCGAGGCTACGATCGCCCTAATTCGTGACCCCGATTACGATGTTTCACAATCTATAAAAGGCCCCGATTTCCCCGGCGGCGGTTTCCTCATTCACGATGAAGAAAAGCTAAGACAGATTTATTCATCGGGCAGGGGAGCTGTAAAGATCCGTTCAAAGTATAGCTATGATAAAGAAGCTAACTGTATCGAAGTCACCGAAATTCCGCCCACCACAACGGTCGAGGCTATTATAGAAAAGATAATAGAGCTTGCCAAGGGCGGAATGAAAGAGGTTGCCTACATCCGCGATGAGACCGACCTTGACGGCTTAAAAATTGCTATAGACTTAAAGCGAGGCGTAGACCCCGACGCTTTAATGAAAAAGCTTTACAAGCTTACCCCCCTGCAGGATAGCTTCTCGGCTAACTTCAACATTCTTGTCAACGGTTATCCCAAGGTTTTGGGCGTTACAGATATTTTAAAGGAATGGATAAAGTTTAGAATTGGTTGCGTTAAACGCCGTGTAAGCTTTGACCTTAACAAGAAAAAAGAACGTCTGCATCTTTTAAAAGGTCTCGAAAAGATACTTTTAGATATCGACAAGGCAATTAAAATCGTCCGCGAGACTGACGAAGAATCCGATGTTGTACCAAACCTTATGATCGGCTTCTCGATTGACGAGATTCAGGCTGAATACGTTGCCGAAATAAAGCTTCGCCACCTTAACCGTGAGTTTATTTTAAACCGCATTAAAGATATTGAGCAGCTTGAAAAAGACATTGAAGAGATGACCGAAATTCTGGGCAGTGAAAGAAAAATAAAGCTCATCATTATTGACGAGCTTAAAAAGGTTTCGGATAAATACGGCAAGCCCCGAAAGACCGAGGTCATTTATGTTGATGAAGAACCGGATGTTAAGGTTGAGAAGGAAGTGCCGGATTATCCTTGCCGTCTCTTCCTCACCCGTGAGGGTTACTTTAAAAAGATAACTCCTCAGTCCTTGCGAATGTCGGGCGAGCAAAAGCTTAAAGAAAACGACGTAATGGTATACGAGATAGATTCGACCAACCGTGCCGAGCTGTTGTTCTTTACCGATAAATCTAACGTTTACAAAGCAAAAGCCTCTCAGTTCGCCGATTCAAAGGCAAGCCTCTTGGGAGATTACATTCCCGCAACCTTAAAGTTTGAAGATGGCGAGAATGTTGTAGGCATGGTCGTAACTCTTGATTACAGCGGTTGTGTGCTGTTCGTTTTCAAAAACGGTAAGGCGGCAAAGGTTCCGCTTTCCTCTTATGAAACAAAAACTAACCGTAAAATGCTCTCGGGCGCTTATTCCGACAAGAGCCCTCTTGTCGAGATTTTACCTATCGGCGAGGGTGCCGAGGTTATGATGCGCTCAACCAACGGCAGAGCGATAATCTTCAATTCGGGAATGATCTTACCCAAGCCCACCCGTAACACACAGGGCGTTCAGGTAATGACACTTAAAGCAAAGTCTGATGTCGAGTCAGCATATATCATTTCTGCCGAAAAGGCAAAAGAGCTTTCAAAGTTCCGCACCAAAACTTTGCCCGCAGCAGGTCCCTTTGCCAAAGATATTGAAGACCCCGATCAGTTTACGCTCTGAAAAAAAGCGATAAAGCACAGTTTTCAGCTTCGACCCCCACACCTAAAAAACGGTGTGGGGTATTTTTTGTATGCGTGAGGTTCCCGCCCACCCACCTCACCTCACGCATACAAAAAATCAGTGGCACAGTTTTGTGCCGCTGACAGACAAGTGCAATTTATTTAATTACCATTTGTGTTATAACGTTGTCCGCAACCTCAATGTTAACAGTAAATGCTGTTCCGTTTGCATTTGCAGTAACAACACTAAGCGAAAGCTTGCCGTCAACGTTGTGTTTAATGTTAAATGCATCAACAAGTGCTTCCAAGCTGTCGCCAACGCCAACTCCGTTAACCTTAATGTTAAGCGTTGTGCCCTCGGTCATGATTATTTCGGTAATGCGGCCTGCAAATGTTGTAGGCGAATCAAATGCAATGCTACCGCCTTTAAATCTAAGCGAACTGCTTTCGGATGTTGAACCTGTGCCGTTTGATTTATTCATAAGCTTTCCGCCAATCTCGCCGCCAAAGCCCTTCGGGTCAAATTCAACACCTTCAAGAGTTGTCACAATTTCGCCCTGTGCAAATTCAAGTGTAAGCTCCTCAACAAGCTCACCCGAAACAACAGGCTGGTCGTTTTCGACAGTCCCGTCAACCTCGTCACCCGAGTTTTCCAAACCGCCAATTTCCGCAAAGTTTGTTAACGGATATTCCTCTCTTGCCCAGTTGCGTCTTAAATATCTGTAAAGCTCTTTAAGCGCTGCCTTGTGAGTATACTGGGCAGGGTTGTTAAGCGTTGTGGTAATTACTTCTCGTTCAATGTCAAGCATACCCATGTGAGTATAACCGGGATTAACGCCTGAACCGCCGACAAGATGGTAAGCAATGTCAACACCGTTAATTCTGTGAACAGCATAAATAAGCTCGTCAAGCATTTCAACATAGTTTTCGCTGTCAAACACTAAGCAAGAGGCGTAACTTTCGCCTTCTTCAAAAACAGGTCTGCCGGCAAGCTGATTTTCACTTGTGCCGTATGCCGCTAAGTTAAATGTCAGGTCAAGATCTTCGCCGTTAAGATAGTCATAAGTCACGTTCACTTCATAAAGTGTTCTGCTGTGTAAGAATTCTTCTTCACCTGTCAAATTATAAGCCTCATCAGCGTCATATACATTAGAAATGTTCAGCTTAACAAAGTTAACGCTGTCCATATGTCTTAAGATGTCAAGACTAAGCTCGCTGTAAGATATGCCGGAGTCATTATATTTATAAAGCACATCCGCAGGAGCAGCCTCTTCTGCGACCGGTTCCTCATCTTCATCGGTTACAGATGTAACGGGCATTTCATCGTACCCTTCCTCTTCATAAGCGCTCGAAGATGTGTATCTTACCAAAAGCTCAACCGATTCAGAGATGTTCAGTGCATTGAATTCGGGGCTTGTGTCGTTTCCTATAACATAGTCGGTTGTTATATATTCACCGTCATAATCCTCGGGCGTATATGCCGACTTATAAGTATCAGCAGGGGCTTCTTCAGTTGTCTCGTTCATATCGGGCTCAACTGCCTCTGTAATTTCTTCTTCAACATCGTCTGCAGCAACGTCATCTTCTTCATCGGCAACATCGTCCTCAAGAACAATAACGTCACCGTCAACGTCTAATTCAACGTCTTCTTCAATATACGCATCGTCGGTTACTTCTTCAGCGGGTATTTCACCGTTATCCGTCGAGTCATACGTTTCAAGTGTCATCGTGTTGTTTTCCTGCAAAGCATCAGCCGACTTTTCTACTCTTAGGTTGTCGCCCATCAGCGAAACAACGCCTATCGTCGCAACGATCAAAACAAGGCAAGCAGCCGTTGCAATATATTTAGAATACTTCATCCACGGTCTTGCAGGTGCTTGTGTTACCGCAACCGCAGCATATTCCTTTGCCATGCTCTCTTTAAGGCTCTGCTTAAAGCTGTCGCTTAATTTAAGAGAGCTGACATCGTTTTTATATTGTTCAATTTTCATTGCCAAACTCTCCTTCCAGCATGGTTTCAAGTCTCTTTCGCGCACGGGCTAAAAGCGAGGAGACTGTATTAATGTTACTATCCAAAATGTTAGAAATCTCCTTGATCGGGTAGCCCTCAAAATAATAAAGGTAAACTACCGTTCGGTATTTCTGCGGCAGTGCCATAACTGCTCCCAAGACAGTTCCGTCACTATATTCATCATTGACGGGTATATTCTCGGTCAGTTCAACCGTTGGGTGAGAATAAACCTTCTTGTTATAGTTCTTGCACATATTGACTGTTACCCGCAACAGCCATGCTTTTTCATGTTCGTCCGATTCAAAAACAGGTCTTGCATGACAAAGCTTCAAAAAGACCTCCTGCGTGATATCCTCGGCATAGTGCGTGTCACACAAAGCATGATAAGCAACACGGTAAACCATGTCCGAATATTTATCTACAACAGAAGATATGTAAGCATTCATATCCTGTGTTTGCATTTTTTCGATATCTTAGCAGCGATATGCCGCAAAGAGCTCCTTTCTGTCCTTTTGTTCGTCAAATTTCATGTTTCACATATAATACAACCGTAAAACAAAAAATATTGCACATAATTTTATTTTAGCAGATTTTTTAAAAATGTAAATGTTTATTTAAATTTAATATTTAACTTCGTCAAAAACTATTGACAAAACTCAAAAAATATGGGACTATTATTTTGTATAAATGTGTTGATAATTTTTCGCATTTGTCTAAAGATATAAAAAGGGGCGTGAAAAGAGTGAAGAAAATTCTTGTTGACGGTCATTACGGTGCAGTCAGCTTAAATATTGCAGACCTTATTTGTCAAAGAGACGATCTCGAGGTCATTTGTTTAGAGGACAAGACAAGGTTCACACCCCAACAGCGCATTTCTCTTTTAAACACTGCCGATGCAGTTATTTTATGCCAGTCCTCAAAAACCGTTGTCGAAACTCTCCCTTTAATCGAAAACCGTCAGACCAAGGTAATTGACACCTCAAATGCTAACCGACTTTCTCCCAACTGGGCATACGGCTTGCCCGAATTAAGCCCCGACCAGAGAAAGAAGATAGCGTCTTCACGTTTTTGCGCTTTGCCTGCACCAATGGCAACAGGCGCATCAATAATTTTAAATCCCTTGATAAAGTCAAAAATCATGCCGCCATATCATCCCATTTACGTTAACTCCGTTATCGGATATTCAAGCGGCGGCTCGAATATGATATCAATGTATCGCTCGAAAGAAAGACCTGCAGGGCTTGCCTCTGCCCGTCAATACGCTTTGGAGCAGTCCATGATGCAGCAAAAAGAAATCATGCACGCCTGCGGCATTTCCTACCGTCCGTCTTTAAACCCCATGATCGACGACTACCCTAACGGTATGTTAGTCACCGTGCCTGTGCACTTAAGAACGCTTTCAAAGCGTCTGCACGCCAAGCAGATCTGGGAGGTATTTAAGCGCACCTACGAGCGTGAACCGCTTATCGAAATCCCCGATTTCGATTCAAGTATTACAGACCTTGGCGGTTTCTTGGATGCTAACGGAATGGCAGGCTCGAACAGAATGCAAATTTTTGTGTTCGGAGATAACGATATCTGTCTCATTGCCGCAAGATATGACAATCTTGGCAAAGGCGGTGCAGGTGCTTGCGTTCAGTGCATGAACCTCATGCTCGGTCTTGACGAATTCAAGGGTCTTTAACAGACCGTACCCGAGCAAACTTTTCTCGATAGTAAGGGACGGACAAAAGTCTGTCCCTTTTTTATATTTCAGGAGGGATCACCGCCATGATTATTTTTTCTGCGAAGTAATTTACTTCATCGGCGTTTTTAAGCCTTAACGCAAAAGGCTTAAATCTTTTGAAAGGATATTTTTTAACTTTTATGACAGATAACACAAAAACAAAACCCAGAGTAATGCTCGCTGCCGTAGATACAGGTGATTACGACGTCGAGCGTTCATTAGACGAGCTTGGCGAGCTTTGCGACACCGCAGGCGCCGAGGTCGTTGCAACCCTAACACAAAAGCGCCCGACATTCGACAGCGCCACCTGCATAGGCTCGGGAAGGTTAGAGGAAATGGCGCAGCTTTGCGAAAGCTTAGAGATCGATCAGATAATCTTTGATACCGAACTTACCGCAACCCAGATTAGAAATATCGAAGATGTCACAGATACCCACACTATTGATAGAACAATGCTTATTTTAGACATTTTCGCCCAGCGTGCCACTACTAAAGAGGGCAAACTGCAGGTCGAGCTTGCACAAAATAAATACCGTCTTCCTCGCCTTGCGGGCATGGGCTTAAAGCTTTCCCGTCTCGGCGGCGGCATAGGCACACGAGGTCCCGGCGAAACAAAGCTCGAAACCGACAAGCGACACATTCGTTCACGCATTTCTTTTTTAGAGGCAGAGCTTAAAGAAATCGAAGCCAGAAGAAGCCTTCAGCGTAAGCGCCGCAAAAAAGATAATGTTTTGTGCGCCGCGATCGTCGGTTACACAAACGTGGGTAAATCGACCCTGTTAAATGCACTTACCGATGCAGGCGTTCTTGCCGAAAACAAGCTTTTCGCCACGCTCGAAACCACCTCTCGTTCAATAATCCTGCCCGATGGCAGAAGCGTTATGCTGATTGACACGGTTGGTCTTATCTCACGCTTGCCCCACCATCTTGTTGAGGCTTTTAAATCTACCTTAGAGGAAGCCGCAAGCGCCGATGTTATCTTGCATATCTGCGATGCATCCGATGATGACATCGCCCTTAAAACCAAGGTAACAAACGAGCTTCTTAACGACCTTGGCTGCGAGGGAATACCGGTTGTAACGGTATATAACAAATGCGACCTTGTCACCGACCCCTCGATTTTAAATCAAGAGGGAGTTGTGCGTATTTCCGCTAAAGAGGGCAGGGGATTTGATAATCTTTTACAGGCTATAATGAAAGCCCTTCCCGAAACTGCAAAGCGAATGAAGCTTTTGGTTCCCTTTGCAAATGCAGGCTTGCTTGCAAAGATCCGTGAAGAGGGAGTTATTTATTCCGAAGATTACACCGCCGACGGCATTGAAGTTGACGCACTTGTTGATATAAAGCTTATTTCAGCCTGCGAGCAGTACAGAGCTTAAGCCTTAAAGCGCCTATCGTTTGTGATAGGTGCTTTTTTATGTGCATACTAATTATGTATGATTATTGCAATATATTTTGGGACAAACTAACACTTTGAAAGAGGTTTTATCAGCTGCTGTCTTCACCTTGACAATAACGCACGTTTAGTGTAAAATGATACTATCTTTTACTATAGGGTTATTATGTCCATTTGATATATAAGCATTGATACATACACCTAAAACATCATATTTTTTAATATTATACAGGTAAATACAAGAAAGGGATTTCATGGCTACTAAAAAGAACGAAGAAAATGTTTCTTCACAGAAAAAGAATACAACTAAAAAGACAAAGAATCAGACTGTTGAAAATATCTCGGCGCTTGATGCTGCAATCGCAGCTGCTATCTCGGCACCCAAGCCACCCAAGGGCGCACAGCTTGGTTCTGCAAAGAAAAAAGCTCCTTACTCAAAGGCTAATCCTCCCAAAAAGACTAAGACCGAGGATAAAAAGCCCAAGGCCGAGGAGATAAAACCCACAACACCCGAAAAACCTGCTAAAAAAGCAAAAACCAATAAAACCAAAGAAACACCTGCAAAGCAGGCTTCAAAGGCTAAAAACAACAAAACAGCTGTTGAACCCATTATCGAGTTCAACCCTCATGCCGACTTTAAACCCGAAAAGGGAACAAAGCTCAAGATCATTCCCCTTGGCGGCTTAAACGAAATCGGTAAAAACATGACACTTTTAGAATATGGCAACGATATAATCATCATCGACTGCGGCATGACTTTCCCCGATGCCGAAATGCCCGGTGTCGATATCGTTATTCCCGACTTCACCTACGTTGAAAAGAACGCCGACAGAATCAGGGGCGTTTTGCTCACCCACGGTCACGAGGACCATATCGGCGGTGTGCCTTATCTCTTAAAGAAATTGAATGTTCCGATCTACGGCACAAAGCTCACTTTAGGCCTTGTCGATAACAAGATCCGTGAACACAACTTGGGTGGAGTTAAGCGCAACATTGTCGTCCCCGGTCAAATGATAAGACTCGGCACATTCGCTGTTGAATTTATCCGTGTCAACCACTCCATTCCCGATGCTGTTGCTATCTGTGTTAAAACACCTTTGGGCAATATCATTCACATGGGCGATTTCAAGGTCGACTACACTCCTATCGAGGGCGGAATTATAGACCTGCCACGCCTTGCTCAGCTTGGCAGCGAAGGTGTACTTGCCTTAATGAGCGACTCCACCAACTCCGAGCGCCCCGGTTTTACTCCAAGTGAAAGAAAGGTAGGCGAATGTTTTGAACACCTCTTCAACGGCGCCGAGGGAAAGAGAATTATCATCGCAACCTTCTCGTCTAACGTTCACCGTGTTCAGCAGATAATGGATTGTGCAGCTAAGCACGGCAGAAAGGTAGCGGTCTTTGGCAGAAGCATGGTAAATGTTATAAAAATGGGTATCGAGCTTGGTTATTTAAAAGCTCCCGAGGGTATCCTTATCGACATTGACAAAATGCGCAATTATTCCGACGATCAGATAGTTTTAATCACCACCGGCTCTCAGGGCGAACCTATGAGTGCGTTGACCCGTATGGCTTTAAACGACCACCGTCAGGTAAGCATTACCTCAAACGATTACATCATCATCTCCGCGCGTCCCATTCCCGGCAACGAAAAATTTGTCGGCAAGGTAGTCAACGAGCTTTTAAGACTCGGTGCCGAGGTCGTTTACGAGGAAATGTATGACGTTCATGTTTCGGGTCACGCTTGTCAAGAGGAACAGAAGCTTATCCTTGCCCTTACAAAGCCTAAATTCTTCATTCCTGTTCACGGTGAATTCAAGCACCTTTCACACCATGCATTAACTGCAACCGAAATCGGTATTCCCGAAAAGAACATTATAATTGCCGATATCGGCAACGTTATCGAAACCGACGGCAAAACAATGCGCTTAAACGGCAATGTTCCTTCGGGTAAGGTCATGGTCGATGGTTACGGCGTAGGCGATGTCGGAGCTATCGTGTTAAAAGACAGAAAGCACTTGGCTCAGGATGGTGTTATCGTTGTATCCTTTACTATCGACCGTCTTGACAGACGACTTTTAAGCGGACCCGACGTTGTAAGCCGCGGCTTCGTTTATGAAAAAGAAAGCGAAGAGCTTTTGGATAAAGCAAGAACTTTAACAAAAAGTGTTATCGAAGATGAGCTTTTAACCCGCCACGATTATACAGCAATCAAAAACAAGGTGCGCGATGAGCTGGGCGACTACATCTTCTCAAAAACCAAGCGTAGACCAATGATAATTCCCGTAATACTCGACATTTAAGCAAATACCGACAGTTTTAAAGAAAGGACGGAATAGCTAATGAAAAAGCGTTCTTCCCCGATATTTATAATACCGCTGTCCATTGTTATTATAGCTTCGGCAGTTTTGTGCGTCATGCTCATTCTTAACTCAGGGTATGTTGCAGGCGCGGTAGCCGGCGTTATGGCAATCTGTTCAATCACATTGCTTATTGTTTCAATTGTTTACGACCGCAACGTGATAAAATATGCCACCGCAATTGATAAAGACATTGTTGCAATCAGCCGTCAGGCTTTTTACGACTATCCCGAGCCGATCATTATTGTTGACAGCGATGAAAAGGTTATTTGGTATAACGCCAGCTTTGAAGCCAACATTTTCGATGAAGACCGTGCCTACGGTATTCACTTAAGCGAGCTTGTGGGCAACAACACCGCCAAAGTTTACACACTTTCGGGTGCTATTGTTAAAATTTTAGACCATTACTACCGTGTCACCGCCCGAAGATCCGATGTTTTTGACCTTTCAGTAATAAGCTTTGTCGATGAGACCGATCACATAATGCTCGAAGACGAATTCAAAAAGAGCCACAAGACTGTTCTTATCATGACAGTAGATAATTATGACGAGGTCTTGCAGAATTCTAAGGAAAGCGGCAAGGCTCACGTTCAAGTGCAGATCGAGCAGATGTTCGAGCGCTTTATCGAGCACACAAACGGTGTCATTCACAAAGTCTCCAACGACCGCTTCTATGCAATAATAGAAGAACGTCACTTAGGCCCGATTATCGAAAGACGTTTTGACATTTTGGACGAAGCGCGTTCAATCTCGATAGGCGAGCGTTCAAACGTAACTCTTTCAATCGGTGTTGGCAGAGGAGCTAAGACCCTTGCCGAAAGTGAAAGCTACGCCAAGCAGGCACTTGATATGTGCTTAGGCCGTGGCGGCGATCAAGCAGCTGTTAAGACCGAGAACGGCTTCGAGTTCTTCGGCGGCATCTCAAAGGCTGTTGAAAAATCTACCAAGGTTAAGTCGAGAATCATAGCACGCGCTTTAAAAGAGCTTGCAGAAAGCAGCGATACCATCTACATCATGGGTCACCGCCTTGCCGACTTCGACGCTGTCGGTTCGGCAGTCGGACTTTGCGGAGCTTTCAGAAGCTTGGGCAAAAACGCTTATGTTGCGGTTGACAAGGAAAGAAATCTTTCCAAGGCTTTGATCAACTATGTAAGCTTAAATTGCGGAAGTGACTATTTCAAATCACTCGACGAGGCTTTGTTTGAAATCAACGACCGTTCGCTTTTAATTATTGTAGATACCCATAACCCCGAAATTGTCGATTCTAAAGAGCTTTACGAGGCAGCACGTCAGGTCGTTGTTATTGATCACCACAGAAAAATGGTCAACCACATCGACAATGCCGTTGTATTCTTCCACGAGCCTTTTGCTTCTTCGGCTTGCGAAATGGCAACCGAGCTTATTCAGTATTTCGGCAGTGATTGCAAGATCTCTATTTCCGAGGCTGAGGCGTTGCTTGCAGGCATCATGCTCGATACCAAAAACTTCGTTATGCGCTCTAACGCCCGAACCTTCGAGGCAGCAGCTTACCTCAAAAAGCTCGGCGCAGATACCGTTGTTGTTAAAAGCTTCTTCTCGGATTCTTTGGAGACCTACCGTGAAAAGAGTGTGTTGATACAGTCTGCAAAGATATTCCATGGCTGTGCAATTGCTGTTACACAGTCCTCAACCCCCGAATTAAGACTTGCCGCACCTCAGGCAGCCGACGAGCTTTTAGGCATCAGCGGCGTTAAAGCATCGTTTGTAATCTACCGCATGGACGGTTTGTGTTACATCTCGGCGCGTTCAATGGGCGCTTTCAACGTTCAGCTTATAATGGAAACGATTGGCGGCGGAGGACATCAGACAATGGCGGGCGCTCAGCTTGACCTCTCGCTTGAAGAAGCCGAAGCCAAGGTTAAAGACGCTATCGAGGACTTCTTAGTTAAATCATAATCCCATCAGGAGGAAAATAAAATGAAAGTTATACTTATTAAAGACGTTAAAGGCTCGGGCAAGGCAGGCACCGTTTTAGACGTTGCTGACGGCTATGCAAGAAATTTTCTAATCGCTCGCGGCTTTGCTATCGAAGCTACTGCCAAGAACATTAACGACCTTGAAGGAAAAAAGGCTTCTCAGCAGCACAAGTTAGATGTCGCCAAGTCTGAGGCTAAAGCTATTGCCTCAAAGCTTAACGATAAGGCTGTAACCGTTAAGGCAAAGGCAGGTGCAGGCGGCAAGCTCTTCGGCTCTGTCACCACTGCAACCATCTGCGACCTTATTAAAGAACAGCACGGTGTTGAACTTGACAAGAAAAAATTAAGTCTTGCAAGCGACATCAAGGCTTACGGCGATTATTCGTTAGATATTAAGCTTACTCAGGGCATCGGCTGTAAAATGACAGTAAAGGTGATTCCCGAATAAATCAGATTTTTTAGGAGGTTTAGTCATGGCTGTTAACAGTCTTACTGCGCAAGAGCTTGCAGGCAGAGAATTGCCATATAATTTAGAAGCCGAGCAGACCGTTCTGGGCGCCCTTCTTCTGAATCCCGATACTCTTCCCACGGTCATTGCACACCTTAAACCCGAAAGCTTTTACCGTGAACAGCACCGTGAGATCTATTCAATTATTTTAAGAATGTTTTCAAACGGCGCCGCTGCTGACATTATCACCGTTATGAACGAGGCTGTGGCTCAAGGCGTGTTTGAAACCACCGCAATGGCAAAGACTTATCTTAAAGGCATCATGGATAGTGTTCCTTCGGTTGCAAACATTGCAAGCTATTGCAAAATTGTCGAAGATAAATATTTGACCCGTGCGCTTATCAACGCCTCGCGTGATATTATCGAGGCCGCTGCCGACGGCGGCGAAAACGCCACCACTCTGTTAGACCTTGCGGAGCAAAAGATTTACGATATCCGTCAGGGCAGGGATGTTGAAGGCTTAACTCGCTTAAGCGAGATCATCGTCTCGGCTTATGATAGGATCCAAAAGCTCTCGGGCGAGGATAAGGATGAATATCAAGGCCTGCGCTCAGGCTTTACATATTTAGATACCATGATATCCGGTCTTAACAAATCCGACCTTATCGTGATCGCCGCCCGACCGGGTATGGGTAAATCGGCGCTTGCATTAAACATGGCGGCAAACGTCGCAAAAAAATCGCCCGACAAGGACATCTGTGTGTTCTCCCTCGAAATGGGCAAAGAACAGCTCGCAACACGTATGCTTTCAAGCGAGGCGTTGGTGCCTAACACGACCCTCACATCTGGCATGATCTCTGCTGATGACTGGATCAAGCTTGCCGAAGCGGCAGACAGCCTATCGCAGATGAATATTTACATTGATGATACCGCAGGCATTACGGTTCCTCAAATTAAAGCAAAAGTAAGAAGAATGAGAAACTTAGGTCTTGTTATCATCGACTATCTCCAGCTTATGGAGTCACCCACAAACCATAACAACCGCGTTACCGAGGTTTCCGAAATCACACGTCAGCTTAAGCTCATGGCTAAGGAGCTTAATGTTCCGGTAATCGTTTTGTCACAGCTCAACCGTTCAGTTGAATCACGTCAGGACCATCGTCCGCTTCCGAGCGACCTTCGTGAATCAGGTTCTATCGAGCAGGACGCTGACATTATTTTGTTTGTCTATCGCGAGGGCGTTTACGATAAGCAAAATCCCAATCAGGCTGCCGCCGAATGTATCGTTTCTAAAAACCGTCACGGTTCAACAGGCACAGTTAACCTTGCCTTTTTGGGCGAATATACCCTGTTCAGAAACCTTGACACGAGAGAATCATAATGCTTAATAAAATTCAGCAAACAATTCAAGCTTATTCAATGCTGACCTTGGGCGAGCGTGTTTGTGTTGCTTTGTCAGGCGGCGCCGATAGTGTTTGCCTTGCATTAGTGTTAAAAAAACTCGGTTACGATGTTTTTTGTGTTCACGTCAACCACAATTTAAGAGGAGACGAGAGCAAACGTGACGAAGAGTTTTGCCACGGGTTCTGTAAAGCTAACAGCCTTGACCTTTTTGTTGAAAGTGTTGATGTTAAAGCATTTTGTGCCGAAAGCAAGCGCTCGTTAGAGGATGGTGCGCGCCACCTTCGTTATGAAGCACTTAATAAATATTGTAAAGGTGTTAAGCTTGCCACTGCTCATAACCTTAACGACTGCTTAGAAACCACAGTTTTCAACCTGACCCGTGGATGCGGATTAAAAGGACTTTTGGGTGTTCCACCTGTAAGAGACAACATTATCCGTCCGCTTATTCGCACGACCCGAGACGAGATCGAAGCTTACCTTTCAACCCTCGGACAAGCCTATGTTACCGACAGCACAAACTTAGTTGATGACTGCTCACGCAATATCATTCGTCTTAACGTCCTGCCCGAGCTTTTAAAGATCAACGGGGGACTGCTTAAAACCTACGAAGCCGAGCTTAACTCGTGGCAGGAAGCCGAGGATCATCTGAACGATCTGGCTTTGTCAGTGTTTGAAAACTGCAAAGCAGACGGCGAATACGATTTAAGCGAAATTTATGACCAAGCAGTTTTGTCAAAGGTAATTTCTTATATTTTAAACGAAAACAAGATCCCTGTGTCAAACGAAAGAATTACAGCAATCAAAAATATTCTTTTATATGATGGCAAGATTAACATACAAAAGGGAGTTTATATAATAGCCGCTTCGGGAAGACTAACAATAACCGATTCTGCGGCGAATGAAAAGCTTTTTAAAGAAATCTTGATTGGTGACGAAGTTTCTATCGGTGATAAAAAGGTCGTTATCACACAGCTTTCACGATTTGATATATCAGCTCATAACAAAAACAGTTTAAAATGGTTTCTTGATGCTGAAAAATTAGTTGGCTCTACAGTGTTAAGAAGTTATTCGGGCAACGAAAAAATCAAGCTTTACTGCAAGGATTTCACTTCTGTCATTAAAAAGCTTTTTGCTAAGATTCCACCCGAAAAACGCAATCTCCAAGTTGTTATAAGCGACGATTTGGGTGCCGTTTTTGTCGAGGGCTTCGGCGCGGCTGAAAGAGCCTGTGTTGATGAAAACACAAAAATTACCTTATCAGTTAGAATTATAAATAACTAAACTCATTAAATTACCGACAATATGGAGGAGACAACTATGGAATTTCAGCACAAAATCGAAGTAATGTTAACTAAAGAGGAGATAGCAGCCAAGGTTAAAGAAATGGGCGCACAGATAACCCGTGACTATCAGGGTAAGCCTGTTGTTTTAATCAGCGTTTTAAAAGGCTCGTTTATCTTTATGTCCGACCTTGTCCGTGCAATCGATTTGCCTATTCATCTCGACTTTATCAGCGCAAAGAGCTATACGGGCACTACATCGGGCGGTGTTGTCAACGTAAAGATGGACACCGAGCTTGACATTAAAGATAAGCATGTCCTACTCGTCGAGGATATTTTAGATACGGGCAGAACCTTGAATGTTTTAAAAGAGACCTTAATTTCAAAAGGTGCTAAAGAGGTTAAAATCGCCGCTTTCTTAGATAAGCCCTCACGCCGTGTTATCAATATCCGCGCAGATTACAGCTGCTACACCATTGAAGACAGATTTGTTGTCGGTTACGGCCTCGACTATGACGAGGATTACCGCAATCTCGATTTTGTAGGCGAAGTAATTCTTTAATTAACATTCTCAATCCAAGAAAAGAGGTATAACCATTGAATCAAAACAAAAACAAAGGACTGCTTGCATATTTAGCGTTTGCAACGATAATTATTATTGCAATGCTGATTGCTTTCAGCAGCTTTGCTTCTCAGGCAGATAAAACTACTTATTCCGACATTTTGGGCTATTTTGATAATTTGCAGGTAAGCGAGTTCACCTTCGACCGCGGCACAGGCAAATTAGAATATAAGCTCGAGGGTACTGATGAAGTTAAAACCTACAAAGTCCCAAATGTTGAAGCTTTTTATAATGAAATTTTCGGTAACGGAGAAAACGATTTCAACTACCGTAAAGAATACAACGCAACTCACGAAACGCCCTTGGTTTACGAGGTCGTTACATCTGCCAACGTCGGCGGAATTATTTTGTCCATCATTCCCTCGGTTCTTCTTATCGGAGGAATGCTGTTTCTGACTTTTATCATGTTCCGCAACTTAGGGCCCGGCGGCAAAAACCCTGTCGGCAAGGCTCGAATCAGAACTGATGCCGATATCGTCAGCAAGGTAACATTTAACGATGTTGCAGGTGCAGATGAAGAAAAAGCCGAGCTCGAGGAAATTGTTGAGCTGTTAAAGAATCCTCAGAAATACCGTGACATTGGTGCAAAAATCCCCAAGGGCGTTTTGCTTGTCGGCCCTCCCGGTAACGGTAAAACCTTGCTCGCAAAGGCTGTCGCAGGCGAAGCCGGAGTGCCCTTCTTCTCGCTTTCCGGTTCCGACTTTGTCGAGCTTTATGTTGGTGCAGGTGCTGCACGTGTGCGTGATCTGTTCGACCAGGCTAAAAAGAGCGCACCCTCCATCGTCTTTATCGATGAAATCGATGCTGTGGGCAGACACCGCGGCGCAGGCTTGGGCGGCGGTCACGATGAAAGAGAGCAAACACTCAACCAGCTCCTTGTTGAAATGGACGGCTTTACAGGTGACGCAGGCGTTATCGTTTTGGCTGCAACCAACCGCCGCGACGTTTTGGACCCCGCACTGCTTCGTCCCGGCCGCTTTGACAGACAGGTTTATGTAAACTACCCCGACATTAAGGGCAGAGAAGCTATTTTAAAGGTTCATGCAAAGAACAAGCCCTTAGCTCCCGATGTTGACCTTAAGACGATTGCAGGCACAACCTCGGGCTTCACAGGTGCCGATCTTGCAAACCTCATGAACGAAGCTGCACTTCTTGCCGCTAAAAGAGGGAAGAAGGCGATCACCGCACAGGATCTGGCTGATGCTTCTACCAAGGTAATGGTAGGCCCCGAAAAGCGTTCAAGAGTGATTACGCAAGAAAGCAAAAAGCTTACCGCTTATCACGAGGCAGGCCATGCGCTTTGTTATTACTATTGCCCCACACAAGATAAGGTAGGCGAGATATCCATTGTTCCCACAGGCTTTGCCGGAGGTTACACAATGGCAGCTCCCGAGCAGGATAAGGACTTTATCACCAAGACTGAAATGCAGGAAAGAATTATAACTCTTTTGGGCGGCCGTGCTGCCGAAAAGATCGTTCTTGACGATATTTCAACAGGTGCCTCGAACGACCTTGAGCGCGCAACAAAAATTGCTCGCAGCATGGTCACAAAATACGGCTTCTCCGATAAGATCGGCCCTGTTGTTTACGGTGCCGAACAAGACGAGGTATTTTTGGGACGCGATTATAACACTCAAAAGGCTTATTCCGAAAAAGTCGCTTCTGAGATAGATAACGAAATGCGTGAGATCGTTCATTCTGCCTATAATTCCGCTATCGATATTTTAAGTCAGCATATCGGTCAGCTTCACACTGTCGCTCAATATCTCATTAAGCACGAAAAGCTTAACGGCGAACAGTTTGAACGCTTAATGAACGGCGAAGCTCTTGATACTGAACCGACCGTGGATTTATCCTCACTCAACACCGAAATTCCCGATGTGCAAATGCCTTCTGAGGTGGTTGATACCCAAGATAATTCAACTGAAAATTAATAACCTAAAAAGCTGTAAGGAATTACCTTACAGCTTTTTTCACGCATTTTAAGTTTTCTCCATATTATAAACAAAAAGAGTTATTGGAGGAACCGTTATGCCAACAAAATCTTATTTTTTGGGTTGCCCAACACCCGAAGGCTTTTCGACCAACATCACCGAAGATATCAATTCAGGCGTACTTTTTGCTTACATTTTAAAGGGAGGGCCGGGTACAGGTAAATCCACTCTGATGAAAAAAGTTGCTGCCAATTTAAACGATGCCGAGCTTTACTATTGCTCAAGCGATCCCGACTCGCTTGATGCAGTTATCTCTCGTGAAAAGGGGATAATCATTGTTGACGGTACCGCCCCTCATGTTTTCGACCCTACTTATCCGGGAGTTTCTCAGCGCATTGTAGACCTCGGTCAGTTTTGGAACAAGGAAAAGCTCGCTGAATCAAAGGATTTAGTCATAACACTTACCGATGATAACAAACGTCTTCATTCACGCGGCAAGAGGTATTTAAAAGCAGCATCGGGCCTTTATCAAGATATTTTAGCCGTAGGAGAATTTGCACTAAACCGCCAAAAGTTAGATGCATATGCCGAGCGACTCACTTCAAAGCTCATTCCCAAAATTCCTGATAAGCACGGAAAAGTTTCTCGCCGTCGCATCACCTCAATAACCCCAAAGGGCATAATCACGCAGGAGAGTGCATTCATCGGCTGTAAGCTTTATTATATCGACGATAGCTGTATTGCCGTAACTGACAGACTTTTAAAAACTCTCAGTGTTATGGCGGTTAACCGAGGATATGATGTAATCGTCAGCACCAATCCAATTCTGCCCGATTCTGTTTATGACCACATTATAATTCCCAAGCTTGGCATAGCTTTTACTTCTAAGCCTCTTTCGGGCGCGCAAAAAATCAATTCCTTGCGTTTTTACGACAACGGCATTTTAAAAAGCAAGCGCAAGCGTTTGCAGTTTGCCGCCACAGCAGGCACCGAGCTTATTAAAGAAACCGCAAACGTTCTTGCAAAGGCAAAAGCCGTGCATGACGATTTGGAAAGCCATTATATCGCTGCAATGAATTTTGACGCCTTAAACGAATATACCAAAACACTTGTCGATGAAATTTGCAGTCGCACATAAAAAAACAGCCGCACCAAAAAAGTGCGGCTGAAATTATATCTATTCACCATCTTCAAGTCTTGAAATGGTTCCTCTTCTTTCGTTAAATGCCGAGCGGTATTCGGCAGGAGAAACACCTTCCTGTCTTTTAAACACCACGCAGAAGTAAGAGCAATCGTTATATCCTACAGCCTTAGAAATCTCGTTGATTGAAAGGTTTGTTTCGGTCAAAAGCTTCTTCGATTCAAAAATGCGCTTCTTTGTTAAATGCTCAAACGGGCGCATGTTAAGGCACTCTTTAAAAATTCTGCAAATGTACTGAGGAGAAAGGTCAGCTATTCTTGCAAGCTCTTTAAGAGTGATAGCGGTTGCATAGTTTTTATCAATATATTCGATAATAGGTGTAAGCTGATCCATTCTGTGGTTTTCTTTTGTCGAGGCAGGGCAGGTGATAAGCTTGTTAAGCTCAACCAAAAAAGTATATAAAAGTGCAGAATTTGTGTGTCCGCTGTTAAGATTGCTCGATCTTGTCGTCTTAAGCATCTTTTGCCAAAGTGATTCAAACACGCTGTGATCGGTCATCTTAAAAACAAAAGGCTTGTTAAATTCAAAAGCGGGCAATACATTTTCAATGCAGGCACCCGAAAATGCCACCCAGTGAGTTTCCCATTCTCCCGCTTCTGTCGGTTTATACTCGTGGGGGTGCGAAGCAGGCAAATAAAAACCTGTTCCCTGAGGAATTTTATATTCGTTGCCGTCAATGGTCAAAACGCCTTCACCGCGTGCCCCAAAAATAATCTGATGATAAACGTGTCCGTTAGGTCTGCGGCAATAATACTCCGGGTCAGTAGAGCCGACACCGGTTACATACAAAGGCAGTTTAACTTCGTCACCAAGTAAAGCAAAATAGAATTCCTGCATTAATGTCACCTCAAAATTTATCTTAGTAATAATTTAAAGCGCGATATCATGTTATAATATTATCATATCATTTACAAGTTTAGTTGTCAATGTTTAATTTAGTTGCATTTAAGCAGAATTTTCCTGCTTCTAATTGTATAACTTGAACAAACTATCGCTATAAGCATCTTAAACTGCCTTTATTTTATGTGGTTTCATATTCTGCGACACTCCTGCCTTGCAGGACCGCCAAAGCATTGCGCGCCATCGTCCCGCCCTTGCGGGCGGGTGTTATATTTTTTGCTTCGCAAAAAATATAAGCGGCGGCGCCCCTTCGGTCGCCGCCGCACGCTGGCGCTTACGCCTGGTTTACAATTTTCACATTAAAACCCATCTGTCCATACAATCGTTAAGCTCATTTTTAGCATCTTCAAGCTCTTGGCACGCTTCACTCAGCTTCTGATAGTCCCCTGCGATCTGCGGCTCGCACATTTTCGCTTCAAGCTGTGCGATCAATCCCTCAAGCTCTTCGATTCTTGCTTCAAGCTCTCTGATTTCCTGCTTGCGCTTAACATCATCGGCACGCTGCTGCTTTGTGCGGTATTGTTTCTTCGGCTCCTGTGTTTTAACCGAGGCCGCAGCCGCAAGCTCGCTTGCTTTTTCCTTCTCTTTTTGCTCAAGATATTTGTCGAAGTTACCTTCATAACTGCTAACGCTGTTTGGTGTAACCTCAACAATGCGCGAGGCTATTCTGTTCAGCAAGTATCTATCGTGCGAGACAAAAATAATCGTTCCGTCATACTCTGCCAAAGCGTCCTCTAAAACCTCTTTTGTCAAAATATCAAGATGGTTCGTCGGCTCGTCCAAAAGCAAAACATTTGCACGCCTAAGCATCATTAAAGCAAAGCTAAGCTTTGTTTTTTCACCGCCGCTTATAACCCCAACAGGCTTGTAAACGTTCTCATCTGTAAGCAAAACGCTGCCCAAAATGCTTCTCACTTCATAGTCCGTCATTCTGGGGTATCGCTTGTGCACTTCCTCCATAACCGAGTTCAAAGGGTCAAGCTGTTCGTTCTTTTGGTCAAAATATGCTGTTTTAACGTTCATAGCCCAGCTCATTTTTCCCTTTGCATGAGGGTTAATAGAAAGCATCGTCTTTAAAATCGAGGACTTACCGATTCCGTTAGCGCCTATAATTCCAACCTTTTCACCGCGCCTTACTTTTAACGAGAAGGAATCAATAAGTGTCTTGCTTGCTTCACCCTCGCCGACTGTAATATCAACGTCAACAGCTTCAAACACATCTTTAGGAGGGGCAATATCATACTCAAGCTTTATTTTTGCAGGCTTCTGATATGTCCTCGGCTTTTCTACTGCATCGTCTAAAATTCTATCCAGCATGTGCTGTTTCGATTTTGCCGCCTTTGCGCTTGTTGCGCTTGCACGGTTTTTGTCAATAAAGAACTGCAGCTCCGATATCTTCTTCTGCTGTGCGTCATAAAGCTTTTCTTGACGTTCATTGTCGGCCTTTTTCTGAGAAATAAAGAAAGAATAGTTCCCGCTGTATGACTTAATACGACCTCGTTCGATCTCGCAAATTCTTGTGCAAAGCTTATCCAAAAAATATCTGTTATGCGAGACAACCAGCACAGCGCCCTTATATTCACTCAAATATTCTTCAAGCCACATCGTTGTGTCAAGATCAAGGTGGTTTGTCGGCTCGTCCAAAATCAAAAGCTGAGGTGCCTCGAGCAAGAGCTTTGCCAGCGCAAGTCTCGTTCTTTCACCGCCCGAAAGCGAGTTGACGGGACGTGCTTTGTCTACTCCCGCAAAGCCCATGCCGTTTAAAACGGTATTTATCTTTACGTCAATAATATATCCGTCATTATTTTCATAATGCGAGCTAAGCGCCGTATACTCCGCTTCAGCTTTTTCCAAAGCCTCTCCGCTTAATTCGTTAAGACTTTTTTCAAGCACCTTCATTCGTTCATATTCTTCATCTAAGTGCTTAAACGGCAAACGCATTTCATCAGCAATCGAGGCATCACCCTCAAGTCCTGTGTGCTGCTCCAAATATCCAATCTTAACACCGCTTGCAATCGAAACCGAGCCGCTTCCGTCAGGATTTTTGTCAAAGTCTATCTTTCCCGTCAAAATCGATAAAAGAGTTGTTTTGCCGCAGCCGTTAACGCCAACCAGCCCAATGCGCTCGTTATTTTCAATAGTTAAAGAAATGCCCGAAAGTATCTCCTCGCCGTTATATATTTTATTAATGTTTTCAATGCTTGCCAGCATTTTTATCACCTTTATAAATATAATCGTTCATTCAATTCTATCATAAACCGTTAAAATAGGCAAGTAGGCATGGCTTATTAGAATACATCAATTTTATTATTCGAATAATCATTGAAAACTTGGTGGTTTATGCTATAATTTAATTATAACCTATTTTATTTGGAGGTCACTATGAAAAAATTACTTTGCTACACCCGTTTAGCCATAAGCGAGGCTGAATATGCTCCTCGTCTTGGCTTAAGCCTTCACTTAGCTTACGAAACCGAAAACGGTTTTAAACCTCTTAACCACAACACAGGTGTTCTGTTTGTAAAAGCTACCCAGAACCCCGAAACCCTTCAGCTTTACCCCAAGAGCATTAAAGAGCCCAGAGTTTGCGCTTTGCCAAATGGCGGTTTCTTTATAACCGCTATCAGAACAGAAGCCGCAGGCGAGCCTGATGAATCCTCTAAGGGCTGTGTTGTTTTATTCAAGTCCGAGGATCTACTTCACTACACCGAGATCGGCTTGGTTAAAATTTGTGACGACTTCATCGACACCATCGAAACCAAAATCTGCACAAACTGCGGCATGCCCACGGTTAAGGCTAAGGCAGGGGAGAAGACCTACCGTGCACGCTTTGATCCCGAAACTCTTTCACTCATTAAGGTCGAGGAAGGCGGCTGTGTTCACACGCAGGAGATCACAACCGATATCGAAGGCTGTGTTCCCGGCAACGTGTTCGAGGTTTCGGACGAGCTTTATACATACCTCACTAAAAAACTTTTAACCCCTGTCAACACCGAAATTCTTTTAGATAAAAATATCACCGTTTCTTCATTAGATGAGCTTAATGCTGTTCGTGCTACCGCTGTTTATTCCGATGGCTCAACTGCTTTAAAACGTATTGATTGGGATTTAGACTGCATCGACTTTAGCACTCCCGGTGAATATAAAGTGACAGGTAAGATCCATCAGGATCACTTTGAATTCCCGATTGCCACCAACCGTGCCGACCCTGTTATTTACAGACACGAGGGCAACTATTATTTCATCGCCACTAACGATGCCGACTGGAACCACACCCTTTACATGAGAAAGGCGGCGTCCATTCCCGAACTCGTTAATGCCGAAGAACATCTTATCTTAGACACCAAGACCTATGACCATGTTAAGGGACTTCTTTGGGCACCCGAATTCCACGTCGTCGGCGGCAAGCTTTATTTGTTCCATGCTTGCACCACGGGCGAATTCGGAGACGAGCAGTCTCACGTTACCCCTTATAACGGCACAGGCGACCTTATCGAAAAATCCTCTTGGGATATGCCTATCAAGGTCTTAAAGGCTGACGGTTCGCCTCTTTACACCAAGGGCATCACTCTTGATATGACAACCTTTGATATCGACGGCGAAACCTATGCCGCATGGAGCCAGCGCCAGTTTAATCCCTGCGATTTAGGCGCATGGGTATATATTGCAAAGCTCGACCAAAATGAACCATGGAAGCTTATTACCGAGCCTGTTTTGCTTACAATGCCCGAATATGGCTGGCAGAATAACCACACCCTTGTTGATGAAGGCCCCTTCGCTCTTATCCGCGACGGCAAGATCTATCTTACCTTCTCCTCGGCACTTGTTGACTCTACTTATTGCGTAGGCATGCTTACCGCCAACATCGGCGACGACCTTTTAAACCCCAACAGCTGGGCAAAAACAAATTATCCTTTACTCCACTCTCAGTGTGTTAAGGGCGAATACGGCGTGGGTCACAACGCTTATGTCGAGGATGAATACGGCGACATCTGGAATACCTACCACGGCAGACCGGGAATAGACGGACCCAGAAGCTCCGGTATCAGACGTGTTCACTTCGGTTTCGACGGCGAGCCCGTTTTGGATATGACAGAAGAGCTTGATGTTAACCCCACCTTGCGTGACGTTGAAATAACTGTAACAGTAAAATAAATAATTAAACTTACATGCGGAGGTTTTACCATGTCAAAAATTTCAGCTTATAAAAACGGTATTTTATTTGAAATGCGAGACGAGCTTGTTTTTGTTGAACCCTGGGGCCCCGATTGCGCCCGTGTCAGAGCAACAAGAAACTCAAAGCTTTCTGACGAAAAGTGGACTCTTTTAGACCCCGAGCCCGATAATTCTTATGTTGAATGTGAAAACGAAAACAGGGCAGTGCTTTATAACGGCAAGCTTCGTGTTGAATACACAAAGGGCTGGCAGTGCGGTGTTATCTCGTTCTTTAACGGCGATAAGCTTGTTTTGAGAACACATGAAGAGGCTGACCCTCATACAAGATATATGCATATTGAAGGTGACAATTACCGCACAAGAATTATCTTTGATGCACGTGACGACGAAAAGATTTACGGTATCGGTCAGGAGCAGCAGGACTTCTTTAACAGAAAAGGCTGTTCTTACGATGTTATGCACTGGAATACAAAATCCACTATCCCTTATTACTATTCTTCACTCGGATACGGATTTTTGTGGAATAACCCTGCACCCGGCAGAGTAGAATTTGCATATAATCATACTGTTTGGCAGGTAGATAGCTGCTATCAGGCAGACTATCTTGTTTGCGTAGGCGATACTCCTCTTGAAATAATCAACAAGTATTGCCGTCTTACGGGCTTCAGTCCCGAAATGCCTCAGTGGGCAGCAGGCTTCTGGCAGTGCAAATTAAGATATGAAACACAGGACGAGCTTTTAAATGTGGCAAGAAGAATGAAGAAAGAGGGGATACCCTGCGATGTTATCGTTATCGACTTCTTCCACTGGACTGAACAGGGTAACTGGGAGTTTGACCCGAAGTATTGGCCCGATCCCAAGGCAATGTGTGACGAGCTTAAAGAGCTTGGAATAAGACCTGTTGTTTCGATTTGGCCAACAATCAAGCCCGAATCGAAGAATTTCAGAAAAATGAGTGATGAAAAAATGCTCATTCGCACCGAAAACGGTCAGTACGGAATCTTTGATTTCCACGGTCAGGTAACATACATCGACCCCACTAACCCCGCAACCCGTGAATTTGTTTGGCAGCAGGCTAAAAAGAATTATTATGATTACGGCATTAAAACCTTCTGGCTTGATGAAGCCGAGCCCGAGGTTCACCCTCAGAATTTCCAGAATCTTAAGTTTTATATAGGCAACGGCGCACAGACTGCTTTGCTTTACCCTTATTACTACGCTAAGGCTTATTACGACGGTCTTAAAGGTGAGGGCGAGACAGATGTTGTTTCGTTGACCCGCGCTGCTTACCCGGGAAGTCAAAAGTTTGGCGCAATCGTTTGGAACGGCGATATTCCCTCGACCTTTAATGCATTAAGACAAAGCATTATATCCGGCTTATCAATGTCTATCTGCGGAATCCCGTGGTGGAACTCTGATATCGGCGGTTTCCATTCGGGCAATCCCGAAACTGAATATTTCCGCGAGCTTATCGTTCGTTGGTTCCAGTTTGGTCTTTTCAGCCCTGTAATGAGACTTCACGGAACAAGAATCCGCCCCAAGGATTATGTGTTTAAGAACCCCGGAATTCTTGAACCCAGCGGTGCAGATAATGAGATTTGGGCATTTGGCGAAAGAAATTATCCCATCCTTAAGGATCTGGTTATCCTTCGTCATAAGCTTAAGCCATATATTCTTAAGTGTGCAGAAAACTCTTCAAAAACAGGCGAGCCCATTATGCGCGCAATGTTCTTCGATTTCCCCGAGGATAAGACCTGTTATGACCTTTGTGACCAATATATGTTCGGCAGGGATATCCTTGTTGCTCCCATTTACCGTCAGGGCGAAACCGAAAGAAAGGTTTATCTGCCCAAAGGTAAGTGGACTCGCACAAGCGATAAGACTGTTTATGAAGGCGAGCAGTGGATAACCGCACACGCTGAAATTGACGAATTTATCGCATTCGTTAAAGACAGTGCCGAGGTTTTGAGCATATTCTGATAAGTCCTGCTTGCAGCGTCTCCACGCGCTTTGCCCTGCCGCCTATCTGCGGCGCACTTTGGCTTCGACGGCGAGTCTGTTTTGGATATGACAGAAGAGCTTGATGTTGATCCTGTGTTAAAGGGAGCCGAGGTTACTGTAACCGTTAAGTAACACCGTGCAAAAAGACTATCCAATAGTCACTATCATAAAGCAGGCAATATGCAAAATAACAAAAGCACTTGCGGCAATTTTATGCTGCAAGTGCTTTTTAACATACTATTGGCAAACGGAAATAAGTTTTTTGTGTCAGTATTTGTTTTTTACTTCGCACCGTGTTTGTGCCTTGAAACAATGTGTTTTAATTAAACTAAATATTCGTTAACATTAAGCTTTTATTTTACAAACTCCCAAGCATCAAAAACAATGCCTTCATCTGAGAATACAATATATAGATCATGCACTCCTGATTCAATATTAATGTTTTCGGTATAAACTGTTGCAAGCTCGCTGTTGTCAAATTCGATGGCAGCGGCAACATCGCCTGTTTTCGAGTCGAGTCTTATCTCAATTCTGCCCTTTCCCTTGCACGATGCCAAAAACTTGCTCGTCTCATCAAATTCAACGCCTTTAACAAGAATCCATGCTCCCTCGCCTTGAGTTACAGCGCTTACGTTGTTAATGCTTCCGTCCGAGGGCGTGTACCAGATCTTTGCACTTGTTGACGCTTCCGTTCCTGCATGAGCATAATAAGGGCTAAGCGGCTCGATCTGCTTCGCTCCTTCAAGCGAGGCGCCTCTTAATGTGATTTCAAGCTTGCGCTCGTTAACCTCAATATTATCGGCACAAAGGCTTCTGAATCCTCCTTTAAAGCCCATGCTGTTCTTTAAAGTCAAAGCATGAGACAGTATGTAATACTCGCCCTTGTATTTGTGCAAATGTGTGTGGTTGTTCGAATAGCTCATGCCAACCTCACCGGGGTTGAGGAAATAGTGCCCTCTGTATTCCCAACTGTCCGAGTCAAGAGGATTCTTTGTAGTCATATAAGCCATACTGCATGAAGCAGGTGCGTCATACTTTTTGTTGTCCCAAATGCTTCTTTCAACCCAGCTTGTGTTATATGTATAAACATAAGTTCCGTTAATATAGTTAAGCTCGCTTGCCTCAAACAGATAGGGCGCAGGAATTTCGGCAAAGTCAGATGCAAACGAGATCATATCATCGCCAAGCTTAACAATTCTTGCCGAGCCGGGCATATAATCAGAGCCGCTTGCACCAACGCCCGCACCAAACGAAAGCCAACCCACACCGTCTTCGTCAATAACAATACCGGGGTCAAACGGGTTAGGGCAGTCGCCCAAGCCGGGGGTGTCAAAGTTTATAAGCGCTCTGCCCAATGGGTCAGTCCAGGGGCCCAAAGGGTCGGTCGCTGTTAAAACGCCAACGCCGCAGCCGCTGTTCGAGTAGTAAAGGTAGAAGTGTGTTAAGCCGTCTTCCTCAACTCGCGAGGTTATAGTCGGCGCCCACGATGCATATATCCACGGTGAGATCTTTTGCACGTCAATAGCTCCGTGATATGTCCAATTCATCATGTCCTCGGTCGAGAAAATAACCAGCGATTTTATTGCACCGTATGTATTCTCTTCGTCGGGTCCCACAGCTTCATATTGCTGATGGTCGTTAGTGCCAAACACATAAAGCCTGCCGTTATATTCAACCGCTGTCGGGTCTGCACAAAAAACAGCCGCAGAAATCGGATTGCCTTCCTTTGCACTCTTATAATTATCTTTGCTTACATTTTCAATCTTAATTCCCAAATCCAAACTTGCCATAACTTCTCCTCTTGTTAAGGTCTCCCTTTTAATTTCTATTTGCTCTGAGGCTTCGGGCGTACAGCCGCACATCAAAATCCCGGTAGCCACACACGCACTTAAAATCCGTTTAAACTTCATATCCACGCTCCTTTTTATGTAAATATTAACATCAGCTTTCATTATACCCCATAGCAGGTTTTGTTGCAATATATTTATTCGCTTATATCTTTTCACTTTTTGCGATTGTGTTGTTTTACAAAGCACTTTGAAAAATTTCACCTGCTAATTTTCCCTGCCTTTTCGGGTATATTAATTTTAAAACCGAAAGGATAGTGAAATAATGATAGAAAACGATACAATTAAGCTTCTGCGAGAGTGCAATGCAGGCGTGAAAATGGGCGTCGCATCAATTGATGATGTTTTAGGGCACGTTCATTCAAATAACCTCAAAAACAGTCTTATCGAATGTAAAGCCGAGCACCAAAAGCTTGACGCCGATATTCAAAGCCGGCTAAGTAAATTTCACGACGACGGCAAAGCCCCGAGCCCCATGGCAAAAAGAATGTCATGGATGATGACGAATATGAAGCTTGCCGTGAATGACTCGGACGCAAAGATCGCCGACCTTATGACCGACGGCTGCAACATGGGAATCAAGTCACTAAACCGCTATTTAAACGAATACAAAGCCGCCGATGAACACTCAAAAGACATCGCCAAGCGCTTGATAAAAATCGAGCAGACCCTCGCCCGCAACGTGCGCGATTACCTCTGAAAATTCCAACCTCCGCCTTTTCTTTTGGGCGGAGGTTTTTCACTTCTAAACTCCTGATTACGCTAATATAAATTAAAAAAAGCGTATGGGAGTGAGTATATGACTAAGATGCCCGGGGACTGCGAACGCCCTGTAATTTTGGGCGAATACATAATTACGCACAAAGCAACGGTAAGACAAACAGCAAGGCAGTTCGGAATCAGTAAATCCACAGTGCATACAGTAGTAACAATAACGAACGGTTTGTGTGGTTGGTAGCATAAATATCTTAAAACGCATAAATCACAAGTGAAAGAATATCGTATTAAGTAAACTGAAAATAGTAAAAGATAGCACCCAACTAAAAAATTGGGTGCTATCTTTTCGGTTAGGGTACTCTAATAGAAATTTTTGTAAACTGGCATAAATATTGAGTTTATGCATTTGTTATTTTCGCTTTTTTCCATTTTCCCGTTCGGTAAAAAACGACTGAAAGCACTGTTGCGACCGTCCAACCGATAGGCCAAGCAAGCCAAATTCCTGTTGTGCCAAATATGACGGATAGTGCCTTGGCAAGAACTACACGCAGTATAAGGTCGGTAAATGTTGCTATCATAAATTTGTTCATCATTTCTTCCCCACGAAGCACACCGTCTGCAACGAGTTTAGCAGAAACAACCAAGTAAAACGGTGCAAGGATACGCAATATCTCGATACCGACATTCATAGCCGTTCCGCTTGGGTTTTCAAGAAAAATACAGAGCAGATATTTACCCGCAAAGACATATATAAGCGTAAGCGGTATGCAAAGCGCCCATACCAATTTAATTCCGGCTTTGAAGCCCTCCCTTACACGTTCAGGCTTTTTGGCTCCAAGATTTTGTGCCGTAAAGTTTGAAATACCGTTACCAAGCGTTGTGAGCGATGTTATAACCAAATTGTTGAGTTTAATGGAGGCTGAATAGCCTGCCATTACAGCCGAGCCAAAGGAGTTTATAATGCCCTGAATTACGATATTTCCAACGGAGATAAAGCTTTGTTGCAGAATACTCGGTATAGCAACTACAGATATTTTACGGAGCAGTTTCCACGAAAAAACATCAGCTCTTTCTCTCGTTTTAATTTTTGAAAATCGAATAAAAACAACGACAACAGCCAAGATACAACTGATTCCTTGACAGATAAAGGTTGCCCACGCTACGCCCGACACTCCCATTTTGAATGCGGTGACAAACAATATATCCATACCGATATTAGAAAGTGACGAGCAGGCAAGGAATATAAACGGGGTTTTGGAGTCCCCTAAAGCCGAAAAGATGCCTGTAGCAATATTGTAGTAAAAGACAAATGGCAATCCTAATATGTAAATATCCAAATAAAGTTTGGAGTCTGCCAAAACATTATCGGGGGTATTGATAAGCTTCAAAAGGTCGGTGCAGAATATTCCGCCGATAGCCATCAATACGGCACAAAGCACACCGCCTGCAATCAGGGTTGTATAAACAGCGGTTTTCATTTCTTTATAGTTTTTCGCACCGAAAAGTTGGGCTGTAATAACCGAGCAACCGATATTTAGGCCGAAAGCAAACGCTATGAATATTAAGGTGATTTCATAACTGTTGCCTACTGCCGCCAAGGCATCTTCACTTACAAACTTTCCTGCAACAAAACTATCAGCAATGTTATATAGCTGCTGAAAGATGATGCTTCCAAACAATGGCAGGCAAAACTTCCATAGAACTGTGGAAGTTTTACCTACCGTCAGATCTTTGTTCATTTAGGTTTCCTCCTGATCGAGAGGAATAGCGATTTTCTCCTCATTGTTTTCAGTATCGCTGTGATAAGGATAGGAAAAAGCAGCCGCAGTATAGGCGAGAATTGCACCGATTGCATATAGAATTAAAATCCAACGCACCGGTGGAAATATAAGTTCTTTGACCACACCAAGAGCAAAGCCTACAGCCATTGTCCACGCTACCGTTCTTTCTACCTTGATGTTTGTTGATTTATTCTTTGCAAACCGATAAATCAATACACACATTGCGGCAATTAGACCTAACAACATTAAACATTCAAATACAGTCTCCATATAATTCAACCTCCGTTTTGCGTATGCATTTCACTGGTAGTTTTGATTTTGCGTTGACATACGCTTTCTTTTGTATTATAATTCAAAAGCCGATATATGTAAAATGTATATGTTATATTCAGTTTATGTCAAATTGATATGGTGGTGAGTTTGATGAACATTAGCTATGATTATTACAGGATTTTTTATTACGTTGCAAAATGCGGCAGTTTTACTGGGGCGGCAAATGCTTTGCTTAATAATCAGCCAAACATTACAAGAGCAATTAAAGCATTGGAATATGAGCTTGGCTGTACTCTTTTCATTCGTTCTAACAAAGGCGTAACGCTGACCCCTGAAGGCGAAAAGTTATATCAGCATATTGCGGTCGCCTTTCAGCAAATTGAAGCAGGAGAAGCAGAAATATCTCTTGATAAGACCTTGCAGAAAGGGATTGTTTCTATCGCCGTAAGCGAAGTGGCATTACACGGTTTACTTCTGCCCGTGCTTGAAAGTTATCATATTTCATTTCCGGGAGTTAGAATAAAAATATCAAATTGCTCTACTCCACAAGCAATATCAGAACTTAGAAACGGTCTTGCTGATTTTGCTCTTGTTACCACACCAACGGGAATTAAAGAAGATATGAAGGCTGTAAATATTAAATCTTTTTCTTCTGTCGCAGTATGCGGAACAGCATATTCCGAACTTAAAACTAAAAAAATGACTCTCAAAGAGCTTGCCGAATATCCTATTGTAAGCCTTGACTCAAAAACAAAGACTTATGAATTATATTCCAAATGGTTCTCTGAAAACGGACTCGTTTTTTCACCTGATATGGAAGCCGCAACCACCGATCAGCTTTTACCGATGATAAAGCACAATCTTGGAATCGGCTTTGTTCCCGAAATGTTCGTGGAAAACGATAACGAAAAAGAACATATTATTCGGCTCAGTCTTAAAGAAAAAATTCCGAACGGCTCGATATGCCTTGTCACAAAAAAGGATATCTCTTTAAGTGTTGCGGCGAAAGAATTAACCAAAATGCTTTTTGAACAAAAATAAAGTTTGTTTTGTTAAATTTATTCTTTGTTTTTTTGCACCTTGTTTCTGCTTTTGGTACCAATTGATTTTATCAGCAAAAAATGTTATAATATAAAAAAGTAATAAAAAGGGCGGTGAAGTATTTGAATTTATTACATATGAAGCATGCGCTTGAGGTGGCGAAAGCGGGTTCGCTCAGCAAGGCCTCGGAGGTGCTGCTCATTGCCGCACCGAATATCAGCCGTTCTATAAAGGAACTGGAGACCGACCTTGGCATTACGATTTTTGACCGCACACAAAACGGAATGAAGCTGACTCCCGAAGGCGAAGAATTTATAAATTTTGCCAAAGGTATTCTCGGTCAAATTGATGAGGTTGAAAAGTTTTACAAGGCAGGCTCACCCAAAAAGCAAAAGTTTTCCATATCCGTTCCACGTGCCTCTTATATATCCGAGGCTTTCGCACAGTTTTCAAAATCGCTTTCAAAGGATGCAGTCGAGGTATTTTATAAAGAAACAAACTCACAGCGCACGATCCACAATATGCTCAATCACGATTATAAGCTCGGCATTATCCGATACGCTGAAAACTATGATAAATATTTTAAGGCTATGCTTGAAGAAAAAGGTTTTCAGTATGAATTGGTCACAGAGTTTACCTATTCACTTATTATGAGCGCGGATAACCCGTTGGCTCAAAAAAGCGAAATTACTTTTGATGACCTGACGGACTGCATTGAAATTGCTCACGCTGATCCGTATGTGCCGTCTATGCCGCTTTCAAAGGTTGTAAAAGAGGAATTGCCCGATAATATTGACCGAAGGATATTTATATTTGAAAGAGCAAGTCAATTTGATTTGTTGTCAATCAATCCCGAAACATTTATGTGGGTGTCTCCTGTGCCCAAGAGTCTCCTTGAACGATATAATCTCGTTCAAAGAAAATGCGCCGATAATAAAAAAGTATATAAGGATGTTTTGATTTATAAAGATGGATATAAGCTATCAAGTTTGGATCGTCAGTTCATCACAGAGTTGTGCGAGGCCAAAAGAAAATACATTTAATTTCATATTTTCAAGCCCAATCTCTTAATTGAGGTTGGGCTATATTTTTTGCTTTCGATACAGGGGTTATCGATATTGATAATACCGATTATCCATTTTAAGAATTTTCAAGCCTCCGAAAAATTGTTAAAATAATATCAAAGTTGAAATAAAGGAGGCAAGGCGATGGAGAAAAACTCTGTTTCAAAGGCTACTTTGGGCAGATTACCGCTTTATCTTGAAATGCTGAGAGAATGCGAACCGAACAAGGTTCCGTACATATCGGCAACGGTTATTGCCAAAAAGCTGTCTTTTGGCGAGGTTCAGGTAAGGAAAGACCTTGCGGCCGTCAGCGGCGCAGGAAAACCTAAGCTCGGTTATGTAACGACTGAACTTATCGAAAGACTTGAAGAAGCTTTAGGACATAACAGCCTTACCTCTGCCGTACTTGTTGGCGCCGGAAAGTTAGGTAGAGCGCTACTGCAATACGATGAGTTTGAACGGTACGGCGTAAAAATTTCTGCCGCCTTTGATTCGAATGAACAGGTAATCAGTCTCGGCTCAAAAACGGAAATACTGCCTATGAATCAGTTTGAATATTTCTGCAAAACACAAAATATTCAACTGGGTATCATAACAGTAGGCGCAGGCTCAGCCCAAGCGGTATGCGACAAAATGGTTAAAAGCGGAATTGTGGCAATATGGAACTTTGCTCCTTGCAAATTAAAGGTTCCCGCCAATGTACTGCTTCAAAACGAAAATTTAGCACTTTCCCTTGCACACCTTAACAACCAATTATGTAATTTTAATTAGGAGGATACAAAATGGACACCAAAAACTATTTAGTAGTAGATAGCGTTGAAAAACTTGAAGAAGCTATCGCACGCACAAGAGAGGCTCAGAAAGTATTTGCTACCTATACACAGGAACAGGTAGATAAAATCTTCTTAGCCGCCGCATCTGCTGCCAACAAAGCAAGAATTCCTCTTGCAAAAATGGCAGTGGAAGAAACGGGTATGGGTATTGTAGAAGATAAGGTTATCAAAAATAACTATGCTTCGGAATATATTTACAATGCTTACAAAAATGCCAAGACCTGCGGCGTTATTGAAGAAGATTCGTCCTATGGCATCAAAAAGATCGCTGAACCCATTGGTGTTATTGCGGCGGTTATTCCCACCACAAACCCCACATCCACAGCAATCTTCAAGTGTCTTTTAGCACTCAAAACAAGAAACGCTATCATCATTTCTCCTCATCCGAGAGCAAAGAACAGCACCATTGCTGCCGCAAAGCTTGTGCTTGAAGCCGCAGTTAAGGCCGGTGCTCCCGAAGGCATTATCGATTGGATCGACGTACCTTCTCTTGATATGACAAATATGGTTATGAAGGAAGCTGACATCATCCTCGCCACCGGCGGCCCCGGAATGGTGAAAGCCGCTTATTCAAGCGGAAAGCCTGCGCTTGGTGTAGGAGCCGGTAACACTCCTGCCATCATTGATGAAAGTGCCGATATTCTGCTTGCGGTAAACTCCATTATTCATTCTAAAACCTTTGATAACGGTATGATCTGTGCTTCCGAGCAGTCAGTTATCGTGCTCGAAAGCATCTACGATGCTGTAAAGGAAGAGTTTGCGACCAGAGGCTGTTACTTCTTAAATCCGCAGGAAACCGAAAAGGTTAGAAAGACTATCATTATCAACGGTGCGCTTAATGCTAAAATCGTTGGTCAGCCTGCCGCTAAAATTGCAGAGCTTTCCGGCGTTACAGTGCCCGAAGGTACAAAAATTCTCATCGGTGAGGTTGAGAGCGTAGAGCTTTCTGAAGAATTTGCTCACGAAAAGTTAAGTCCCGTGCTTGCTATGTATAAAGCAACCGACTTTGAAGATGCGCTCCAAAAGGCAGAGCATCTTGTTGCAGACGGCGGCTACGGTCATACCTCCTCTATTTATCTTAATGAAGTTACCGAGAAGGAGAAGCTTCAGGAGTTTGCCGCCCGTATGAAGACCTGCCGAATTCTTGTTAATACCCCGTCTTCTCACGGTGGTATCGGTGACCTTTACAACTTTAAGCTTGCTCCGTCTCTGACACTCGGTTGCGGCTCTTGGGGCGGCAACTCGGTTTCGGAAAACGTTGGCGTTAAACATCTTTTGAATATTAAAACAGTAGCAGAAAGAAGGGAAAATATGCTTTGGTTCCGTGCACCCGAAAAGGTATATATCAAGAAAGGATGTCTGCCTGTGGCTCTCGATGAGCTTAAGACGGTGCGTGGCGCTAAAAAGGCATTTATCGTAACAGACACCTTCCTGTATCAGAATGGCTATACTAAGCCGATTACCGAAAAATTAGATGAAATGGGTATTCAGCATACCACATTCTTTGATGTTCAGCCCGATCCCACGCTCAAAAACGCACAGGATGGCGCAAAGCAGATGGCGGCATTCCAGCCCGATACCATCATAGCCCTCGGCGGTGGCTCTGCTATGGACGCGGCAAAAATTATGTGGGTACTTTACGAGCATCCCGAAGCAGACTTTATGGATATGGCTATGCGCTTTATCGATATCCGCAAGCGTGTATACACTTTCCCGAAAATGGGCGAAAAAGCATACTTTATCGCTATTCCTACCTCTGCCGGTACCGGTTCTGAGGTTACCCCCTTCGCTGTTATTACCGACGGTGACAGCGGCGTAAAATATCCGCTTGCCGATTATGAATTGCTTCCCAATATGGCAATCATTGACACGGATTTCCATATGAGCGCACCCAAGGGACTGACGGCTGCTTCCGGTATTGACGCTGTAACCCACGCAGTAGAGGCCTATGCCGCAATGCTCGCAACAGACTATACTGACGGTTTGGCTCTGCAGGCTCTTAAAAACATATTCAAATATCTGCCTCGTGCTTATGATAACGGTCAGACCGATATTGAAGCCCGTGAAAAAATGGCTAATGCTGCAACAATGGCAGGTATGGCTTTCGCCAATGCGTTCTTGGGTGTTTGTCACTCTATGGCTCACAAATTGGGCGCTTTCCATCATCTGCCTCACGGTGTTGCCAACGCATTGATGATCGAAGAAGTTCTCCGCTTCAATGCGGCAGAAGCACCTGCTAAAATGGGTACGTTCTCTCAGTACGATCATCCCCATACCCTTGCCCGCTATGCTGAAATTGCCGATTATCTCGGACTCGGCGGCAAGAGCGATGAAGAAAAACTTGAAAATCTTATTAAGGCAATTAACGACCTTAAGGCAAGAGTTGGCATTAAAGATACCATCAAGGATTACGGTATTGACGAAAAAGACTTCCTTGACCGTCTTGACGATATGGTTGAACAGGCATTTGACGATCAGTGCACCGGCGCTAACCCCCGCTATCCTCTTATGAGTGAAATCAAGCAGATGTATCTGAACGCTTACTATGGCAAGCATTTTGTTGAAGCTAAGAAGCCCACTGCGGCTGATGTTGCCGCACCTGCAAAGGTTGACGAGGTTAAAGTCACCTACCGCAAGGGCAAGAAAGCATAATTAAGGGAGGAAAAGCAAATGAAACTTGATAGAGTAATTGCAGTAAGAAACAATAAAACAATCTACCGTGACGGTGACCGCTGCGTTAAGGTTTTTAACGCCGATTATTCCAAGGCGGACGTTTTAAACGAAGCCTTAAATCAGGCAAGAATTGAAGAAACCGGTCTTAATATTCCAAAGATTCTTGAAGTAACGATGGTTGACGGAAAGTGGGCAATCGTTTCTGAATACATTAAGGGCAAAACACTCTCACAGCTTATGGAAGAAGATAGCGAGAAAAAGAACGAGTATTTAGAACTGCTTGTTGATCTGCAGCTTTCGGTACACGAAAAGAAAAGTCCGCTCCTTAACAAGCTCAAGGATAAAATGAGCCGCAAGATTGCCGCTACCGAGCTTGATGCAACCACCCGATACGATCTGCACACCCGTCTTGAAGGTATGCCTAAGCATAATAAGGTTTGCCACGGCGACTTTAATCCCTCCAATATTATTATTGCCGAAGACGGTACGCCCTATATTCTTGACTGGTCTCACGCAACACAGGGTAACGCTTCCGCCGATGCCGCCCGTACCTATCTTTTGTTCTGGCTTAACGGCGATATTGACGGCGCTAAAAAGTATCTTGATTTGTTCTGTCAAAAAAGCAATACCGCAAAGCAATATGTTCAGAAGTGGATGCCCATCGTTGCAGCATCGCAGTCTGTTAAGGGCAATGAAAAAGAACGCGAGTTCTTGCTCTCTTGGGTAAACGTTGTGGATTACGAATAAAAAATATAAGGAGATAACAGCAATGAAAGTTACAGTATGTATCGGCAGTTCCTGCCATATCAAAGGCTCTCGTCAGGTTGTAGAGCAGCTTCAGTACCTCATCCACGAAAACGATCTCGGTGACAAGGTTGAGCTCGGCGGCACCTTCTGTATGGGTAAATGTCAGCAGGGTGTTTGCGTTACCGTTGATAACGATTTTCATTCCGTAACACCTGAAACCGTAGAAGAATTCTTTGAGAAGAATATCAAAGCGAAGGTATAAGAATATGATTATTCAGGTTTGTGTAGGTAGTTCCTGCCACTTAAAAGGTTCGCCCGAAATCGTGGAGCTTCTGCAAAAAGCCGTTGAAGAATATCATCTTGAAGACGAGGTCACACTTGCCGGTAGTTTTTGTATCGGCAAGTGTAACCGAATCGGTGTTACCGTTCAGATCGATGATGATATTCACATCGGCATCACCAAGGAGAATTTTAAGGAATTCTTCAGCGAAAACGTATTAAATAAAATCGAAAGGAAGTAACGGGATATGCCGAATTGTTTGACACTCAAAAAATCAAACTGCAAAAACTGTTATAAATGTATCCGCCACTGTCCCGTGAAAGCGATTCGTTTTTCGGGTAACCAAGCGCATATTATCGGAAACGAGTGCATTTTGTGCGGTCAATGCTTTGTTGTCTGTCCGCAGAATGCAAAGGAAATCGTTGACGAAACCGAAAAGGCAAAGGTATTGCTCCAAAGCGGAGATCCGGTTATCGTAAGTCTTGCCCCTTCTTTTATTGCCAATTATGATGGCGTTGGAATCAACGCTATGCGTAAGGCGTTAAAGAAGCTGGGCTTTTATGACGTTGAGGAAACCGCTATCGGCGCAACCATTGTTAAAACAGAATATGAAAGAATGCTCCGTGAGAATGAAAGAGATATTATCATTACCTCCTGCTGTCATTCTATCAATCTGCTTATTCAAAAGCATTATCCTGCGGCGCTTGAATATCTTGCCGATGTAGTATCACCGATGCAGGCGCATTGTAAGGATATTAAAGCCCGTTTTCCAAATGCAAAAACTGTATTTATCGGCCCATGCGTTGCAAAAAAAGATGAGGCAGAGCATTACGAAGGTATTGTGGATGCCGTTCTCACCTTTGAGGAGCTGACCGAATGGTTAAAGGCAGAAAATATTGAACTTGACAAGGAAGTGGATAACGACATCTGTTCCCGTGCCCGTTTCTTCCCAACCACCGGCGGTGTTCTTAAAACGATGGCTCAGGATATCCCCGGATATTCCTATCTGGCGCTTGACGGTGTAGATAACTGTATTGCCGCATTAGAGGATATTATAAGCGGTAAGGTACATAAGTGCTTTATCGAGATGTCCGCCTGCGTTGGCAGTTGTATCGGCGGTCCGGTTATGGAAAAGTATCACCGTTCCTCTGCCGTTAAAGATTATATTGCCATTGCAGACTATGCAGGAACCAAGGATTTTGAGGTTTCACAGCCCAAAGCGGTAGAACTGAAAAAAAGCTTTGAATTTATTGAGCAACGCGCACCTATGCCGTCGGATATAGAAATACAGAATGTTCTTCGTCAGATGGGCAAGTTCAAGCCCTCGCAAGAACTGAACTGCGGCTCCTGCGGATATAATACCTGTCGTGAAAAAGCCATTGCGATCTGTCAGGGCAAGGCGGAAATTTCAATGTGTCTGCCGTTCCTTAAGGATAAAGCCGAAAGCTTTTCCGATACCATCGTTAATAATTCACCCAACGGACTTATTGTTCTTAATGAAAATCTTGAAGTCCAACAGATCAATACTGCCGCCCGTAAAATTATGAACATTCGCTCGGCTAACGATATTTTGGGCGATCAGGTTATTCGTATTCTTGATCCCACCGTGTTTATGAATGTACTTAAAACCGGTCGGAACATTCGTGACGAGCGTGTGTATCTTGCGGAATACAAACGTTTTGTAGAGCAAACCGTCGTTTACGATAAGGATTCAAGACTTCTTATCGCCATTATGCGTGATATTACTGATGAGCAAAACGAACGAGAAAAGAAAGAAAACATCAGCCGTCAGACCATTGAGGTTGCCGATAAGGTCGTTGATAAACAGATGCGTATCGTTCAGGAGATCGCTTCTCTGCTCGGTGAAACCGCCGCAGAAACCAAAATCGCTCTTGCAAAGCTAAAGGAGTCCATCCAAGATGAATGATTTATGTGCTGATATCGGATATAAAAGTATAAATCACTTTGGCGAGCAGCTTTGCGGCGACCATGTGGATATTATAGAAACAAGCGACGATTCAACGGTCATCGTTTTATCCGACGGTCTTGGCAGTGGCGTTAAGGCAAGCATTTTGTCGACCCTTACCTCTAAAATCATTTCTACGATGCTGGCAGAAGGTCTGTCACTTGAGGAATGTGTTGAAACCATAGCTGCTACCTTGCCTGTGTGTTCTGTTCGTGGTGTGGCATATTCTACATTTACTATTATTCATCTGAAAAATAATCAGACAGCAGAGCTTATTCAGTATGATAATCCGCACGCAATCGTAATCCGCAACGAAGAAAACTGGGATTATCCCAAAACCGAAATGAATATCGGCGGCAAAAAGATATATAAGTCGGTTATTAAACTGCAGGAAAACGATATTTTTATTGCTATGAGTGACGGATGTCCTCATGCCGGTATCGGTACGGCTTACAACTTCGGTTGGAAGCGGGAGGATATTGCCGGCTTTATGGAAGCATTATCTCACGCAGGATATACCGCCAAAACACTTTCGACTATGCTTGTCGATGAGTGCGACAAGCTTTACGGCAGTAAGCCCGGCGATGATGCAACCGCCTGCGTTGTGCGTGTGCGCAAGCGCGAACCGATGAATATTCTTTTCGGCCCGCCATCCAACCGTGATGATGCCGACCGTATGATGTCGCTGTTCTTTTCCAAAGAAGGCAAGCATATCATCTGCGGAGGTACGACATCGTCTATTGCGGCAAAATTTTTGCGCAAGCCTTTGAAAGCAAGTCTTAATTTTGAGAGCAGTGATGTTCCTCCTACTGCCGAAATTGAAGGCGTTGACCTTGTGACCGAAGGCGTTATTACAATGAACAAGGTCATTGAATATGCCAACGATTATCTTGGCGAAAATAAGCATTATGAGCATTGGAGCTTCAAAAGGGACGGCGCTTCGCTTATTTGCCGATTGCTTTTTGAAGAAGCGACCGATATCAATTTTTATGTAGGCAGAGCCGTGAACCCTGCGCATCAGAACCCCGATCTGCCTATCAACTTTAATATTAAAATGAACTTGGTTGAGGAACTTTCAAAGTGCCTCAAAAAGATGGGAAAGAGAATAAAAGTAAGTTATTTCTAAGGAGATATTAGTATGGGAGTAAGAAAATTTGATACGAAAGTACAGCACCTGAAATATAAAGTCTTGCGTGAGGTTGCGCGTCAGGCGTGGAATGATACTCTCCTTCAGAACGTGCTTGAAATCCCCAAAATGATAGTACCCGGCAAAACATCTACGATGCGTTGCTGTGTGTATAAAGAGCGTGCAATACTTGGAGAGCGTGTTCGTATTGCGATGGGCGGTGATAAGGATAATCCCAACGTCATTGAGGTTATTGATATTGCCTGTGATGAGTGTCCTGCCGCAGGTTACGAGGTAACAGATTCCTGCCGTGGCTGTCTTGCTCACCGATGTGAAGACGTTTGTAAACGAGGCGCCATTTCATTTGACCATAATCATGTTGCGCACATTGACAAATCCAAATGTGTGGAATGCGGTCAGTGCGCAAAGGTATGCCCGTATGCCGCTATTGTAAACCGCAAGCGTCCCTGTCAGGTTGCCTGCAAGGTCAAGGCAATTTCCATCAATGAGGATAATGCGGCGGCTATCGATAACAATAAATGTATTCAGTGCGGTGCTTGCGTGTATCAGTGTCCTTTCGGCGCTATTACCGATAAATCCTACATACTGAATGTTATCGACCTTATTAAAAAGAGTGAGAATAACACGAAATATAAGGTTTATGCCATCGTTGCGCCTTCTATTTCCAGTCAGTTCACTTATGCAAAGCTCGGTCAGGTTATAACGGGACTCAAAGAACTTGGCTTCTTTACCGTTATTGAAGCAGCGCTCGGTGCGGATATGGTGGCTCAGGCAGAATCCCAAGAGCTTGCTGAAAAAGGATTTTTAACGAGCTCCTGCTGTCCCGCCTTTGTGCAGTATATAAAATCTGCATTTCCAGATTTATTACCGCTTGTATCGCATAACCTTTCACCTATGGCGGCACTTGCAAAATATATTAAGAGCACGGATGAAAGCGCCAAGGTGGTATTTATCGGTCCCTGTACCGCAAAGAAGGCTGAAGCACAGCTTGAAAGCGTTAAGCCCTTTGTGGATGCCGTTATGACCTTTGAGGAATTACAGGCGCTTTACGACAGTAAGGATATCGATATAACAACGCTTGCAGAAGACGTGCTTGATAACGCTTCTTATTTTGGCAGAATTTTTGCCCGTTCGGGTGGACTTTCCGATGCCGTTGCACAAGGACTTAAAGAACAGAACATTGAGTTTGACTTAAAAGCAGTAGCATGTGACGGTATAGAAGAATGCCGTATGGCGTTGCTTAAAAAGAGCAAAAATGTTCTGGATGCTAACTTTATTGAGGGTATGGCTTGTATCGGCGGATGTATCGGCGGCGCAGGCTGCCTCACTCACGGCGAAAAGAATAAAGCCGAGTTTGATAAATACGGCAGAGAAGCCTTTGAAAAGACCATCAGCGATGCTGTATCAGTTCTAAAATAAAATTATGCGGAGTGTCAATCAAGACGCTCCGCTTTTTTAATATTTCTCTGGACTTGCAGAAAGTGTTGTGGTATGTATTTGTGTTGCAAAAAGGAGGTGCAACGCACATGACAACACTTGAAAATTTATACTATGGCAACATCAGTCCGCACGAAAGGTATATTAAGCGCGGTGCACGGGTGGATAAACTTGTCAAACTGATTTGCAAAAATGAGGATGAACTCACCGCTGGGCTTACCGAACAGCAGAAAGAAACCTTTGATAAGTTCAAAGACAGCACAAGCGAACTGTCCTGTATCACAGAGCGTGAAGCGTTCAGCGCGGGTTTTATCCTCGCAACACGCATAATGGTAGAGGTAATGGAAGGCTTGGAGGAGGTGGAAGATATATGAGGAAAATCATAATCCTTCTTCTCTGCTGTGGGTTGCTGATCGGTATAGTAGGATGCGGTAGCAACACCGCGCCACCGCCTACGGAGAGTCCGCCGACAACGGTATCGGAAACGGTAACAACAGATGCTCCGACCGAAATGATACCGCCTACAACGGCGGTAGAACCGACAGAGAAAGAAAAAGAGCCTACCCCAACCGAGAGCGAGGATCAGGCGACCGAGCCGACCGTAACCGCTACAGCGCCTACTACAACAAATCCGAAAGAAGAAACAAAAGCTACCGAAACGGCAAAGCCGACCACATCATCGGCGGCAGAATCCACCACCGAAAACACAACGGAATATCAACCGACGTGGGAAGATATTAATGTGTACGGATATATGGTCGATCCGTCCGAAGATCAACTCCCCGAAGAACCGACAGAGAAAATAGTGGTACCGCCCAAGCCGAGTGCCGATACAGTGGCACAGAAGGTCGCAGAATACATAAATCAGTTCCGCACCGAGCAAGGCGATGTTACCGCAACAGTCATCCCCGGACTGACCGAATACTGCAAATATCGATGTACGCAACTCAAAACAAATTTCGCCCACGATACCACCGATCAACGAGCAGCTGCCAAAGCCTTACAATATGGTGAATGTGTTGACTGGTCGCTATACGGTATCGAAGGCGAGGGAAATTATTATACCGCTAATGTGCGCGAAGCAATCGGAAAAGGTAATTGGGGTGGCACCGCAGATGAGATAGCCTACTCCATAGCAAACGGATTCAGGAACAGTAAATTACATTGGTCGTGTGTCGGCAGCTCCAAGTACACCTATATGGCGGTCGGAGTAATGTATGACGGATATTACTGGTATGTCTGCGTATGTATGGACTCTGAAAATACAGACTTAAAATAAGCATAAAAATACCCACTGGATGCGGCGATTCATAACTGAACTTTGCCACAAAATCCGGTGGGTATTTTTTAATTTTGCCTTTGTAGGCGTTTGTTTTATTTCAAACGGCCTACGGATCGATAAAACTATTTCTGTTCGATTGTACGGGGGTTATTCGTGATATCGTTCCGCCTCGCGCATAACAGTGCGGTAAACTGCTTTCCATAAGTGCAAACTACTTTCGGGATACATTTCCCGCATTTTTTCTATTGCCGCCTTCCGTGCCTTGATGATGCCGTCCGGCTTCATCATATGCTTTAGACCAAGCTTGTCAAGGTCTTTACGCTTATACCCGAAAAGTGCATAGGAATGGCCAAGGATTTCTTTATCCTTTTTCGGCAGTTTCTCAAATAGTTCCTGTAAAAGCTCAAGGCAAATCTTATGATAAATAATTTTATCTGTGGATACCGTAAATTTATCCGGCATTAGATACTCAAAGGGATCGTATGGTTCGCCGTCCTCATAAGGTGCAAGATCATAAACGGAAAGCGTGTGCGTATTATAGCCGACGTGCCGCGCGACTTCTTTTAGCGAGATGCCAAGCTCCTCTGCAATATCTTCCGGATTTTTTTCCCGAATCATAATATAACTGTTGTGCTTTCCGCAGCTCCGCCATATCGTCACTATCAAAGGAAAGAACACCGAGATTACCTTCCATCCATCGATACATTGCTCCCTTTAAATGCGGATACATATAAGTGGTGAGCTTCGCCCGGTTAGGTTCATATTCTTTTTTACGGAGTCGAGTAAAAAACTCAAGCATGCCTTCGTTACAAAGTTCCTCCATAATGCCCTTGGAATAGGTTGTTAATTTGTGCGGATAATCAGCACTTTTATTATAGCAATTAAAGGCGACAGCTACTTCCTTTGCAACACTCCAAATAAAGCCGATATTTTTATTATAAAGTTTCTCCAACAGTGTTTCATCACCATCATAAAATCTTAAAATCAGTCCTCATTGGTCATAAGCTCACCTCCTCTACTATAATTCTAACAAACGATGTGTCCCATAAACCGTACTTTATTCAGCCTTCGGTCTGCCGCGCGGTTTTGTTCTACGAACAACATCACACATTGGGTACAGATTTTTAGATGCGAGTTGTGCTTCGAATTCGTCGTTTGTTGTTCCCGACTGTGTGGTAGCATCGTAATATAAATCTTGCGCCGTGCGATATAATTTATCTTTTTCTTTGTGTGTTATCACTCCCCGTGATAAATCCTTATCGATACGCAGATAACAACGGCGAAGAGATTGTGCCTTGGGGTTGTCTGCTTGTAGTTCTTTTATTCCCTTGCGGTGATATCCAAGTTGAGCACAGGTGTATTGAGGATTATCAGGCGCAGGGTTGTCGCAATACTTTGTATGGTATCCTTTTTTTAACAGAAAATATCTGCCGCAGTATTCACACTTGCGGATAATATATCCCGTCTCTAATGCCTTGTAAAAATCCATTTTAAGCAGCGCCTGTAACGACTCCACTTCATAATATTGATAGATTTTATATTCACCCGAACCTTCAAAAGTCTCTCTTGGCTGATGGCGCATGATGACTTGATCGTTGGCAGTAAAAAGGCCGGTGCCTTGCATTGGGTTTGCGATAAATTTATCGGCACGGGGGTGATTAAAAAAGTCGTCAAGAGCCATTACATAATTGTTGGCGTCAAGTTTTTTAAGATGGGATAAAAAGAACTTTATAAAATTAAAGATTGTAGTATTGAAAGACGCTATGTCATATAGTGCATGAGCATAAGCATCGCAGTAATCTTTATAATATTTCCATTTAAAAGCAAGGTTGCCCGGAAACACAAGCAGGGCCATTGTTTTTTCGGGTGGCGGTTCAGGAATCGGTGGCTGCGGTGTTTTCATAATAAAGGTCTGCTCTGTACGGGTAGAGGTTATATAACTTTCATCTAAACCACCATAATTTTCGGGATGTTCAAGATAATCCTCATAAGCGTTTATTTTATTTAAAATTTCAAGATCGTGCTCGGTAAGTTCAAAATCTGTTTCTTCCGATATATCATCGGACGGTGCTGTCAATAGCTTCGCTTCCGTAAAAATATCTGTGTTCTCACGCAAAAGCATTAAGCACGGAAACTCGCAGATCATAGAATCAAGTTTTATATATTCCTCGTTGGCATCATACCAATCGGAAAGTTTTTTACTCTGTATATATTCGTTCAACTTGCTTTGTGCAAGTTCTAACTGTTCGCGCATAGCTGCGTATTTATCTTTGGGAAGATTTAAAAACTGGGTTGTAATGTCACCGAGCGAAAACTTTTCACCGTTAATTTCAATGCTTTTATCACCCACGCAAAAAGATATACATCCGAACAAGTGAACACCTCCTAACTTTAATTTGTCAGCAAATAGTTTTATATTGTATATGACAATTATTATTTTATCATTTTTTCTTACACAATACAAGTAGAAGGGCGAAAGTCAAGGCAAAAACTTTGACTCTCGCCCTTACTTTATTTTAAGGAGGTGTTTTCAGATGACTGAAAACAAGCCGAAACTTGCCGTCATAGACGGCGAAACATTAATGGATACAAGACTGGAACCGACCAAATTTTGTATCGACACTCTGCTACCGCAAGGAATAACGATCCTCGGCGGTGCGCCTAAAATCGGTAAATCGTGGTGGGTGTTGGATCTGTGTGTCCGCATCGCCAAAGGAGAAAGCGTGTGGGATATGCCAACCACCAAAGGTACAACGCTCTATCTTTGTTTGGAAGATACGCTCCGGCGTGTGCAGGAACGGCTCAACTGCATTACGGATGATGTGCCATCAAACGCTTTCTTTGCAACGGCAGCGCATACACTTGCCGAAGGTCTCTGCGATGAGATTCGCGGTTTCGTAAAAGAGCATCCCGACACCGTATTTGTTGCAATCGATACCTTTCAGATCGTGCGTAACGGCGGCGTGGATACCTCTTACGGTAACGATTACGATGAGATACGGCAGATGAAACAGTTGGCAGATGAGCTTGGCATCTCTCTTCTGCTGGTGCATCATCTTCGTAAGCAGGGCGACAGCGATCCGCTGAATAAGCTGTCAGGCACGACCGGAATCGTAGGCGCAGTTGATTCGGTGTTCGTGCTTGATAAAAGTAAGCGCAGTGAAAACCTCGCCACACTCGTTTGCACAGGCAGAGATATTGAGCATCGGCAGTTTGAGTTGCGGTTTTCTCAAAAGGATTTTGTATGGGAAGTAAAATCCGACAGCCGTGAGCAACCCGAAAAAATGCTACCGCCGGAGATGGAATCACTCGTTGGTTTTATGAAAGAGCGTAAGCATTTCGATAGCAGCAACAGTGAATTCGTTGAGCAGTTCAATGCAGCGACTGATAGCGAGGTAACGGTCAAAGGGTTCAAGCAACTGATGAACCGATGGCGGTATGAACTTGAAAATTTGGGTGTGCATTACCGTGACCACCGCAGTAACGGAATACGGCTATTGGAAGTGAAATATATTCCTTCTTCTGCTGTGAGCAGTGACGAAAGTGTCGTAAGTGACGCAACAAATTCGGTGTAGAAAACATTCGTCACTTTCGTCCCTTGCGTTCCTATGAAGCGTTTGTCCGCCCGTTTGACGAGAGCAAAAGAGCGTTCGGGAAAACACCAGACCGCCTCGGTCAAAACGCAACACAGGGCAAATATGAGCCGAGTGTGCGGAGATTTGTCGCTGAGAGTTACTCAAATAACGATAAAAACTACCGCTTTTTATTTCTCTCCTTTAGGAGAGAACCAGCATCGCATTTGGCTGTACACCCACCGCTAAAGCGGCGGCTGTGCCAAACGCATTCTGGGCGGGCAGAAGCCCTGCACCCACTTTATTACGAACAGGAGTGATTGTTTTTATGAAAAGTAAAAGATTTAATTTCAGAGTCTCCGATACGATGGATGCTCTGATCCGGCACAAAGCCGAAAGCGCGGGAATGAGTATAACCGACTATATTATTTACTGCGCAATTGATAAAAAGGTGGTTAATTATGACGGCCTCAAGGAACTGACCACACAAGTAAAAAAGCTCGGCAACAATGTCAATCAATTGCTGATACTCTCCCGTCAGGGAAGGATCAGCACCGTAAATCTTACCGCTACCCAAGAGGAACTGAAAAAGATTTATGAACTGCTTGCCGCCGAGCTTGGAAGGGGGTGATATTATGGCTATTGTTCATTTCGTAAATTACCAAAAGCCGCAGACAAATAAAAGTATGCTGTTTGTTCTGCGATACACGATGCAGGAGAAGAAAACTGTTGACGATGACGGCAAAAAATATGTCAGCGGTATCAACTGCACACCGCAGTCCGCTTATACCGAGTTCAATAATACAAAGAAATTATATGGTAAAACGGATAAGCGTTTATTCTATCATTTCGTGCAATCCTTCTCGGTGGATGAAAATATATCACCGCAGACGGCACACGAAATTGCTTTGCGGTTTGTTTCTGAAACGGAAAAGTTTCAGGGCTTCGAGGTGGTGGCATCCACACACCTTGACCGTGACCATATCCACACGCATTTTGTTCTCAACAGCGTAAACGCAGACAGCGGTAAAAAGTTTCACATCACCGAAAATGAAGTGGAAATGCTGATGCAAAAATGCGATGCCCTCTGCCGTGAATATGGACTGACGATTTTAGAACCCAAGCCTATATCCGAGAGAGCAAAACCGATGTCCGACCGAGAGTGTCGGTCAGCCGAAAAGGGCGAGAGTTGGAAGATACGGCTTGAAGCTGTTATCTCCAACGCAATGCAAACTGCCGTATCAAAAGAGCATTTTATTATGCTGATGGAAGCGGAAGGCTACGGTGTCAAGTGGACGGACACTCGCAAAAACATCACCTACACTACACCTGAAGGCAAAGCCTGTCGGGACAGCAAATTACACCTAACAAAATTCTTAAAGGAGAGTATGGAATATGAATTCTTATACCGAGCGGAAATTACCGCAAGATTTAATAACCGAAGCACAACAGAAGATCACCGCCGCCGAAAAGGTTCATCCCTGTGTGGCGGTGACCGAGCCGAACTGGATGGCAATGATATCTACGCAGAGATCACAGATAGAATTGCTGAAAGAGATTCGGGATACCCTGCCTACGCTGACGACCGAGAAAGAATTGAAAGCGTATATGGATCGGCAGCTTACGGTACTGATGCAGTACACCGAACAGACCAAAGAAGTGACCGAACAGTTTCAGACGGCGATGGAAACATCGGCGGCGGAACTGACGAGGAGTATCAAGCAACTGATAGCGGATACCGAGAAACAGGTTGGGAGAATGAACGAGAGCTGTTCACAGAGTCTCTCTATGCTTCGCAGTACGGCGGAGGACAAGCTGGAGAGGCATACGAACAAACTGTTTTGGATATCGCTGATACCTTCGGCGGTACTCATAGTGTTGGAACTGATGCGGCATATCTTGTCGGCAATCTCGGCAATATAATCGACGAGGATGCTCCCGTGGAAGATTGCACCACGATGCAACATCCTCGCAGACAAAAGAAAAATACCGGTCATGTAATGGGCGGTATGTAATGAGCGTGAGAAAATTTCTAATCTCACGCTCTATTTTTATGCCAACTTTTAGTTGGAGAAAGGAATTAATTTATATGCTAAATTTTAACAACAAAAAACTATTAACAGAAATGTATATTTCTGAAGAAAAGGTGGGTATACTGATTAATTTTACTGTGCTAACAGAAGTGGCGTGAGCATAGTATGTATTATAAAACAAGATTTTATAATAGGAGGTGCTTCCATCGTGTCAAAAGTTACTTTGAACTATAAGTTCAATAATCCGAACTCGGTGGAAGACACCGCCGAGATGCTTCTAAAACTTTTTATTGAAGCCAACAAACCCAAAGTTGAAGAAGCAATTAAAAATGCTGTTAATAACAGCGACGAAGCAATAAGCCATCCTGCATAAAAGCGGGATGGCTTTTATAAAAAGAAAGGTCGGCATATTCGCTGGACTTGTAAAGACTTGTGTGGTATTGTGTTGTCGCAAACCACAGGAAAGGAGAAAAATATGAATATAGCAGCCTACTGCCGTGTATCGACTGAAAAGGAAGATCAGTTAAATTCGTTAGAAGCACAAAAAAATTTCTTTCAGGAATACACGACTCGTTCTGGGGACAACCTTGTTAGACTATATGCCGATGAAGGCTTGTCCGGAACAAAAATAAAAAATCGAAAGCAGTTCCTACGGATGATGGCAGATGCAGAGTTAGGCTTGTTCGATATGGTCGTGGTAAAAGATATATCACGCTTTGCCCGAAATACAGTTGACCTCCTACAAAACATCCGCCGCCTTCGTGAACTTGGAATTGAAACACAATTCCTCACAGCGAATATGACAAGCATGGGAAACAGTGAGTTTGTGCTGACCGTCTTCGGCGCCTTAGCTCAAGAGGAAAGTGCAAACACCTCCAAGCGTGTTAAGTTCGGTAAAAAGATAAATGCCGAAAAAGGCAGAGTGCCTAACATCGTCTTTGGCTACGATAAAACTATAGGCGATTATTTTAATCTCACAATTAACAAAGCGGAAGCTGATGTTATACGACAGATCTACCGCTGGTATTTGTATGAAGGATACGGTGCCGCAAAAATATCCTATATGCTTAACGAGCGCGGGGTTAAAACAAAGCGCGGTTGTCAGTGGTCGCAAAATGCTGTTTGCCGTATCCTTGAAAACGAATTGTATACCGGTAAGATTATTAACGGCAAAGAAGAAGTTGCCGATTTTCTTACGGGCAGACGAGCCTTAAAAAGCGAGGACGAATGGTATGTCGTTGACCGTCCCGATCTTCGCATTATAAGTGATGAGGACTTTGCTGAAGCCACTCGTCTCAAAGCAGAACGCGGTAAAAAGTTTAAGGTGGATAAGGAACGACATAGCAATCTACACTTGTTCTCAACATTAATCAAGTGTAAGGATTGCGGATGGTCTTTCCGCCGTAGTGTTCGAACCTACAAAAACACCTATGTAAAATGGGTATGTTCAGGTCATAACAGAGGCGCGGACAGTTGTCCCAATGCGCTCTCTGTCGATGAAAATGAACTGATCGAGGTTATCGAACAGTACTTTGCTGATATGCTTTCCAAAAAGAAAAATGTTATTGGTAGAGTCGTAAGCGAGTTCCAAAAGGTGTATCGTGCTAAAGATGAAAATGTTGCCTACGAAAAAGAGCTTCGCACGGCGATAGAAAAATTAAAACGCAACCGTCAAAAGTATATGGATATGTATACCGATGACCTTATCACCCGTGAAGAACTGAACGCTAAGATCGGTGGGGACAAGCAGGAGTTAGAACGGCTCGAAAGTGAACTGCGTATGGTAGAACGGCACCTTACAAAAGGCGACCAACTGCAAATGATACTTGCCGACACCTTCAAAGAAATAGAGGATATAAGCAGTTTGAGAGAGATAACTAACGCACAGCTCAGGAGAGTCATTGATAGAATCGAGGTTGACCACAACGGAAACGTTGAGGTCTTCCTCAAACTCTTCCGAGAGTTAGGACTGGACGAAACCGTTCCAATTTGTAACGACTGCACATAAAGACGTCAGCGAAAGACTTAAGCACGTTAAGCCGTCGCTTTACAAAGAGGTTAAAGTAGTTTTAGATATTAACAAACAGGAGCGCCACATCAGGGGAGGGCAGGCAACCAAGCAAAAGTATTTAGAACTGTCCGCTGCAAAGCAATAAAAAATCGCCCTACCGATTTTTCGGCAGGGCGGTTTCATTTTTCTTTTACAAGGTTCGATTACTCAGCGGTAGCTTCGTCAATAACCTCTTCAATCTTTTCGGCAGCCTCTTCAGCAACCTCTTCAACTGCTTCGCTTACTTCTTCAACAGCTTCGCTTACCGCATTGCAGCAGCATTCGCAATCATCTTCGCAGGTGCACAGATTTTCGCCGTCACATTCGCAGTTGCATTCGCAGCAGTCACATTCGTTTTCAAGCATTTCATCCAATTCGAATTCGTCAACACTGCCATACTTTCTTTCGTCAAGCTTGTCGCTCACATAGTCGGCAGCCTTGCTCAAAAGCTCGCTTGCCTTGTCGGCAGCAACAACAAATCCGCCCATAACGCCGTCAACCACACTGTTAAGTACATCCATTGCGGTGGGTCTTGCTTCGTCATCCTCAAGGCAGAATTCGCAGTCTTCGCAATCTTCTTCCGTGCAGTCTTCGCAGTCGCAACATTCAACGCAATCGCAGTCTACGCAATCACAGTCGTCGCAGTCGCAGTCGAATTCACATTCAAAGTCGGGCTCTTCCTTTTTCTTAGAGAGAGCCAAAACGATACCTGCAGTTGCTGCAGCAGCACCGATGCCTATGAGAACCTTAAGAAAATTATTCATAATAACAGCTCCTTAAAAAATTTTATTTAATTTATTGTATCACAAAATATTACTAAATGCAAGAGTATTACATATTTCCTGTCAAATTCATTATAATCGAAATGGCAGCAATAGGTGCGGTTTCGCATCTTAAAATTCTTGCGCCCAACCAAACAGGTGATACACCCGCGCTCACGCACAAGTCGGCTTCCTTCTCGTCAAAACCGCCCTCCGAACCTATAAGCACACCGATCTTTCCCTTTTCGGGGTACTCAAAACTGTTTAAAGGTTTACCGCCTTTTTCATAGCACATAAGTCCCAAATCAAGCTCTTTCATTTGGTTAATGCATTCATCAAGGCTTATTATATCCATAACCTCGGGTATGATACCTCGTCCCGATTGCTTTGCCGCTTCAAACGCAATGCGTTCAAGTCTTTCACGCTTTTTTGCAAACTGCTTGGCGTCAGGTCTCGAAACACACCTTGCCGTCATAACCGGAACGACTTTAACAGCTCCAAGCTCCGTGGCTTTTTGAACAATAAGCTCAAGCTTATCAAGCTTTGGCACCGCCTGATAAAGTATCAGCTCTATATTCGGTTCAAGCGAGGGTGATTGCTCAAGCACCTCAAGGTTTATCACTTCGTCGCTTATTTTTAAAATCCTGCACGAATAGTCGATCTTGTCATAGCAAACGGTAATCACATCGCCAAGTCTCATTCTTAGCGACCGCCCGATGTGCCTTGCATCATCACCATATAGATTTATCGAATTTTCAAAAGGGGCTTCGCTTGCAAAAAATCTCGGCATAAAAACACTCCGTCTTGTCGTTTTACATATTTGATTATAATTTAGCGCTTTAATTTTTGCAAGTAATTTTTAACTTTTCGTTATGTTATCACACAGCTTTCACAATTGCCCTTTATAATAAAGTTGCAAATTAAAGTTAGACACAATCTTCGTATTCATATATTATCCCCCAAACTGCTCCTACTCACAAGGTGGGAGCTTTTCCCTTTTTAACGCACATTTTTTGTTGTGCTCGCTTTTGTGTTGCATAAATTGTTTTTTTATGCTACAATTACTTTATATTATTGTTAGTTGGAGGTTAAATTATGGACCGCAGAGACAAGACCAATTATTATCTCGATATTGCTGACGCAGTTTCCGAAAGAAGCACTTGCTTAAGACGCAGATACGGCGCAGTTATCGTTAACCGTGACCAAATTATTTCTACAGGCTATGTCGGAGCGCCCAGAGGCAGAAAAAACTGTTCAGACCTCGGCTATTGCATTAGAAATCAGTTAAACATTCCCCGCGGTGAAAGATACGAGCTTTGCCGCAGCGTTCACGCTGAAATGAACGCGATCATCAACGCTTCTCGTGATCAGATGATCGGCGCAACCCTTTATCTTTGCGGCAGAGAAGTTACGACCGGCGAATACATAAAGAATTCCTCGTGCTGTTCTTTGTGCAAACGTCTCATAATCAACTCGGGTATCGAAAGAGTTGTTATAAGAGACGATGAGAACAATTATCGCTCTGTTTTAGTCATCGACTGGATCATGAATGATGAATCTGTTTCGGGCGAAAGAGGATATTAATTTTTTAAAAGAAGGTTAAATGTGATAAAAAAGTTTTTAACGCACTCGGCAGATGAAACCGTTGCTTTGGGCAGGCTTATCGGTGCCCGTTTGCACGGCGGCGATGTAATTGCTTACCGCGGAGGATTGGGCGCAGGCAAAACGACCATTACACACGGTATTGCTCAGGGCATGGGCTTAAAGGACGATGTCAGCTCGCCCACATTTGCTCTTGTTAACGAGTATAGAGGTAAAATAAACCTCTATCACTTTGATATGTACAGAATAAACGGCGGGCTCGACCTTGAAACAACGGGATTTTATGATTATATGGATTCCGACAGCGTCCTTGCCATTGAATGGAGCGAGAACATTTCAGATGAACTACCTTTAAATGTTATTACAATATCCATCAGCCGTATTGATGACGAAACGAGAGAAATTGAAATTAACGGAGATGAACGATTTGACGATATTGGGAATTGATACCTCGGGCAAAACCGCATCATGCGCTGTTTTGCGTGACGGTGTTATCTTAGGTCAGAACACGGTTTACACTAAGCTCACTCATTCTCAGGTGATCTTACCCTTTGTTAAACGCCTTTTAGAGGATACAAACTTAACACTTTCAGATATCGACCTTGTCGCTGTTGCTGACGGACCGGGATCATATACAGGCCTTCGCATCGGCATTTCGGCAGTAAAAGGCATGTGTATCGACGGCAAAAAGTGTCTGGGTGTCTCCACACTTGAAGCGTTGGCAACTAACTGCATAGGCTCTAAAGCGAGAATCTTCTCGCTTTTAAACGCCCGTCCCGGCATCGTCTATTTCGGCGTATACGATTCTGACGGCGAGACCTTAACAAACATCACTCCCGATGCTGTTGTAAACGCTGAAGCCGTTTTAGAGGCTGCAAACAGCTATGACGGCGACATAGTGTTAGTGGGCGACTGTATCAGCAATATTAAAGAGAAGTTTTTTGCCGAGGATAACCGCATTCGCTTAGCGCCCCCTCACGAAAGATTACAGCTTGCTTCAAGCGTTTGCTTAACAGCGCTTGCTCACATTGATGAAGCGATAAGCGACGATGAACTTTCGGCAAGATATCTGCAAATAACCAAGGCAGAAAAAGATTTAAAAGAGAAAGAGGAAAAGTAAAATGATAGGAATTGGAAACGACCACGCAGGAACCGAGCTTAAGCTTGCAATTATCAAACATCTCGAAGAGCAGGGAATAGAATACATCGACTATGGCGTTGCCCCCGGTGAAGCTATTGATTACCCTGATGCTGCTGAAAAAGTTTGTCTCGATATTCAAAACGGTAAGCTCGAAAAAGCTATCTTAGTTTGCGGCACAGGCATCGGCATTTCAATCGCCGCAAACAAAATGAAAGGCATACGCGCTTGCGCTTGCTCCGACACCTTCTCGGCTAAGTATACAAGACTTCATAACGATGCCAATGCACTTTGCCTCGGCGGCAGAGTAGTAGGCGCAGGTCTTGCATGCGAGCTTGTTGATATCTTCCTTTCCACCGAGTTTGAGGGCGGCAGACACCAGCGCAGAGTTGACCTTATCACAGCTTTAGAGAATAAATAAAATGCCCCGCTTCGAATCGGCGGTTTTGCGGCACCCCCACTTATGTGGGGGCGCTTTTTTTGTTTTACCTTCGGCAAAACAAAAACTCCGATGCACTTTTAAAAGTGCATCGGAGTAGCAAAACCGCTTATCCGATCTCCGCTTTCTCCATCGTGTCAAGCACGTCACGCATCAAAACGATCGGCTCTTCCTTTGGCAAAAGCTTTACCGAAACAAACGACTGCGCCGAGCCGTTTACCAAAACTCTGCCCTTATATTTATTTGTCAGCGCCATAATTCCGCCAACGTCAGCCTCGCGTATGGTAAACACAATGTTTTGCCCTTTTTGGGTAATCTCTTTTATGCCAAGCCTTGCCGCCGTGTTTCTTAAGAGTGCTACATTCACAAGCCCCACCACCGATTTCGGCGGCTCGCCAAAGCGGTCAATAAGCTCATCTAAAACATCTTCCGAGTCCTCTCGCGAGGATATCCCTGCTATACGTCTGTAAGCCTCGATTCTAAGCTGTAGATCCTCGATATACGTCTCGGGAATAAATGCGTCGATCGTTACGTCAACCAGGCAATCCTCAGCAGAGTGGGGGATAGCTTCTCCCTTTTGCTCGGCAATAGCTTCGGTCAAAAGCTGCAAATACATATCATATCCAACAGCTTCCATGTGTCCGTGTTGCTTTGCCGAGAGGATAGACCCAACACCCCTTATCTCAAGGTCACGCATTGCAATCTTAAAGCCCGAGCCAAACTGCGTCAGCTCTCTTATAGCCTCAAGCCTCTTTGCAGCAATCTCGGTTAAAACCTTTCCCCGTCTGAAAGTAAAATATGCGTAAGCACGCCTGTTCGATCTTCCCACACGCCCTCTTAACTGATAAAGCTGGCTAAGTCCGAATCTGTCTGCATCCTCAATGATTAATGTGTTGCAGTTTGAAACGTCAACACCTGTTTCAATAATAGTTGTGCAAACCAAAATATCAATTTCGTGATCTAAAAGCTGCCGCCATATTTCCGAAAGCTGTGCTTCGTCCATCTGCCCGTGAGCAACACCTATTCTGGCATCGGGTAAACCCTGCTGTAATCGGTAAGCGCACATATCCAGCGTTTCAATTCGGTTGTGAATGTAATAAACCTGACCGCCTCGTCTAAGCTCCTTTTGAATTGCCTGCAACAATATTCCTGTCTGATGTTCAATAACATAAGTCTGCACAGGGAATCTGTCACTCGGCGGCTCCTCGATTACCGACATATCACGAATGCCCGACATCGCCATGTTAAGCGTTCTCGGTATCGGCGTTGCCGAAAGCGTTAAAATATCTACCGAGGGGTAAAGCTCTTTTATATGTTCCTTGTGCGCGACGCCAAAGCGCTGCTCCTCATCAATTATCAAAAGCCCTAAGTCTTTAAACTTAACGTCGTTTTGCACTAAACGGTGTGTTCCTATAACAATGTCAATTTCCCCTCGCTGAAGCTGTTTTAATATCTCCTTTTGCTGTTTAGGCGTTCTAAAACGCGACAAAAGCTCGATTTTGGCAGGGAAGTTAGCAAATCGTCTTAGCGCCGTCTGATAATGCTGCCAAGCCAAAACCGTTGTCGGCACCAAAATAGCGCACTGCTTCGAATCCAAAATACATTTCATCGCCGCACGCAACGCAACTTCTGTTTTGCCAAAACCAACGTCGCCGCAAAGCAGTCTGTCCATCGGCGTGCTTTTCTGCATATCCTCTTTAATTTCATCAATCGAGCGCATCTGGTCGTCTGTTTCTCTATATTCAAACCGCTCCTCAAACTCTTTCTGCCACTCGTTATCTTCACTGAATGCATGCCCCTTAGCTAACTGACGTTTAGCATACAAAGCAATCAGCTCGTCAGCCATGTCTTTGCAGGCTTTTTTAACTCTGGCTCTTGTTCTTTGCCAGTCTTGCGAGCCAAGCTTGTTAAGCTTCACAGCATCATCGTCCTTTGGGCCAATGTATTTTGAAACCGTATCAAGCTGTGTAACAGGTACATACAAAACGTCTGTGCCGGCATATTTAATTGTGATATAATCCTTGGTTACACCGTTTGTTGCAATGCTTGTAATGCCGTTAAATCTTCCAATGCCGTGCAAAGCGTGCACAACCAAATCACCCTTCGAAATATCCGAAAGGCTGTTTATCTTCTCCGAGTTTTTAACCTTCTTTTTAACCTTTCGCCTCGAGGATTGTACCTTAAGCTGAGAAATGATTGCAAATTTCGTTGCAGGATATTCCAAACTGCTCGATAAGCTTCCCGCACCTACGTAAACAATTTCTTCTGCAAGTGTTGATTGGTTTGTTAAAGGCTGAACTTTAAAGCCCTGTTTCAACAGATCTTGGCTCACAACTCCTGCGCTCTTTTCGGTACCCACAAGCACCGCAACGCAATAGCCTCGTTCGGTAAAGTTTTCAAGCTCCTCAGTCAAATGGTTAAGCTCTCCGCCCCAGCTCGAGGACTGATAAGCTTCAGCCGCAATAAGCCTTTTAAGTCTTAGGTCGCTGCCATGCATAAAAGTATCCAAATATATAAGAGGCAATTTTTCTGTGCATGACAAAACTTCGGGCAGCTCAACATAAAATCCGCCCATTTCCTTAAACATGATCCCGTTTTCAAACAGAATTTTCACATCCTCAGAAAGCTGTGCTGTAAAGGCCTTAGCCTTTTCAATACAGTTCGAGTATTCGCTTATAACGCACAAGCCGCCATCAAAATAGTCCAAAACCGTCGCAGGCTCGCCGTAAACCTGCAAATAATATTTATCTAAGCTCGCAATATGTCCGCCGCCGTTTATTGTGTCAAGGTCTATATACAGGCTTTTCTTAACAGCGTCTGCATTTTTGCCCTTGGCTCTCGAGATCAAAGCCTCAATAGCCTCTTTCAGCTCATTGTCAGTTATTAGCAGCTCTTTGGCAGGAGTAATGGCGATCTGCTTTACAGTATCGAATCTTCGCTGAGATTCAATATCAAATGTCGAAACCGTATCTACCTCGTCGCCCCACAGCTCAATTCTGATCGGCATGTCATTTGCCACAGGGAACACGTCAATAATATCGCCCCTGATGGCATATTGACCTCTGCCTTCAATCTGTGCCGCACGCGAATATCCCAACGCCACAAGCCTTTTCGAGAATCGTGCGGTGTCAAGCACTTCGCCGGGCTTAACGGTCATGCTCATTTCACTTAAGCTTTCGGGAGGAATGGTTGACTGCATAACTGCTTCTATCGAGGCTATCAGAATACTCGAAGCCCCTGTCGCTATTCTGTGCAGTGCCCTTATTCTTGCGTGCTCATACTCGGGCGAGGCTGTCTCAATGTTTGCAAAGGCGAAGTCCTTTACAGGGTATAAGCATGCCATATCTCTGCCCGACATCTCGTTAATGTCCGAGACCATTTTTGTTGCATTTGCTTCGCTGTCGCAAATCACCAAAACCTTGGTGTTCTCACCCAAAGCCATAACCGTGTGCGCCTTGTGAATACCCGAAAGCCCCGTAACAGATGCAGGCAACTGCCCGCCTCTTAAAGCTGTTTGCAGCTCGCTGTAAAACGGCTGAGTGCGTACAGCATCAAAAAATAAATTCATAGTTATCTCCAATTAATTAAAACGGTTCATCGCTTCGTCTGTCTTTCCCGAAACGATCAGCTCAATTGCCGAAACCGCATTGTCAAACGCTTCAAGCATTTTAGGCTGTTCTTGCTTTGTGAAGTTAGAAAGCACCCAGTCTGCCATGTCATAATCGGGGTGAGGCTTAGCCCCCACGCCGCACTTTATTCTTGGAAAATTGTCTTTGCCCGTGAGATAAATAATACTTCTTAACCCTTTTTGCCCGCCGTCCGAGCCTTTGCGCTTGATCCTGAGCTTACCAACCTCAAGCGATACATCATCACTTATTACCAAAACATTCTCAATCGGAATTTTGTAGAAGTTCATAGCTTCAACAACTGCTTCGCCGCTTGCGTTCATAAATGTAGTGGGTTTCATCACAAGACATCTCTTGTCACCGATCTTAACCTCGGCACAAAGAGATTTAAACTTGATTTTCGTCACCTTAAGGTTATACTTTTGCGCTAATCGTTCAACAGTCAGCCAGCCGCAGTTGTGGCGTGTGTTAGTATATTTTGTGCCCGGGTTGCCAAGCCCCACAATAAGCCAGTCAACCGATGAGCCGAAATCCTTTTTAGCCTTACTTCCGAATAAACCCATTTTAGTTTTCCTCCGTTTATTTATCACAACAACGCTAACCCCATATCCGTGTAGGATAGGGGGTAGCATACCGTTTTTAACTTATTTTATTCTTTTGCCCTTTTCCAAATGCCTTGTCAGCTTTTTAAGAGCATAGTCTTTTTTTATTTCGAGATCTGTGCGTTCGATCGCCAAAGCATAATCGGGTACATCCTTTGTCACCGTGCTGCCTGCGGCAGTATAAGCCGCTTCGCCGATCGTTACAGGTGCCACGAGGTTTGTGTTACAGCCAATAAATGCGTTGTCTTTAATAACGCATCTTGCTTTTTTACTGCCGTCATAATTAACAGTCACAACACCGCAGCCAAAGTTAACGTTTTTGCCAACGTCGCTGTCACCCACGTATGTAAGATGCGATACCGATGTGCCCTTGCCGATTACCGAGTTTTTGATCTCAACAAAATCACCGATGTGTGCATAGTCCTCAATCACCGAATTCGGTCTTAGTTGTACAAAAGGTCCCACGCTCACATTACTTCCTATTTTCGAATCCACCGCCACTACGTTATCAAGACCGGTACTATCGCCAACGATTATATTCGTTAGCCTCGAGTTAGGCCCCACAACGCAGCTCTTGCCGATAACACTCTTGCCCATTATCATTGTGTTGGGGAGGATTTTTGTTCCCTCTCCGATAACAGCATCAGGCGAGATGACAACTCCGTCCGTCGAAACAAATTCAACACCGTTTTCAAGGTGTTTATCAATTATCTTTTCCCTTGCAATATCGCTAAGCTTCAAAAGTCCCTTGCGGTCATTAGCACCCAAAACAACATCGCTTGTTTTGGCAATATAGCCCTCAACCTTTTTGCCGTCCGAAAGTATTATTCCAAGCGTGTCGGTAAGGTAGAATTCGTTTTGTGCATTGTTTTGTCTAAGTCTCGGCAAAGCGCTCAAAAGGTCGCTTGCCTTAAACCAATAACAGCCCGAATTTATCTCATCGATCAGCACTTCATCTTCTGTGCAGTCCTTTTGCTCAACAATACCCAAAATTCCGTTGCCGTCACGCTTAATTCTGCCATAGCCAAACGGGTTATCCACTCTTGCGGTAATCACCGTTGCTCCTGCGCCGGAGCTCTTATGCTCCTCAAACGAGGCTAAAATCGTGTCAGCGTCAATAAACGGAGCATCGCCGTTTAAAACAATAACGTCGCCGTCAAGATCTTGTTTAATAAAATCCTCTGCCATCATAACAGCGTGGCCTGTGCCCAGTCTCTCCGATTGCAATGCTGTTTCAATGCCATATCCGCTATTTAAAATATATTCGTCGATCATTTCGCTTGCAAAGCCTTTTACCACACAAATGCGGTCAACATTTGCACTCCGACACGAATCAATGACCCACTCAAGCATCGGTTTTCCCAAAACCTCGTGCAAAACCTTTGGCTTGTCAGTCTTCATTCTTTTGCCGCTTCCGCCTGCAAGAATAACAGCGCTTTTCAAAAAAATCCCGCCTTTCTCATTCGATTATATCACGGTTCAATTCATTATATTACAAAACGCGTTGCGTTTCAAGAGGACGAAAAAGAATATTTTTGCAAAATATGCACAATTTATTGCTATAGTTTTGCGCATAATTTTCATGTATTATGAATGGAAAATTTTCAAGTCTTCTGTTATAATGTTAGTAAGTCCGTTTATGCGTAAACGGTGCCCGACTCGGTACCCGTAATCGGATAAAATTATTGGAGGTATAAAACTATGAGCAAAAAGTATTGTTACCTTTTCACCGAAGGCGACGCCAGCATGCGTGAGCTTTTGGGCGGTAAAGGCGCAAACCTTGCAGAAATGACCAAGATCGGTCTTCCTGTACCCCAGGGCTTCACTGTTTCCACTGAAGCTTGCACCAAGTATTACGAAGATGGCCGTCAGATCAATGCTGACATTCAGGCTGAAATCAACGAGTACATCGTAAAGATGGAAGAAGTAACCGGCAAGAAGTTCGGCGATAAGGAAAACCCCCTTCTCGTTTCCGTTCGTTCCGGTGCTCGTGCTTCCATGCCCGGTATGATGGATACCATCCTCAACCTCGGTCTTAACGAAGACGTAGTTGAATATATGTCTACTAACTCCGGCAACCCCAGATGGGCTTGGGACTGCTACAGAAGATTCATTCAGATGTATTCTGACGTAGTTATGGAAGTTGGTAAGAAGTATTTTGAAGAACTCATCGACAAGATGAAGGAAGAAAAGGGCGTTAAGCTTGACGTTGAACTTACTGCTGACGACCTTAAGGAACTTGCTAACCAGTTCAAGGCAGAATATAAGTCCAAGATCGGTACCGATTTCCCCACTGATCCTAAGGAACAGCTTATGGGCGCTATCAAGGCAGTATTCCGTTCTTGGGACAACCCCAGAGCAAACGTTTACCGCCGCGACAACGATATTCCTTATTCTTGGGGTACCGCTGTTAACGTACAGATGATGGCATTCGGTAACATGGGCGACGATTGCGGCACCGGTGTTGCTTTCACCCGTGACCCTGCTACCGGCGAGAAGAAGCTCATGGGCGAATTCTTGACCAACGCACAGGGCGAAGACGTTGTTGCAGGCGTTAGAACTCCTATGCCCATCGCTCAGATGGAAGAAAAGTTCCCCGAAGCATACGCTCAGTTCGTTGAAGTTTGCAAGACCCTTGAAAACCATTACAGAGACATGCAGGATATGGAATTCACCGTTGAACACGGCAAGCTCTATATGCTCCAGACCAGAAACGGTAAGAGAACTGCACAGGCTGCTCTTAAGATCGCATGTGACCTCGTTGACGAAGGCATGAGAACTGAAGCTGAAGCAGTTGTTATGATCGACCCCAGAAACCTCGACACTCTTCTCCACCCTCAGTTCGATGCTAAGGTACTTAAGGCTGCTACCCCCATCGGCAAGGGCTTGGGCGCATCTCCCGGTGCTGCTTGCGGTAAGGTTGTATTCAACGCTGACGATGCAGTTGCTTGGAATGAAAGAGGCGAAAAGGTTGTTCTTGTAAGACTTGAGACCTCTCCCGAAGACATCACCGGTATGAAGGCATCCCAGGGTATCCTCACCGTTCGCGGCGGTATGACCTCTCACGCAGCAGTAGTTGCTCGTGGTATGGGTACCTGCTGTGTATCCGGTTGCGGCGATATCAAGATGGATGAAGAAAACAAGAAGTTTGAACTCGCAGGCAAGACCTTCCACGAAGGCGACGCTATCTCTATTGATGGCTCTACCGGTAACATCTACGATGGCATTATCCCCACCGTTGACGCTACTATCGCTGGCGAATTCGGCAGAATCATGGCTTGGGCTGACAAGTACAGAAAGCTTAAGGTTAGAACCAATGCTGATAACCCCACCGACGCTAAGAAGGCTCGTGAACTCGGCGCTGAAGGTATCGGTCTTTGCCGTACCGAGCATATGTTCTTCGGCGAAGGCAGAATTGATGCTTTCCGTGAAATGATCTGCGCTGAAACTGTTGAGGAAAGAGAAGTAGCTTTGGCTAAGATCCTTCCCATGCAGCAGGCTGACTTCGAAGAACTCTACGAAGCTCTCGAAGGCACACCCGTTTGCATCCGCTTCCTCGATCCTCCGCTCCACGAATTCGTTCCTACCGAAGAAGAAGATATCGCTCTTCTTGCTAAGGCACAGGGCAAGACTGTTGAAGCTATCAAGGCTATCATCGCTTCCTTGCACGAATTCAACCCCATGATGGGTCACCGTGGATGCCGTTTGGCTGTAACTTATCCCGAAATCGCTAAGATGCAGACTGCTGCTGTTATCAGAGCTGCACTCAATGTTAAGAAGGCTCATCCCGATTGGAATGTTAAGCCCGAAATCATGATTCCTTTGGTAGGCGAAATTAAGGAACTCAAGTTCGTTAAGAAGGTTGTTGTTGAAACTGCTGACGCTGAGATCGCTGCTGCAGGCGTTGACCTTGCTTACGAAGTTGGTACCATGATCGAAATTCCCAGAGCAGCATTGACTGCTGACGACATCGCTGCTGAAGCTGACTTCTTCTGCTTCGGTACTAACGACCTTACTCAGATGACTTACGGCTTCTCCAGAGACGACGCCGGTAAGTTCCTCAATGCTTACTACGATACCAAGATCTTCGAAAACGATCCCTTCGCTAAGCTCGACCAGGTTGGCGTTGGTAAGTTGATGAAGATGGCTATCCAGCTCGGCAAGCCCGTAAATCCCAACCTCCATGTTGGTATCTGCGGTGAGCACGGCGGCGACCCCACATCTGTTGAGTTCTGCCACAAGATCGGCCTCGACTATGTATCTTGCTCGCCCTTCCGCGTTCCGATCGCTCGCTTGGCTGCTGCACAGGCTGCTATTAACGAAAGTAGGAAAAAGTAATTTCGTTGTTTTTGGGCAAAGCCAATTTGAAAAAATAAGGCAAAACCGAATATAAAAATTAGACCTTGTAGGAGAAATCCTATGAGGTCTTTTTTTACACTGAAAACCCTTGAAAAAGCTTATAAAACACGAATTTTATAATCATTT